>JBBCHP010000013.1:0-154245 GCA_037201525.1 Rhizomicrobium sp. | reverse complement strand
TCCTTCCTGCTCGTCCGCGACCGTGGCGCGCAATTCGTTTCCGGAGACTTTGGTGTCAGACATTCAAGCGCCGTTGGAGCCCGCGAAAACCACCAGCCACCGGCTGATGCTCGCGGTCGTCATAGTCCTTGGCGCATTGATTGTCATCGCTCTCATACTTCTGGTCGTGGGCATGATGCGAAAGTTCTCGGAACCCGCGGCGCCGCAATCCGCGGGGATCGGGCGGTCTGCCTTTGCTTTGCCCCTGGGCGCCAAGGTGATTGAGATGCAATCGGAATCCGGCCGGCTGATCCTGCATGTTCGCGCGGCGGACGGCGACGAAGTCGATATCGTCGACACCGAAGACGGCCATCTGATCGCGCGGATCAAAGCCTCGAAGTAAATGATATCCACACTCATTCTGCCCGATGCTTTGGGCGCGCGGATTTCCGGCGCAGCACGCACTGCTTTCCCGTGCGAGTGTTGCGGGCTGATTGAAGGCATGCGAACCGGCGATGTGGTGCACGCGATGGACGTTCACGCCACGCACAATATCTCGCCGGAGCCGGATTGCTTCGAGATCGATCCAGCGGCGCATCTGCGCCTGCGCCGCATTGCGCGTGAAGCGGGCCGCGCCATCGTCGGCTGTTACCACTCCCATCCCAACGGCCGCCCTGCCCCAAGCCCGCGCGACCTGCCCAGCGAAGCGGATTTCGTCTGGCTGATCGCGGCGCTCGACGCGCACGGCGTTCCTTCGCTGGCCGCTTTCGTGCCAGATGACACGCGCTGGCGGGCCATTTCGCTCGCGTTTTCGGCGCGCGCCGCTTGATGTTTTACTAGGCCTCGCGGGAGTTTAGCGGCCCGCTTGATCGAAACCTGGTGTGGCCGCTATAAGCCGCGATCCGCCGCTCGCTCCCATCGTCTAGCGGTTAGGACGCGGCCCTCTCAAGGCTGAAACGGGGGTTCGATTCCCCTGGGAGCGCCAGGAAATACAATACATTAGCAATTTCCGGCCTACGAATATCCAACGAATGTCCAATATGCAGGTGTGCAATTTGGGGCCGATATCCAATTGTCAGTCAGGCTCATAACCTGAAGGTCACAGGCTCAAATCCTGTCCCCGCAACCAAATAAATTCGCAGAATCAATTACATAGCTCCCGACGGGGCAATATTTCGATTTTTGGCGAAGCATTTCGAAGCAGCTCTGAAAATTCTGCGGAATCCTCGGGATTCCGACGCACTCCGACTTCATTCCAAAACAACGACGAGCATTCCCTGGCACAATTTCGGCACAAGGCGCCCGTTCTTTGAGGCCGCAATAGCGACGCTCCAAGTCGGCGAGCTATCCGCGGAGCGTATCGCCGATTCTCAAGCCGGGGGTTCGATGTATTCGGAAAACCGCGAAGTCCGCTCTGGACCGGATGATCGCGCGTCACTCGCGCTAACGCGTTCTGTCACTATGATGCGGACAAAACACCGGAATCCTTGACGTTTTTTTCTGCCGTGCCATCTTGGCCTCAGTTTTTCGTTGCCGTCAGCGCGCGCGACGACGGACCTCCAGCGCTGTGAAGGGTCGCTGGGGGTCTACTTCCCTTCACAACCCTTCGGACAACTGCACCTCTACAAACCCTTCAACCCTTCGCAATCCCACCAAACACTCGAATGGACAAAACGTCAGAACGTGATGATTCTGGCGACGGGATCGCTTGCCGAAAGCCCAAAATGAACGAGATGAATTTGAATGCCAGGACAGATGCGGACGAAATGACGACCGAAGACATCGGAGGCGAAGCCTATGATGTGAGCGAGCCGCAGGCCGCGAGTATCGGACTGACGACGTGGTACGACGCAACTATGGTGACGCCGTTCGATCCGCCGGACTATCGCGACGAGACGCATCTGTTGCGGGTCGTTCCCTCTATGTTTACCTCTATCAATATTAGAAATAGGTCAGACAGGTCGGACAGGTCGGACAAGTGCCTATTTTATAAGGCTCAAACGGCGTCCGGCTTGCGACCACGTGTCGGACAGGCCGGACATGGCACCTGCGGTCCGCGCTCAACGCGTTATTCCAGTTTCTCGGTAGTGTCTCAGTTTGAATTTTCTTCGAGTGCGACTTGGAAGGCGAAGGCTTTGCCGCGTGAAGTCGGCTCCCAACCGGCAGCAGTCGCATCGCGAATACCAGTCTCGACAGACTTAGGATTCACCTTCGGACGCTGCGGCAATTTCGCCATGCCGTTCGCTCCTTTTGCGAACGGATATTCAAGCAGCAACTCCCGACCAGAAGAACTTGCCAGACGCACCGAGAGAGATAGTCCTTTATATCCATCCGCAGTACACCATTGCGGCTCGCGGCTTACAGACCAGCGATACTCTGCGCCATCGACGCAAATAGTTCCTTCTAGCTGCCGCTTTCGGGGCATGACCTAATAGCCTTTTTATACGGCCCGCGCGGTTTCGGCGGGCTCGCCGCGTCCATAATAGCGCAGAGGTGTTCCATCGTCAGCAGTCCTCGGCGACGTGCGCGTGACCATCTGGTGTTGACATAAAGTGAACCACCCGCCTGAGTCGAAGGTGGAAATAGGGTGACTGCAGAATTGGAGGGTGTGTGATGGCGGGATTGATGGACTATCGGGAGGTTCGTGCGGAGCTCGACAAGCTGAAAAGCAAGTACCTCCTGCTCGGGAATGGTTTCAGCATTGCGCTGTTTCCGAAGATATTCACTTACGAATCCCTATTCGAACATGCCGATTTCTCAGAGGCGCCCCACCTTCAAGACCTGTTCAAGGTGCTGGGCACGATGGATTTTGAGATCGTCATTCAGAAGCTGGTATCGGCAGCCGGCATTCTCTCAATCTACGCCCCCGACGAGAAGGATCTCATCGCAACCTTGCAAAAAGACGCTGACTTCCTGAAGGGAGTGCTCGTGAAGGCCATTGCGGGAAGGCATCCGGATCGGCCAATGGACATCAAGCCGGAGCAATACGCTGCGTGCCGCTCATTTCTGCAACCGTTCGGCCACATCTTCACTTTGAACTACGACGTGGTCCTCTATTGGACACTGATGCAGGACGAGGTCGACAAGATCGATCTTCGTCCTGACGATGGCTTCCGGGAACCGGAAGAAGAAAACCAACCATATGTCTCATGGCAAGACTCTCAAAGTGCTTCCGTGAACTTTCTGCATGGAGCCCTTCACCTTTTCGACGCCCGGTCGAAATCATCAAATACACTTGGTCAAGGACAAACATCCCTATAGTCGAGCAGATCAGGGAAGCGCTCGACAATGACCGTTACCCGATCTTCGTGTCCGAAGGTTCGTCGGATAGTAAGTTGGAGAAGATCATGCACAACGCCTACTTGCATAAGGCTCAGAGAAGCTTTGAAGGATGCATGGCACAGCCTGCCGGCGCAGTCGTCGTGTACGGCCATTCCCTCGCAGAAAATGATCAGCATATTCTAAAGATCATCGCGCGCGGCCGGATCGGCACTATGTTCGTAAGCATCTACGGCGACCCCGACAGTGGCGACAACAAGAAGATTCTCGTTGCGGCGGAGGCGCTCGCCGCGCTGCGGCGGAAGCGGAATGGAAGATACCCTCTGAAAGTCGTACCGTTTGATGCGGCCTCGGCCCATGTATGGGGCTAGTGCGCCAGAAAATGGCAGCAGTCGCCGCGGCACTGTGTACAAGATGCGGGTGAGCATTTGACGGGTGATTCGCGGCACATGTAGGGTTCCTCATCCGGGAATCAGAGGGTCGCTTCCATGGGGTCGATTCGCGCCCGTCACCAATCCTTTAGCCCCCCGCCAAAGGCAAGGCGGCGTGGGCGGCCAACAGAGGGAAGAAGCACGAGGATGCCTAGGCAACTCGCGGCAGCAAAGCCGTCCGCGAATAAGGCACTCGCCAATGCGAAGAGCGCCAAACAAGATGAGTTTTACACCGAGCTCGGCGATATAAGTAACGAGCTTAGGCATTACCGAGCGGTGCTACGCGGCAAAACGATACTTTGTAACTGCGACGATCCGTACGAAAGCAATTTCTTCAAATACTTTGCGCTGAACTTCAACAATCTCGGCCTAAAGAAATTGATTGCGACGAGCTTCATGCCGTCGCCCATCGTCGGTTCTAGCTTGCCGCTCTTCGAAATAGAGGGATTAAAGCCTGGGTGCCGAGAACCCTATGCAATCGAAATCAATGAAGTTCCGGATCAGAATCAGGATGGCGCGATTGACCTCGCGGATGTTGAGTATCTGCTCAAACACGATGCAAACACGGCGCGGACGCTCAAAGGCGACGACCAATACGGCGCCGGGGATTTCCGCAGCCCAGAGTGTGTGGAGTACCTAAAGCAGGCGGACATTGTAGTGACCAACCCGCCATTCTCGCTGTTTCGCGAATATGTGGCGCAGCTGATGGAGTTCGACAAGCAGTTTCTAATTATCGGAAGCAAGAACGCCATTACATACAAAGAGATTTTCAAACTAATAAAGGAGAACAAGCTCTGGCTTGGTCACGGTTTTGCGGCCGGTAATGCGTATTTCAAAATCCCTCAGGAATTAGCCCGCGAGTTTGCAAACGGCGTGTACGACGCGCAGACCGGCCTAGTAAAATTTCGCAATGTCGGCTGGTTCACAAATATGGACTATGAAGATCGGCACGAGAAACTTCCGCTCTACAAGAAATACACGCCTGCCGAATATCCCACCTATGACAATTACAAAGCTATCGAAGTCAGCAAGGTGGCGGAAATTCCAGCCGACTACGACGGCGCGATGGGCGTGCCAGTCACATTTCTCGATAGATATAATCCAGAGCAATTTGAGATTCTTGGAATCACGGACAGAGATAACAACTCCGGCCTGAAAACAAGGGAATATACCGAAGCGGACGTACCGAATCCAGGCGACTTAAACAGGCGAGGCGTCATCAAGACCAAGCGGGAATACAGGTCCACGTATGCCCGCCTCATCATTAAGCGAAAATCCCTGCCGTGAAAATTTTGCTGCGAAACGTCAAAGTCTCCGAGCTGGTCGCAGGCTATGAGGATAAGGGTGAGGAAGGGGTACGAGGCTTCAACGGCCTTCTGGACATCCGTCCCGCATACCAGCGGGAGTACATCTACACCGGAAAGCAGCGCGATGCGGTAATAGAGACCGTTCGCAAGGACTTCCCTCTAAATACAATGTACTGGGCTGTCGCAGGCGATGCCTTTGAGCTGATGGACGGTCAGCAACGCACAATCAGTATATGCCAGTATATTCAAGGCGATTTCGCGGTCGAGATAGAGGGCTCCCCGCGTTTTTTCGTCAACCTCACCGGAGATAAGCAAGAGCAGATTCTCAACTACGACTTATCGATCTATGTGTGTGATGGCAACGACGATGAGAAGCTTGAGTGGTTCAAGGTCATCAATATCGCGGGCGTGAAGCTCTCCGACCAGGAATTGCGCAATGCGATCTACACCGGGCCGTGGCTCGCGGACGCTAAGCGCTGGTTCTCCAAGTCTGGGGCGCCTGCTGCTGCGATTGGAAATAAGCTCGTGAATGGAATCCCCATTCGGCAGGAGTATCTCGAAACTGCTCTCGATTGGTTGTCCGTTGGTGAGATTAAGCAATACATGGCCGAACACCAGAAGGACCAGAACGCAAACGAGCTTTGGACCTACTTCCAAAGCGTAATTACCTGGGTGAACCTCACGTTCCCCAAATACCGAAAGGAAATGAAGGGAGTGGCTTGGGGGCCGCTCTACAACACGTTTGGCAAGCAGATGCTAGATACGCAGAAGCTGGAGAGTGAGGTCTCTCACTTGATGCAGGACGAAGATGTAACGAAAAAGTCCGGCATCTACGAGTACGTCTTAAATGGCAATGAGCGCGCTCTGCAAATCCGTGCGTTTAGCGACAACATGAAGCGTGAAGCATATGAAAGGCAGGAGGGCATTTGCCCCATTTGCAAAGACGATTTTCCTCTGGAGGAGATGGAAGGGGACCATATCACTCCATGGAGTCTAGGTGGCAAAACCCAGGCGGCAAACTGCCAGATGCTGTGCAAGCCGGATAACCGACAAAAGGGCGGTAAGTAGCTCCACCACCTAAAAGGACAGCCCCGGTCGTTTGGGGCTGTTGATGTTCAATATTCCGACGCGAGCATCACCGTGAGAACCGTTTCGGAAATTTGCACAGGCGCCGAACTGATGGCCAGAGCGCTCAGCCAATCATTCTCGGCGGCAACGGCGCGATTGCACAGGTGAAGTTTCAGCCCAAGGGTTGCGAATTTGAAACTGTCTTTGTCTCTGTCCCAGACAAGAAAGAGGTCGCCATGAAAATGGAGGGTGACGCAGCTCTAAAGAGCGAGCGTGGCAGCCTGGACGTGATCGTGGATGGCGCGCCTAATCTTTTCATCGCGGAGTGTGCGGCCGTGGCAGCGCGATTATGTCATCGAGATACGACACTTTTTCGGCAAGAAAAGTATGCTTGATGTTTGGGTCGGCTCTCCACCTGACGTATTTCCTTCACGAGGCAACCTAATCTTCTTAAAAGAAATAAAGCTAAACGGAAGACGGCTCTATTGAGTTAGTTTACCGCGCCTGCTTGCAACATTCCGTCTTTGTGGAAGTAGGATGCGAGCAGCGCGAGGAGCACTTCCGCAACTGGCCGCTCGCTTAGGTGCAGTTCTGCGTGTGGTGCTCATGTTATTAGGGATATTTGCGCTAGTCGAGACTAAACATGCATCAGCGTCGAAAGCATCTACGCGCTATAATTCGCGCAGACTGAACGCGAACTGATCAAAAAATTCGCTGCAGTTAACCTGAGAGATCGAGAGCCGAGAGTTGATCAGCCCGGACTTGACCGCATTCTCGCTCGCAATGTGCTGAATAGACCTCCGCAGTGCAGGCTGGTCCCGATCCGAAATATCAAGAGCCGTTGCAAATATCCTCTCGGGAGATACGCCCACCTCTCCACGAAGCAGGTGCATGTTCTGGCGGTGAAATCCAAACCCAAGGGGTCACAGGTTCAATCCCTGTCGCGCCCCACCATCAACAAGCTGTAGTCATTGGGTATTTTTTTCTTGTTTCGTTCTAAAACGAACGAAGCGGGATTTTGCGGAGCAAAACGGCTGAAAACCGAAGGTCGATCGGTGCAAAATCCGTGCAATTTGCATCGCCCGCGCCACCCTCGGTGAGGGCCTTGTATTCACAAAAAACCGCTCACTTAAGCGCAAAGCGGGCTTGTTCCGTCGGTTGCCAATGGATAGCCCGAATGCCTCGATCCAACCTTAGGACCGCTTAAGCCAAAGGGTGTTCGCTACGCCCTTCCGTTGTTTGCGGCGCGCGACTGCGTTCTGCACTTTCTCCAATTTGTGGGTCAAAATCGCTCCACACTCTTGGTGCACCGCGTTCCAATGCTAAGATCAACACACGATCGAATCCGTTTTGCTGGGGGCGCAGATGAAACAACTGACTTTTAAAATAGTCCCGAACGATTTTTAGGGCATCGCTGCTGATAAGCATTTTTTCAAAGTTGGTTATTGCGGCTTCAGCGGACGAAAATCAAAATGATTTTTTGAACTACGGCACGTTCCGTGGCTACGCTTTGGCGAAGGGGATTTTAGGCAACGATTTCTACGCTACACCCAAACCATCGTGCATCACTGGAACGACGAATAGCAGCAATGCATCACATGGCACCATAAGCGTGAGCATCGTCTTTAATGCTAGTCAGTACAAGGAAGCGTTTCATGTGGATGCTAAAGCCCAAGCCTCGTACATGGCATTTAACGGCGGTGCAGACGTAGATATCAAAGAGAGCTCTGCGTTCAACAATAGCGCATTCGACATTATAATGGAGGATTACAGCGAACAGCCCACAAGTACGATCGACAATATCGACTGGGGATGACGTCCATAAGCCTCTAGCAAGTTCTGGCTCCCAAGACGCGCTTCGACAGCTTAGAAGCGAATGCGGTGACAGATACATCTCCAGTGTATTCAACGAAAGCCGCTTGTATCTCGTGATCAAGGTCGCGAACTCTAGTTCGTTAAACACATCGTCGATGAGCGCAAATATTCACGGCGGGTTCAACATGGGCGTGGCGCAGGCGAGTGCCGCTCTGGGTGGCGACTCGCAGATTAGTAAGGCGCACCAGGAAGGTTCGCTGCACTTAGACGTCATATCCGAGGGTTATCCGAACGCTTCTGTCGGAGTACTAAAAATAGGCGCTGCCGACGGGCTGCAAGCAATTGCTAACGCTGTTGACGCCTATTTGACAGCGCAAAAGGATCCAAAGCCGCAGCCAGTGAAATACGCACTTTCGCCGCTGCCCTACCCGAATTATCGAGGTGATCAGCTATCAGACGACCGGTTTTTCAAGTTGCTCTCGAAGTTGAAGCTTGACGCCGCTACTTCGCAGTCAAGGCTGGCAAACATTGATCAGCTCGGGTCGGGCGTCGATCCGAGAACATCCCTATATTCTTCAAAGAGCGCGTCTCTTCAAAAGCTAGAACTGCTACGTCCGATGATTGAAGACTATGATGAGAAGTTGGAATCGGCGCACAAAACCTGCAGGCAAGCTTTAGAGCTCAAAGAATGCCAAGATGCAGTCCAATCGACAGGGGTCCCGCCGCCATTTGATCATGCGGAGCTTCCCCCCCGCCTTTTCAGATAAGCCCACACAAATCCTACCATATGACTTGTACCTCGATGGCAACCCGAAACCGAATCCGACGTTAATTCTTAACGATCACACCGCGGCTTCTTTCTTTGACGCTGCCAAATCCCTTGAGCCAACTGTTGGAATGGTTGAGATATCAGCTCCAATAGTACCCTGGGACATTTCAGATATGATTGTTCTAGTGGGACAGCCGACATTGGCCGCGCGTTTTCCGTCGGGCGTTGGTGGCATTCACGTGGACGGAAATTTGTTGAAATCTTCCACCGATGCGACAAGCGAACATGAATTTGCGCCGTCATTGAATATCGTTCGAGCCAGCTCTGCAGCACCCTGCCCGCGGCCATCTGCTTTTGGCTTTATACGGATCAACGATGAGACCTGCCTTTCCCTTGTAGGACGTACGTTAAGGGAAGCGGCGATTGATGATATGGTCGAAGCTGCAGTGTCAGACATCAACTTCAACGCACCCGTCCATATATACACAAATGCCGCACAACTATACATTTCCGGTGCAGGCGAGTTTTGGTCGATGCTTTGGCCAAAGGCTCGCGATTGGGATTGCAAATGCAGATATCAAGGTTTCTGCCCCAAATATTCCAAATATGGATTTCTTCAGTGACTCCACAAAGATTCCGCGACCGTCACTGTTTCCGTAGTTCTTTCGAGCGGGGACTACATTCCGATTCTCGAATACGCGGATACCCACACTCTGTCCGAATGGAAAAATCTTAAGAAGAAAGTTCCTGAAAGGCTTTCGACCTTCGAAAGGTCACTGCCAACCGCACCGAGCGTTTGTCGGCCCCACCTCTGAAGGAGAAGACCATGATCGGCATTCGTTCTGTAGCAATTGGACTTTGGACGATCTGTTTGATGGGCTGCGCTGCAGCGCAAACTTCAATGCAAGAAGGGCAGTGTCATGCCAGTGTAAGTCTCATTTCTCAAAGCGCGCTTTCTGCAAACCAAACTAAGTTGTCATTTAGTGTTTCTGTCGACGTCCAGCAAAGCAGCGGAAGATTCTCCTATAGTTTTGCGGATAGAGATGCTGAGGGTCAGAGCCACATTGTCCCGCGCGACAGCATGAGCTGGACATCAAGTCAGGGAAATAGCTTCGTGATAGACGATATTGTTCAAGCCTCTAAAAATGATATTTCGGATATAGCGATAGATGATAGCTCTATAATCTGTGAATCCATTAGTTAGTGGATCATCCATTCCCTGAATTAAGCCACAACGGTAAGAAGACCAGCGACCATGCGCCGGTCTGGATTGAGCTGTCGGTCCAAAGGCCAAAACCGCAGCAATCGAGCGGGCTAAGAAGCTCTGCGACTACAAAGACATGGGATCAGGTTGGAAATGGCGCGCACGTTGGCTACTATTCTCAACGAAATCTGCGACCGGTATGACCACCTAGAGGAAAAGCGGGAGGCGCTTAAGAAACACGACCGGCGCGCTATCTGCTTAACAGGCACATCAACGCGCCGCACGGTTTAACGCAGTAAATCTCTCCGCAAACGCTGAAAGCACATCGCCGAATCGTGCTGCATCAAATTCTTGCGTGATGCGACCTTATTCATCACGCGATACCCGCGTCTAGCATCGCTCCCGCGAGGGCCTTCTCCATCGCCGCTACTACGTCACGGCGCTTATCGTGTTCGGCTCGCTCCAATGCTTCGGATTCGACCGGCCCCAACGCGACCAATCGAAACCGACACGCCTCCGGTTCAATCTGGTGATCGCGCAATAACCTCCGAAGCGGATTGCTCTTGTCGTTGAAACCTAGATGCTGCCCCATGCGGTTGAATGGGGACTGCGCGTTGATGGAGCCGGTATCGCCCGGTCATCCCGACATAGTAGAGCGGCGCTTGGTCCCGTCGTGTGACCTCCCAAACGTATAGCCAAAACCCACGCCGGAGAACGCTTCCGTCAAACTGCAATTCGTGAAGGACGGAGCCGACTGCGGTCATTGTCTCTGTGACAAACCTACACCGTCAGGGTAACGTAGGTTCGAGATTATCCCAACGTCGCTGCGAACTCGCACCGAACACCCGCACATTCTCCGCGCGATCTTCCGGCGATTCCGCCAGTAAGCCGATTTTGTCGCCGCACATTCGCCGACTACAGCGACATTCCCATCCTCATTACTAAAATATCTAAGGAGCGCTTCAAAGCCGGTTGGAAGTACGTCATCAGGATTGCGCTCGGCTAGCGCTTCTATCGTTCCCATCAGGATCGGCAGATTTTTGAAGCGCTACCACACACGTCGTCGCGCAGCCCGGTTCTGATTCAGTCAGCAGCCCTCGGACAAACGCCGCCAGTTCGGTGGGTTGCAACGAGAGCAACCAGTCCACCTTTCTTCAGCCGGAGGCTTTTTCTTCCCCCTGAACGCCCCAAAAAACATTCCGCGCCCTCCTCAACCCCTTCTAGCCGGAGCCAATCAGGATAGGATATCGCAAGGCGCACTTTTTTCCATGCCAATCAACTATTGTAGTTGCGTGAATGACTGCACGAATCTGAAATATCTGGGGTCAATGTGAGTGATATCTACGATAACGCGGTTGATTCGCTTCTGATAGGAATCGATTTTTTCCTGCAAGAGCGGAGCTATTCCAGCCGCAAGCACGCCATTCTGACGCTCTTCCACGCAATTGAGCTTTTTCTCAAGGAAAGGCTCTATCAGGAAAATCCGATTCTTATTTATCGGGATTGGCCTGACGGATATTTTGTACCAGGTTGATAGAGACTACATGATCGCCGATGTCCCATCTAGATGGGACATCGGCGGCGCCAGCGTTTGCGGTGCGGGTGGTCGGTATTGCAGCGATGAGTGCGGGCGGATGGTGTTGTAGTGCCTGCGCCATTGCTCGATGACGATCCTTGCTTCTTTTAAGCTGTAGAAGATTTCCCCGTTGAGCAGCTCGTCGCGGAGCTTGCCGTTGAAGGATTCACAGTATCCGTTCTCCCAAGGGCTGCCGGGTTCGATGTAAAGCGTTTTTGCTCCGACACTTGCCAGCCAGTGGCGCACAACCTTGGCCGTCATCTCCGCACCGTTGTCGGAGCGGATGTGCTCAGGCACACCGCGCGCGATCATGACATCGGCCATGGATTCCAGAACACCCATGCCATTGATCCGGCGCGCAACGCGGATCGCCAGGCATTCCCGCGTGAACTCGTCGATCAGCGTCATCAGCCGGACTTTGCGTCCATCATGGGTCTGAGCCTCGACAAAGTCGTACGACCAGACATGGTTGCGCCGCTCCGGCCGCAGCCGGACGCACGATCCGTCGTTGAGCCACAGCCTTCCTCGTGGCCTTTGTTTCTTGGGGACTTTGAGCCCCTCACGGCGCCAGATGCGCTGCACGCGGTCGGTGCCCACCGTCCAGCCCGCGCTCTGCAGCAACGCCGTGATCCGGCGATAGCCGTAGCGGCCGTACTGGACGGCAAGCTCAATGATCGCTTGCGTCAGCGCATCCTCATCGGCACGCACGAGCACGCTGTAACGCTGCGTGCCGCGCGGCTGGCCGACGATCCGGCAGGCACGGCGTTCGGAGAGATGGTAGTTCGTGATCGCCCCGTCCACAGCCTGCCGGCGCCGCGCGGGGGCTTACAAGTTTCCCTCGGCAATATCCTTGAGCACCTGCTTCTCTATCGACAGATCGGCAACCAGACGCTTCACCGCGCGTTCTCTTTCTCGAGATCCTTCAGCTTGCGCGCCTGCTCAAGATCGAGGCCGCCATACTCCTTGCGCCACCTAAAATAACTCTGATCCGATACCCCTGCCTCCCGGCACGCAATGCCAATCGATTTGCCCTGCGCCGTCGCCACCTCAATCTGACGCAGTAGCGTCACGATCTGCTCAGGGCTTGTACCTCTTCTTCGGCATAACAAAACTCCTTCTCCAAGACGGGGTTCTAACACTCCGCCCGGTACAAAAAGAGCCAGTCAGGTCATGCTACGGCCGGCATACGGGAAATTCTAGCACGCCTAGAAAATATCGGGTTGGGATTACGAAGGACAGCGCGCAATAGTCGAAAAAATACAGAAGCGCAGAAATCGAATTGAACACCATCGGTACGACCACAAAGCAGAAGACGATTTGATAATCGCGGACTCTTTCAAATTCATTTTATTTTTTGTGGAGGATGAACTGAAACGTGAGTTGCGCACTTCTATTGCGGATAGCGCGCTCCAATCAATTCGCGCCGCCATTTATAAGCGCAATGAACTCGAAGCCATTGCTGATCGGCGCTTGAATGACTGGATGAAGGACAGTTGGCCCGAATGGGATGAAAAGATCGAGGACACTCCGGAGCAGTTTAGCGGAACGGATGATTGTCCCGTGTGCAGAGAGTCGTATTTGGTTATGGGATATCATGAGACGTCGTTTTGTTTTCATTGCAACGCATCGGTACCAGCCAAACAGTGCGAAGGATGTGGTGCAACGTTCCTTGCCAACGAAGGCTGTCACTGCTGTTACAACGATGAAGAATACGATGCCGAATACAACTCAAACTGAGGGCTGCCCGCAAGGATGACGCAGAACCTAATGGGGGGATTGAATAGAATGACGACCGTCTTCCTCGACACAAACATTTTCATGAACGAGAAATTTCTAAAGTCCGCAAACGCACAGGCTTTTCTAAAGGCTTGGGCGATATGTCAGGATATGGAATAACTCCAATGCCATCTTCTTCGAGAAACTCTTCTAGCCAGCCGAGATACTTGTCGTTCTCCTTCTCCACTGAAATCTGTGGCTCATCAATATCAATTATCTTTGCCAACTCTTTGTATGTCTTTCTGTGACTCGCAAGTCGGTCGCCAAGCTGTTTGGGGAAGTTTCCCTTCACTTCATCGACCACAACTTCCGGGATCGCGACATCGATATTCAGAAGCTTGCAAAGACCTAGTGCTCAAATCATACGAGAGTCAGAAACCGTTCAAAAGCACAGGTGAAGGGTACAAGGATTTCATCATTTGGGAGTCAATTAAGGGGCATATCAAAGGCAAAACGACGGCGGGGCCTTATTACTTCCTAGTGAACAACCCGGCGGACTTTTGCGCTGAGAAATCAGACAAGGAATGGACTCTTCATCCAGACCTCAAGAGTCAATTTGAAGACGAGGCAGGATGTGCCAGAGGTATTCGTTACGATAGGAAAGTTCTTTGACGCGATAATTAAGCCAAAGCTAGAAGGCATAAACATCGATCAGGTTCCACCACTCACAATCGATGAGATCGACGATATGACTACAAGAATTCTGGAAGAGGATATTTCGGGTTATACGGCATTTGGATTTGAAGGCGTGCCGTTCTCTAACGAGGTGTACGCAAGTGTCGTGGGCGATACGACTGTTGAGGATAGAGAGCTAAAGAAGATCGATGATGAGATAGTGATCGTCGTTACAGGGGACGGTTCTTATTGAAGTGGACGGTTATATGGAAAAGCACGAATACTATTCAGAGGATTTTGAGGAATCGGAGATTCACGTGATTGACGGAGACCATAATGACTACACGATGGCGGTAAGCAAGACAGTCAGTACGCCTTTGAATTGAAGCTGTTTTACTCCCCGGAGAGTAGAGAGGTTGCAGGGCACTCGCTGGAACTTCCGGGTGAGATACAGGACGACTATTCCTATAACTAGGGCCACGACTCAATAAATCCACCACACGATAGCTGCGACGAGGCAAATAGAAGCGAGGAAGTTTCTAGCGAGCCTGTCGTAGCGTGTGGCGATACGGCGGAAGTCCTTGAGGCGGCAGAAGGCGTTCTCGATTTTGTGGCGCTGTTTGTAGGATTTTTTGTCGAAGCTGAAGGGCTGCTTGCGATTGGACTTGTTGGGAATGACGGGTTTGGTGCCGCGCTGATCGAGCCAGTCCCGCAGATCGGCGCTGTCGTAGGCCTTGTCGCCGAGTATCTTCCTGGCGATCTTGGATCGGCGGATCAGCCGTTTCGCCGGTGGGCAGTCATGCGCCTCGCCGCCGGTCAGAAGGATGGAAAGAAGACGGCCTTTAGCATCTGCGACTGCATGGATTTTCGTATTGCGCCCTCCGCGAGATCGGCCGATCGCATGCTTGTGCTCCCCCTTTTTTGCGCCCGAGGCCGAGCGGTGCGCCTTGACGTGGGTCGAGTCGATCATCTGGACATCGCTTGATCGGCCGCGGGCAGCCAGACCGCGGAACAGCCGCCTCCCATACGCCGCGCTCGGTCCAGCGCACGAAGCGATTGTAGATCGTCATCGACGGGCCGTATTCGGGCGGACAGTCTTTCCAGCGGCAGCCGCTCTTGATCACATGCACAATGCCGCTGATCACGCGCCGGTCATCGACCCGGGCCTTGCCACGCACGTCCGTCGGAAGGTACGGCTCAATTCGAACCCACTGCTCGTCACTGAGCCAAAAAAGATTGCTCCGCATCGCTTCAGCCCTCGAATCACATCTCAAGGGAATCAGCAACCGATTCACACAGCAACGTTTTATTGAGTACCCAACCTAGTTTGTGGCATGACTCGACTCGTCTCTCGACTTGCTCTTTTATTTCGTTGGAGCCGTCGCCATGCCAACCGGGAACGCCCACTTAAGGAGCGTTCGCAATGTCCAATCCCCTTTATCGCGGTCCAAACGGCCATCCCCACACATTGGGAGAATTCGTGGGGCTGGTTTGGTCCATCCGCTGGTCGTGCGCTCGCTGCAATCTCACGGACATGCGCAAGGCCGACATGGTGACGGCCTTGAAACGCCACGGCCCCCGACTATCCGACGAGCCATTTCATGCGCGAGATGCATTGCCGACCCACAACGTATCCAAGCCGAGCGAGCTCAAATCCTTCTCTAGATACGCGTCTGCAATATTCTCACCCTTGGCTCGCTGTATCGATATGTGGCGAATATTCCCCTTGGTCCGCTCATGCGCGTGGTCCAGCAACCGACGCATGTTGATGTCGGACATGGATATCCCCGATACCGTTCTGGGCTTGGGCTAATGAGTGACTAGAAATAGAATGACAGCGATCTGTGTCAAAATGGCGGCTTAGGCGCTTTGGAACGCCTAATGATTTAGGAGAACCATAACGATGGGTGGATTCGGCAGCGGCTGGCAAGAACTGCGCTCCGCAACGGTTGAGGACTCCTATTCGTTGTGCCTCTCGGACTTGCGAAAGCAGAATTTGCTCGTTGATGGAGATATCAATCTTGGAGCGTGGCGCTGGCAGTCCGAGTACTTGCGCGAACCGTTGACGTTGCACTTTGTCACAGACCTTTGGCATCCCTCGTCGGCTTGCATTCATCTGGCCTTTGAACGTGGCGGTCATCCCTGCGTGCAAAAAGTATCGCTGGAATCTACCCGGCCAAACTTCGGTGGCCACCGGTGGTGGTTTGTTTGTCCCATTCTCGAGCCGCTGGGTATAATTCAACGGACTACCAAATTGCATATGCCTCCCGGATCAAATCGTTTCGGATGCCGGCAGGCGTACGGCCTCAGTTACCGATCTTGCCAAGAGAGCGGCTGTCATTTGGGGTTTTATCGGATGATGGCAGCGAAAACCGGGTTGTCTTTGAATGAAATACGCAAAGAATTGCGGAACGCATATGCCCCATAATCATGCGACCAGTTCGCTCTTCTAGGTCAATATCGCCACCCATATTGTCCAAGTATTGGACAAGAACGAGCGGCGGGCGCGCGATTTGGCCAGAGATTGCCGTTCCATGGGCACCTGAGCACATCTCCACGTTTTGCGTTGCAGCCTTGCCGAGGCTGCGAGCAAACAGGTGTTTGCCGACTCCAACGCAAATTTCGGATTCAGTCTGGAGATATCAGCCAATATGCAGACGGTGCTCATCGCCGTGGGCAACGCAGTTAGGCGCGTCCGACAACAACCCATAATTGGCAATGCCTCGTTAGGTTTGTCTCGTCAACGCGCACTGAAGGCGTCGGCGTGTTCGAAGACCTCCAAAAAATCGCCGCCAATTCCGCCCGGCATGCAGCTTATCCCACCAACAAATCGTTGGTGAACGTCAAATTCTTCAACTGCATTGATCGGGGTGGTGACAGCTCGTTGAGGACGAGGCCACCTTACTAGGCGACACTCGCAAGCCTGCTCAGAATGCGAGACACGCTCGCGGGATGCCATCGAGCACCGTCTCGTGAAGATAATCCCATTTTCAGAACCGGGACCGCCGCGCCTTCTGTCTTGGTGACAAAGGCGATGGTCTTGCCATTGCGTTCGCGCGCCACGATCTGCACTATTTCAACTATAACTTCTGCCGCATCCACAAAACGCTTCGCGTGACGCCTGCAATGGCCGCTGGCGTCGTGGATCGTGCTATGGACATGACTGATCTGGCCGCGCTAATCGCCGCTCAGGAAGCGCCTGTAGCGAAGCGCGGGCCTTATAAGAAGCGGGCGGCCTGATGGTTAGTATCGACTGGCTAAAGAAAGCGCAGCCAGAACTTGTAGTCGATCTATTTCTTTATCCGACAGAGCGTGGAGGCAAAACACTTCCCGCTAGCCTCGGATGGGGATCGCCCTGCACAATTCAAAACGAACGAGGCTCCGGTTGGGTTGGCTACGACGGATGGCCTTTACTTCTTGACGGTCCAATCTCTCCCGGAGAGACGCTGAGGGTCGGCTATGTATTTCTATCTGGAAAACAGGCCGTTGATTACCTTCGCAGCGCCGCCAAGTTCTATATCTGGGAAGGCCGAATTGTCGGCGAAGCCACAATTGTCCTTTAGATTTCAAAATGCGTCACTACCGATTTTCGGCATCGCTTGACATCACGCGCGAGTGCCGCTGCCGATGACATCAGCGCAGCATTTCTGGTCCTATGTGCTTTTAGGCACTGGTAGGCTTCATCTCGGCTAAGCAGCCTTCTATCTCTGCTAGGGTAGCGCGTATACCCGGCGCTTTTGCCCGGAAAACGAATGACCGCTTTTGACCCAAAGCGGACGTTCCTTCTAGGCACGATTGCCAGTACCCTCCCCCGCCAAGAAGTGTAACGCGTCAGGGCACATGAGCCGCCAAACGCCATTAAAGGTTTCCGCTTTGGCGCTTCTATTGAGCGTTCTTGCTTACGCAATAGCGTGGTGCGCGCCATCCGCCACAAAGAGCCTTGCTTTTACTGATCCCGCCATTCCGCTGACATTGGAGTTCTTGGCGGCAACGCTACGGTTTTGGTCCGCATTCGCTGTTGGCTTGAGTGCGGTTGCCTGCGTCATGACTTATTTCGCTTTCAGGGAGACGCACGCGAGCAAATGGTGGAAGGTGGCTTTCTGGATCAGCGGCGTGTTTGCAATGGCGATCTTATTGCCCCTGGCCTTTTTGATCTGGATTTTCGACAAGCCCGTCCATATCCAAAATCAGGCATTGCTCAGGGCGATCAACGTCGATGCGCGAATTTTAATGGCGAAAAAATTTGTTACAACCAAAACTTGGTCTAAAGATACGGATTACGAGTTTGAGAGTGGCGACATTGAAGTCCGCAAAGCAGAGTGGCCCCGTGCAATCGCGAGTCTATCTCCCCAATCGGTAACCGTCTCCCCAAGTCAAGCGGTTGATATTATGACAACACCATTTTTTGACGGTGGTTGGGGTTACCGGGTCCAGCCGGGCAATAAGAAGCCACCCGAGCCTGAGGGCCGATATGAGTACTTGGGCGAAGATGTCTACGCATATCATCCGTATTGAGTCGCTTGCCCAAGCAACAACGGACCCTGAATGACCGCTCTTGGCGCGAAGCGGCCATTGCGAATGTCACGAAATGGGCGGACTCACCATCCTGATGTTATGGCAGCCGACAAAGTTGGGCTCGCGATAATTTGCCATTTGCATTACCTTCACACCAATGGCTGGGTTGAAGGTGCGCAGGCCATCTAAAATCGGCAGCTATCCGCGTCGCGCGAGAATTCGGCGGAATAGCTGATCGTTCTCAATACGGAGCCGAGCCGACACCAGACTGCGCAAATTGGCGCGCTTCGCGATAAACTTAGCTTTCCAATTCATGTTGGATGGCGCTCTAAAAGTGGTTTCAGCTTCGCGCCAAGCTGGCCGCGCGCCTACCCCCTGGTATACTAACAGCGGTGCTCTGGTGAAACCGTGGAATGTGCTAGCGGGTGCTGTGACGAAACCGTGTGAGTGTTTTTGAGTCGAGTGCGGTTCGCCTCGACACCCGATCGGTTTCATCGCGGCACCCGGCTGGGTCCTCTGGTGAAACCGTATTTTGATTTTTCGACCATCTGGCGAACTCCTTCGATGCCATGTCTCCGGTCACATCATCTGGAAATTCCGTCAGGCGCCATTCCGATGCGATCTGAAGCTTGACGGTGAATGATCCCTGTTTTGTACGCACCACAAATCCGTGATCTTGCAGTCGTTTCAGAGCTCGCATGGCTGTAGCTTTGCTGCAATTCAGCGCCTCAGCCATCTCCCGAAGGCCGTAGGGGATTTTTCCATTGCACGAACCTATGCCGGCATACCTGCTAGCGAGTTCGATATCGCTCGAGCGTGGAACGGCGTCGAAGCCGTGATCCGATCGGACGTTCTGCCAGCCGACGACGGCACCTTGGAATTTTATTGCTTGAGGTTCTGACTTGAGGCTAATCTCAAAGCGTTCGCCGCCAAGCAGAACGCTGCGCCGCTCGCGCACCGAGGAGTCGGGGCCGGGCGGTTTGGCTTTGTGACCCATAGATCACGCTGCCGCTTCCGTCTCGGCTTCCATACGACGCCGCCATTCTTCTGCAGCCTCGTCGGAAATGAGTGTCCTTGACCCGACCTTCATGGTGCGGGGCCCGCGGCCCGCACCAATCAGCTTGTAGAATGTTGCGCGCCCAATCCCGTTTAGTTTGCAGAAATCAGCCACCGAAGAAGCGCCCGGCTTCAGTTCCATGTCTATTGCCGTCCAAAGGTTGCAGAGCAAACGTAGAGCGACACATCGGGCGAAAAATAGTAGCCAAAATCGGCCGAATTTGGACTAGCGCGCGAGCTTCGTACGATCCCGATCACGCATGCCGGCGACAAACCCGAGAGTATCGAGCCGCAAATCGTATGCCCAATTGACAGCGTCTGTTGCGATTCTCACCGGCGCACTTTCGGCATAGGTGAGTCTCAGCGATCCGCCGTAGCCAGCTTTCTTCAGGGCCGCCGACACCGCCTTGGCGAACGCGCGCCCCGGCTTCTTCCACGCTTCTGGGGGGCGTCCCCTCGGCGATATTTGTGGACGCCAAGACGATGACCAGCGTACTTCCTGCAGGTGGGCCCGCAAATCTTCCAACGTAAGACCGCTCGGCCAAGTGTAATTTCCCATCCATTTTTCCAGCACGTGTGTCTCTTCAATCAGCGATTCCGTTGCAGCAGCCACTCGGCCCAAAACCTTCTCGTACCATTCGTTCTGCGAAACTTCGTTCATGCCATCTAGGCTTAATTCTGCCCGGCCGCGATCGATCTCAGCATTGTTGGCGCCGCAGAGTTCTAACTGAAGCAAGCGAGCTAGATCGTATAACTCGTCATCAGAAAGCAGCAGCTCGTGTCCCATTGCGGAAGCAAACCACTGTCGGATTTCTTTGGCCGGAAGGTAGGGGCCGTGCGGTCCCGGTGACGCAATTCGGCTACGCGCGCGCTTCTCGTTCATTTGCCTGGCCGCAGCTCAACTACTTTCTTGTCCAGCTTGAACCCGAACCTCGGTGCTCCAGCTCGAATAGCATCCGCCATGTAGCTCGAAGCCAAATGGCCGTAGTGCTTCTCGACCATCCGCGTGTCCGCATGCCCCAGGTTCTTAGCCACAACGAATAGCGGCGCGTCGTTCATTATGGCGAGGCTCGCATAGGTGTGACGTAGGCAATGAAAGGTCGCGCCCTTCACCTTGGCGGCAGCGCATGCTTCTTTCATTGGCCGAATTTGATGAGAGGTTGCCCATCGGCTGCCGTCGTCCTTGACCAATAGCGGCTCATCAGCGCTGCGCCCGGCGGTGAGTGCTCCAAATAGCGAAACTCCTTCGGTAGTAAGATAGACATGACGCCCTTTACCGCTCTTGCTGGTGCGGATGTGCAACGTGTCGCTGTCTGAATTGAAATCGTTAACGTTCAGCACGGCGAGTTCGCCGTATCGGGCGCCAGTAGCGAGGGCAGCTTGCACAAGGCGGCGAAAAGCTAACGGGCTTGCATTCAGTAGGCGTTTGGCTTCTTCAACTTTCAGATAACGAGGCCGCGCGCCATCGACAGCTTCGAATGGTTCAACCCTCCGCCATTCGCTGTCGGACGAGATCTTCTTGTCGCGCCAGGCTCGGTTCAATGCCGCCTTCAGAACTGTCAAGGTGCGATTTAGCGTGGCTTGTCGCCGACGCTTACTTTCGTCGTCGTTGTGCAGCACGCGATATTTTTGTGGCTCTCCGTTTTTCGAACGCAACCGAGGCGGCTTCTTCGCGGCCGCGTGAAGCCATCTCTTGATCCTGTCAGCCGTGAGCTTCTCGCAATCGATATCGCCAAGATCAGGAATGATGATCCCATTGGCGCGATAGCGCGCGTCGGCGGAGCTCTTTCTCTTTTCCCCCATCCATTCCACATAGTCGTCAAGGCAGTCCTTGACGGTATAAGGACCACTCCGCGGTGCTGACACGCCATTGAGCTCATATCGGCGCTTTACGAAAAGATCTCGAGCGTGAGCTTGCGCCTGCGAAAAATTGAGAATCTGGACGCCATCTGCATCGATGACGTCATCCGCCGTGCCGATCGTCTCGACGCGATAGTCTTGCTTGCCTTTGTACCACCGAACCACCCACCGACCGCCGGTTTTCCCTTTGCGATAGCCGATGTGAAGTCCGTTATCGATTGAACGAAAATAGGGCTTGCCCGAATGCTCTAGGCGTTCGCGCGCGGACCGCGTGCTCAATGCAACATCGCGTACGGTCCTGGCCATCGCCGATCTCCAACCTTGTCCAATAGTTGTCCAATATACGGGGGTAGACTCACGCGGACAAGGGAATACACATCGGCGGGATTTGCTGGGTTATTGTCAAATCCGAGAGACACTCAACGACGTCGATAGACTCCTAAACGGCCCTCTCAAGGCTGAAACCCGGGTTCGATTCCCGGTGGGAGCGCCAGTTTTTGTTGGCGAGCGGAGCGAGCTTACAAAAACTGAGCGCCACGGAGCGCGAAGCGCGAGTGGGCGCCATCCTTCTCAGAACCCCGCATCCGCTTTTATCCCGGCTTCAGGAGTTGGGCCGCTTCTTCTTGCGCTTTTCTTCGTCGGAGTCGTTATCGTCGCCGATGCCGAGCAGTTCGACCGTGATGACCGACGGATTGTCCTGATTGCCGCGCGAATTGCCGATATTCTGCGCCTCCTGCCCCACCGCCGCCGCCGCCGCGTTGCTGCTGGTCTGCGCTGCGACATCGACTGCGCCTTCCGTCGGGATACCGGAAGACGTTCCGGAGACGCTGAAGTTCTCCGCATTGGCAACGGTGAGCGCCGCGATGAACAGATCGCCGGCAACACGCACGCCTGCATCGCCCGCATCCACCGTGCCGCGCGGTGCGATCAGAAATACCGACGGTGCCGGAATGCCCGGCCCCGGCTCGAAGGCCGCGATGCCCGCGCCGGTGACGCCGCCGACGGAGTCGACCTCGCTGTTGAGGTCTTCGTCGACGTCCACGACCACCGGCGGGAAGTTGGCAGAGGTCTTCGGTCCCTGACCTGCGTTCAGATCGCCATTGGACGACCACATCGCGATATCGCCGCCATCTTCGGTGAAGAGACGGCTTTGGTTGAGGAGAAAGTCTTGGTCGGTGAACGCGTCGATCGATCCGCCGCGCAAGGTCAGGATGCCTTCATAGCCCGTGGGGATCTGGCTAATCGCGGCTGCCACCGGCCCGTAGGTCGTATTGCCTGTGAACAGCCGCGCGCCGTCATAGGTGCGCCGCGCCGCCTGTTCTGAGGTGCGCACGGTTGAGCCGGCAAGCACACGGCCGCCGGGACCCAGAATATAAATGCTGCCGCCACGCGTCGTCTGGATCGTAGCAAGACGAAGATCGAGATTGCCGGTCTCCACGGTTTCATTCGCGCCGTTCGAGCCGCCGCTGAGATCGTTCTGGGTGTAGCCGTAATCGGAGGGGAACAGCAGGTTCACCGCCTGATAACCGCGCGAATATTGCTCGAAAGACGCGCCGTCGGGGATCGAGGTCTGGATCAGCTCGTTGAAATAGACATTGTTCGTGAGGAACACGCGCTGGGTCAGTTCCGGCAGAGTCTTGAACGCATCGTATGCCTGCTGGAAGTCGATATCGGTCGAGCCGTAGAGCTGTTCGAGGAGCGACGTCTGGTTCTGCTGCAGCCACTTGATTAGGATTGGCGCGTAAATCGGCTGATCGCGATCTGCAACGAGATTGCCGTTCGCATCCCGCACTTGCTGGAACAGATAGCCCGGAAGATTGGCGAGGTTTGCCGGATCGAGGTAGTAGTCGCGCAGCCCATCGAAATTCTGGCCCTTCGACACGCCGAACTCGACATAGAGATCGGCGCCCTTCGCATCGAGCCACGGATTCCAGTCATTGCCGACGGATTGTACGCCACCCGCGAAAATCAGAGTGCCCGTCAGCTGATAACCCTGGGGCGTTAAGGCGTAGCCGTCTGTCACCGCCGAATTGAGGAACGGCCCCATGTCGCGGCCCGCCTCGAGGAAGAACGAGCCGGGACCGCCGATGACGAAATCGTTGCCCTGCACCGCCGCTTCGGGTTCGCCGAAGACCGGCTGACCGCCGGAAAGTGTCGTGATCGGTTCGACAAGTTCGGTGGTCGCCGTGATGTCCCGCCCGGCGACGATGCGCGTGATGTCGGAGGCGCTTAGATTCTGACCGAAGAACATCATGTTGACGATGTCGCGCGCGGCACCGATGCGCGTTTGTTTCGCGACCGACACGATCATGTCCTGGATGTCGCCACCCGAATAGATGCGGTTCGGTACCGCGTCGTCCTGATGCGTGGGATCCTGGTTGTGAAGCAGGCGGCGCTCCTCTTGCGAGGTGTTCGGAAGAACGCCGGGGAACAGGAACGTGCGTCCCGCGATGACTCCGTTCGTCGGATCTGCCTGGAAGATCGTGAAGTATCCCGGCAGCAATCCTGGGTCTCCGTCGTCTTGGTCGATGGTCATGGGCAGGATATTGCCGCCCGAGACGAGTTCGAGTTCGCCGCTCGGGTCCGGCATCAGGAACACCCGCAGCCGCCGTACCCCCGACGCCGTTGGTGTTGATGTTCAGATTTCCCGTCATGGCAACGGCTTTCAGCGTGCCGGGATAGACCGCAGACGATGTGTTATCGGTGGCGGCATCGCTCTCTGTAAGCACGTCGTTGCCGGTATTTTCGATGGTGAGGCTGCCATCGGACACGAGGGAGACACCGGCGGAAGGATAGTAGAAGCCACGGGAGTCGAGATTGTTGACAGCCTCGTCGCTCCGGCCGGCCAACGCCCAGAGCAGCAATGCCCTGCATGTCGATATCGCCGCGTGCTTCGAGCGTAACAAACGCGTCGGACAATCTCAGCCGCAGTTCGTTTTCCTGCATGCCTTGGCCGTTATTGATCTCACCGGCAGTCTCGATATTGCCGCCGACGTTGATCGATCCCGTACCCGACGCGATATCGACACGTCCGCCAAGAAGATCGCCGCCCGCGTTGATGGACACATTGCCGCCGCCAAATGAAACAAGGGCGAGGCTGGACTCCGCTATGCCGCCCGGCTGAACCGCTCCCGTCGTAAGCGACGTATCGCTGACGATGGAAAGGTCCGATACATCGTGTCCCGCATTGATGGTGATGTCGCCACCGCCCAGCGTGCCGACACCTTCCTGGAAAAGCTGCGGATCGATCCTGACCACGCTGGAATTGCCGATCTGGCCAACGCGCCAAGGCTGATCGGCAGTGCCGATCCACGTGTAGCCAAACAAATTGAGTTTGTCGTAGTCAGCCGTCAGGCGCGCTGTTTGCCAGACGTCGCGGTGGCCGAGCACGTCATGGCCCGCCGTGAGCGTGACGTTGCCGCCGCCAGCTGCAAATGCCGGATCGGCAATGAGTACATCGGTAAGACCGACGCCGTTGATGCCCGGATCGCCTGCGCCATACTTGTAGCCGAAGCCAACCGGCTGATTGTCGATGAGATCTTGTTCCTGATCAAATTCGGACGGGTCGACCGTCGCAGTAAGCCCTGTGAGCGAGTCCACGAATGTGAAGGCCGCGGGATCGACCATATGACCTGCGGTATAAACAGCCGTTCCGCCCACTTGCAGACCATCCTCGGATTGGTTGCCATTCGTGAGATCGATATCGGTCGCTGCCGCCATCGAGATGTCGCCCGTGCCCGTGCGGACCAATGTGCGATAGTCCACGGTTGTCGGCTTGGTGACGACCTTCGTCTTCGGCGCCTTCCAATCGTCTTTGAACTGCGCAAAGTTGCCGGCTACGACATCGGCCAGGAATTTCGCGGCTTCTTGCAGGCTGGTGGTGATGCCTTCGACGTTTTTGCCTTGGGTGATGTACTGATACTGGTTCGGATTGTCCTGGAAGAAAGTCGGAATCTGCCCGAGCAGGAAGGTGTCGAAGTCGGATGGTGCAGAGCCGAAATTGATATAGGTGAACGAGTCCGCGTTCAGACCGGGATTTGCGCCGAGGAACGCATCATACCAGTCGTCAGCACTTACCAACTGGTTGCCCACGGTCAGGAACAGCTGGTCGCCGAAAGCCGACGTGCTGTCCATCTTGTTTCCTTCGAACGTGTAGCTGTGATCGCCTTCGACAATCACCTCGCCTGTCGCGCCCGGCCGCGTGCGCATCGGATCGACGCTTGCCACGTCGGCGCCGCCGACGAACTGGTAGGAGAAGGAATTCACAACCTGTGTGGTGCCGTCCGCCTTGTTATAAAGTGGGAAGAGCTCGGCGCCACCAAAGGGATCGCCGAAGCTGGCCGCATCCGCAGCATTTGCCTCCGCCGTGTAGGGCGCGGGATTGAATAGTTGCGCTGACAGATCGTTCTTGTCTGGAATCTTCACAAAGACATAGGAAGTCGGAAGATCGTCACCCGACATCATCTCCCAGGCACCCACATCGCCGCAGCCATTACCGAGACAGCCGGTCGTAAGATAAGGATTATAGATCTTGTTTCCGCCACCCAGCGCCTCGTTGAGGTAATCGGGGTCCGTCTGGTCGTGAAAATTGAAAAAGCCGTCGCTGATGCTGCCGTCAATCTCTAGGTTGCCGCCAGCGCGGATCGTGAGCATTCCCGCTTCGCCGTCGACATTGCCCTGGCCATCACCATCGGTGTCGGTGCGATAGAGCAACGACGTGTATTTCGACCAGATGTCCTGCTCTTTTCCCGCTACGACGTAGTATTTGCCGTCCGACATCTGCACCATGTCGCCAGCGGCGACGGCCGCGTTGATATCGACAGTGCCCGCGCCCAGATTCCAGTTCGTGCTGAGCACGATGTCGCCCGAATAATCGAGTTCCATGCCTGGACGTTCATTGAAGACGCCGGAAGATGTCAGATTGCCAAGATGCGAATCCGCCGAGGAGATATCGAAATTGTGGATGAAGTCCACGAGCGTTCCGGCGCCTTCGCCGGAGAGCCAGTTCACCTGGTCGCCCGTACCCGTTGCGCCAAGATCCAGGACCGCCTGTCCCTGATCGTTGATGGTTACGCCGACAAAGTTGGGGTCTGACGCAATCTGTTGCAGGTCGAACTTTTCGAAGCCCTGCACGATAATATCGCTCGCGCCTTCGATCTGACCGTTGTAGAAAACGTTCACATCTTCCGAGCCATTCGGATCGGTAATGACCGGCGCACGAAAATCGACTGTGCCGCCAACATCGCCCGCGACATAGATGTAATAGGTCTTGCCGTTATGCACGACGGGAACCAGACGGTCGCCGGTATGGACTGCCGACACATCGATGATAGCGCCGCTGTCGACGGTGATGATGCCGTCGCCGTCGGTGCCGATCTCCACATCGCCGCCGTGAGCCTGGCGCGTGTCCCCAGAGCCATAGCCCTCTGCGCGCGCATCGATAACCGAGCCGTCATGAAGGGTGACGCCCCCAAGACCATAGAGAGACGCATCGCCGCCGGAAACACCGGACACATCGATCGTGCCGGAGATGTCGACTGTTCCGCCATCGGCGGTCAGCATCACATTCGCGGCTTTGAGTTCCGCACCGGCGTCGAGCGTGAGATCGCCGGTCGCCGTGCGCACCGCGATAGTGCTGTCGAACTGATCGCCGAACATCTGGCTGAAATTCGAGATGTCGAACGGACCGTTCTGATCGAGCACGAAGGAGCCGCCGCCTTGCGGCGCATGTGCATCGAGCGTGCCGTCGAAGATCACGTTGCCTTGTGAGGCCGAGAACTCGACGGTGCCGGCTGTGCCGGTGCCGCCACCAACCGAGACCAGTGAGCCCTGCTCAAGATCGATATCGCCATCCAGCGCCGTCAGGTGGACGAGACCGCCGGGCGCATAAACCACGAATGGGTCGGCAGCATCGCCGAAATTGCGCTCATAGCCCGGCGTACTCAGCACCGCTCCCGCACCAACCGTCAGCGTCGTCGCAGATTGAATGTCGAGCGTGCCCGCAGTGGCGCGAATGGTCGTGCTTTCGATATCCACCGAGCCGCCGTCGATCGAGATCGTGGCACCCGGCAGGCCGGGAATATTGCCCGCGGCCGCGCCGGTCGGATTGGTAATCGTCACCGCACCGGTGGAGACGAGCGAGAGACTCGCGGCTGTCGCCGTGTCGCCCGGGGCAGCTTGCGCAACGTTGTCACCGATGAACGGCGACTGGATATTAAGCGCCGCGCCCCCGACATCGAAGGTCGCATCCCCGGCCGCGAAGATCCCGGTCGTGACCGCGAGCGTCGTGCTGTCGCCGAAGCCATAGGTATGCACCGTGCCGGACGCAAAATCGATCTCACTCGCATTGAGAGTAAGCGCGCCGCTGCCGCATGCCGGTGAGCTGTCGCCGCCGCATGCGCCCAGATCGCTGCTGCTGTTCGAAAGCGTCAGCTTGCCGGCGTCGATCGTAACCGCATTGCCGTCCTTCAATTCCAGACCGGGTGTATCGAGCGTGAGATCGTTGAAATTGTAGGTGCCGGACGAAAAATCGATCGTGCCGGGCGTGCTGATGGTAAGTTCTTTCGCCTGCGAAATGAGCGCTTGAAGTTCGGACGTGATGACGAGGCCGGAGAGCCCTGTGCCGTCGTCGGTGAATGTGACCTGTCCGGCGCCGAGCGCGAGATCGTCAGTCTTCAAGATGGCGTTGGGCGATGCGGTGAGATCGCCGCTAGAATCGAGAAGTATCGAGCCGCCCTCGAGATCGGCTTCGCCCACCGAAATATCACCGTTGGTCGCACCGTCGATATTGGTACGCGTGACGAGACGCTGCCCTCCGGACGCGACCCGCACCACAGCGTTATCCTGCGATCCGTCGACGATGTAATTGCCGCTTCGCGCGTTCGACGCATCGCCGGTGGCAATGATCGTGGCGCCATCGGCCAGGGTGATGTTGGCGCCGCTTCCCTCGACCGCCAGCACCACTTCCGGAGCCGAAAGCGGGTGCGCAGCATCGTTATCGACAAGAATGGACGTCGCGGTGACATTGAGATTGGTCGTGCCGTCGGCGTTGTCCGTGCGCGTGCCGCCGATCAGAAGACTGGTCGCATTGAGATTGGTCAACTCATCGGCGGTGAGAACGATCGTGCCGTCCGGCGCAGCCGCGTCCTGTTCGGACGCGATTTCGAACGCCGCGCCGCTGATATCTACTTCCGCGCCCCGGCCGCCTTTTCCAGCTTCGGCATTGATGGATGCGTCAACCTCGAGCGTATCGGATGGCGCAAGCACTAGCCTGCCCGCGTCTTCGGGTAGCGGCGGCGCATCGTTGCCGTCATGGGCCGCATCTGCCGCGAATTTCTGATTGGCCGAAGTCAGCGCAATGTTCGAATATTTGTCGAACGTCGCCTGCATCTGCACCGTGAAGGACACGGGTATCGAGTCGTAATCGCCGGTACCCGCCGTGCCGTAATAGCCGGTAACGATGAAGCTTCCGTCCTTGAGCTTCGTGTAGCTTCCGGGCGCGACATTCTGGGCGTCTGTATTCTCCACAACGCGCAGGCCGCCCGGTAACGTTGCGTATTTGGCGGGAAGAAGCGTGTACCACCCCGCCGCCAAACCCGGCACGTTATTCAGATAAACTTGCTTGCCCGCCGCTGCCACGGAATAAAGATCGCTATACTCCGCGGAGTAAACGGGATCGTAGAGCGCGGCTTGCGTGTTGCCGAGGCTCGGAACAATGGCATAGACCTGCCGTCCATCCGGATACTGATAGCCGTTGGAGCTTGTAAATTCGTCGTCGTTGAAGCGGTCGAGCACGTCGTGCGAACCGCCGACGCCTGCGACGAATTCGTAGGCATAAAGGTCGCCGCCGCCGCTCACATCGACCGTGGCACCACTATCGACTTTGACGTTGCCGCCACCCATTGTGAGAACGGCCTGTGGGGGCGCCTTGAGTTCATCGGCGCCGGTCGCTGCGAAAAACCATTCGATCTGGTCGGTTGTCGTTCCGTATCCCGTCAGCAGATACCGAAGTAATACTGCCTGGCAGCACCTCGAGCGAGGTCGTTCCCGGCGCGAACTCCACACTGTTGCCATCGGTCGTGATCGAGAACGGATCGCTCGCGCCGAGCGTGAGAGCGCCGATCGGCACGCGGATATCGCCGCCCTGCAGAATGTTGGCGGCCTGGACGAGCAGATTTCCGCCCGCTGAGTATGGCGTCGATGGGTCGGTGCCTTCGGTGCGCGCGAACGTGATCGCGCCGTCTTCGGCCGCGGACGTGACATAGAACATCGAGCCCGTGGTCGGGAACACCTGCCCGGCCGTGATCGAGAGATCGCCGTTCACCGCAAGCTGGCCCGCGAGAGAATTCGTCACCGATTCCGGATCGACATTGTAGGTCTGCTGCCAGGGCTCAACGCCGCTCAGCCGCACGTCGCCGCTCGCGAACATCTCAACATTGGAAACGGATTGATCGAACAACACAGCACCGCTGATGTCGATTTCGTTGGCACGGAGGATCACGGAGTTGCTGCCCGGCGTTCCGACGAAAGGTGTTGAGACGTTCTGTAGTGTGCTGTCGAAACTGATATAGGGCGCGTCGATTTCCATCACACCGCCGGAGCTGATCACCGGCGCATATCCGTCGAGCGTTTGAGTGTCCTTGAGATCCGCCTGGCCGTCGTAGGGGCGCGACACCAGGAAGAAGGCGCGGCCGAGGTTCAGATCGACATCGCCTGACGATGTTATCGCGCCCTGCGCGACAAATGTGTCAAAGCCCGCGTTTTCGACCGTATCCGCCGAGATCGCATTGAAGGTCGGGGTGCTGGGATCGCTTTGATAGAGTGTCGGATCGACGATGACGGTCGTGCCATCCGGAAGCACCTCCTTGCCGATGCCGTCAACGAGCGTGCCGCCGAGCGCATGATCGGAACCGCCATTCGCCTTGATGGTGGCGCCTGTCAGTGTGCCGCCGTTGGGCCATCGCAAGCGTGCCGCCATTGCTCCACTCTTCGGTCGGAACGTAGTGGCCGTCAGAGTTCACCCGGTCGAACGTATCGGATGCTCCCGAAATATCGATCAGAGACCCCGGCTCTGCGGTTAGCGTTTCCGGCACGATGATGCTGCCGGGATTCTCAGCGCCGTAGTACACGGACTTACCTACAGGCGCGCGAAATGTATTATCGCCCGTCAACAAGCCGGGAACGGTTTGGATTGTTCCGCCGGCGACAACGACGCCATCGCGGAAATTCGGGATCGGACCCGCAGCGAGCGGATTGACGATGCTGGCGCCCGACAGATCGGTCACGCTGCCCGGTGCGAGCACGATGCCGTCTTGCGCGCCAAGCTTTCCGAGGAAATAGAATGCATATTGCGCTGCGAACTGGCCCTGTGTGAGCACGTTGCCATCCGCGCCTTTGAAGCCGAACTTGTTATCCGCGTTCTCGTCAATCGTACCGTCCGGATTGACAATGAAAGCATCGGACAGATCGTGAATCGCCAGCGTGTTGGTCTGCGTGTAGAGCCCGGGAAGTGCTTCGGACTGCGTGATCGTGCCGCCGACGATGCGGATGGTGCCTTCGTTGAGCAGCTTGCTGACCGTAAGGCTGCTGCCTGGGGCGCCAACAATCGAACCACCTTTCGCAACTTCAAGTTCGACCAGTCCGCCGAGCGCCAGATTGACGGGACGCGCATCCCACGCATCTGAGGGAACGCCAGGCGTGAGAACCGAATACAGATCGCCGCCGGTGCCGAGATTGAGCAATGCCATCGCCTGATTGGGATCGACCACCGGCGAGAACATCGATTGAGTCAGATTCAGCGTCTGGCCGTCGCCGATGGTCAGCGTTTGCGTCGCGAGCAGCGCGTTGTAGCCGCCCAAAGTGGTGTCGCCACTATAAAAATTATTGGCGAGAAAATCCGTTTTGTAAGACGTGATGTCGTAGTTGCCGAAGCCAGCCGTCGAAAAGAAGTTGAAGTTCAGCTCCGTTCCCGTTGTGGCGACGCCATCTCCGAATGAGATTTCGGGTGTCACGAGTGTAAAGGTTCCACCACCGCCAAAACCCGCCGCCAGTATTGTGCCGCCGAGTGTCACGCGCGCGGTGATCTCGTCGGGATTTACGGGCACGATATCGGCGCCGCCGAAATTGATCCCGTCCACGCGAAATCCGGGGATGCCGCCTGCGACCGCAGTGGTGTCCTGCGCCAGCTGGAAATAGGTGGTCTCTTCGATCAAGCCGACATTGCCGCCGTGCGCCGTGAGATGAAGGCCCCCGGTGGTATCGACATAGCCTCCGCTCGACACGTCGATAAGACTGCCGCTGTTGAGCAGAATGCTGCCGCTGATATCGACGTTCGTGTCGGGCGGATCGCCGGCATCGCCGAACTGGCTGTAGAGTGACTCGCGCGGAGCTGCGATGAGCACGACCGAGCCGCCATCGGTGTACGCGCTGCCCTGGATATGATCGCTGTCGGCGCCGTCATCGTTCACCCAGCGCCCGCGCGCCGAGAGCGTTCCGTTGACGTCGATGTCGAAAGAACCCTCCTGCGGAATATCGTTCGGATCGAACACCGAGCCCTGCCCCGCATCGATGGTCTGGAGCTGAATCGTGCCGCCCGGGACGGTGATACTGCCATCGATGGTGATCGTGCGGCCCGCAACCGCATTGAACACGCCGCCCGCGCCCAGGGTAAGATTGGCGTCGGCTTCGACATTGATCTTGCCGCTGGTCTCGAGCGATACGGCGCTCAAGCCTGACGAGGACAACGCATCCGCCGAGAGGCTAATGGTCTGCTGACGATCGGTCGGCAGATAAGAGTTCGGATCGCGCGTCGGCACAACGAGATTGCCGTTGGCATCGATGTAAACAGATTGGCCATAGGCGAGCGCAGGATCGACCGGATGATAGTTGGCCTGACTTACGACATCGATATTGCCGCCGCCATCCAGCGGCAAGCCGCTTGACGTGTCGCCGCTCAACGCCTGCACGAACAGGAAGCCGCCCGACGGCATCTGCGACGGTGCGCCTTGCAGATGACGATAGTCGCCATAGACCGATGACGACGCTGTGCCTTCGGCCCCGGCGGCGATCTGCCGGGATCCTGCATAGGCGTCTCCGAACAGAGCGCCGTCGAGCACGATCGAAGAGCCTTTGAGCGTCAGCGAACCGGCATCGCGTCCTTCGGTGTAGGTGCTATCATAGTAGCCGCCCTGGAGCAGCATGTTGCCCCCAGTTCTCGGTCACGCCCCAGCGTTGCTGGTTGCGCACGAAACCGTTGTCGATGCCGATATAGTCGGCGTTCAGATCGGCGCTGCCGATATTGACGAGCTGGCCGTTGACGCTGACGAGTTCCGTCGTCTGAACGAAGCCGCCCTGATACGTCACCCAGCCGCCCGAGAAATCGATCGTGGCGCCGCTTTTCACAGTGATGTCCGGTGCAAGCGGCAAGTCTGTTCCGGGCGCGTAACTCTGAACGCCGAGCGTGACATTGCCGCCTTTCGTCATCAACTCTTGGACCGTTACGCCGACCTGCTGCGCATAGCTCGCAGCATCGATCAGCGGCGAGCCCACCCACTCCACGCCGTTCGCGTCAACGCCCGACAGGCGTGGGTCGACAAAAATTGTCGCGCCGTTGAGGAAGCTGTCGCGGTAGTTCGGATCGTCCGCCAGTTCGTTGCCCTTAACAGGGCTGATCTCAATGGAATTGCGCGATGCCGGGATAAGTATGTCAGTCAGACCCGCGACGTCGATGGTCGCACCATTGTCGATAAAGATGCGCGAGTCGCCCGGATCGGAGCCGTCAATTTGTGCGGTGTTGCCTGGCAGCGCACCGATGTCCACATTGCCGCCGGGCGCGTAGATCATCGCATCCTGGTCGATTTCGATGCGCGAGGAGTCAGAGCCGATGGTGATCTTCGAAGGCTTGAAGTCCGCGAGTGACTCGCCGTCCTGGGGGATCGTTTCCTTGCTGTCGTCGGGCGAGATTGCGATGGTCGCGCCGGTGGCGATCTGAATATCGGCGCCCGTCAGCGAGATATAGCCGTTGCGCGACACGCTGGTCGTCGCTTCCAGCAGGCCTTGTTCGATTATCGCGCCATTGCCGGTCGCACCCATCGACAAAAAGCCCTGCGGCACATTGATAACGCCTTCCGCGGTGTTGACGACGTAATCCTGTGTATCGTCGGGATTGGTGGAAAAGAGCGTAAAGCCGCGCACGTCAGGATCGGTGTCATCAGAAGCCCGTCGAGCGGGAGAGCTTGACGTCACCGGCCGGACTGAAGGCTCACCTGCCCTTCCATGGAAGTCAGCTCGCCCGAATTCGTGATCTTGGGCGCCCATCATCAAGATATAACCGCCGGTGCCGCTCGTAATCTGGGCGCCGGCCTGAACGTCTATGGAGCCTTCCAGCAGAGGATCGGTCTGCACCTGGCCGTTGGCGTCGGTGTATTGCTGCGCCGAGAATGTGTATGCGTGCAGGTCTCCCCCCGGATTCTGGTCGGCGTAACCCAGGAATCCGAAATCCAGAAACTCCTCGTTGCGCTGTTTGAGGTTGAGCGGCCCAGTCGTTGAATCCAGTGCTCGTCCGACTTCGAGACTGGTGGCGATGAGTGCATTGGTGTTGATCTGCGAGGTTCCGCCGAAGATCACGCCGTTCTGGTTGAGAATAAGCACGGTGCCTGGCGCATGGATGGAGCCGAGGATTTCGCTTGGCGCCGGCGTTTGATTGGGATCGCGCAGCCCGGTATTCGGATTGAGTTGGCCGACGATGCGGTTCAAGACCACCCAATCCGACTGGCTGGCGCCGTTTACGGACTGATCGAAGGTCAAATCCGTGTTCTTGCCGACATTGAATGTTTCCCAGGAAAGGACAGCGCGCGACTGGGTCTGATGCACGGTAACATCGACCTTTCCGTCCGAGCCGGTCGTCTGCGTGGGTTGGTCGGCGCCGTCCCAGGTATGCACGCCCGTCGTATCGTCTGCCGCCGATACCGGATCCGGTACCGGCACCAGGCCGCCTGGCGCGAGGCCGTCCGGAACGTTCGGCTCCATAGACGCGGCGGCTTCTCGTGCCGCTGTCTGCGCATCGGCGCCCATGCTTACGGGCTTGGGTCACGCGCGATTGATATTGAAGGGGCGCGCAAACTCTGCCCCCTTGCATTGCGGCGGTATTGGACACGTTCTGACTGCCCTTGCCGGCAGGCTGGTCTGACGGCAATCCGTTGGGGGAATTTTACGGCGGTGGCGGCTCTGGCAGCCGCAGCCGCAGTGTTGAGCACGGCAAGCGTCTGCGCTTTTGCGGGCGTATGATTCAGCGCGACCACCATCGCAAGCACGCTGGCGCTGCGCATCAATTGTGTGCGTAGGCTTGTCGGACGCCGGATAGAATGCCTTGCCATCTGTCGCTCCCTCACTTCTTTCCGTCGGTGTTGGGGTTGGCGGAAGTTGGACTTGGCTGCTGGTTGGGTTCAGGAGATGCCGGCGCACGCACGGTCTTCGGATCGAAGACACCGCCATCGATGCGATCGCGGTAATCTTGCGCCAGGTTCTCGAGTTCGACGCGCTTCAGGCGCAGAAACGGCTCCCGCGCCTCGATGGAGATCGGCAAAGTCAAATGTTTTCATAGGCCGTCAGGATTTCCTTGCTGACATCCAGCAACTGTTTGTTCTTGGCTTCACAGGCGTCGAGAACGGACTTGGGTGTTGTCCGCGGTGCTCTGCAGCTTGTCTCGCTCCGACTTGCTCTGCGTTGCGGCGCTGTTCGCCTGGTTGAGCGCGTCTTTGACTTTGGCCAGATCGCTTTCAACCGGCATTCGCTTTTTGTCCGTCATGCCTGACGCGCGCAATCTCGGCCTGTGCGGCCGCCAGCTGCTTTTTGAGAGAATCGCGTTCGCCTTCCGCCGCCACTTTTTGCGCCAGAATGGCCGCCTGGTCGTCCTGCGCCTGATGAAGCTGCAGCGTCAGTGTCCGCAGCTTGTCGCGAAGCATGGCGCTGTCGTCGGATTGCGCGAAGGCTTGCCCCGGAAAAAACCAGGAACAAGGCGGCGAGCGCGAATGCGGGCTTCATTCTAGAACCCCGCGTTCAGATCGAGTTGCACGACATCGATAGCCATCGGCGGGCCGTAGACCTCACTGGCCGAAAGCCACCGTCCCATCAGCCAAACATTGTCGAACAGTCCGAGCGAGCCGGAAACGATATAGCCGCGCGCGTTCGTGCCGCCGAGATGGAAATCGCTGTCGGTGTAGGCATCGAGCGTCGCGTCGGGCTCAAGGTATTTATAGCCGGCCGAAACATTCCATTCCCAACGTTTGCGCGGCTGGGGATAGCCGAACGTCATATTGACGTAATAACCGTCTGCGCCGCTTGCCAGCTTTGCCCGCGTGCCCTTCGGGACCGTCGCAGACATCGAGATTGCCGCCCGGTCCCGGCTCCACATTGGTGATGGGCAGGCCGAGGGGGGCGTAACGACATGCGGCGTCTGCCCGATAGGAGAGATTGTGGACGTAGTCCAAATCGAAGATGAAGCGATACTTCGATCCGATCGGCATCGAAAACTCGGTTATCGCATTCAGCAGGTGGTAGTTGAACGCAAGGCCAGCATATTGCGGCTCCGCCCCCCCCGTTGGATCCTTGGGGTTAAGGACGATCTGCCGCGTCAGGAAGAGTGTATTTCCCTTCTGCATGAAAGCGGGATGTGACCAGTCGGTCGAACACTGCTTGTCGCCCAGATAAAGGAAGCAGGGATCGGACAATTCGCCCTGGGTCCCGCCGAACTGGTAGTAGGCCCCGGCGAACTTCCAATCGAACCGGGACGTCTTCCAACTGAAGCCAGCCTGGCTGCCCCACAACCACTTTTGATGATCGCTGCTCTTGTCGGTGCTGTCGTTGGAAAATTCGAGCCGATATATTCCAGCGGGAACAATCCTTCGGTCGCGAAGAAATCGAGCCCCTTGGCGTTGTGATCCTTGTTTCAACAGTCGCCGCCGCACCGTCGAAATTCAGATCCGGATCGTAGACGAGATCGGAGTGGAAGAACGGGTTGGCCATGCGGCCGGTGGTGAACGCAAACCAGTGCGACGGGTGCCAGCGTGAGATACGCCTGGTCGAGCCAGAAATCCTTCTTTCCCCAACCGCCGCCCGAGAAGCTGCGTCGTCGAGACCGGCCCGTTGTCGCCGCCGGATGCAAGCCGCAATCCCGCGAACACATCGTCCGTGATGACCGCCTCAACACCAAGCCGCGCGCGCAGGCTCAAGCGGTTGAGTCTGTCCTGCGTCGTGTTCAGGATCGGAATGCCGCCGTTGTTGGTCAGAGCATTGATATCCGTCGGACCATTGGCATTGAACGACTGAAAGTCGATGATCTGATTGTCGTTGGTGCTCGAAAACAGATCGTATTCGTCGCGCGAGCGCAAATCGCCGGTGATCTTGATGCGCTTGGTCCATTCCGGAATCGCGTTCGGCTGAGCCAGTTTTCGTTCTTCGCCTCTTCGATGACTTCCTTCTTACGTCTTCCTTGATCTGCTTTTTGACGATCTCAGGCACATAAGGAATGCGCAGCGTGCCCGCAGGCGGCGGCGTGGTGGCAGCAGTCGAAAGCTGCGTCGCCGGCGCGGGCGGCGGCTGGGCCGCGATGGCTTTGACGGTGGCTGTCTGCCTTTGCGCCTGAACAGCTTCCTGCTCAGCCTGCTTGAGGAGTGCGTCGGCAGCTTCCTGGGTGATGACATGCTGCTTCACCAGAAGCCGGATGAGGTTGACGGTGGCGTTCGAGCTCGGCGCTTCCTGAGCGGCACCGTCCTGAGCGGCGACAATGCCGCCTCCGACGATGCAGGCCGCGAGCATTCTCGCAATCGGGCTCGAACCTTTCTTCTTCATTCGTCCTACGCTCATAACCTCGTCCTTTACGCCGGCCGCTTGCTGTGAATGGCGATGCGAAATTCCATGGCGCCCGGCGGCTCCTCGTTGAGCGCCACCTGCTGCGCCGCGCGCAACACATCGTTGTCGATCTGGCTATCGCCGCTCGATTTGACGATGCGCACATGAATCCTGTTGCTGCTGTCTACCGAGGCCGCGATCTGCACCGTGAAAGCCAGGTGATTGAGCTTGTCGTCCTGCTCAATCGCGTCCTGAAGCACGCCAGTCAGATAGCGGCCGTAGTTTTCGTTTCCGAAGCCACTGGCCACGTCGCCGCCGCCCGAACCGCGCCCGAGATTGAAGGCGTCGTTGCCGGCCTGCGCAGGGCCGTTGATGGTGAGCGGCTTGGGCGCATCGTTAAGTTGCTTCGGTTCGGGCGTCTCGATCTTCTTTTCTTCTTCGACCTTCTTTTTCGGGCTCCGGCGGCTTTTCCTTTGGCGGCGGAGGCGGCGGCGGCAGAGTGGCCTGCAAGGTCGGAAGCGGCGGCGCTTCGCGGCGCGCGCCCGTCGTGCTGTTCAACATGTAATAGACCCCGCCTGCGAGCGCCGCGAAGATGAGAACGGGGACGGCAATGCGTACCGCACCACGTAGGCCCCCTTTCTTTTCGTCATCATCGTCGTCGTCCATCGCCATTGTTCGCGGTCCATGCCCCTATTGTGCCTTCGCCGTGACAAGACCCACATGCGGCAGGTCGAGACGGCGCAGCATATCGAGCACCTCCATCACCTTCTGGTACTGGACGGCCGCGTCGCCCTTGAGCACCACGGGGAAGTCCGGCGTCAGCGCCTTCTGCGTCTTGAGCCGGTTCTCGAGATCGGAGATCGTCACCGGATAGGCGTTCAGATAAATGTTGCCGTTGTTGGCGACCGAGATAACCTGGGTCTGCGGCTTGGCGAGACTGACCGTCGCCGATGCTTTCGGCAGATCGACCTTGATGCCCTGCACCGACGCTGTCGTCATGATGATGAAAATGACCAGCAGCACATACGCAAGATCGAGCATCGGCGTGATGTTGATGTCGTCATAGACCTTGTCGTCTTCTTGTGCTTCGACATCTGCGCGCCTCCCTCAGTGCCTGTCCGCGGCGCGATAGATCTCGGAGACGCCGCGCGACGAATTCGTCGACGAACACCTGCATGTTCGCGGTCACGTTCTTGGCGCGTGTGAGGAGATAGTTATAGCCGAACAGCGCGGGAATCGCGACCGCGAGGCCCGCGACGGTGGCGAGCAACGCCGCGGAGATACCCGGCGCGATGGCATTGATGTTGACGTCGCCGGCCGCCGCGATCGCCGCAAAGGTGATCATCACGCCCACCACGGTGCCAAGCAGGCCGAGGAACGGGCCGCCGGAGATCGCGATCGTAAGAAGCACCATGGAGCTGGTGAGGCGCTGGTTTTCGCGCACCAGCGTCGCGTCCATCAACGCGCGCACGACCTCGATACCCAAAGAGTCGAGCTCGACGGTATGTTTGCCGTCGGCGCGCTTGAGGATTTCCTGCGAGCCGGCGTGGAAGATGCGGTAGATCGAGGACTGCATCATCCGCCGTTTGTCACGACCCTGCGCCTCGACATCGCGTTCGATGGTGAAAGGGTCGCCGCGGCGCTGGCGGTAGTAGTCGAGAAAGCGATCGTTGGCCTTCGAGACGGTGCCGATATAGGAACTCTTCGCCCACATCACGTACACGAGATCACCGCCATGATGCCGAGGATGGCGATCACCACCCAGGCATCGATGGTCACCGATTTCACGATGATGCCGAAATACCCCGAAGCCGAAACCCGCCTGTTTCTCGTCGCTCCGAAAACAATCATTTTGGCGCCAGGCCCTTCAGCCTGCACTTCCGCCATCACAGCGCCTTCCGTGCGCGCCGCGCGCGACAGACGCACTTCATCCAATGTGCCGATGAACGGCGTGACATCGCTGCGGGTTGCACGTCGCCGCCGATGCCTGTCGGCGTATTGAGCGCAGGCATCGCGGCAGGTGCAGAACCGGCGTTGCGGCCATTGATGTAAAGCGTGGCAATCTTGCCGTCGACGGTGAGCGCGACATGCGACCATTGGTTCGGCGCAAGCGCGCGACTGCCCGTGATGTTTGCCGGCTGCGCGCTGCCGTTGATCTGAACGACCGGCACGTTTTGCGCCAGCGCGACGACGACGCTGCCCTGCCCATCGCGGCGGGCATAAAGGCCCGCGCGCGGCATCGGCGCACCCGGCTTCACCCACGCGCTGAAGGTGAAAGGATCGCCCGCCTTGACCGCGAGCGATGTGCTCGCCGGGACGTTCAGCGCGCCGGCGCCGAGGAACCGCGCGCCCTTGCCGATGATCGAGCCTTCGTCCAATCCGGACGGCGCGTTGGTCGCGTTGTTGTTGTTGGCGGTCTTGTCGTGCGGCGGGGTCCCTGCCGCATCGTCGAAATGATAGACAAGCGTGTAATCGGCATCGAACGTGCCAGCCGCATCGGCACCCGCGGCCGCTTTCTTGTTCGCGTAATAGAGATAGATTTGCTTGGTCGCGGCCGCCGGGAAATCGGGCACATCGACCCAGAATGTCGCCATGCCGAGTACGGGATCGAAGCTCTCGATGTGGAACGCGAGCGGCGTCTTGTTGTCTGCCGCACGAAACGGATGTCGGTGCCGCTCTCCTGTGAATCGGAGAAGTTGAAGTTGCCCGAGTGCAAGCGGATCAGCACCGGCACGCGGCCGGCGGTACCTGCGATATTGCCGCCCTTCGGGCTGGTATCGATGGTGATCTGGCGGCGATAGGACCAGTCCTGCTGCCACCAGCCATCCGCAAATGCGTCCGTCGCCGCGCAGGTGAAAGCCGCCACGACAACCGCGAGTTTGGCCCAGAATGTGAGGCGCCGATGGACGGTGTTGCAGGTAGCAAGCCTCATGCTCAAAACTCCGTGCTGACGCTGAATTGAATGTCGGGGTGCCACGCCCTGGTCACGACACCGTTTCGCATGGGCATGCCCATCGAGACGTTGCCGTCTAAATGCGACAGAAGGGTAATCTGCGAACCGACACCGATGCTGTTGAGCGGGAAAACGCTTCGCTGAGCGGGAAGACTGTCCAAGACCCAGGCAGCGGCATTGTCGGAGAAGATGAAGAAGCGCCAATCGTCCAGAACGTCATGGCCGATCCAGTTCTGGCCGATCCAATCGCTGATGTAGGGCACCAAAGAGGGTGAAAGCAGTTCGAAATCTGCGAAGTATCCCTCATCGCCCAGTGCTTCGGACTGAAGATAGCCTCGCAGCGAACTTAAGCCGCCCGCCAGAAAACTCCTCCGTTGCAAGCAGGGCCTGGTCGGAACTTGCCCTGAAACCGTCACGCTGAGCCGCATATCCCAGGGAAGATTGCGCAAATAGGTCGCATCGAGATTCAGTTTTGTGAAGTTGCTGCGCGCAAAAGCCCTGTTGTTCTCGAAAGAGGCAACACCGCCGCCCAGGCCGCGAATACCCAGTGTCACTTGTGCGCTTGCCGTCAGGGTCTCATCGGCGGTTTGCTGTGTAAGAGTGTAGCCAGCGTCGATAGGCCAGTAATCGGAACACGCCCGCCCGGATTTGTTGGGACGGTTGCAGAACGTTGCAGGAAAACCCGGGAATAGCGTGTCGTTGACGTTGTGCTTAAATGCGATACCGGCGAAGAACGTTTGCGCTATGTCGTCCCATGACGGGAGTTGCATTGTGCCGGTCAGGCTCGTGGTAAAGCCTTTGCCGAACACACCTGCGCCGGCAAGCGCCTGAACGTTCGAGTTCGAATAGGTGCCCGAAAGCTGCAGCGACCAAGGCGTCTCCGGAATCGGAGCGGAGTAAGAACCGACAAAGACTTCGGCATTGCTGAAATTTTCCGGCGCCAAAATCGCCGTCAACGAAGCTTGATGACCAAGTTGCCAGAGGTTTCCATATGACACCGATGCGATCGTGCGCAACGGCGTCGTGTTCTGCGCATGATCGTTGTTTACCGTCGCGCTGGCAGTGAACGGGAGCGTGTCCTTAACATGCAGATCGACATCGACCGTGCCGGGGACCTTGCCGTTATGCTCGGGCCGGCGTGACCTGAACGTTGGATGTCCGATTGACCTGCGCCAGCTCCGCTTGCGCTTGCGTGAAGTTGGGCACCTTGCCTTCTACAAGCGATGGCACCTGCTCTTTGATGCGGCTGGGCAAGTTATATTGCGCGCCAACCGACGCGAAGCCTTCCCAGAGGGATTTCGACGACATGCAAGCGCACAATGCCTTTGCGCACATCCTGTTGGGGGACTTCAACAACAACACTCGAATATCCCTTGGCGCTATAGCTTTCAGAAGCGCGTCGCGGGCGCCCGCAACATCGTCGCGACCACGATCCGGCCGGTGAAAGGATAAACCGCAGATTCAACATCCGTATCGCCAAGCAGCGTGTTGCCATCAATATCAAAAGCATCATGTCAAAATGAGATCAGATGAATGTGAAGACGTGGCTTCCCCATTCGCGGGCATCGTCTTGCTTTGCGCACCGCCCGCTGACGGCGCGGGCGTATCGTCAGCAATCGCAGCGGCAGGCCAGAGCCCGGCGCATGCCGTAACCACACCGGCCAAAACAGCGGCTGGCGCGTCGCACGCAAATCGAAGATTTCTCTTGCGCCCCCGCACGGTGGTCCCCAAGCGGTCAGCATGTTTGCTTTTCAACACCGCGCAGAGGACGCCTACCGGATTTGAGCAAGCGCAACAATCCGGCAAAGAGGTCACACTTCAAATCAAAGAGTTTTAGATTCTGCGCTTCGTCATCAGTCTGTCATCGAAGTGTGCGTGCATGTTTTGATAGTGCCCTGAGAATTGCCGACGCGCGAAGGTCGAACGATCTTCACGAAAGTGTAACGGCATTGACACAGTTCTCCTCTCAAGTGGCGACGCCGGATGTTATCCGGGCTGTTGGGGAACAATTTCAATACGGCTAAAAAAATCAGCGCATATTCTGTGTCAGCTGTTCTCCAGCGTTGTCAGAACGAGTTCAGTCAAACGAATCTGAATACTTTGTGTATTCCAGGTTCAAAAAAACTTGACTTCAACAAATTCGCTTGAATACTTTAATGTGTGTGAATTTTTATTGAATTCGCGCGCTCCTGTATTGCGACTCATCGATACTAATATCTATAGCTTCCCGCGTGCCTGACCTTTCGGTCGGGCGGACACAACGGTATTCGGAACAATTAGGGATAGACGCGAATTGCTGAGCGCGACGCGAACCTTTTCTTTCCGAACGCAGTGTCCGCCGATAGACGGCGCACGTTGATGGGCTTTTCGTGAAACCACTCTGGAGATGAATCGATGTTGAAAACGAAGAATGCATTGCTGATGGGAGCCTGCGCGCTCTCTATCGGCATGACGGGATTGGCGGATACGGCCAGTGCCAAAGGTACCAATACTTCGGTCTATGGCGGCGGCTCTTCGCTGATCTCCGTCTACATGCAGCAGGCGTTCAACTGCTATGGCAATACGGAACAGTTGATCATCCGCAGCCCGCTGTCGCTTAAGACCGTCAATCCGTTCAACTATGTCGGAACGAAAGGCAAGCCGCAGAACTGCGCGACCCAGCATGTCAGCAAAACAGCCAATCTGTTCTTCGATTCGGCCAGCTCCGGCGTCGGCATCGCAGGCATCTTCAGCCACGATCCCTCTTCCAGCGCGCCGAACGGCTATGGCGATATCGATCCGAACACCAACGGTGAGCAGGATATGCCCGCGATCAGCTACGGCATGTCGGATGCGGGTCTGAGCTCGACTGATGTCGGCTTCTACAACAACGGCAACGACGATCAGGGCCCGAACAAGGCCTGCACTGTAAAGGAACAGGGCGTATGCGTCGTAGCTCCGGGCGAAACCGCTTCTCCCCCGACAACCTATCCCAACCCGGCCCAAAATCGCGGCGCGCTGATTCAGTTCCCTGCCTCGGTGGACCCCGTCGCATTCGCGTATGACCCGACCTACAAGAAGGTTGAGAGCGCCGACGGCACGACGACGACATCGTACCACTTCAACATCAAGTTCGCGCACCAGGATGGCAGCGGCGGCTGGCGCCTCGATCAGGCAGCGTACTGCACGATCTTCAACGGCATCGCTGAAGGAAACCCAATCACGAATTGGAACGACCTCCCGCCTTCAGACGCTAAACGGTGGCCTGTCGCTTCAGGATACGGCCGATCAGGGCACGTTCTCTGTCCCGCTGCAGATCTCGGGCCGTGGCGACAGCTCGGGCACGACATCGATCTTCACGCGCCATCTTGCCCATGTCTGCGGTACGCTCGGAATCAACGATCCGAACAATCAGTATGCCGATGGCGCGACGACGTTGCCGACAAGCCTGCAGGGCGGAACCTATGACGGCAACCAGGCCACGGGTGAAGTGCTGGCAAGTTCACGCTCGCGACCGGCAGCGGCAATCTGGCCAAATATGTGGCCTTCCTGGCTGTTCCGGCTGCGGGTACGTCTCTGGTCCAAGGTCATATCGCCTATTTCGGTGCGGACTACGTTGCGCCGGCCAATGGGATCAACGGCACCAACGCTTACAACCTGAACTCGGCGGATCTGAAGAACCAGGCCGGCAAGTTTATCGCCGCCACGGGCGCCGGCGCTCTGGCTGCTTTCGGCTCTTTGGCCCCGCCGCAGAGCGACAGCAAGGGTCACTACGACCTCTCCACCTGCCAGGGTCCGACATTCAAATGCCGCGCCCATCCCTACGACTGGGCTGAGCCGGTTTCCAAAACCTCTCCGCTCGCAGCGCCGACAGGCACCAGCTCTTATCCGGTGGTCGGAACGACAAACGCTCTCCTCTACACCTGTTATGCCAACGCCAACGTGGCAACCCTCATAAAGAAGTACTTCACATGGTACGTGAAGAACGACGTTGTGCAGGAAGTGCCGGATGGCTTGCTCAGCAAAAACGGTCTGGCCTCGCTGCCGACCGCGTGGCGTACCGCGATCACTGAGACTTTCCTCAATAACAACTCCGGTCTCAATCTCACGATCGGCGCGTCGGGCAGCGGTGTTTGCACGGGCGTGACGGGCGGCTAATCGCTTAAATAAGTCTTCGCTTACAACTTGGCCCCGGCTCACGCCGGGGGCCATTTTATTTTCTGCAGGCCCCTATGACATGACAGCCCGGTTGACGCCGTGCATCTCACGGGACTTCTCCGTTTAGCGCTTTGCGAAGCGGATCGAGAGCGGGACCCATAAACCTCCGCGCGACCGACCGCATCGCTATAGAGCGGCCTGCGGACCTGTTCTGCGCTGGCCGTGCGAACCGCACGACGCGTCGCGTGAAATGCAAGGCAACGCGGGTCCCAGCCGAGACCGCAATAGCTCACGATGCGTCGCGCCTCTTTTTCAAAGTCGGCCACGAGATTTTCATAGCGAACTTCGAGCATCGCCGTCTCAGGAAGAGCATGGCGCCAATGCGCCATGAGAGATTCATAAGCGCGATAGTACCGGCCCAATTCGCTCAAATCGTAGGAGAACGGAATATCGCCGCTAAAAAGCTTGGCAAAGCAGGAGAAGCAGGTGTCGACAGGATTTCGCTGGACGTGAATGATGCGCGCGTGAGGCAGCGCAAGATAGATCAGGCCTAGGAAGCGGAAATTGCCAAGCATCTTGTCTGTGACGCGCGTTGCGAATGGCGCACGTGATTGCAGTAGTTCCACGTAACGATCACCGAAGGTCGTCAAATCTGTGCGCGACATAGTCTGCACGATCCCTGGAAACCGCACATCGCCGTCGCACAATGTGCCGATAGAATCTTCGAGATAGGAAACTTCACCGGCACCAAACACGTCAGGATGACTCGCGAGCATCTGTTCTACGAGCGTTGAGCCGGACCGAGGCATTCCAACGACGAAAACCGGCGATTGCGCGGAAACTTCGGAGCGGCAGCGATCCCGCAAAAACTCAGCTGAGAAAATCATCTTGATGCGATGCCAGTCTTCAAATGTCGTGTTTTCATCGTACGCGACACTTCTCCGCTTCAACGCGTTGCCGTCACGAAGATGCCGGAATGCGTCGCCGGTGCGGCCAAGATCGTCATAAGCTTTGGCAAGCGCGAAATGGAGATCGGTCTTCATCGGATCGCCCATCTGCGCAGATCGACGCATCAGGGCTTCCATTGTGGCGAGTTGCCGATCACCCCGGCTTGTATTTTTTCAGTCCCGATAGAGCGCGATGATAGGCCGGCATGGCGGGCGCGAACTGCGTCGCTGCCTCAAACGCTGCCAGAGCACTTTGCATATTCCCCAAAGTTTGGTGGGCGACACCAATGCCGTGATGCGCTTGGGCATTGCGCGGATCGATAGACAAGACCTTTTCGAAAGCCCGTTGTGCATCCTCCGGATGGTCAAGCGCTTGCAAACACGCGCCAAGGCCGATTTGAGCTTCCACATCCGGCCCAGATTCCAGAACAACTCGAAACTGGGCCGCGGCGTCTTCGACGCGCCCTACTTCCAGCAGGGCGTTCGCGAGATTGAAGCGAGCGGTCGAATAATCCGGCTTGAGAGCAATCGCATGCTCAAACTCTGTGACCGCATCCAAATAACGGTTCAAGCCAGCCAATATGTTACCCAAATTGTTCCGCACAACCGCATTCTCCGGCGCCAAAGCCGCCGCAGTCCGAAGCGGGACAAGCGCTTCTTCGATATGACCCAATGCGTGCAATGCGACACCCAGATCGCTCTGTGCGTCCGCACTGGTCGCATTGACCGCTATGGCTCGCGTTAAAAAAGCCTGCGCCTGCGCCGGCCTTCCAGCGTCCAGGTAGACAGTGCCCAACCCGTGCAATGCATCGAAATCGTTGGGTGTCGAACGAAGGGCCCCCGAAATACAGCTGTTCTGCATCCCGAAGCTGGCCCTGGCTGCGCAATTCGGACGCCAGCGCGGTCGTTTCGCCGACCGTCGAATTTTTCGGTCCTACCGTCATGCGCTCACGCCCAACGGGATCGCGACATAAAAGAACTCAATAGTTGCCATATGTTACCGGGCTCTTGCCCATTTCAACATCCTATAAAGGATAGGGGTTTATAGTCGAAATTCGACTTTTTACCGACCGTTTACCGCAACCTCTGGCTCTCAAGACGTAAACAATGCTCCGAGAGAAGTTGATTGCTACATTTTGGTGGTCAGCGCTTTGCATCGCGGGCGCGATGCTGACCGACTACGTCGTAACGGTCTTAGTCCTCAAGATATGAGTCACTATACGCCGCTCACAACATTCATTGTGGCAACACTTGTTACCTTTCCAACCTCGCATGTCCTTATTAGCAGCCGCATCGATCTTCGCCACGCACGCGATGAACTCGAAAGGGCAAGAGATGCCGCGGTGCATGCCAACACGGCCAAAACCCAATTTTTCGCGAATATGAGTCATGAACTCCGCACGCCTTTGAATGCCATTCTCGGCTTTTCAGAGCTATTGGCGCTCGACGTCTTCGCATCGCGGCGTGAGGAGTACGCGCATCTGATTCACAGCGCGGGCTCGCACCTTCTCAGCTTGGTGAACGATCTCCTCGATCTGTCGCGTGTCGAGGCCGGGAAATTGGAGCTTCACATCGAATCCTTCGATTTTGCAGCGGCAATACAAGAGTGCGTTGAGACGATCTCTGTGCGCGCGAGAGATCGGGAGCTTCGGCTGTTACGTAACATTGCAGCGGAATTGCCCTGGATCGACGCAGATTCACGCGCGATGCGGCAGATCCTGCTCAATCTTCTCACCAACGCCATAAAATTCACTATGCCAGGCGGCACGGTTGAAATTTTTTGCGCGCCTATCGCCGGCCGGCGAAATCGTCTTTGGGGTCCGTGATGAGGGCGTGGGCATCGCGGCCGACGAACAGGCCCATGTTTTTGAACGCTTCGGACAGACACGACGAAGCAAATCCACCGAGAAGGGCTCGGGCCTCGGCCTTCCAATCGTTCGCGGGCTTGCAGAGGCGCATGGCGGCCACGTGGAGTTGCAAAGCCGTTTGAACCGCGGCACGACGGTGACAGTCACACTGCCTGCCAACCGTATCGTGTCGCGCGCGGCTGTCGCACTCGCGTCCTAGCTTAGTGGGCGGCGGCGAGTTCGCTCCACCCGCTCCATAAAATCTGGATGCCAATGCAGAGCATGATAAAGGCGGACAGTCGCACGATAACGTTTGTGCCGGTTTTGCCGACCGCGGACACCGTGCGCTGCGCAAAACGATAACAAAAAAAGATGCTCAGAACGATGCCGAGAATACCGGCCACCGAGGCAATCTCGTATTGCGTGAACTGAGTCCAATCCACACCGTGCGGCCGCTGACTGCCGAGCGTGATCGCGACCGAGATTGAGCCCGGTCCCACCGTTAGGGGCATGGTGAGCGGATAGAACGGATCGGGAATTGGCGATCCACTCCCATGGGCGTCGCGGTCGCCATCAGGCCGCTCTTCTGAATTGAGCAGCTTCCAGCCGAACGACGTCACCACCAGGCCGCCGCCGATACGCACGACCGGCAGGCTGATCCCGAAAAATTGGAGGACATGCGAACCGATCAAAAACGATCCCAGCAGCAGAAAGAAACTGTTGACCGTCACGCGAAGCACCAGGGAGTTGCGTTCTTTATCAGTGCAGAACTGGGTCAAACCCAGAAATAGCGGTGCGCTGCCGACCGGATTTACGATCGGGAACAGCGCCGCGTAACTCAAAAGAACAGTATCCAGAAAGACGTTCATGGTCCCACACTAGCCATGCCGCACATGCAAGGCGAGCGCACTGACGGAAATCCCAATCGCCACCGTTGAAGGGCGAGAATGGATGATCTCGCTCTCGAAATCCTTCTGGCTGCCGCAGTGCTGGTTGTCGTATTGCGCGCCTGCTGGCAGGGCAATCCGTGGCCCTGCTTTTGGACGGCTATCGGCGCAGCGCTGATGGCTGTGGCGGCAATCGTCCGGCATCTGGAAATGAGCGACATAATCGTGCCGTCGGTGACGGCAGTCTTCGCAGCGCTGATCGGGCACTTCTCCCACAAGGCGCGAAGAAAAAACGATCTGGCCAGCTGAAATAGACGGCGAGCACGAATCACGCCTATCCTTGGTCAGCAGGTGCGGCGCATGCAGGGTTGGCAAAGTTTCTACGAAATGATCGGCGGCGCGGCGGCGACGTTGCTTGGCCTTCTGTTCGTCTCCGTCTCTATGAACGCCGAAATCATACTGGGGCAACGTGCATCCGCAGTCCCGGCGGCTTGCGGAGCAGCGTTTCAGAACTATCTCGCCGTACTTGTCGTCGGCCTGATGGTCTGCCTGCCCGGCAATGGCCACCAAGTACTGGGATATACGTTGCTGTCGGTATCGGCGGTCTGGTCCGCATGGGCTCTTTATCGTCTGATCAGCACGCTACGCGCGCCGATCATCGGCGACACGCGGCGCAATGTGCTCCGACGCTATCTCGCAACGATTACCGGCTTCGGGCTCATTGCCTATGCCGCATTCGACCTCGCAGTGGACACCCGGGCTCAAACCACGATCTACATCGCGGTTGGGTCGATGCTGCTTTTGGTCTCTGCAACAATCGCATCATGGGAATTGCTGACGAAAGTCGCGCAGGACAAGTATCGCGCGCAGAAATAAACGGCGTGTGCGCAGTGCGTCTCAGGCGCCCAATGTCAGGCGCCGCGCCGCTTCGACGCTTTCGCGCACGCCCTGCTGTTTCTTGCCGAGCATAATCACGGCCTGCACCGTATCGGCGAATTCGCCGGGTAACGGCGCACGCACGGTGCGCACCTGCGCAAGATTGATCGTCACAGGATTACCGTCAGGCTGAGTGAGCTGCACTTTGCCGCCGCGAACCTCTCCTTTGCCTGCGATGGTGCTCACATAGGCAACGGTCTCCGCGGGCAGTGGGCGGCCACGGTAAAGATGATCTTCCCAATTGCCCGGCCCGTCATTGTAGGCGGCGAACATGCCGGGATAGCCGTATTTTCTGTGCAACTCGGCGAGATAAGCGGCGCCCGCATAAATGTTGTCATGCGGATTATAGGGATCAGCGCCAAGTTTATATGCGCTGCGCATTTCGCGATAAGTCTCGGGCATCACCTGCATCAGGCCCATCGCACCGGCATCGGAGGGTGATTGGGAATTTCTCGTTGAGCATCGTGCGGCCGCCGCTCTCGCGGCGCATAACGGCGCGAATCCAATCTTTCGAGACGTGAAATTCGCGGGAGGCCGCCACAATCACCGGCTCCCAGCGCGCCATCAGTGCAGCGGGCGCCATCGCCATTTCCTGAGCGAAGACCTTGGACATATCCGGCATCACAGAAAGCTTTTTGGGTGCGACCGTCTTCGGCAACACAATAGTTGCAGATTGCGCCACAGGTGCGTGAAAGCTCCGCATGGTGAAGTGCGATGTGCGCAGACCAGCGAGCACGCCTGCACTCAGCATTAACACCGACAAGACACGTGTGACGTTCGAAGTCGAAAACGATCTTGCCGGCACTTCAAGAACGGTATTCTTCATCGGAGAGGTGGTGATCATCGCCCATTCGCTCTGAGGTGAAGCCGCCCGCATGCGGCAAAATTCCCGGAAAACGGCTCAATCCTGCTGAGCACAATCCTGCGCGGACCCCTTCGCTTTGCGGAAGGTGGGGGCCCTATAGGGGCCGTTCAAGGCCGAAACAGACAAAGATTGACACGTTTGCGCATCTGCTATGTTGCGTCCGAAAATCAGCGGCGGCGGCACGATGCGTAAAATTGCGGCGGCGACAGCATGTATTTTGTTGCTCGCGTGGAACAACAGTTCCCAAGGGCGCGGGCACATGGATGATGCCAAATGTGTAAAAGGCGCATTTTGCGGATCGGTAACGAGACCGCTCGATCCTTCCGGCCGCGTACCCGGCACCATCGCAATCGCCTACCGCCTTTATCCGCATACGGATAAAAATGCGACGTTCCAAGGCACTATTGTTTCCCAGGAAGGAGGGCCAGGCTATCCGTCGACCGGCACATCCTACGATTACAAGCTGCTGTTCGCACCGTTGCGCAGCGATCACGATCTGCTGATGATCAACGCGCGTGGCACGGGTACGTCCGGCGCAATCGATTGTCCTAGCCTGCAGCATTCTCCTCATCGTACGCCACGCGATATCGGCGATTGCGGAAAACATCTTGGCGACACTGCCGATCTCTACGGAACGCGACTGGCCGCGCAGGACATGGCGCCGTGCTCGACTCGCTTGGCATCGACACGATCGACTATTACGGCGACAGCTATGGCACCTTCTTTGGCCAAGTGTTTTCTGCGCTGTATCCCGGTCGCATTCGCAGCATGGTGCTTGACGGCGCCTATCCCGTGATCGGCGAGACGCCGTGGTATTCCAACTCCGCAGCAGTGGTCCGCAAGAGCTTCAACGAAAGCTGCGAGCGCGCGCCATATTGCGCGAGCCTGAAGGGCAGCTATCTCGGACGCATTCGCAAGCTGATCGACACCGTGCGCGAACACCCCGATCAACGGCGAAGCACCGGATGATGAAGGCAAAATTCGCAATGCCACCGCCGATCCCGGCACCGTTGGAAATATGCTGCTCGACGGCACGCAGGGACCCATCAACTACCGCGATCTCGATGCCGCGATCCGCGCCTATTTCGGCAACGGGGATTCTTTGCCGTTGCTTCGTCTGGTCGCGGAAAACAACGATAACGAATACCCTTCACCGCCGAAGAGCTATTCCTACGGCCTTTCTCAGCTGCGAGTTGCATGGACTATCAGCAGATCTACAATATGGATTCGCCGGTCGGGCAGCGGCACAAGGAGCGCGATGCCGCCATCGCAGCCCAGGAGCAGGCCGATCCCAAGATTTACGATCCGCTCACAATCAAGGAATACCAACAGATCCCTCTCGATATCTCCGTGCTCAATCTTTGTCTCGACTGGCCGATCCATCGTCCACCGTATACGCCGGGCCTGCCGATTCCCAAGAACGCGAAATTCACCAAGGCGCCGGTCCTGGTCATCAATGGCGAACTCGACATGCTGACCACGCGGCGGAGGGCGATATCGTCACGGCGCAATACAAGAACGCGCAACATCTCATCATCGCCAACAGTTTCCATGTCGATGCTTTGGAAGACGTTGACGACTGCACGCAGGAAATCATTCGGCATTTTGTCTCTACGCTCGATACTGGAGACACGTCCTGTGCCGCCAATGTGAAACCAGTCAGGCTGGTGCCGAACTTCGTGCAACACGCTGCGGACGCAATTCCGGCAGTTCCATCCTCAGGAAACACCGCAACGACGGCACAACTCGCGCAGGTCTCGGCAGCAGTGCAGACAGCCGGCGACGTCATTGCGCGCTGGAACATCAACTACACGGGCAGCGGTCTCGGCCTGCGCGGTGGGAAATGGACTTTCACGCAAGGAGGAGACTTCATCGCCATTTCAAGCTGAACGGCGTGATGTGGACGAGCGATCTTCCCGTTTCCGGCACGGCGAATTGGAATCTGAAAAATGGCGATGTGCGCGAGAACATCACGTTTACAGATGCGGGCGGCGATCCAGGGACGCTCACCGCCCGCTGGAACGATCGCGATCATGACGCGGTAGCAACGCTGACCGGCACAATCGGCTCGAACATAATCGTGGCGACGATGCCAGCGCCTTAGGTGCCGCAAAAGGTGCGCTGCACGATCTGGTCGGGCTCCGGCGACGCTGCGTAGAGCGCAAACTCCGGCTGATCGTCGAACGGCCGCGATAGTACGCGCACCATGCCTTCGAACTGCGAGAAGTCACCGGCTTCAGCGGCAGCGAGCGCGTATTCGATGCGGTGGTTACGCGGGACGAACGCCGGATTGACGGCGCGCATAGCCTTCACGCGTTCCGCCCTATCGCCACCCTCGTCTGCGATACGCTGCTTCCAGCGTGCGGCCCAACCGTCGAACTCCAGCGGATTGACGAACAGATTGCGTGGGCCTTCGCCGCCATCGAGAAGATCAGCGAGCCTGCGGAAGGTAAGCGTAAAATCCGCAAACCCCTCCGCCATGCGCTTGAGCAAATCCTGCGCGAGGTCGTGATCGCCCGCGCGCTTTTCCTGTAAGCCGAGTTTTGCGTTCAGACCCAATAGATAGACTTCATTGAACTGCGGCGCGAAGGCATCGAGTGCCGCCTGCGCTTCGGCCAGCGCCGCTTCCTCGTTTCCGGCGAGCAATGGCAACAACGTCTCCGCCAGCCGCGCGAGATTCCATTGCGCGATGGTCGGCTGATTGCCATAGGCATAGCGTCCCATATCGTCGATGGAGGAATAGACTTGGCGTGTGATTGTAGGCGTCCATGAACGCGCATGGGCCGTAATCGATCGTCTCGCCCGACACCGCCATATTATCCGTGTTCATCACACCGTGAATGAATCCAACGAGCAGCCATTTTGCGCCGAGCTGCGCCTGTCGCGCGACAACGCCGTCGAGCATCGCGCGCACTTTGTTTGGCGCGGACGCAGCCTCAGGATAATGACGCATGATGACGTAGTCGGCGAGGATCTTCAGCGCCTCAACATCTTCGCGCACTGCGAAATACTGAAACGTTCCGATGCGGATATGGCTTGCGGCCACGCGCGTCAGTACTGCACCGGGCAAAGGCGTTTCACGCCAAACCGTTTCCCCCTGTGGCCACCGCCGCGAGAGAGCGCGTCGTCGGAATTCCGAGTGCCGCCATCGCTTCGCTGACGATATATTCGCGCAACACAGGGCCGAGCGCGGCGCGTCCATCACCACGCCGTGAGAACGGCGTCGGCCCCGAACCCTTCAACTGAACGTCGCGGCGGACGCCGTGTGTGTCAATCACTTCACCGAGCAGGACTGCGCGGCCGTCACCGAGTTGCGGCACGAAATTTCCGAACTGATGTCCCGCATAGGCGAGCACAATCGGTTCCGCGCCCATCGGAACGACATTGCCAGCGAGCACAGCGACACCCTCGTCCGATGCTAGCCGCGCCGGATCGGCGCCGAGTTCGCGCGCGAGCCTCTCGTTCACCTTGATCAGACGCGGCGCGAGAACCGGCTTCGGCGGCAAATTCGCATAGAACCGCTCCGGCAACCGCGCATACGAGTTGTCGAAGGCGAACAGTGGCGTGGTTTGAGCGTCCATGATGACTTCTATATAAGTCCGCGCGTCGAAAACCCCAAAGCGAGCGTTCGTGTCTACCTTCCGCATCGGTGACGTCACCATCAACGGCCGCGTGCTGACCGCGCCGATGACGGGCGTGAGCGATCTGCCGTTTCGCCGCGCGGCGTCGCGGCTGGGCGCGCCCTATGTCGCGACCGAAATGGTGGCCTGCGACAGCTTCGCGCGGGGACGGCCGGATGTCGTGCGGCGCGCTGCCGTGGGCGACGGCCTGCCGCTGACCGTGATCCAGCTTGTGGGGCGCGAAGAGCAATGGCTCGCCAAGGGCGCCGCAATGGCAGAGGCCGCCGGCGCCGACATCATCGACATCAATATGGGATGCCCTGCCAAGGAAGTGACCGGCGCACTCTCAGGCTCCGCGCTGATGCGCGATCTCGATCTCGCCGAACGGCTGATTGCGGCGGCGGTGAACGCAACGACGCGGCCCGTGACGCTCAAGATGCGTCTCGGCTGGTGCGATGCGAGCAAGAATGCACCGGAGCTGGCCGCGCGAGCCGAACAGATCGGCGTGAAGGCTATCACCGTGCATGGCCGCACACGGATGCAGTTCTACAAGGGTGCCGCGAACTGGCGCGCAGTCGCCGATGTGAAAGCGGCGACCAGGCTTCCCGTAATCGTCAATGGCGATATCTTCGATGACGTAACCGCACGCGAAGCGCTGGAGCAATCCGGTGCGGACGCGGTAATGGTCGCGCGCGGCGCCTACGGCCGCCCTTGGATCGCGCGTGCTATCGACCGCGCGCTGGAAACCAATTCATCCATGGCGGAGCCCGATTTGGAAGAACGCCTCGCCATTGCGCTCAACCATTTTCATGACACGCTCCGTTTCTATGGCGATTTTCACGGCGTGCGCGTCTTCCGCAAGCATCTCGGGTGGTACGTCGAGAACGCGCCGTGGCCGAAGAGCGCCGAAGAAAGACGCGCGGCGAAATCTGCGCTCTGCCGTCTCGCCGAGCCGCGCGATGTCGAAGCGTCGCTCACCGCGCATTGGAAGGCCAAATCGAAATTAAAGCCAGTCTGGAGCGTTCAATCCATCAACAAGACTATGAATCCTACCCGGCAGAAGACATGCGTTTTGCCGAAACTCCCACCTATATCTATTGCTCCACCAACCTGTTAGAAGCCCTCACCGCTGGTAAGCGCTTTCGAGCATCGGCGGCTGAGAGATATATCAAGATGCTCCCGCTCTACGCCGCCGGGAGAGCCATATGTCGAGTACAGAACGCATCGCCTGGCCGTTTTCCTTCATGCGCACGCTTCTGATCGCAGCATTCGACATTGCAGTTTTGGCGGCTATAGCCGTTGTCATCGCCTATAGCGCGTCACCCGTATAGCCAGACCGACACCATGGCGCGCGAGACAGTCTTCATCGTCCAGAGCTTTTGCTCAGGTCGCGGCGGTTTCCCGAAGGCCGAGCAGGCCGTTCCCTGCAAATCCGCCGATGCCGCGCGCCGCATGGCAGAGCGTTTGTCGGCTACCAAATTGGGCGTAATCGCTTTCTCCACTTCCGGCGACGCAGAACTCGGCGATTTCGACGACCAGCCAGTCGTTCTCTTCAAGGCAGGCCAGTTGCCCGCAACATTTGACGATTGAAAGGAATCTTTTTGGATCGAATCCCAAGCGCGCGCGAACTGACAGCAGATGAAATGAAGACATTGCGCGGTATCGTGGGGAGCAATTTCACCTCTAGCAGTCACGTCAATCCGGTTCAGCAGAAACGGCTGATCGCGCTCGGGCTTATTCAGTATGCAATGGGTGGATTGATGCCCACCCCTGCGGGACGCATCGTAGCACGCTGAACACCATGGCGATGCGTTCGATAACGAAGACTGTCACGTTCCTGACGGCACGTACGAGAAATGATGTCGAGCGCATCGCAAATGTCGAAAAGCTGGCGATCACGTGCGTGACACTGGATGCAGCAGCGCCCGCATTCTGCAAGAGCAAAACCCGGTCATGGCACCGGCGGTGAGCTGCGTCAGTCAGCTTAGTCTTTCGGCAGTGCCGCCAGGATCGCGGCGTAATGCTTGTCGCGGTTGAACTCCGCCGCCCCCACAGTCCAGCCTAAGCGCACAATCGCCGCCTTGCGCGACGGGAAGATCGATGTGAACTCATCGTTGTGGCCTTCCGCGGCGCACATGTCGGTTGGCAGATGCGGAAATTCTCGCACTTTCGAATTCTTGAAATCGAAGCCATTGAGCCAGAACTGACCGCCATACCATTTGAATTTTCCGGCGGATGCGGGCGCGCAGACGAAATCGACGAAGCTTTCCGGCACGATGCGCTGGCCGTTGATCATGCCGCGATTGAGATAGACTAGCCCGAACCGCGCCCAGTCGCGCGCATTCATATAAAGATACGAGCTGCCGACGAAGTTTCCGCTCTCGTCCGGCTCGAAGACAGCACTGGTGATACCTGCGGGTTCAAACACATGGGCGCGCGCGTATGCGATGTAGGACGCGAGCGTTCCGCCGGATTGCTGGAACGCAATGCGCGACAGGATATTTGCCGTGCCGGAGGAATAAGACCAGAACGTGCCGGGCGGATGGATGAGCGGCTTGGACGCCGCATAGGCCGCCATGTCAGACTCTTGAAACAGCATCTGGGTGCTGTCCGAGCCAGGATCGTAAGGTTCGTTGAACGCCAATCCGCTCGACATGTTGAGAAGATTGCGCAGCGTGATCTTCCCACGCGGATCGCCCGTGCCTTTCCATTCCGCGACCGGCGCCGGTGCATCGAGCGCAAGCTTGCCGGATGCGATCAGCGTGCCGATGAAAGTCGCCGTCATACTTTTGCTTTCCGACCAACCAAGAAACCGCGTGCTCTTGTCATAACCTGGCGCATAGCGCTCAGCGACGATGTGGCCGTCATACACAACCACGATAGCGCGGGTGTCGATCTCCTTCGCGGGTGTCTCGTCGGTGAAAGCGTCGTCCACCGCCTTGTCGAGCGCAGCGCGATCCAGGCCTGCAGGCGCCGCGGTCAGATCGACCGTGTCGCCCTTGGGCCACGCATCCGGGCTGTCCGACATTGGAGCTTCAGGAATGCCTTTCGCCTGCGCGCGCAGCTGCTCTGGCGTGTCGTTCACGAGCAGCGTGCAGCCGACACCGGGGCGATAGACCGCCGTGCGCGTGCGCAATCCCAAAGCGGTGACGGAGACGGACTGGTCGGCAGCGTTGAGCGTGTAGCTGTTCCACTTCGTCAGCGGCGACAGGCGAAGGATGTCCTTATTCACCACATCGTCCAGCTTGCGGTGGGAAACAAACACGCCCGCACAGGTCAACTCTGCGGCAACACCCGCCCCCACCGTCGGCCCGTTAATCGCGAAACCGCCATAAGGCGTGAAATAGCCAGCCGCCAGAACAGCCAGCAAAATGACACCGATCCACAAACTTGCCTTCGCCAATGTTCTCATGGTTGCCCCGTGCCTGCCCTACGGCACCGTAATGTTCACGCCCTCGCCCCGCAACGCTGCGCAGCATATCCTGCCCTCGCGGAATCGGGGGACTCGAAGATGTCGGCATCGGGACTGCGCAGCGAACTGCGCGAGACGGAACAGGCTCTTCTCAACGATCTGCGCACACTACGGCGGGGTGTGCGCGAGGAAGTGGCTGGCAGCCCAGACAAATTGTCTATCGGTCAAAGAATTGCGGACGTGGTCGCATCGACGATGGGGTCGTGGAGCTTTATCATCATCCAGTCGACGATCCTGTTCTTCTGGATCGTGCTCAATATCACCGCCTATATCGAGCATTGGGATCCTTACCCGTTCATCCTGCTCAATCTCGCGCTCTCGTTTCAGGCGGCCTATGCCGCTCCGTTCATCATGATGAGCCAGAACCGCCAGCAAGATATCGACCGCAGGCAAGCGGAGAACGACTACCAGATCAATATCAAAGCCGAGCTTGAGATCGAGCTGCTTCATCAGAAATTCGATCAGCTCCGTGAGAAAGAAGTTCTTGCTTTGACGCAAGCCATCGAGAACCTGACAGCCAAGCTGCGCGCGTCGGGCGTCTCTGCGGACTAGCCGCGGAACTTCGAGCGCCGCGATATATAAACCTTGGCATATAGCGCGGTGTTGCCGCAGATTGACGCTTGATGGCAATTGCGGCACGCGGCGAATACTGCAAAAGCCGCCATCGCCGTCACGCAATGGCGAATGGATCATCGAATACATGAGTACTGTTGTTGACAACACAGCCGCCCGCCGCTTCGAGCTACTAGAAGACGGCCATCTCGCCTTTGCCGCCTATCGTCGCTCGGAAAATCTCGTAACCATCCCACACGTCGAGTCCGCGAAGGAATTGCGCGGCAAAGGCACCGCAAGCCGGCTGATGACAGGCATCGTGGCCCTTGCGCGCGAGCACAGCTTCAAAATAACGCCGACCTGCCCTTATGCGATCGCTTGGTTCCGCAATCATCCGGAAGCTGAAGACGTTCTGATCTGATGCGTCTTCTTTATGACCGCAATCGCAGCGGCTGCCGGTAACGGTTTAGTCGCTTCCTTGATTACGCCAAACCGGAAGGCGCCAGAAGAGCCGCCGCAGGCACAAGCCCGAACGCCGTGACCCTATCTTCCAATAGAGCGCCACGAAACTGCTCCTCGGTCGCATCCGCGCCTGTCAGATCCAGCATCAAGTTGTAACCGCTTGTCAGCGGCAACCGGCCGAGATTGGTGTTCTCAAATATTGCATGCGAGAGACGCGCACCGCGCAGGGAAGCACCGCGCATGTCGGCGTTGGCGAAATTGGCGTCGCGCATGTCGGCACCGTCAAACTTCGCAGCCTGCAGCTCGCTTCCCGAGAAGTCGATGCCGATGCAGTTCGTGTTGCGCGCAGACAAACCGGAAAGCGCACTGCCGATCAGCAACTCGCGCAAGGGGCGCAAATCTTCACCATCAAAGATCGCCTGTGAGCCGCTCTTACCGCCAGACGCGACCCATTGCTGGTGCATTTCGAGCTTGACCTTCAATTGGTCGAACTTCGAAGCGGCTTCCGGCGTTACGTCGGTGACACAACCTCGAAGAGCTTCGAGTGGAACGGAAAGATCTTTCAGATTTACGCCCGTCAAAACAGCGCCTTCAAACGTAACGTTGACGAGTTTCGCGTTCTTGAAGTTCGCGCCGTGAAGAATTGCGCCGCTGAAATCCGCGCCTTCGAGTTTGGCATTTCCAAACGACGCGCCCTTCATCGAGCAGTTCGAGAAATCGACTCTAGATGGGCTATTTCGTTGGTCGTTATGTTCATTGCCGGCAGCAGAGACACCGCCATCACTATACGCCATCATCGCGGCGCGAAGATCGGCATGATCGAGCACTGCATAGGCGAGCCTGGCGCCCTTGAATGAAGCACCACGAAGGTCAGCCCGTTTAAGATTTGCGGCTTGCAGGTTGCACTCGCGGAGGTCGGCACAATAGAGACTCGCGCGTTCCAAATTGGAGCCGTAAAGGCTCGCGCGCATCAAGGATGCCCCCGAAAAATCGGCTTCCGTCAATGTCCGATTTGCGAGGATGAGGCCATCAAGCGTGGTGCGTGCAAGCTGAGCCCGGGCTCCGCCGCGATAAGAAACATAGCGCTCATGCGCCAATAGTATCGTGTTCAGCTCGTGCTGTGTGCAAGCAACACGTTTCTCTCCGTAGAGATTTTTGAGCATGGCGCTTTCCAAGCGGAGGGAAATTTATCTTTTGGCAAGACATCGCAGCCCGCAGAATTTTTTACGCTGAAAATAGTTATGAACCCGTGCAGAAATCCCCCGAAACCTCGGTCAATGCGGAAGCAATTTGCCAAGCTCGTGCGAAGAAAGGCTTAGCGGGGCGACATCGAAGCGACAAATCGCGACATAGCCTCTCTAAAATACAACTATAGATAGCATTTATGCTGGTTCAAAGCATTGATTCTTAAAAAGCGTTCATTGAGACTGACTCTCATTCGAAAGACGCCGCCGTCTTCGTAGGCAGCACCAAAAAGGGGAGTCATACATGCATCGACATTTTCACCAAAGTCTGATGGCAGCTGCGGGCGCGCTGGCGACGCTCATGCTGTCTCAGCCCGCTTCGGCAGCGACACCGCAGATCACATCGCCGGTCAATGAGGGTGCCGTTGTTGCATTGGCGCCCGATATGCATCCCAATGCGATCGCCGCGAACGATCGGGGACGCGTTGCGGATAATATGCGCATCGAAGACATGATGCTTCTGCTTCACCGCAGCGATGAGCAAGAAAAGGCATTGCTCAAACTCAACCACGATCAGCTGGATCGTACGTCGCCGCACTATCATAAATGGCTTACAGCAAAAGAGTTCGGCAAGCGATTCGGATTGGCGCAAAGCGATATTGACGCGCTCACAGCCTGGCTGACTTCGCACGGCTTTGAAGTGAAAAATGTCCCGGCGGGCGGTCGCACAATCGATTTTGCCGGAACCGCCGGACAGATACGCGAAGCGTTCCACACCGAGATTCATCGTCTTGCCGACGGTCACTACGCCAATATGAACAATCCGCAGATGCCCGCAGCGCTGGCACCGGCCGTGATCGGCATTCCAAAGCTCACCGATTACATGCCGCACAAAAATCTTGTGCGAAAGGACTTCACATATACGAGCGGCACGAAAACCTATCACGCCATTGTTCCGGAAGACTTGGCGACAATTTACAACCTCGATCCCGTGTTTAAGTCAGGCAATGTGGGTCAGGGACAGACGGTGGTTGTGATTGAGGACAGCGATGTCGGAACCACCGCCGACTGGACCACGTTCCGCAACAAGTTCGGCCTAAGCGGCTACACCACGGCCAGCTTCACGCAAGTACATCCTACGGGTTCCGTGACTTGCACCGATCCCGGTGCGGGCGGTGCGGAAGACGAAGCGAATCTCGACGCGCAATGGGCGAGCGCCGGCGCGCCCGGTGCCGCGATTGTTTTGGCGAGTTGCCGCGATGGCTCGCAATTCGGCGGGTTCGTCGCGCTGGAAAACCTGATCAACGGGGCGTCCATACCGCCGGTGGTCAGCATCAGTTATGGCACCGGCGAGGAAGGCGACGGCCAGACGGAGAACCAGTTTATCTATTCGCTCTATCAGCAGGCATCCACGGAAGGCGTTTCCGTGTTCGTGTCTTCAGGCGACGAAGGATCCGCGGAGAACGATCATCGCGGCTCCAACCCGACGCACGGCATCAGCATCAGCGGCTGGATGTCCACGCCATACGATGTCTCCGTCGGCGGCACCGACTTCGCCGACACCTATCTTGGAACCTCCAAGAAGTACTGGAAGAAGAAGAACACGGCGAATTACGGCTCGGCAAAATCCTACATGCCGGAATTCCCATGGGACGATTCCTGCGCCAACGTGCCGCTTTCTACATCTAAAGGCTTCGCAACGCCTTACGGCTCCGCCGGCTATTGCAACAACGGCGGACCTCACTCCTCCGTTGCTGGCTCCGGAGGCCCGAGCAATTGTGCGACCGGCCAAGGCAGCGGCGGACTCATCAATGGGACTTGCGCCGGCTGGCCGAAGCCGGACTGGCAGGTTCTGTATGGCGTTCCTAACGATGGCGTGCGCGATACACCCGACGTCTCGTTGATGGCGGCTAACGGCCTGTGGGGACACTACTACGTGTTCTGCGACACCGATGGCGGCACCTGCGGCGACGATCCTGCAGGCTGGCCAGGCGCGGGAGGCACGTCCTTCGCCTCGCCGATCTGGGCCGGCTTCATGGCGTTGATCGTAAACAAGGCTGGCGGCCCGCAAGGTCTTCCCAACCCCGTACTTTATCAGATCGCCAATGAGGAATACGGCAAGAAGGGCAGCAAGGCTTGCAATTCATCGGGCAAGAAGGCGTCCAAGCCCAGCACATCCTGCATTTTCTACGATGTGACCTTGGGCGACAACGACGTGAATTGCAGCGGCACGGTCAATTGCTATCTGCCGTCCGGCGCGACCGGCGTCCTGTCGACGTCCGATAGCGAATACCAGCCTGCCTTTGCCACGAAGAAGGGCTACGATTTCGCGACCGGTATCGGCACGGTCAACGTCGCAAACCTCGTCAACGCATGGCCTGAATAGTATTGTTCAACGCGAAAGCCCGGCAGCAGCATCTGCCGGGCTCCAGCGGTCAAAATCAACTGCCTGAACCATTGGCAGATGCGCTGGACCAAGGAGCGTCGTCTGCCGATGGCTTTTCATTTCTGGGCCGAAGCGCTTGCGGTCATGGCAGCGTCCATTCCGGCCGGCATCGCAGCAACTTTTCTGGCACGCTCGTTAAGCCAGACCGCGCATCCATCCGCCACCGTGATGACCATAGTCACAGTCCTGATGGGCGCCTGGGCCTTCCTTGTTATGCCAGGCGCGTTCCTCCTATCCATCACATGCGTGCTGGGATGGACGCTGTTGGTGCTCGCGACTGTAGACGCACTGGCATATCGGTTGCCTGACATTGTGACATTGCCGCTCCTGGCGGCCGGTCTTCTCTTGTCCTGGTGGCTGCCTGACAAGGATGTCATAGGGCATGCGATAGGGGCCTTGCTCGGAGCGGCATTCTTTTACGCTATCGCTTATGCGTATCGCCGTGCGCGCGGATTCGATGGCCTCGGCATGGGAGACGTAAAGCTCGCAGGCTCTGCGGGAGCCTGGCTTGGATGGCAGGCGTTACCGACCTTTATTTTGCTCGCGTGCGCTGTTGGCTTGTTTTGGGCCGGTATAGCCATGATAAGGCGCGGCAAAATAGGATTGACCGAGCGCATACCGTTTGGGGTTGCGCTTTGCGTTTCGATCTGGATCGTGTGGTTGTATGGACCGTTGAATATTTTTGCCGACTGATCAATCGAGATATCGAAACCAGTAGGGTGTGGCTGCGTTGCCCGTAAGTTCGATGATCGCGGAGCGCTTGAGATAAGCCTGCCCCCGATGGGCTTCGACGCGCACCGTGAGGGTTCGCCCTGTCAGATTGGCTTTCAGAAGACTTGTCGCTACCGCAGCTTGGCCGGCGATCTCGCGCTGCCGTGCTGTCACTTCCGGCGAACTGGCTGTCAATTCGCCCAGCACTTCAAGCGCAAGCGGTTGGGCGGTTGTTTCGGCGAACCCGCCGCTCTCTCCGAAGAAAACGGTTACCGATGACGCAAGCTGACTAAAGATATTATCGTTCATGCCTTTAATCATCCGCAACTCACCGATCGTCCTGAACCCGCCATTTCGCGGTCTATAGCCGAGACTTGCATACGCGGGTGCTTCGGCGCCGTTAGGACGCGGCGAATTATCCGTATCCTCCCAATCCTCATAGCTATCCACGAGCGCATTGAGTTGACCGCTATCCGTGACGCCTGCGGAGACAAACATGGAGCGGACTTCTTCCTCAATAATCCCGTTCAAGGGAATTTTTCCGCGTTCGTCCTCGACGGTGATAACGAGCGCCGTGTCGCCGAGTTGTACGATGCGTGAGCGCCCATCGATGCTCCAGCGTTGCGTGAGGTCCGGCGTGGCGAGGCCGGAAATCGCCATATAAAGTCCGGCGTTGCATGCTGAAATGAGTTGCGCATGCTCCTCTTCTCCGCGCACCTCCGCCAGCACGCCGCGATCTTGCGCGAGCAACTCAAAAGCGATGAACCCGAAAGCGGCAATGCCAATGATTGCGGCGATCATGGCATAGCCGCGCTCGCGGCGGCCGATCAATGGATAAAGCCTTTCGGTGGCCCAGGCGGCGCAACCGTGCCGATCTTCTCTTTAAGCTCTTGAGTTATCGACTTTGCGTCGTCTGCGTTTCGAATTACACGAGGGGTTAGCAGAACCAGAAGCTCTGTCCGGTTGTCGATGTTGCTGGTCGAGCCAAACAGCGCGCCGATATAAGGAATTTCCGAAAGATACGGTATCCCCAGCCTTTCATGGCTGTTGTTATCGCGGATCAAACCACCCAGCGCGATCGTTTGTCCATCGTGAACCGCGATGGAGCTGTTGAACTTCCGTTCCTCAATTGTAGGCGTGTTTTGCGTGCCTGCGGAACCTGGTTTGACGTCGCTGACCTCTTGCGCGATGTCCAGCAGCACAAGGCCGCTATCGTTCACGCGCGGCGTCACAGTCAGTATGACACCTGTCGGAACGTATTGAATTTCGTTTGCAACGGTCGGATCGCTGACGCCGGATACACCACCTGTCACAAGATTACCGGTTGAAACCGGAACCTGATCGCCCACTTCGAGCGACGCAGTGTGATTGTTCAGCACAAGTACCTTCGGCGCCGAGATGACTTTGACCTCGGTGATCGTCTTGAGCGCGTTCAACGTCGCGGTGATCTCGTTTCCGCTGTTTATGAAATAGGAAAACCCCGGAAACGTTTGCGTCAGTGTCGGCGGCGGCGTCAACGACCCTCCAGGGGTCGTTGTGGGACCGCCAGTGCTGGCCGGGATGCCGGTGGTGTTCAAATATCCCAGCGAACTGGAACCGGTGTTGAGCAGCCACTGAACGCCGAACTCCAAATCCTTCGTCAGAGAGACTTCAGTGATCGCGGCCTCGATCACGACTTGCATCGGAGCTGCATCCAACTGGCGGAGCGCTTCGGATACGATTGCGTACTGGCGCTTGGTGGAATAAACGACGATAGAGTTGTTCGTCTCATCGGAACTGACGCTGATCGGCGTACTGCTGCCCTGCAATTGCAAAGTTTGCGAAACATTCTGCGGCTGCTGGGGCGCGTTCAATCCCAGCGAAGACCCGCTGTCCAAGTTGCTGCTGCCACCGGACGATGACGAGCCAAACCCACCGCTTTGCTGAAACCCGCCTCCCGATTGAAAGCCGCCGCTTGAGCCTGCCGTTCCGGAGCCGGTCGTGCCTCCGGTCTGCGCACCGCCAAAGCCCGATTGCGTCGTGCCGATCTGCGAAGGCTGGCCTGTTGCGCCGAGGTTGGGCGCGGTGGGATGAGCAGGCGCGCTCGATTGAGGGCTTCCGCCGCCGAAAGCCGCGATCAAAACAGATGCCAGATCCGCTGCCCGCCCGTTCTGGACGTGATACACAAAAAGCTTGCGATCATTGTCCCCGCCTGCCCGATCCAGAACTTCCATCCATTTCTTAAGATCATTCAGATATTGAGGCTGGGGTGAGATCGCCAGAATCCCATTCAGACGATCGATCACAACAAGCTTCACCAATCCCGCGGTCGGAGAGTTCGGTGTGTTGACGATAGCGTCCAACTCGGGCTGGAGCATATGCGCATCCGTACGTTCGGGCACCAGCAGCGCGAACGACATTCCATGAAGCCAATTCACGTCGAACTGCCGGATCAGATCGCGCATCGCAGTGCGCTGGTCCGCTGTGCCGGTGATGAGGACAATATTACGCCCAGCATCGGCCTGACTGATTGAATTTTCCGGTACCAATGGGTCCAGCAGTTTTTTGAGTTCGACGGCGTTGACGTAGTGCAGCGTTATGGACTCGCTGCCGAAACCCGGCTCATTCGCATTCAGCAATTGCGGCTGGCGCTTGGCTTTGTCGAGCGGAATGATGGTGTAGACCGTTCCTTTTTTGATCAGTCCGAGCTTTGCAGCAGCCAGCGACTCTTCGAGAATGGGAAGCACATCGACCTTTGCTACAGGTTCTGCCGTTTGAACGGTCACGGTGCCGGTGGCCGATGGATCGACGGCATAGTTCAAGCCCAGAATGTCGCCAAGAATGGCCTTCGCAACTTCGTGCACGTCGGCATTCGGAAAATTCAGAGTGACGTCATTGGGCTGACCTGAGGAATGCGATGCTTGATGTGGCAGGCTGAAAGACTGCGTGCCTGGATAGACCGCGGTTCCGGTAGTGGACGCGGGTGAGGCGGACGGCGGTCCGTCCGCGGCGGCGACTCCGCAGAGCGCGAGCACATATAGCGCTGCCAAGACATAACGTTTCATCGCTTTTCTCACTCGTCGCTGTCGTCGTCGCTATCGTCACTATCGTCGCCGCTGGAGTCTGATGACGACGAAGCATGCCCCATGGTCGTTTTGATGCCCGCCCGCGTCGGCGCAGTGGCTGAAATCTCCAGCGACCGGCGTTCCCCGTTTCGGTCGAAGGTTAGCTCGGCCGCACTTATCGACACGAGCTTCCATCCGTCAACCTCTCCGCCGACTTTCAGGCGCTCAAATTCTCCGTCCGCATCGCGCACAAGAGCTGCGGATGACTTTCCGGCAATGGCCGTGCCAAGAACCTCCACCCCGCTGAGGTTACCCGCTGCCTCAGCCTCGGCCGGCGGGGGCGCCCGATCCGGCGCGAAGATCGGATGCGCCATTATAGAATTGTAAGCATTGAAGACTGCCCTTACCGGCTGAAGAGAAGAAACGGGCGCTGGCGCCTTGCGCTTGATTTCCGGCAAAGCCACAGCGGAAGGCATGGCCAGTTGGAAGCCCGCCGCAATGAGCAAAGCGATCGCGGTCACGGCCGGTATCAACTCCGGATTACGACGGCTGGCGAACTCGGACGGGAGCCGAAACCTCAAGCCGGACATCCATTGTCGCAAGATGTCCGGTTTGAAAGGCGCGGTCGGCCACGACCGAAGCGTATCCAACAACGACATAAGGTGCCTCATTTTCAAGCCGGTTCAGGCTCTTGTAAAGTTGACTCATTGTAAGCTGCATATCGACGCGCACACGAACCCAATCCTCCTGGCCTTCGGTGGGAAGCTCTGAAATCGTCTGCACGCTTCCGCCGGCGGCAGTCGCCAAGCGAGTCAGACGTTGCTTGAGATTTTCCGCAGCCAAAACTTTGGTGGGCGCAACGATGGAATATTGAGACTGCGTAGAGGCTTGCTCTTCCGCCTCCGCGCGCCATGCAGGAATTCCGGCCAGAATGCGCGCGTTGCGCTTGTAGGTTTCTGTAAGCTCAGTGCGATCTTCCGCGCGCCCTATAAAGCCGCCGATAACCGGCTGGATGAGTCCAAACCAGATGACAGCGATGCCAAGAATCAAAATCCCCAGAGCAATAATTTGGCGCTCTCGCGGCTGAAGAGGTCTCATGGTGCGCCTTTCGCGAATTCTCTGTCCGCGGAGAGATCGAACTGCTGCGCACCGTTGGAATCCGATGCTCGCGTTTCCGTGGAGAGCGAGCGCGCATTGCGAAGAACAGGCGATGCTTCCAGTCGTGCGATTATATCGTTGGACGTCTTCCGCTGTCCGCGCACATGAACGGTACGCCCATTCCACTCAAAGCGGCTGACCCACGCGTCCATAGGCATGGCCTTGGTCACGGCATCGAGTACCGGCAAGGGCGACATGCGTTTCTTGTTCTGCAAAAGCAACGCACGTTGCGCAGCCTCGTGGCCCACTTTATCTCGCGTGCGAAGCGCAATGGCGACGGGCGTCTGTTGCGCATCGACGGCATCACGCAACGCATCGACATTGCTGCTGTCGCGATAGGCGGCAAAAGCAATATTCACGACCAGCAGCACAACCGCGGCGGCCCACCAATAAAGAGAGCGCTGTTGCGACACATCGCTCCCCTGCGCATCGCGCATTGATGAAAGGAAGTCGAAATCTAGCGCTGCCGCATTTGCGCTTGGCGCAACGCCGATAGAGGCCGGCACAAGCTTCTTCTCTTGAAGGAGGCTGATAAAGTGTTGGGCAACTTCTCTCGGCACAACTCCGAGCGCGACATCTTGGCGACCGTTTTCCGGATCTCGCGAAACAATATCCGCGTCGAAATAGATTTGCTCCGGCTGGAACGGGGTGAGCCTGTCGATGTCGAGACCGATCATGCGTTTTACGTCGCTTATCGGTAGCAAAGGCAAATCCAGATGGCGGACGAGCACGCGATCGGCCGGGAGAAGAAACCTGATCGCACCTCTGGGCTTTTCGGGCAGGATTTGTCCGTTGTCTGCATTGCTGTAGACAATCGTTCCGGAATTCAGCTGCGCGATGATGCGACTGCGCTTGCTCAGGCGTTCACGCCATTCTGGCGGAAGCATCGCCAGCAACTCATCGGTCCACCATCGCCAGAACTGCAGCAACAGCCGGGCGAGCGTCTCCATATCCAGATTGAGTAAATCCTTGGCGTTCATTGCCGGCCCCGGCATTTTCCAGTCATGATGGTGAGAACGCACATGGAGTCGACCGTCGCAAAAGGTTTGATCAGGAGATCAGGCCACGCACGCGCATCTTCAGGCGGAAACTGTACGCGGATGCGCATTAACAATGGCAAAGTCGGCATGAACTGCCATTGCTCGTGCCACGCAGGCCCCTTGTCTGGAGGCGCCACGCCAAAATAGGCGATATCGAGTTGTTGAACGTTGTGCAACAGGATCAAAGGCTCCTGCGGCATTTTCGGATCTGCCGCGAGATCGCTGAGGGCCGAAAGGATGAGATCGCCGTTGGGCGCCAAGCCCAATGTATACCGGACCAGTCCTTGTTGCCCGCGAATGTCGCGCGGCTGTGACAAAAAATTGACACCATTGGAAACTCCGACGAAGTCCGAATAGGTCGGGATTTTGTCGTAACGCGTCGCCGGGAACGCGCGCTCCAGCTTTTCTCTAACAAGCAGCTGAGCCCCAGAGATCGTTTCGCCCCGCGCATTGGCGGTATCGGCACTTTCCCATACACGCCGGCCGGCGCTGATGCCCTGAAACATCATCATGCTAATCATGCCAAGGATGACGAGGCTCACCAGCAATTCCGCCAACGTATATCCAGCTTCGCGCGCCCGCATCGCTCAAGCGCTCTTCGCCAGCGTCAGTGTCGTCAAATTCGCAAGCGGTCTTCGCCTAGAATCCGTGACCGTCACCTGAACGGCGCACAACACGCCCGCCAGATTGGGTGGCGCACCAAAGGCGGTCTGTTGCTGCGCCTGACCATAAGGCTCAATATCGATACGCCAATAAAAGTCGCCCTCCGTGCCCTCGGTGATACCAGGCGCAGCGGGGATAACCGGGCCGACGGCTGCGAGTTCGGATTGCGCAATCATGAGCGCGACGCGCCGGTCTTCAATCATATGATTGTGTGCGGCGCTCTCGCGGATCGCCTCATACATGCCGGCGAGCGTACCCATCACGATGGCAGCGCCAATGAGTGCTTCGACAAGTGCAGAACCGTTCTCGCCCCGTCTCATCGGCGGTCCACGGTCACGCCACCCGTGACAGGATCGACAACCAGCGAATGACTGCGCCGGCCCAATGCCATAACCATGAGCGGGGCATCGACCGATCCATCCGGATAGACGATGAAGGGGCGCGGCATATTCAAAGTGATACCCGCGGGCAAAAATCGCGAGCCACCTATCCAGTCGTATTCGTGTCCATGATCGGTCGCTTCCAGATCGACTTTTTTTCCGGTCCGAAGCGCCGTCGCGCGCGCCACGCGCAGATCGGCCTGAAGCAATCGCACGTTCTGCTGCAATTGCAGGGCACCGAGCGCTCGTTCCATGTTCGCCGCGACAATAGCCCCGATCATCGCCGTGATCGCGATCACGACGAGTGTTTCAAGCAGCGTAAATCCGTTACTACCAGCTCCCGACATCCTGCGCCTCGCCGGTCCCCCCCGGTGCCTTGTCACTTCCGAGCGAATAGACGTCGGCTTCGCCATGCTGTCCGGGAATTTGGTAGAGATACGGATTGCCCCAGGGGTCCTGCAGAGCGCTTTCTTTCTTGAGATAGGGGCCATTCCAGTTGGGCGCCGTCGGCGTCGGATTGACGAGCGCGACGAGCCCTTCCTGCTGGTTGGGATAACGGCCCACATCGACGCGGAACAACTCAAGCCCCTGCATGATGTTCTGAACCTGCACTTTCGCAGTCTGCGTGCGGGAGGTACCTAGATATTTGATGACCTGCGGTGCGATAATAGCGGCCAGCATGCCCATGATCGCGAGCACGACCAGAAGTTCGAGAAGCGTGAAGCCGTCTTCAGCACGGTTGCGAAGTTTCTGCATGGTCATGGTCCTATCGCGATATCGTTGAAGCCGAGAATTGCCGACATGATGGAAGCGATCACGGTCGCGACGATCGCGCCCATCGCCACCGTGATGGCCGGCGTAAGTACAGCAATGATGCGCTGAATGGAATTGCGCACTTCGCGGTCGAGCACGTCGGCGAGACGCCCCAACATGAGGCCGAGCTGAGCGGTTTCCTCACCCGTACGCAGAAACGAAAGCGCCATCGGCGGGAACAACCCTGTTTTGGCAAGGGGTGTCGACAATCCACCGCCCTGTCTGAGCCCGGAAGACACTCTGTCTACAGCCTCAGCCATGTGCATGTTCGTGATAGAACGCTGTGCAATGGCCAAAGCGGGCGCCAGTGGCACGCCGCCATCAAGAAGGCTTCCCAGCGTGCGCGCAAAACGCGCCGTTTCGGCGTTGCGGATCACCGCTCCGAAGACGGGCGCATTCAGCAATTGGCGATCCACGACGCGCTTTACTGCGGGCTGGCGTACCCAGCGGTAAAGCATGAATGCTGCGATCACCGACAAGCCTATGCCGATGAGGCCATAATTTTTCACAAGGTGACTGGCTGCCAGAACGACCTGCGTCATGAAGGGAAGCTTTGCGCCGGCATCGCTGAACAGGTTTTCGAATTGCGGCACGACGAATAGCAACATCACCAGGATTACGCTCGTCGCAATGACGATCAGCATAATGGGATAAACCATCGAAGAAACGATGGTCTGGCGTAGCGTCTCTGCGCGCTCCATTGTTTCTGCGAGGCGGCTGAGACTTTCATCCAGCTTGCCGCTCGCCTCCCCGGCTTCGGCCATCGCAGATGCCATCGGCGAGAACGCGCCATCGCTTTCCTGCATCGCGCGCGAGAGCGAGGCGCCATGGCGCAGGCGATCGCGCAGCTTCGCGAACACGGCTTTGACCGATGGTTTGCTGATATTCTCAACACAGACCGCGAGCGCACGATCGAGCGCGAGACCGGCGTTCAGCAGCACAGCAAGCTCGCTCACAGCATTCACAATGCCACGGCGCGTTTGCGAGTTAAGACGAAGCTTCGGTCCGCCGTCGGTTGTTTTCGAACTCGTCTCGACGGTCTCGATGGGCATGAGCCCAAGGCGTTTCACGCGCTCGATCGCGTCGGCGCGCGAGGCGCCCTCCAACACACCCGTTCGCAATTGGCCTCCAGCCGTGGCCGCGCGATATTTGTACGTCGCCACGCGTCAGACCTCTCGCGTCGCCCGAAGGACTTCTTCGATAGTCGTGAGGCCTTTCTGCGATTTTAGAAGTCCGTCGGCAAGCATCGTTCGCATGCCGTGGTTTACAGCAGAACGCTGCACTTCGCGCGCTTCGCCCCGCGAAAGGATCAGCGACGAAATCTCCTCATCGACCAGCAACAATTCCATGACGGAGAGGCGGCCTCGAAACCCGGTGTGCCCGCAAGCATCGCAGCCTTTCGGCTTATAAAGCTGCTTTACCCCGCTAGTATCCGTTCCGGGCAACAGACTTTGCAGGAAAGCCTGCGTCGGCTCATAGGGTTCACGGCACTTCGGACACAACCGGCGTACAAGACGCTGCGCAAGCACCGCATTCAATGTTGATGTGATGAGAAACGGCTCGACGCGCATATCGATCAACCGCGTAACGGAAGCCGCCGCGCTGTTGGTGTGCAAGGTCGACAGGATGGTATGGCCGGTGAGCGCCGATTGAATCGCGACCTCGGCCGTCTCAAGGTCGCGGATTTCGCCGACCATCATTACGTCCGGATCCTGACGCAAGAAAGAGCGCAGAGCGGCCGCAAAGGTCAACCCGATCTGCGGCTTCACCTGCGTCTGGTTGATTCCCGCAAGGCGATATTCAATCGGGTCCTCAATGGTGAGGATTTTGCGATCGGGCGAGTTGATTGCCGCGAGCGATGCGTAGAGCGTCGTGGTTTTACCGCTGCCGGTTGGGCCCGTGACCAGCACGATGCCGTGCGGCTGTTTGAGGACGTGAAGAAACTGCGCAAGAATATCGTCCTCAAAGCCCAATGTCTTGAAATCGAGCGACAGGTTGGAGCGATCCAGAATACGCATCACGACGCTTTCGCCGTGGATCGTCGGCGAGGTCGCAATACGAAGATCGATCTCGTGGCCACGCACGGCGGCTCGCAAGCGCCCGTCCTGCGGCAAACGCCGTTCCGCAATGTCGAGCGAGGCCATGACTTTGATGCGCGAAACCAATGGAAGCTTCATCTGCGCGGGCAACTGCTCCACGTCGATGAGCGCGCCATCGACGCGGTACCGCACGCGCACACAATCCTCGGCCGGCTCGATATGAATGTCGGACGCGCGCGCTTCAGAGGCACGCGTGATCAGATTGTTCACGGTGCGCACGACCGGCGCATCCGATGCGAGATCCTTCAAGCGCTCGACATCGGACTCATCGACAGAGTCACCTTCCGCCTGGATTTGCGCGGCACTGCCATAGAGGCGGTCCAGCGCGGCTTCAACGTCGTTGGCCTTCGCAATGACAGGTCGGACCTTGCGGTCAAGCGCAAAGGACAACGCATCCAGCGGATAAGGATCGAGAGGGTCGATCAGCGCTATATCGACGGCCTCGTCATTTGCAGCCAGCGGAACGGCCCTTACATCCCGCAAGAATCTAACCGATATCGAATCCGGCAAGACCGGTTCCGCAGGAAAATCACCGGCTGCAGCGATAGACAGGCCAGTTTCGTCGGCAAGCGCTTTCGCCAGCGCCTGTTCCGCAACCATGCCGAGACGTGTCAGCACAGAATCCAGCCGCTCGCCCGTTTCGGCCTGAACTAGCCGCGCGCGCGAAAGCGTTTCGGGGGCAACGAGCCCGCGATCCAAAACAAGCTGCTCCAGCCTCATTTGACTCCCATGATCAGATCGGGTTCCCAGAAAGCACTAGTTTATTCGGCGCTGATGAAAATTGCCACGACCGGCGAAATGGAATAGCGCCGCATTTCAAGGCTTTTGTGAGGCCATGAAGGCGATGTCATATTAATACACCTTAACAGTTTTACAAAAACAGCCGTACACAGATGTTATTCAGGCTGGGCATCCGCAACATCACTGGAGCCGTGTGGCTCTTACGCGAATTCAAAGTGCTGCTGATCTAATGCCGTTCCATAGAAGCCATTGATTTCTAATGGAAAAATTGCCCGCTGTCGCGGAGTTCCTCGCGCGAATTGACTTCAAACGCGAACACAGTACGGTTCCCAAAATGTATTGCCGTTTGCATGAATTTGAATTCCCAGGAAGGAAGTGCGCCGATGAGTAGAGCCAAGCTTTTGTTATCTACGGCGGTAGGTTTGGCGTTCGTTGTGGCCGGGCCTGCGGCGCTGGCAGTCGGAAAACTTCACAAAACCGGCGCAAAGGGCCATGCAAGCATCAGCCCGGCAGTCGCGCGCGCCAGCGGGTTTAAGCTTGTTCCTTCGGGACAAACACGCAAATCGGGCCTCCTCAAAGAAAAGTTTCTTGTCGAGACGTGGGGTGTGAGCACGATCAACCTGCTTGGGGGGAACGGCACCTGAGGACTCCGCGTCAACGATAGTCTGCAAGAAGGCATGCACTGTCGTGACAGAAAATACGGCAGAGTTCCTTTCTTATTATTCTTACAATCAGGTCGGCATATGCCCGATTGTCGATGGCTACCTGACCAATGGTGCCTGCTTTTTTTCCGGCACGGTAAATCCGAGCGACATGTATACGAACAGGACCAATCAAACCAATCTCAAGGTCGCAGCCGGTACGCACACAGTGCAGACTTATTTGTACACGCTCGCGCCAGCCTATCTGGGACACTACCAGAACGACTACCACGTTTATGAATAGCGTTTGACTGCGAGGTCTTCAGACCAACGAATGACGAAAAGGCGCCGCGAAAATCGCTGGCGCCTTTTTCCTTTAGAAGCTTTAAGCCACAGAACCTGCCTCATTCGCGCGTGAGACCCTGGGACACAAAATTGTGAGTGTGACAAACCCTGAAACGGCGAGCTGCGCACCGATAAAATTGGAACTGCAGAAAGCCGCTCAAGCAATGCGCGGTGGGCGCTTGCAATTGGCAGAGTCGATTTTGCGATCTTACCTCGAACGCAGCCCGAACGATGTCGAGGGCATGGCGCTTCTGGCCGAAACGCTGGCCAAATCGGATCGTTATGGCGAAGCTTCAGAGATACTGAAACGTTGCCTGGATATTGCGCCGCGCTTCGTCGCCGCGCGCCATCTGTATGTGACGACATTGTTGACATTGAACATGCGAGACGACGCGTTCGCGCAGATCGACATGCTGTTTCGCCTGGAGCCTGAGAACAACCATCACCACAATTTGAAAGCGATGGCATATGCGTGGGTTGGCGACCACGAATCGGCTGCAGCGGAATATGAGAAAGTGCTAGCCGCCTCGCCGCAGGAACCGGCGCCATATCTGGCCTACGCCCACACCTTGCGAATTCTTGGCCGGAAGGATGACGCCGTCGCTGCCTACAGACGCGTCAAAAAGCTGTTTCCGAAATTGGGCGAGCCGTATTGGAGCCTCGCAAATCTCAAAACATTCCGTTTCGACGATTCGGAAATACTCGCCATGCGAGATCGACTGGAAACGGTCGACCTGCCGCATGAAAACCGCGTGCAAATCAACTTTGCGCTTGGAAAGGCGTTCGGAGACGAGAAAGAGTTCGCTTTGTCTTTCGAGCACTACAAGGAAGGTAACGCTCTCAAGCGAGCCACGCTCAATTACAATGCCGAATTGACCGCGGTCTATGTGACAAACTGCAAAACCCTGTACTCGCCAAATTTCTTGCGAGAAAAATCCGGCGGCGGTGCGCAGGCGCGAGACCCCATATTCGTCGTCGGACTTCCCCGGTCAGGCTCGACCCTGATTGAACAGATTCTAGCGAGCCATTCGAAAATAGAAGGCACGATGGAGTTACGCATCTTGCCCTATATGGTCGGACGTATCGCCGCCAAGAGGTCCGTCACAGCCGGATCGGGACAAATCCACCGCACGCTACAGACAGACGCGCAGGCGCCCTATCCGGAGATGCTGCGGAATTTGAATGCTGCGGCCTTCACCGCGCTGGGGAATGAATATCTGGATCGGGCACGGATTCATCGAGTTTCCAGCCGGCCCTTTTTCGTTGACAAAATGCCGGACAATTTCGGCCACATAGGGCTCATCCATTTGATGCTGCCGAACGCAAAGATAATCGATGCACGCCGCCATCCTCTTGCCTGTTGCGTCTCGAACTTCAAACAGTATTTCCCGCTCGGGAAAGATTTCAGCTACAACCTGGCTGAACTCGGGCGTTTCTATTCAGACTACGCCGACCTCATGGCGCATTTCGACACAGTTCTTCCGGACAAAGTTCACCGCGTGCTCTACGAGCGCTTGATCGACGATCCTGAAAGGGAAATTCGCGGACTTTTGAATTATCTGGATTTGCCGTTCGAGGAGACGTGTTTGCGGTTTCATGAAACGCGGCGTCCCATCAAAACCGCCAGTTCAGAACAAGTTCGCATGCCGATCTTCACGGATGCCCGCGACGATTGGCGTGTCTACGATCCTTGGCTGAGCCCTCTAAAAATAGCTCTTGGATCCGCGGTCGCGGCCTACCAAGGCATTCTTGCACATTGAGACAGCGGCGGCCTTGTATACTCTAAATTTCGAACGCCGAACACGCAACGTTTGAGAACTTCGTGAATACTGAGGACACTGACGAATTCAAGGCCGCTCTGACCGAAGCGAAAGCATTGTTGCGCGCTAATCCGGCATCGGCCGAATCGCATGTAAGGCGTGTGCTTCGAGACTCTCCCGAACATCCAGATGCTCTGTTCTTGCTCGCCCTCGCGCTGCGGAGGCAAGGCAAGTCCTTTGCCGCGCGTTCCGTTTTGGACATATTGGTACAACTGCAGCCGCAAAGATCTGCGGTGTATTATGAAATGGGGCTGACGCTCGCAAAACTTGGAGACAATGCCAAAGCAATCGATTCTCTAAGAACAGCGGTCGATCTCGATCCCGATTTCGCGCCGGCATGGCAAGCGCTCGGCGATCAATTGACGCGCATGCGCGGCAAGAACGCTGCCGGCCGGGCCTACGCCAAATACCAAGCAGCCGAAATCCGCAGTCCTGTGCTGCGCGATGCGACGGCGGCGTTGCGCGAAGACCAGCCGGACCGCGCGCGCGACCTGCTGGTTCCCTGGATCGATGCCAACCCCGCGGACGTCAATGCAATCAAGCTGCTGGCGGATGCCGCGATTAAATCGAACCGGCTGTCTCGCGCGGGAGATCTGCTTGCGCATTGCCTGGAGATCGCTCCGGATTTTATAGCGGCCCGATACCAATATGCCGTTCTTCTGATGACCCAGAACAAGGCACGAGAAGCCATCGCGCAAGCGGACGAACTGCTTGCACAAGAGCCAGAAGACCTTTTTTTTCGCAACTTGAAAGCCGCTTCGCTGATACGCTTGAGCGCGTATTCGGAAGCGATCATCGAATATGCCAAATCGCTTGAGATATTCCCAAACCAACCGGGCGCATGGCTTTCTTACGGTCATGCGCTGAAAGCGCTGGGGCGTCACGACGAAGCAATTTCCGCATATCGAAAAGCGCTTTCGCTTCTCTCCGGCCTGGGCGAAGCCTATTGGAGCCTCGCCAATCTGAAAACCTACCGTTTGCAGCGCGACGAAACCGACGCGATTGTGAAGCAGCTTGCACGGCGTGAGATCAAAGGCGAGAATCGCGCGCTCATGCACTTTGCGCTCGGCAAGGCGTTTGAAGACGACGGCCGATACGAAGATTCGTTTGGATGCTATCGGCAAGGCAACGATATTCTTCGTTCAATTGTGGCCGTACGACATGGGAGAGTTGCATCGGCAGATTCAAAAAGCCAAGTCGCTGTTCACGCACCAATTCTTCGCCGAACGTGTGGATTGCGGCAGTCAAAGCGATGAACCAATCTTCGTAGTTGGATTGCCGCGTTCGGGTTCGACACTGGTCGAACAAATTCTCGCGAGCCATTCCGCAGTCGAAGGCACGACAGAGCTTCGCGCCATTCCTATCTTGCAGGGCGGATTGGGGGGAAACTGAAACCCGACGACATCGCGCATTTTTATCCGGAGGCCGTCGGCGCTCTTGAACCGGAAAGTTTGAAAGATCTGGGTGAGGAGTACTTGAAGCTCGCCAGTGCACATCGCACGATGAGCCGCAGATACTTTATTGATAAAATGCCGGACAATTTTCAGCATGCCGGCCTGATCCATCTTATTTTGCCCAAAGCAAAAATCATCGACGCGCGCCGCCATCCAATTGTGGGTAAGCGTCTACTAGGGGGAGCGGCGTTGCGTCTTGATCAAGCGCCTGAACCTGTAACGCGTCGCGATATCCCGTGATGCTTGCTGCACGGGCCCAATGGAAATCTTGGTCCACACGCAGGATGGCATCCTGTTATTGTCCGTATAGCCGCCATCGAAATTGCCGGCAGTGTTATAAAAGCCAACGTAGGTTGTCTTGCCGTCAACGCCAAAAGCGCCTGGCAGGAAGCTCCAGTCAATACCGGTCGCTTGGCTATCCTCCGCATAGTCTAAGGATAGTGTGACCGTCGTATCGTCACTTGGGGCCCACTTCCATTTATTGCGCAACATCAACGATCTTTGCCGATAAATGTTTTGTTGCCCGGTCGTTACGTTTTCCCCCCAGCTTTCCGGTTGATAGTTGTAGTAGGCGGAAAAGTCTGCCGCCAAATCTTTCGCTATCCCAGTCGTGCCATAGAAGTTCGCACTTGTCGTGTTGTAATTCCCATACCCAGCGCTGACGTTGACCCTCCGGAGTTTCAGAAGGATCTTTGGTGACGATCTGAATCACACCGCCCGTCGTGTTGCGCCCAAACAGGGTGCCTTGAGGCCCCTTTAAAACTTCGACGTGGTCGATATTGCTTAGGTTCATAAGGAAGACGCCTGAGCAGAAACATACATACCGTCGATATAAAGACCGACTGAATTATCAGTTGCGACGGCTGTGGTGCCAACGCCGCGAAGAAATATCTTCGAATTTCCAGTATCTACCGAGATGCTTAGTCCAGGAACGGAAGACTGCAATGTTTCCAGATTGCTGATCGACGTTTGCTGCAGTTTGGCGCCGGACAGTGATAAGACCGAGATTGGAACCTTTTGCAGATCCTCAGTGCGCCGCTGAGCAGTCACTACAACTGTTTTCGAGTACAATCGCTGCTCGCCGGTGCCGTCTGCGCGAAAGAACTGGTGGCCGTAATCGCGACAGCAGAAGCAGTGCCGAGCAAATGAACAATCGTGCGAATCTTCCTCATTGGGTCCCCTCTGATTTCCTGAATGGCACTATTTTCTAATTGGCCGCTCCAAAACACCGATGCCAACCGGCCGCCTAGGAACGTTCCAAACGAGTCGATATCATTCCGACCGGTCCGAATGTATCCCGACCGGTATGTTCTGTCAAACGAAGTGGCTATCGCGTCAGCCTTCTAGACCCATCGAGAAGAACGGCGCGCCACGCCCAGTGTAGGAAACCAACCGGTTGGCATGCCGCTGGCCATGGTGTTCAAATCGAGCCTTGGATGGCTGAGCTTCGGGCCGGCGAGTCTCGCCGACTTCCAAATGTTTCGTGCCGCAAGATATGAGGATTGTGTTCATGGACAAACAGGCGGAATCGAAAAGCGACCTTGTCTATGAGACCGACGAGCCTGTCCTATACGAGACGCATGGCAGTTGTCGCTATCGTGACAGTGAATCGACCGCGATACAACAACGCGCAAAACAATCAAATGACTTACGCCCTTGACGATGCGTTCATGCGCGCAGCCCACGACGACAAGATTCAAGCGATAGTGCTTTTCGGCGCCGGCAAAAACTTTTCCGGTGGTCACGACCTCGGAAGTCCGGGGCGGGACTCTCACCTCCCGATCCCGGATCGTCGAAGTGGCTGGTGGACGCGACCGACAAGTCCGGTGCAGAAAAGCTCTATGTGCGGGAGCAGGAAGTTTTATCTCGGCATGTGCCGCCGCTGGCGCGAAATTCCAAAGCCGATGGTTGCCGCAGTCCCAGGGCGCCTGTATTGCGGGCGGACTGATGCTGGCGTGGATTTGCGACTTCATTATCGCCAGCGACGATGCGTACTTCTTAGAGCCGGCGCTTCTCATGGGCGTGCCCGGAGTCGAATATTTCGCTCACGCCTTTGAGATGAGTCCTCGCATCGCTCGGGGATCTGATGCTGGGGCGAAAAGATGACGGCGCGCGCGCGCCTACGAGGTCTGCATGGTGAACAGGGTGGTGCCCGCGGCGCAACTCGCGGACGAAGCGCTTAAGATCGCGGGAAAGCTCGCGGAGAAATCGCGCTTTGCGATGGCCCTAGCGAAACAAGCGATGAACTTCGTCGACGATCTGCAGGGAAAGCGCAGTGCGATGGACGGCGTCTTCGCTATGCACCATCTCGCCCATGCCCACAACCAGATGACAACCGGAACGATCATCGGGGGACAAACCGCTGACACGATGAAAAAGCTGAACCGGGGGCGACAAGTCCTGAATGAATTTCGATCTCAGCGAAGAGCAGAAGTTACTTCAGGAACAGGTGCGCCGCCTGCTTGAGCGGCATGGGGTGACGCGTTTTCTGCGCGACCCTGCCCTCCAGCGGCAAGCTCTGGGATCGGGTGCTGTGGCGGTCACTGTCCGAGTTGGGAGTGCCCGGCGCATCCGTGCCGGAACGGCATGGCGGTCTCGGGCTCAGCTTCGTGAACACGTGTCTTGTCGCAAGCGAACTTGGCCGCGTAGTGGCGCCGGTTCCTTTTTTTTTCCTCGGTATGCCTGAGCATCGAAGCGCTGAAAATGGCCGAAGGCTCGCGCGTCGCCGAAGAATGGCTGCCCGAAACTCGCAAGCGGCGAGGCGATCGGGACGCTGGCCCTATGCGAAAAGCCAGGGGGGCTGGACTTTGCTGTCCCGTCGGCGACGTTCGCGGACGGAAGGATCTTTGGCGCAAGATTGCCGTGCCCGATGCAATGCTCGCACAGATTTGCATCACGACCGCGCAACAGAATGGCAAGCCCGTTCCAGTGTTTGTAACTCTCGATCAGCCTGAGGGTGACGATCGAGCCGCTTGAGGGTTTCGACTTCGTCCGGCCACATGCCAACATCCGCCTAGACGGCGCGACTGCCGTCGATCTCGATATTGCGGATGCGGACGAAGCACTAGATCGTCTTCTCGACCAAGCGGCCGTCGCCTGCGCGTTCGAGCAGATTGGCGGCGCCGAGGCCTGCCTCTGGATGGCGCGCGACTATGCGCTGCAACGCTCCGCCTTCGGCCGCCCGATCGCTAGCTATCAGGCCCTCAAGCACAAACTTGCCGACCTTTACGTTCTGGTCGAGCTTGCGCGCTCGAATGCTTTCTTTGCCGCGTGGGCGATGGACCACGATGCATCTGCGTTGCCGGCGGCGGCCGCGACGGCGCGGCTTGCAGCAACCGAAGCCTACGAGACGGCAGCGCGCGAAAGCCTGCAAACGCATGGCGGCATCGGATTTACATGGGACGCGGATTGCCACTTCCATTATCGGCGCGCGCGGCTTCTCTCTGTGGCGTTGGGCACGCCTGTCTTTTGGAGCGAGCGTCTGTTCGGCGCGCTCCAGAAGACGCGTCGCAGATCGGCATAGGGCACGCGATGGATTTTGCCGACACGCCCGAAGAAGCGAAATTCCGCGCACTGGTCAGAACCTGGCTTGCGGAAAACGCTACAGATTATGCGCATGCGCCGGCCTCCCCTGGCCAGAAGACGAATTAGTCGCCCGCGCGCGCGACTGGCAGGCGGTGCAAAGCCGAGGCCGGCTTCGGCGCGATCCGCTGGCCTAGGACCGAGGGCGGACGCGATGGAACGGCGATGGAATCGCTGATATTCGAGGAGGAACAGGAACGCTATTTCTATCCCGGCGGCCAGAATGTCCGTATCGGCCTCAACCTCGCGATCCCCGACGATCCGCAAGCATGGAACGGCCAGAACAGCTCGCGAAGTTCGCCGGACCGTCGCTGCGTGGTGAATTGTTGTGGTGCCAGCTCTTTTCCGAACCGTCCTGTGGCTCTGATCTCGCGGGCGTTCGCACGCTGGCAGTCCGGGATGGCGATCGCTGGATCGTCAACGGGCAGAAGATCTGGTCGAGTTGGGCCCATCGCTCCGATTGGGGAATTCTGGTGGCAAGAACCGATCCGGCAGTTCCCCAAGCACAAGGGACTCACGTTTTTTCGTCGTGAAAATGAGCACGCCCGGCCTCACCGTTAGGCTGATTCATCAAATCAATGGCGCGTCCGAATTCAACGAAGTGTTTTTCAACGATGTCGCCCTTCCCGACAGTGACAGGATCGGTGCGGTCGGCGAGGGCTGGAACTGCGCCATGACCACGCTGATGAATGAACGCGTCTCCTCGGGCGGCGATACCGAAAAGCTGGTGGGGTGGCTGCTCGATCGGGTTCAGGATGCAGGTCCCGGCGCCGCAACACTGCGCGAAAAAATCCGCGCGCATTTATGTGAAGGAACAAGGCAGAAAATACTTCCGCTTTCGGATTCTCACGCAGATTTCCAAAAGCGGCGATCCCGGGCCGAGTGGCGCGTTGTCCAAGCTCGTCTATGCGAACACTTTACAGCAAGGCGCGGCACTCGCGATGGACATCGACGGCATCGCCGGCGTGTTCGCGCATTTCCGCACCGATCAAACGCGCGTCTTCAATGATTATCTCTGGGCGGCGGCGATGCGCGTCGCGGGTGGCACCGACGAAATCCTTCGCAACCAGCTGGCCGAACGTGTGCTCGGCATGCCCGGCGAAATCCGCGTCGACAAAGATGTGGCGTTCAGGGATATCAAACAGTAGCGGATCGACCCGGTTCAGCTTCCCGAAGCTTTCCACATGCCTACCTATCAAACCAGCGCAGGGTTTGCGTGATCGCCGAACGCAGCGGCGTCGGCGTGCAGCCGAGCGCTGCCATGGTGCCAGTGTTGTCGACGATCGGATTAGCCGTGACGCGCGCAGGTCCGATGTCGATGCCTTCGACGCGATGGGACACGCCTGCCATCGCGCAGGCTTCATTGCAGAACGCGGCGACCGTCCGCGACATTGGCTCAGCGCCGGCGGTCATATAGCGGCCACCTGGCTCGCCCTGCTCATACGCCGCAAGGCACGCCTCGGCGACGTCGGAGACATGCACCCATGTCAGCTGGAAATTCGGAAAGGACTGGAGTTCGCCTTTGAGCGCGCGCAGCAAGACGGTGTTGAAGCTGGTCGGCGCGAAGGCCCGGCCCACCACCGGCGCGTCGCCAAAGATCGCGCCGGGGAAAGATCGAACTGACATGCTGGCCAAGCCCGGCGCGGCACAGCGACTCGTAAAGCGCCGCGCGTTTGGCGCGTACATAGGGCGAATCCGTGGGCCTGATCAACTTGATCGGCGAGCGCTCGGACATCGTGAACGCGTCGTCGAGGCATGCCGTCGAGCTGATGCAAACGACGCGTTCGATCGCTGCACGTTTGGCGAGATCTAGCAGCAGAACAACGCCGCCGTAATTCACATCGATAAATTGCTGTTCGGTCAGCATCGCGGCAGGACCGCCGACGGCGCCCGCTGTGTGAATGATACCCGCGACACCTTGCATCGCCGCCAGCAACGAGTCTTTATCGGTAATGTCGCCCTTCGAAGAGCTCTGTGCCGCCTGCTTCGAGCGCTGAAAGACCAGACTTGTTCCGGACCAGACCACGCGCGGCGTATCCGCCGATGCGGCAAGATGACAGAGATGCGAGCCGACCAGACCCGTGGCACCCGTGACAAGAAGTTTCGTCTGCGCCATGAGAAGCGTACCGCCGGCAGAATTGACACGATTTGAGGCGAAAAGATACATTCGGACTGGTAGGAATGCAATTTGACAGACGGTGGCGCGTAAGCGCCAGCGTGAGGGAGTTCGCGTCATGACGAAAAACGGCGAAGACGGCACCAAACAGCTGGATGCCGTGATTGTCGGCGCGGGATTCGCCGGGCTACATGCTGCATCGCCTGCGTAAGCAAGGCCTGTCGGCGCTGCTCTTCGAAGCGGCCGGCGATGTTGGCGGCACCTGGTACTGGAATCGCTATCCCGGGGCGCGCTGCGACGTTGAAAGCCTGCTGTATTCCTATTCCTTCTCCGAAGACCTCGCCAACGAATGGACCTGGTCCGAACGCTACGCGACGCAGCCGGAAATTATGCGCTACCTGAGTTTTGTCGCCGACAAATTTCGATCTGCGAAAGGACATCCGCTTCAACACGCGCGTGGAAAGCGGCGCACTTCGATGAACAGCGAAGCCGGTGGAGCGTTGAGACCGAATACGGAGAGACGGTCAGCGCGCAATATTGCATCATGGCGACGGGCTGCCTCTCCGAGGGCATCGTTCCACCAATCGATGGCCTGGAGAATTTTCAAAGGCGAGGTTTATCGCACCTCGGGCATGGCCGCAAGACGGCGTGAACGTATCCGGCAAGCGTGTCGGCGTGATCGGCACGGGATCCTCCGCGATTTCAGGCGACACCGTTGCTGGCCGCCGAAGCTGCAAGCCTCACCGTTTTTTCAACGAACCCCGAATTTCAGCGTGCCGGCACAGAACGCGCTCCACAAACCGGAAGAGATATCATCCTATCGCGCGACGTTTTTCCCCGGCTCCGGGCACAAGCCAAGCGCGGCGAAGTGCTCGGCGCGGGCGATCTTTCGCTACCGGAAAACGAACGCGCACCCTGCCCCGAGCCGGCGCTGTCTATGACCGCGGAAAATCGCAAAGCCGTATTTGCGCGGCGCTGGGAGCATGGTGGCGGGACAGTTCGTGCTTGCCTTTCCTGACATCATGGTGGATCCAGGCGTCAACGACGCGGCCGCAGATTTCGTGCGCGACAAGATCGACGAGATCGTCAAGAACCCCCGGGACCGCGAACGCCCTGAAGCCCTACGGATATCCGCTCGGCAGCAAGCGCGTCTGCGTCGATACCGGCTATTATGCGATGTACAATCGCGACAAAACGTTGCGCTCATCGATATCCGCAAGTCGCCTATCAAGCAGATCGCGGCCAACGGCGTGCAGACCGCCCGATGCGTTCTATCCGCTCGACGTGCTCGTCTTCGCGACCGGCTTTGACGCAATCACTGGCGCGCTGCTGAAAAATGGACATCACCGGCCGCAACGGAACACCACTGAAAGACAAATGGGCCGCCGGCCCGCAAACCTATCTCGGCGTTGCAATCTCGGAATTTCCGAACTTGTTTCTGATCACCGGCCCGGGAAGTCCCTCGGTGCTTTCGAACATGGTGATCTCGATTGAGCAGCACGTCGAATGGATTGCCGACTGCATCGCACAGGCGCGCGCGCTAGGTATCGCATCGATCGAACCCGCGGCGGACGTGGAAGAACGCTGGATGGAAAACGTGTTCCAGGTCGCCGATGGCAACGTTATTTCCCAAAGGCAACTCCTGGTATCTGGGCGCCAACATTCCGGGCAAGCCGCGGAGCTTTCCTATCTATCTGGGCGGCGTCGGCAAATTTCGCGATATCTGCGATACGATCGCGGCCGATGGCTACGCCGGGTTTCGGCGGGACGGCGCGCCTGTGCAATCCGAACATGCGGTTTCTTTGTGGCAAGCCGTTCAGGCAAGCGGCGGCGGTTGGGCTCCCTAAGCTTGAAAGCGGCAAAACAAATCTGATTCTCGGAGGAACAGCGTGAGATCCAGATATCATTCGAGCGGGTCCGGCCACAGCCGCCGATCAGTATCGCGCGTTGCCTTCTCTCTGGCCGTCGCCGTGACGATGCTGTTGCCGGCTTGCGGCGCGCGCCGAAAGACAACCGCCGCGCGGATTGTTGCCGCCCGACAAGACACCGCAGCAATGGCTTTCCCCACGGGCCGGAACTACGCGGAAACACGCTTCAGTCCGCTCGCCGGAATCAACGCAGGCAATGTCAAAACGCTCGGCCTCGCGTGGTCGTACGATCTGGACACGCAGCGCGGCCAGGAAGGGCACTCCGCTGTTTGTCGATGGCGTGCTCTACACAACCAGCGCTTGGTCCAAGGTTCAGGCCTTCGATGTCGCAAGCGGCAAGCTGCTCTGGCAGTTCGATCCAAAGGTGCCTGGCGAGACCGCCGTCAAAGCATGCTGCGATGTCGTCAATCGCGGCGCCGCCTATTGGAACGGGAAAAGTCTATGTCGGAACGCTGGACGGCCGCCTGATCGCTATCGATGCGAAGACCGGCAAGCAGGCGTGGTCGGCCCTGACCGTCGATCAGACGAAGAACTATACGATTACTGGCGCGCCGCGCATCGTGAAAGGACGCGTCATCATCGGCAATGGCGGCGCAGACCTCGGCGGACTGCGTGGATATGTGACCGCTTACGACGCGGCGACGGGCAGGAAAATCTGGCGCTTCTACACCGTGCCCGGAAAGCCAGGCGCGCCGGATGGCGAAATCTCGGACAAGCCTCTCGCCGGCATCGCGCTGAAGACCTGGAACGGCCAATGGTGGAGCAAACAGGCCGGCGGCGGCGGCGGCACAGCATGGGATTCGATGACCTACGATCCCAAGCTCGATCTTCTTTATGTTGGCGTCGGCAATTCGGGTTTCTGGAACAAGAAATATCGCTCGCCGGGCGAAGGCGACAACCTGTTCGTCGGATCGATTCTGGCACTGCGGCCGGAGACCGGTGCGTATGTCTGGCACTATCAGGAAAACGCCGGGCGACGAGTGGGACTACACCTCCACCCAGAATATGATCCTCGCCGATCTCAAGATCGCAGGGCGCCAGCGTCAGGTCCCTGATCCACGCGCCCAAGAACGGCTATTTCTACATCCTCGACCGTGTGACCGGAAAATTGCTCTCGGCAGAGCCCTATGTCGCGGTCAACTGGTCCAATGGCATCGACATGCGCACCGGTCGTCCGCGGATCAATCCGCAAGCGCGGTATGACAAGACCGGCGGCACTTGGATCGGCAAGCCGAGTTCGCTTGGCGGACACAACTGGCAGCCGATGGCGTTCAATCCAGCGACAGGCCTCGCCTATATTCCGATCGTCGAGATGGTCGGCGTCTACAAATCGGATCCGAATTTTCATCCGCAGCCGATGACGTCCAACACCGGCGACGATGTCGCCGCCATTGCCAGCGTTCTGACGGACAGGAGCAAAGCGAAACTGCTGTCGGTTACCAAAGGCGCATTGCTCGCCTGGAACCCCGTCACGCAGAAAGCGGTGTGGCGCGCGCCCAATCCCGGCATCTGGAACGGCGGCGTTCTGACCACCGCCGGCAACCTCGTCATCCAGGGCGACAGCGAAGGCCACCTCAACGCTTACGATGCGAAGACCGGCGCCAAGCTCTGGAGTTTCGATGCGCAGAACCCGGTTCTTGCGGCCCCCCGATCACCTATGCGCTCAACGGCAAACAATATGTGAGCGTTAACCGTCGGCTTTGGCGGCGCGATGAGTCTGTTCGGCGGGCCAAGCGGGATGGGGGAAAGAACGGTCCCTGGACGAACCATAGCCGCGTCCTGACCTTCGCGCTCGGCGCATCGGCAAAACTGAGGCCCGTCGTAGCCGCCGAACCCGCGCGCCGTTTTCCACCGCCCCACAATTCGCCGACGCCGCGACCATCGCGAAGGGCGAGCATCTTTACGGCGACACCTGCATCCTACTGCCACGGAAGCGGTGTCATCAGCGCAGGCATCGTACCAGACCTGCGCCGCTCGGTCGCCATTGGCGACAAGGCGCTTTTCCATCAAATCGTTGTGGACGGCATCCTGAAGAGCCAGGGCATGGTGAGCTTCCGCTCAATGTTGAAAGACAGCGATGTTGAAGCCATCCGCGGCTACCTGATCGACCGCGCCCATAAATCGCAAGCCGTGAAAAAGACTCCTTGAGCGACGAGTAACACTTTCGAGGGATGCGTCGCGCTCGTGACAGGCGGCGGATCGGGCATCGGTGCAGCGGTCCTGCCGGCGCCTTGCATGGATGGCGCGATGACGATCGTGGCTGATCTTGACGAACAGGCGGCCGCGCGCGTGGCGCGGGAGCTGCCGCAGGGCTGCGTCGCGAGATCGCTGGACGTCAGCGATGCGGCGTCCGTGGCGGCGCTGATAGAAGATGTCGTGCAGCAGTACGGGAGCCTCGAAATCGCCGTGAACAATGCGGGGATTGGCGGGCTGCAGCCCGCACTGCACGAAACGCCCTTTGAAGCGTGGCAGAAAATTCTTTCGGTCAATCTCGACGGCGTGTTTCACTGCATGCAGCACGAATTGCGCGTGATGGCGCGCGCGGAAAAGGCTCCATCGTGAACATGTCTTCGGTGCTTGGTTTGCGCGGCGCCCCGAACGGCACAGCCTATGTCGCTTCAAAACATGCCGTCATCGGATTGACGAAAGCGGCGGCGGCCGAATACGCGGCAAGCGGCATCCGGATCAACGCCGTGTGCCCCCGGTTTTATCGACACGCCGCTCGTCCGCAGTGCCACCGATGAGATATCGCGCGAAGCCATCGCGGGGCCGCCATCCGATTGGACGGCTCGGCACAGCCGAAGAGGTCGCCGAGTTGGTCGCCTTCCTCGCCTCCGACCGGTCTTCTTTTATGACTGGCGGCATTCACACAGTGGACGGCGGATACACCGCCATCTGATCAGCGCGCGACAATAGCCGCACCACTGGCGATAAAGCGCTCGATATCGTCGTCCGAAAAATCGCATTCCCCCGCAGAACTGGGCGCGTATCAGCGCCCATCGCCGCAGCCGGTGCGCCGGTCGCATCGGCTTTTCCGTTGCGCAGGATCGTCGACCGCATCGCTAGGATGTCACCCTCAGTCGGATGATGATCCGGCGACAAAAGCTGCGACGCACGGATGTGCGGATCGTCGATCAGCGATTCCAGCGAATGACACGGCATCGCGGGAACGTCTACGCGCGAGAATTCCTCCACCCACGCATCTGTGTTCCGTCCGCGGAGCGCATTCTGACGAAGAGCAAACCACTCCGTTGAGTTGCGCACGCGCGCCGCGACCGAGTTGAAGCGGGGATCGCTCGCCCGTTCCGGCTGTCCGATCACGGTCAAAAAGGCTTTCCACCTGCGCATCGGTATTGCAGGTGAGACTGATCCAACCGTCGGCGGTCTCGATCGGACGGCTGCCGGGATTGAGCGTGCGCGTGTCGCCGGCGTCGCCGATCGGCGGCACGAAAAGTACGCTGCGCCAGATGCTCATGCAGCACAAAAGCCGCCATCGTTTCCATCATCGGAATTTCGATGGCGCTTCCTTTGCCGGTGCGCTGCCGCTGAAACAGCGCCGTCAGGATCGCGCCCGCCGATATCTCGCCGACGATGTGATCGCAAAGCAGCAAGGGAGAATATTCGGGAACGCCGCCGCGCCGGACCGGCAGACCGGCAATTCCGGATGCGCCCTGAAGAACGCTGTCATAGGCCGGCTTGCCGCGATATGGACCGGGGCCAAAGCCGCTGATCAGGCAATGGATCAGATCGGCTTTCCGCGCGAGCAACGTTTCCGCGTCGAGTTGCATGCGCGCGAGCGCCGCGGGGCGGATGTTCGAGACGAACACGTCGCTGCGCGCAATCAAACGCTGCAGGATTTCCGTGCCACCGTATGCTTTCAAATCAAGGCACACACCTTTCTTGCCGCGATTGAGATGCAGATATGTGCCAGAGTGCTGGCCGGTGGGAGAAATGCCGCCCAGCGCGCGCATCAGATCGCCATCCGGCGTTTCTACCTTGATGATCTCTGCACCCTGTTGCGCAAGTCTCAGTGTGCAGACAGGCCCCACGACGACCGAGGTAAGATCGAGTACTCGGATGCCCGCGAGCGGTGCCTCTGTCATCCTGATCGTCATCTCCATGCAGATCTGCGAGTCCTTGTCCGTCGCCCACAAGCGAGTAGCCGCTATCGTCGCGAGACATGTTCAACGTGATCGCGCGTCCGCAAAACAGCGGGCGCAGCATCCGGACATCGATGTGCATGGGCTCGTCACCGGTGGTTTCGCGGTATAGCTGCAGCAGCAGCAAAGCGGTAAGACCGCCATTCACGACCAGTCCCTTATATTTCTCCACCTCGGTCGCATAAGGATAGTCGAAATGGATTCTGTGTGCGTTGAAGGTCCACGGCTGAATAGCGAAACAGAAGAACCTCGGCGGGAACCACGATGCGGCTATGCTGCGCGCGGCGCAGCGTCGGAGTCTTCGGCGAGGCGTTCGCGGGCGCAGCGGCGGCCGCTTCGCGCTGAATCATGTCTTCCTGCTCCACGATGCAGGGCACCGCAGCATTGTCTGCGAAAATGCGATGCTCACGCGTCACGATGCGGATATTGCCGGAATGTCCCGTTTTTTTCCTTGACCGACACGACCTGACGGGTGCGCCGCACGCATGCGCCGATCGGCAGCTCGCCATGAAACTCCACGCGCCGGGCCGCCGAGCATCACATGCGACCGCCCACTGCCCTGCACCACAGAGGGGATAGCCATCGCCCGGCAGCGCAGACGTCGCATCCTGCGGCGTGAACAGCAGAAAGTGCCAGCCGTGGGGCAACGGCACGCCCTCACAGAAGATGCTCGTGTCCAGATCGAGAAGTGCCGCAAACGCGCCGCACCATCGGCAACGCGCACACGTCATCGGCAATTTCGTCTGTTTTCATCTTGATCTTTCAGCCCGCTTGCCACGCGATCACATCCCCGGCGGTCCGGGCCGATCCGGTGTGTCCCACCGGCGATTGAGCGCTATCCATTAGAAGCGCCAACGTCGCGTTGTCTTCTGGCGGCACGATGGCCATGATTCGCGCATCGTCCGGCGCACGCGCGATCACCACACCATGTGTGACATTCCCATCTCGATCGAACAGAACCATGAAGGTTTCGAGCGTCGCGGGGCCGGTATGCGTGTCCCTAAATTGTGGAACACTCCCGCGGCGGAGATCGGCCTCGCACTGCGCATCGTTGGTTTGGGACAGCCTCAGCACTCTGGGAGGCCGGTTCGCAACGACCAGCGCATGGTGCTTCGTCACATACTCGCCCTGCCCGAACAGCAGCCCCGCGTCGCCGGAGTATCGCAGGGCTGCACCATCGCTACGGCCGCGTGCGTCATATAGTTATTCAGCGGCGCGCCAAAAAACGTCAGTCCGCCTGTCACGGTCGGCGCGATTTGTGCGCTCATCCCCGGAACCCGAACTGCGAGTTTCGGAACGACAGAAAACAGCTGTAAAGTTCATAGCGCGCCAGCGGTTGACCGTTCTCCCTCCGCCGCGCCACGCCGAGCGCCTCGCCCAGCACGGCTTCCATCGCGGTCGAGCGCGCGTAACCATCACGCCGCGAGATAGTCGCGCGGCTCACTTGCAGCCGCGCCTCCCCCAGAACGAACACGAGACGCTCTTCTGCAATCCCCCAGCGCGCGCGCCTTGCCGAAAACTGGTCAGAATGACAGCCGCGCCCATGTTGACATCGGGATTGGGCCGTCATCAGTTTCGGATACGGCCACGCGATCAGGCGGTTCTGGGACGTGACCGATCCGATTGTGCCGGCGTCCTTCGTCCTCGCGCGACCAACTTTTCTCGCGCTGCGCCGCAACCGCCGCGTAGCGGGCCCACAATTCCGATGACGCGCGATAGGCTTCGGCAGGTGTCTGCTTCCAGGCCGCCAAAGTCGCGTTCTCGTAAAAAGGATAGACGTTTGTCGGCGTCGCCGCTTTGAGCCGACGTGCGATCGGCTTTTGATAATTGGCTCCGCGAACAGGTTGGAAGTTCTCCAACCGCGGTATCCAGGGCAACGATACGCCATCGCGTTCCGCACGCCGAACCGTGTTCTGTGATTCCGCGCCGCAAATCGCCGCGACTTCTGCGTGGCCGTCAAAAATCCGGCGCGCAGCTTCGTGTATGAACCGCGCTGGCGTTTGGCCGCCGACTTCTCCGTAGTGTCTGTGAGACGGAGAAATGCCGAGTTGCTCGCTCAATTGCGTCGCGGCGTCGACATAGGGCCACGAGATCTCGTTGACGATATACAAAGAGTCGATCGTGTTGATCAACTGCGCGCCCGAGATCTTCCTCGGCCAGCCGCAGCGCCTCTGCATCAACGACAAGGGTTCCTTCGACGCGCGGAGGTCGATCGCCCGGTCGAGGCATTCTCCGACGCCCCACGATGACCGGAAGCCTCTCGATGCCGATTCCTGCTGCCAAGACGGAAACCCTCGTTTCTGCAATCAATTCCGACCGGTTGGTTTGATGCCTTTCCCGTGCCCGAAAGACAAGACCCCGGCCAAGCAGGCCTATGGCCTTCAATTCCATATTGACATACCAACTAGTACGTATCTATCCTGCTGACCTCACAATCGGAGTCTCTTAGATGAATGCGATAGTATCGCATGGATACTTGGAAGGAATCCCCCGCGCTTCGACTATCTCAGGGGCCCGCGCGGAGCTGAGAGCGGTATCGTTCCGATAGACGAGATCATTGCGGCGGCCCGTCGCGGCGAGCCCTTCATCCTGGTAGACGCTGCCGATCGGGAGAACGAAGGCGATCTTGATCGTCCCGGCCGAGTTCGCGACGCCGCATTGGATCAACTTCATGGCCAAACACGCCAGAGGACTTATCTGCCTTGCCATAACTCCGGAGCGGGCCGCCGAATTGCGCCTCGCGCCGATGGTGCCGAACAACACAATCGAAGCAGGGCACAGCGTTTACAGTCTCCATCGAAGCCAAGGTCGGCGTGACGACCGGAATATCCGCTTTCGATCGCGCGCGGACCATCTCAGTGGCCGTCGACCCTCAAGCAAAAAGCGACGATCTCGTCTGCCCGGGACACGTCTTTCCTCTTGTCGCAAGACCGGGCGGGGACACTCGAGCGCCAAGGGCACACGGAGGCATCGGTCGACGTTGCGCGTCTCGCCGGGCTGACGCCCGCCAGCGTGATCTGCGAAATCATGAACGATGACGGCACGATGGCGCGCCTGCCTGATCTGAAGCGCTTCGCACGCCGGTTCGGGTTCAAGATTGGCACGATCGCCGATCTTGTTGCATATCAACGCGGCAACGTGCATCAGCCCGCATTGGTCTGAACTCACCCTTTCCCCACTGCGGACAACATGGCGCTGCACCCACGGATTGTCAGCCTGCTCGATACGCTGGACCAAATCGGCTTTCCGAAAATCGGGAGCATGTCCGCGCCGCAAATGCGCGCATTCCTCGCCCAAATGGAAGCCGCCGCGCCTGCGGGACCCGAAATATATAAAGTCGAAGACGTTGTCATTCCTGGACCGGCGGGGGATGTCGGCGCGCGATTGTACCTGCCAACGCAGACGCCCGCTGCGATCATCGTGTACTTTCACGGCGGCGGTTGGACGCTCGGCACGCTCAACGGCTACGATTCCATTCTCAGAAAACTGGCGCTCGCAAGCGACACATCCGTGCTTTCGATCGACTATCGCCTCGCGCCAGAGCACATCTTTCCCGCCGCTCTCGAAGACGCGATGGCCGCAACCCGATGGGCGTTTGCGGGGCGCCATGCGTTCGCTGTCCCAGGCGCGAAGTTTCTGGTGGCAGGCGACAGTGCCGGCGGCAACCTCGCCGCGGTGATTTCCCAATGCGCACGCGGGAAGAAAGACTTCTCAATCTCCGGGCAGATACTCATCTATCCCTGCCTCGACGGCGATATCGACGCGCCGGCGATGAAGAAATTCGAAGCACCTATTCTGACGCGCGACGAGCTCTCTTGGTTCTATGACCAGTACATCCCTAACCGGGCGCAACGCTCCGATCCGCGATTTGCGCCCATCAGAAACCATGATCTCGGCCACCTGCCACCGGCTTATATCGCGTCTGCTGAATACGATCTGCTGCGCGATGAGGGCGAGCGCTATGCCGAAAAACTGCAACAGGCCGGCAATCACGTCCGATCCGTTCTCTATTCCGGCATGATCCACGGCTTCTTCGCCTTGGGCGACATTCCGCAAGCGGCATCGCTTTGCGATGACATCGGCGCATTCATCCGCACGCTTCCAAAAACTTGAGAGCAGCCGTGCAACCGTATCGCGTCGTGCGCAAAGACAGAACGTCCCGATTCAACGGCGGTTCATTGACCAGCCCACTTCAAAATGATACTGATCGGTAGGTTTCTTGGTGGATAACAAAGCTTCGCAGATGCGCGATTTCAAACTTCTGATCGACGGGCAACTCGAGGCCGGCGATTTAACGCTCGACGTGATCAACCCGGCGACCGAAGAAGTTTTTGCGACGTGTGCGCGCGCATCTTCGAAACAGTTGGATCGAGCAGTGGCGGCTGCGAACCGCGCCTTTCCGTCCTGGAGCAACACGTCGATGGCAGCGCGGCGCGCCGCGCTGCAAAAGATTGCCGACCTGATAGAAGCGCACGTCTCTGAACTCGCCCGGCTGCTCACACAGGAGCAAGGCAAACCCATTGCCGATGCCACCGGAGAGGTCGCCGGCCTCGCGGCTTTCTTTCGATATTTCACGACGCTCGATCTTCCCGTTGAGGTGATCGAAGATACGCCGGAACGAAAGGTAGAGCTGCACAGAAAGCCGCTTGGTGTCATCGCGGCGATCATCCCATGGAATTTTCCCCTCATTCTTATCGGATTGAAGGTCCCGCCAGCGCTATTGGCCGGGAACACGGTCATCCTGAAGCCGGCGCCCACGACGCCGCTCTCTACGCTGCGTCTGGCCGAATTCCTCAAGGATGCGTTACCGCCGGGCGTGCTGAACGTTATCGCCGACGCCAATGATCTCGGCGATGCGCTGACGAGCCACCCCGATATCCGAAAGATTTCTTTCACTGGTTCCACGGCCACCGGAAAAAAAGTGATGGCGAGCGCTGCGAAGACGCTGAAGCGGATCACGCTCGAATTGGGCGGCAACGATGCCGCGATCGTGTTGGATGACGTCGATCCGAGCGCCGCTGCCCCAGATATCTTTCAGGGCGCGTTCATGAATAGCGGGCAAGTCTGTGGTGCGATCAAGCGCCTGTACGTGCACGAGTCGATCTATGATCGCATGTGTGACGAACTCGCGGCGCTCGCAACCGCAGCCGTTGTCGGCGACGGGCTCGAGCAGGGAACCCAGCTTGGACCGCTGCAAAACAAAATGCAGTTCGAGAAGGTAAAAGCGCTTATCGAGAGCGCTCGCGCAGACGGAACGCTTTTGGCGGGCGGCGAGGCGCCACGACGCGGCTATTTCATACGACCAATCATCGTGCGCGACATTTCCGATGGCACACGACTCGTAGATGAGGAACAGTTCGGTCCCGTCTTGCCCGTCATCAGATACTCAGACCTGGATGATGCGATCCGGCGCGCCAATGCGTCACCCTATGGACTCGGGGGGTCGGTGTGGTCGTCCAATCGCGAGAAGGCGCGCGCCATCGCGCTGCGCATGGAGACCGGCATGGTCTGGATCAACAAGCACCCGGACGTCGCACCGCATATTCCAGGCGGTGGCGCTAAACAATCTGGAATCGGAATTGAAATGGGGCAGGACGGCTTGAACGAATTCACGCAATTGCAGGTCATCAATATTCGTTGAAGCCGCACTGCTCATCCTTGAGGATGCTGGACAAGCGTGGTCTATTTGTTCGTCGCTGTTATGGGAATTTCGACCTCGTCAACTTCAAATTTCCAGACAGAATTCGGACGAACAAACACCTCTTCGTCCCGATCGAATAGCGCTTTCACCTCTAGGTCGCGGAGCCGGAGATTGAAAGCTTCATATCCGCGGGCGTCATCAAACCACATTTCGGTAATGCACGCCCACGCGAAATCGGAAGCCTGCGCACCGGCCGGCATGCGGCCCGACTCGGCCTTCACATAATTGCGCACATACCTTCGAATGGTCGGAAAAACAGAAATCGCCAGCGGAGCATGCACTGTTTCATAGTAAGCTTGAAATCGGCAAGAGACATTCCACTTTTTGCCTGGCTGAAACCCATTGTCTTGAACATGGAATGCCTCGCTTCCTGAATCGTTGAACGTCACGAAGACTCAGGCGGCTTGATCCAGCCGCCCTCGCCCGAATTGCCTTGCCGTCTCATCGCCTCTTCGGCCACCGCTCGATCACCCAGCTCCTGGAGCATTTCCAGTTTCAGGTGGGTGATCTTCCAAGCGCTTCGTATCTTTCGAGCCGAAATTTGTAGCGTCCGATTGGGTGCCATATGAGGTCTCCGATCCACATGCGCCCGTCCACGCCACACTCCACCTCGGCTTCATGCCCACGAATTTGGATTTTGATATCGAGCAGTTCGTGCCAGCTCGCGTCAAGCCGGGAGCGATCCCCATAAGCTGAGCGACAAGATCTCGAGGCGTGAGCACCTGCGGCACTCCACCCCAGAGGCTTGTGTAATCAATCCACAGCTCATCGGCGAACAAGAGCATCAGCGCATCGAAGTTGAGCAAATCGAGGTTGATGGTAAAGGCTATCACGGTTTGCCGCACACGGGCTTCCTCCCGTGGATCCGCCGCGTGCATCGTTACGCCGCTCAAAGATCACCACCACGCATGTGCCGTCATCTTCCGAGCAATAACATACCTTCTAGTTGGTATATGACAAATCATGATAGGAGAATTGAATTACTGGCCTTAAGTGGATCCTGGGACGCACGATAGTCTCTCACAGAACGCTCTGCAGACCTTGAAGCGACATCGACCATGAACACACGATACGAAGAGCGGTTTCGTTCGCTTCTGAGTCCGCTCACCGTCGGGAGCCTAGGTCTCTCGAACAGGATCGTCATGGCTCCCATGACGCGCTATTTTTCGCCCGACGGCGTTCCCACAGAAAACGTTGCAAAATATTATGCGCTCCGGGCGCGTGCTGGTGTCGGACTGCTGATTTCGGAAGGCGCCTATGTGGGACACCCATCTGCGCATGCGTACACAAACGTGCCGCAGTTCTACGGCGATGGTCCGCTCGCGGGTGGAGCCAAGTCCTTGATGCCGTTCACGCCGCTGGCGGCCGCATCTTTCCGCAGCTATGGCACACGGAATGTCACGCGAACGGGCATGCAACCGAACCCGACGGTACCGGGGTTTGTCCCTTCCGAAGTTTCCGATAGCCAACTGACGAAGGAGATGACAGAGGAAGATATCGCAGACATCATTGACGCCTACGCTCGCTCCGCGTCAACGCCCAAGCCCTCGGCTTCGACGGCGTCGAGATTCATGGTGCCCACGGATATCTCATTGATACTTTTTTCTGGCACGAGACAAATCGCAGGAGGATCGATGGGGCGGCTCGCCTTTTCGAACGGGCGCGATTTGGAGTCGAGATTGTCAGAGCAATTAGACAAAAGGTCGGCGACGCCTTCCCGATAAGCTTTCGGTGGTCGCAATTTAAACAGCAGAATTACCGCGCAAAACTCGCGGAAACTCCGCAGGCTCTGGAGCCATTTCTCGGCACTCTCTGTGACGCAGGAGTGAGCCTCTTTCACGTTTCGACACGCAAGTTTTGGGAGCCGGCATTTCGAGATCTGTCACCTCTCACGCTTGCCGGTTGGACAAAGAAAATCACCGGCAGGCCGACCATAGCCGTAGGCAGCGTCGGCCTCGCCGGTTCGGCGGTGGTCTCTGGTTCCGCGGAAATCGATGGCGGCGGTTATGCTTTTGCAAGCACAGCACTGGGCGGGATCGACCAACTAATGGTCCTTGAGGACATGTTGTCTCGCGAGGAATTCGATCTGATCGCAATCGGGCGTTCACTAATTTCAGATCCGCTGTGGATAGAAAAGTTGCGTACCGGGCCGGCTGCACGAAAGAATTCCCTTTGAGAAGTCCCAGCTAACTACCTTGGTGTAGAGCTGCCCTCGCGGAGGGAAAAAACCGCCCGAGAGCTGGGTGCTCTCGGGTGGCAGTATGTAGCTTCGCCGGGAATTCAAAAAGCGATAGCCACACAGTCTCGTGTTCCGCTGCAACGCCGGCGCTGCACGCGCGTATATCATAACATCTCTTCTTGCCTCTTCACCGCAACTGGCTTCGCCTCCGAGCGCCACGCGGTCGCGATTAGCGTCTGCATTCTTCGTGATTTGTTGCCAAGCCTCTTCGCCGGTTCGAAATTTGATGTCGAATTCAACGGCCGTGCGAAATTCGAGAACCTCCACGCCATCGGCACCGGCGCGATATGCATAAAGCGCATCGGCGGGCACGAAAAACCCGTCGCCGGCTTTCAAGACCTCGGTTCCCAGGTGCAGGGAGCCCGAAACGATATAATAGAGACAGTCCGCGTTGTGCGAATGCCGCGGGAGCATGAAGTTGGCTTTGAACCAGGCGTAAGTTAGACTGACGTTCGATCGGTCATCTTCAAAAATCGTCTTGACCGTCGCGCCGTCCACGATGCTCGCCACGCCTTTGGTGTCGTGTTCCTTGGCATCGACGGGCTTCATGTGTGTTGGATCGATTGCGTCACGCGCGCGGAATATTCTCAACCGGCCGCCATCACCTGGGGCTTTAACTTCCATGTTCATTATATGCCTCCCATTGGATCCGTGACGCCTGATGCCCTAAAAGCCCAGCACGGCCTTTGCCATGATGTTTCGCTGCACTTCGTTGGTGCCGCCGTAAATCGAAGTTCGCCGCGAAGAAAAATAATTCTCGAACGCGCGATAACGGCCCTGTGCGTTCGCTCCGTGAAGATTTCCGGCAGCCGCGGGGCATCCCGCGTAACCTGCCGCTTCCGCGAAAAGCTCTGCCAGGCGCTGTTGGATCTCGGTGCCGCGAACCTTGAGCAAGGATGCGCTGGCGCCCGACTGTCCTCCGGACGCCTCTTCGGCAAATATGCGCAACTCGGAATATTCGAGCGCCGTTAGCGCGATTTCTACCTCTGCCAGCTTTTCCCGGAACTGATGGTCTTCAAAAATTGACTGGTCGCCGTCGGCGCATTGTCTCGCCGTTTCCTTAAGCTTCACGAGCTTGCGCTTCGACCGGGCGACGTTGGCAATTCCCGTACGCTCAAGCCCCAAAAGGAATTTGGCGCAGGCCCAGCCACGATTTTCGTCGTTGATACGATTGGCGACGGGCACATCTACCTCATCGAACCAAACTTCGTTGACCAGAAGATCCCCTCCAAGCGTCTGGATCGGCTTGATCGCGATGCCAGGAGACCGCATGTCGATCAAGAGAAAGGATATCCCCGCCTGCTTCTGCGAGTCCGGATCGGTACGGACAAGGCAGAATATCCAGTCCGCGTATTGCGCCAGCGATGTCCACATCTTCTGACCGGTCACAACATACCGATCGCCAACACGAACCGCTTTCATCGAGACGCTGGCAAGATCCGAGCCAGCCTGCGGCTCGGAATACCCCTGGCACCAGAAAATATCTCCTGCAAGGGTTGGTGCCAGAAACTGATCTTTTTGCACCGAGGTGCCGAAGGTGTAAATCACTGGGCCGAGCATTCCGATGCCCATCGGCGGCAATGAAATTGTATCGGCGCGCGCCAGTTCGTCCTGCCAGATATATCGTCTCTCAAGGCTCCAATTCGCGCCGCCATATTCTTCCGGCCATGCAGGAGCAATCCAGCCTTTGACCGCCAGTATCCTGTGCCAGGCCAGATAATCCTGCTTCGAGAGAACATCGCCCTCGCGCTTTTCGCGCAAATTCGTGGGATAGCGTTGTTCGATGAACGCGCGCGCCTCGCCGCGAAATTTCTCGCCATCTGCGGACAGGAATGGACTCATCGACTGGCTCGATTGGATCGCGCGTCAACTGTCTTCATAGTCTGGCGTCTTTTTAGTCAGGAACGCTTCAATGCCGACCTTGTATTGCCCGGTGGCACGCACTTCCCTTGCAATCTCCTCTTCCCAGGCTTGCAAGTCTCGATGCGCCTGGCGTGAACGCGCTGTCGCGATTTCCTTGGTCGCGCGCACGGCCAGAGGGCTCGCCCGGGCTATCGCCGCCGCGCGCTCCTCCGCCATTTGCCAAACCTGATCGTCGGCGCAGACTTCATTGACGAGGCCCGCCAACGCGGCTTCGTTGCTGCCGATAAGCCGTCCGCTTAACAGCAGGTCCATCGCACGAACATGGCCGATTTGATCGGCAAGCTTCAGCGCGCCTCCGCCGGACGGAACGATCCCCCAACGCACTTCGGGCAGACCGAAGCGAGCGCTCTCCCCCGCCACGCGCACATCGCTCGCCAACAGAAGCTCGAGCCCGCCGCCAACGCAAACGCCCTTCACTGCCGCGATGAGCGGCTTCGGGAAATACGCCGTCTTCAGAAGCGCACTATTGATGAGGTCTTCTCGGTTGGCGCCTTGCAACGGTTTGCTCACGAGGTCCGATCCGGAGCAAAACGCTTCGCTGCCGCCTCCGCGCAATATGACGACGCGACAGGCGGCCATTTGGGCAAGACGCGGCCACATCCCCGCGAGAAACTCATACATCTCCTGGTTCAGCGCGTTCCGCCGCGATTGGTTGTCTAACGTAACGGTCACAACCCCTCTTCCGCTCTCAGAAACCAAAACGGTCATGGTCAAGATATCCCGAAAGCCGTGCGCGGCGCGTAGTCAGCAGCTCTAAAACTTAATCCGAGGGCGGCAGCCCAAAGCTGCGATATCATACAATCCAACCAGTCGGTATTCAACAGCCTCGTCGTGTTCTCCCGCGCTTCTTGACTGTTCGCGCCGTAGATTGATACAAACCGGTTGGTTTGTTTCTACAGTATCCCTCGACCGGGTTGCAGCCTCGCCACGCTTTGGAGTTTCGCATGAAGGTCGGAATGACTGTCTTTTTCCAGAACCCCGAATACCTTCGGGAAATCGGCGAATGCGCCGTCGGCGTATCGGATCGTGACGTATACATTCAAAATCTGGAGATGGCGGAACAGGCAGAAGATCTTGGATACGACGCGCTATGGAGCGTCGAGCACCATTTCACTGGTTATACAATGGTGCCAGACGTCCTGCAGTTTCTCGGGTACATGGCAGGCAAGACCAAGCGCATCACACTCGGATCAGCCGCAGTCATTCTCCCATGGCACAATCCCGTTCGCGTCGCAGAGTCTGTATCTATGCTCGACAACTTGTCGGGAGGGAGACTTATTCTTGGAATGGGGCGTGGCCTTGGCCGCGTCGAGTTCGAAGGCTTTAATATACCAATGTCAGAATCGCGCGAGCGGTTCATTGAGGCCGCCGAACTTGTTCTGAATGGACTCAAAAACGGATTTGTCGAGTTCAATGGGAAATATTATCAACAGCCCAAACGCTGGCTTAGGCCCGCGCCGACTCGGAGCTTCGTCGGACGGTCTTACGCGGCTGCGGTCTCCCCAGAATCGCAAGAAATCATGGCCAAACTCGGTGTGGGCATCCTGATCTCACCTCAAAAGCCGTGGCCAACGACGATCAAGGAGCACGATAGCTACAAGCGGATGTTCGAAAATATTAATAGCAGAGCGGCGCCGACTCCAATTATCACCTGCCAGGTGTTCTGTGATGAAGATGAGGTGCGGGCTAAAGAGCTTGGCGTGAAGTATCTCGGAGATTATTTCCGTACTGCGAACAAGCATTACGAGCTTACAGACAGTCACCTCAAGGACATGAAGGGTTACGAATACTACGGAAAAATTACGCAACGTATCGAAGGTCACGGCGATGAAGTGCAAGCCGCACAATACGCAGAACTTCAGGTTTACGGAACGCCGAAGCAATGTGTCGACCGCATCGCCGAGATGCGAGATAACTTAGGCTGCCAGGATTTCAACGCAATCTTCAGCTTTGGCGGCCTGTCGCGCGAGGAAGCCATGCGCAACATGAAATCGTTCTCTGAAAAGGTAAAGCCTCGCCTGCAAGCCATGTAACCGTGGCGATAGCATCAGGCATGCCATCCGTTCAAAAAGCTCCGGATCTCTGTCTATATAACGAGTTCTTCGACGCGAGCTGAACCAATTTTGGCGAACATACACGTATTGCTGACATCAAAATCCTTGCCCATCCCCTAGTCCGAGCGCAATTCCATAGCAAAAAGTGTCGAGCAGGTCGTCTTCACGATCGCTCGCCTTGTCGCCGATGCGAAAGCTTTCGATTTGGTCAAGCAAGTGATTTGCGGATCGCCTCTTGTATGTAGTCGTCTTGTTGAAGGCGGCGTCGCAGAATTTCACGTTGCCGCGGTGCACATACCCCGACACGGATATCGCGCGTTCATCTTTGCCCAATGCCGTCAACTTTGACTCGATCGGCATTGCCGGAAGTCCGCGGCGCTTTGCTTGTTGCAGCAAGATCGTTCCAGAGTTTTTGTCTTCGATATATATTCCCAAAGCCCCATATCTCGCGCCGGATAGACGCGCGAGCTCCTCCAACCGGATGCCGACACTGGGCAACCAAAACTCTAGCGTGGCGCCTTCTATTTGGGCGATATCCCAATCCGCAATCAGAAGCGGAGTACGCCCTGGCGTCCTATTCTTTATGAAATATGTCACGGCGGTCGCGTCGTGCTCAGTTCCCGTTTTCGACGCTGTATCCATGACTGCAAAAACTCCGTCACACTGGTTCGGCATCGCCAGCGGCAGCCCGTTATCAAGCAACTTGTCGCGAGCAAAGAACGCCGCACCGGCCCAATCGACAAACTCGGCAAGATATTCCTGAGCATAAACAAGTGGATCGTTGTCGCGGTGCAGTTCATCCAAATACTGATTGCGCCGTTCGAGCCAAACCTCTGGGGCTTCACCCGCCAGGGGTTTCGGCAGAACCGGATTGTCCATGGTGGTCGCGTGATATTCAGCGAAGCCGTATTTCGGATCCGTACATATCTGATAGAAGAAGTTGTCCGGGTTCTTGCCGGCCGAGTTGGAGCACACCAGAGCCTCTCCGCCCCAGTCAAAAAGCGTGGGGCGTATGGACCTCTCCCAAATCTCCGTCATCGAGCCCGCGGTCGATCCATCGCCATTTTTGGCGAATGCCGCTTCGTCGATAACAACGCGTCGATAGCCGCGGCTTCGCCCGGCGGATGGATTTTCCAGCGTCCAGAAGTCCAGACGGCCTCCTGTTCGCAACCGCATCACGCCTTCGGCCCTGGAACCGGCGTCAACGACAGGCGCCAGATCGATTGCCAGCTCATGATACACTTCGAGCGACTGCATGCGTTGAGGAGCGAACCACGCGCAAGGTTCACGCTGGATGAGCCCCTGCTTGATCCAGGACTTGGCGAGCTCGGTTTTGCCAAACCGCCTCCCGCAGCGCAGCGCCTTGAAGCGATGCGGCAGAAGAGCGTTGAACGCCGCTCGCTGTCCTTCGTGCAGTCGACCTATCGAGACTCTGATAGCGCCATCTGCCGCCGTCGGTTGCAAAGCCCGCGCACCCTTCATGAACGTGGCGGCCTGTGCGCTGCGCAGGGATCGATTTCCGGGCCATGATCACCCTGCGCAACGCGCTCTTTATCTTCGGCCGTCTGCCCGTCGAAATCTTCAAGCCAGTCGGTCACGACAATGCGCTGCATGCCCCCTTCCCTGCGGCTCTGCGCGCGACCGTAGACATAGAGTATATCTTCTGCTGCCTTCACATCGCCTTTCACGGCTTTCGCGATGAGGAGTCTGAGTTTGACCTCTTCACGTGTTGCGATCTTTTTGCGGCCACCTTCCACGAACTCCATCGGCGCGTTGAGGACATTCGTCACGCATTTGGCCAGATCGGATTGTTTGCGCTTGGGCCTGCCCGATCTGTTGCCAGATACCCCCGGCTGGAAGCGCGTTTTCACGGGCGGCTTTCGAAAGCCAATCTCATCAGACATCTCTTTTTCCAACGGCGCCATCGACCGTTTCACTGTCGCTGAACTCGATCGTCACTCCTCCAGCAATGCTCTGAGACGCTAGTTGTTTGTAGCGTTCGAGCGCTCGAACTGCGCGTGCGTTACCTTCCAGAGCTTTGCGCACCAACTGGGTGACGATAGCCTCGAGCGGAGGTGCCGCAGACCTTTTACCGTTCGCGGTCGAAGGAACCGGCGTTAGAAGCAGGCGCATCAAAATCGTCATCGTGTTTTCGCGGCGCAGCTTGGAGCGCCTGGAGGAGCCTCTGACCCCTTTTGCTTTTGTCTTCATCATCGCGGCAATGCAGCAGGCACACGCTCGTCGCGGACCTCAGCAAAGGTGCGTCCGTCCGCATGACGTGCCAGCGCCTTGGTCATGCGTTCCCACCGCGCTATGGTCAGGTCGACATAAGCGGGATCGATCTCGATACCGAACCCTCGCCTGCCTGTGCGCTCGGCCGCGAGGATAGTCGTTCCGCTGCCGCAGAATGCGTCGAGCACGATGTCTCCACGGCGCGTGACATCCAATATGGCATCGGCGACAAGGGCGATCGGTTTGACGGTCGGATGCAGGTCGAGCGCGCGTTTACGCCCTTTCCGCGCGAAGCTGTTCATGCCTGGGTAGTTCCAGACGTTCGTGCGGTTGCGGCCGAAGGCACCTAGCTGGACATTGTTGCGATGCTTCGCATCGCCCGCCCGGAACACGAAGACGAGCTCGTGCTGTGACCGATACAGCGATCCCATGCCGCCGTTCGACTTTACCCAGACGCACACATTGATGAGTTCGCAGGCGGCCTGGCTGATGGCACTCACGGTCTCATCGATGTGGCGCCAGTCCATGCAGCAAAAATACACCGCAGACGGATCGCACCACGGACGCATCTGCTGCAGAGCGGAGAGCAAAAAGCCTTGGAACTGCGGCTTGGACATCTCTCCGGATGCCATCGCGAACTCGCGGTGCTTCTTGCGCCCCTTGCCGACCGCATGCCCTTTGATTTTTACATTGTATGGCGTGTCCGTGAATACGGCGGCTGCAGCCTCAGAGCCCATCAGCGTCCGGAAGCTCGCTGAAGAGAGCGCATTTTGGCAAAGTAGCCGATGGTCTCCGAGAAGCCACAGGTCGTCCGCGCGTGTTACCGCCGGCGTCTCCAGCTGCTCAAATTCGTCTGCCCTGTCGCATTCATCGGCCGGATCGAGAGACTGGATGAGGCCATCGATCTCCGGGGTTTCGAAACCGGTCGCCTCGATGTCGAAGTCCAACTCCATACCCTGCAGCTCTTTGAACCGCAGTGCCAGCTCACCGTCGTTCCAGGACGACTGCTCGGAAAGTTTGTTGTCGGCAAGCATATAGGCCAGCGCTTGCGCTTCGTTCAGGTGATCTAGCCTGATGACCGGGACGTGTGTCCGGCCGTCGAGTTTTGCCGCTTCCCAGCGGCCATGACCGGCAAGAATCCGACCGTTTTTGTCCGTCAGGATGGGATTGTTCACGCCGAACGAGCTGAAGCTCCGGGAAATGCCGCGGATCTGCTGACGCCCGTGAATCCGCGGGTTGAGTGGGTGCGGAGCCAACGCGTCGATCGGCGTGTTGACCACAGTCGGCGTGAAAGCGGCGTGCGACCGGATTTGTGCTAGATCCCGTGTCGGCCGCTTAGACATTTGATGGCCTTACGAATTTTGCAGAAATCGCGCCACTCGCTTTGGAGGGACCTTTCGCCAGTCCTTCGGCGCTCTCGCTTTCGAATAGCTGCCGGAAAATCTCCCGACGAGCATTGCCGGCCAAAATCCAGCGGCAAGAGGCTTTACCGACGGTGATGGGCAATCTTGATTTTGAACACTCGGTCATTACGCCTTCCTATCCGGTTGATCTCGCAACGGAATATGGATGGCCCGATCCGACATTGTCGCCGGACATGAATCAGAGGACTAAACGGGGCGATTAATGTCCTTTTTTGGAATCCTGACCGACATCAAACTGTTTGGACAGCCTGTCCGCTTCATGCAGATGCCGAGAATGCTCCTGCCGCAATTCCAACATTCTCGCGCTCTGCGCGGATTTGAAATGATGACGCCACGCTGTCAGCGTTTCGTTCCCCCAGTGGCTTGTTTCCCCGTCTACAAGTTGCCAAAGAAGAGCCGCCGCTTGGGCAGCTTGACGATTTCTCGGTGCCGGATATTTTCCTCGAAAATATTTCCATGTTTCAGCGATCAACAAAGCGCAATAAACCTGTGCCGATATCGCCCCTTCAGGCATCGCCGGCCCCCGGCCCGCTCTGGTTTTGCCAGCCTTGTTGGCCAACATCGGCGAATAAGAGGCACGCTGGGCGCTGTCGGCAAGATCGCGAAAAACCGCCTCGAAGTTGCCGTGCATGCGCTTCACAGTACTCCCACCCGCGTCAAGGAAATCGCGAATGGCGCCGTCGTTCAGCGAATGAAGAATAGTCAGCGCGGCATCCTGGATATTTTTGAGGGACTTCCTAACGTGGGCGCGACTGGGCTGCTTTTTAAATACATTCCGGTCGAGATAAAGGCTGCAAGCCCAGCTGAACAAATGCTCAGCGAGCCACGGAGCTGGAGAAGGGGCCAAGAGCCCGGCGAGCTGCTGAAAGTCCTTGGCGGAGATGTCGTCGAAGCTTCGCTTGTGGGAAGGATTGGCAGAGCGATCGGCCTCGGAGTTTTCCATCAAAAATTCCCTGCTACGCCGAAAAAATTCCCTGTTATGCTGCGCGGAATTCCCTGTTATTCGCAGTCTCAAGCGCCGCCTAATTCCTTGAATTTGCGGGGATATGCAGTCGATTGAGCATATCGTGAGCGCCCAATATTCAAAAATTCCCTGTTAATCCGCGATTTTCAAGAGAGTTTTTCGGAGCGTGGTTCGCTCTGAACTGCGCCCACAGCCAACCAGTTGCGTCGCTAGCCGGGTGGGAACGCCCCCTCTTTCGCGATCCGATCGAGCGGCAGGCGTTCGCTTGGCACTTCGCGCTTGGCAAGTGCTTCATCGAGCAAAGTTCTCTCACCGCGACGGCCGATGGCGATGGCGGCCTGCGCGCGATAGGCTATTGGGGCCTTCAAAGCCGAAAGTGCCGCTTCATGATCGAAGCCCAGCATGGCATGCGCATGCCAGCCCAGAAGCGTGGTCTGCAGCGCGATATGTGCCCAGGCGGCGCCGGCATCGAAGGCGTGGCTGCGCGAGGCTTCGTCTTCATCTTTTCCCGGCGCCCGGAAGGTTGTCTTGGAGAATACGAAAATCAGAGCCGCAGCATTGCGGCACCAGAGTTGATTGAACGGCGCAAGCAAACCGAAGAGCCGATCCCAATCGGCCGTATCGCGACGCGCATAGACGAAACGCCATGGTTGGGCATTAAACGCTGACGGCGCCCAGCGCCCGGCTTCCAGAATAGTGTTCAACACCGCCTGCGGAATTGCTTCGCCCGTAAACGCGCGCGGGGACCAGCGTTCAAGAAAGATGTCGTGAACGGGATGCTGCGCGCTGCGTCCGTGCGCTTCGATCTGATTGGGCATGCTACGCACAGTGCCGGCGGTGGCGCCGCAAACAATTGAAATATTCTCGTTTCCGACTTGAGAATTACTGGTTGGTGCCGCTCGCGCCAATCCCCGACGCTGCATCGCCACATAACACAGAGAGGGATAGCGTGAGCGAGAAAAAGGAATCCGTGCGCCAGCTTTTGGCGCAATTGCATGCCGAACGCGTCGCGACCTGGAAGCCGGAAGACCTTCAGATCAATATCGATCAGCGGCGATTTCTGGAGCAGACGGCTGACCGCGACGGTTTCATCAAGGCGGGCGATCTGGTTGAGCCATTCTCCCTCTCGGAGGTCGATGGCGAGACCATCGCGCTGGACAAAATTCTCAGGCGCGGCCCCGTCGTCTTGATCTTCTTCCGCTTCGCCGGCTGTCCCGCCTGCAACATCGCGCTGCCCTATTATCAGCGCCATCTCTATCCGGCCTTGCGAGATTTGGGCGCGACATTGATAGCGGTCAGTCCGCAACGCGGCGACCGGCTGGTGGAAATCAAGCGGCGGCACGATCTTCCCTTCCTCGTCGCCACCGACGCCGACAATGCGCTCGGCCGCAAGTTCGGTATCCTCTACACCTTCAACGAACCGTCACGGCAGGCCGTGATCGCCAAGGGCACGAACATCGCCGACATCACGGGCACCGGCGCCTGGGAGTTGCCGATGCCGACAGTGGTTGTGATCGGCGAAGATCGTGTCGTTCACTTCGCCGATGTCAGTCCGGACTGGCTCGTGCGCACCGAAGCGGAGCCGGTCATCGAGGCCGTTCGGCGCCTTGCTCCGGTAGCGGCGGAATAAACGCCACAATGGATGGCGCCGCTCTGGAAACCGACGTGCTTGTGATCGGCGGCGGCCTGGCGGGAAGCTGGGCTGCCGTCGCCGCGGCACGAAGCGGCGCATCCGTGATGCTGGCAGACAAGGGCTATTGCGGCACCAGCGGTGTGACGGCGACGGCGGGGCCTGGGCATTGGTGGGTGGCGCCGGAATCGCGCGCCGACGCGATCAAGAGCCGCAATGCGCGCGCCTTCGGTCTGGCGGACACCGCATGGATGGCGCGGGTTCTGGAAAAGACCTGGCAGAGCATCCCGAAACTGCGCAGCTATTATCGCTTTTCACCCGATGAGAGCGGCGCGCCACGTTACCGTGCGCTGCGCGGTCCGGAATATATGCGCGCGATGCGCCGCTATGCGGAAGATTGCGGCGTCCATATCCTGGACCACAGCCCCGCCCTGGAACTGCTGCTGCACTCCGACGGCAGAGTCGCGGGCGCGGCAGGTATTGGCCGCCAGCCCTATCGGCCCTGGACCGTTCGCGCCGGCGCCGTGGTGCTGGCGACCGGCGGATGCGCCTTTCTCTCTCATCTGTTGGGATCGCGAACCAACACCGGCGACGGCTATCTGATGGCTGCGGAAGCCGGCGCCCGCCTCTCTGGCATGGAATTCTCGAGCTACTACACGGTTGCACCCGCCTGGTCGACGATGACGCGCGCGATGTCGTTCGCTTTCGCGCGCTATTTCGATTCCGCAGGCCGCCAACTTGCCACGCCGTCCGGTCCCGATGTCACACACGCGGTCGCGGCCGAATTGCTGAAAGGACCGGTGTTCGCCAGCCTCGACCGGATGCCGGTCGAAATCCGTGCCCGTCTGCCGCAGATATCGCCGAATTTCCTCCTGGCCTTTTCCCGTGCAGGCATCGACCCGTTCGCGCAGAAATTCGAGATCACATTGCGCGCAGAAGGCACCGTGCGCGGCATTGGCGGATTGCGGATCGCGGATGCGGACTGCCAGACCGATGTCCCTGGTCTTTTCGCTGCGGGCGACGCCGCCACGCGTGAACTCATTGCCGGTGCGACCTCGGGCGGCGGCGCGCAGAACTCCGCCTGGGCCGTCTCTTCCGGCCAATGGGCTGGTGAAGGCGCCGCGCGCTTGGCGCGGACGCAGGGCCGTCGCGCCGGAGATCGCGCGCATGCCATCGGTGAAGCGGGGTTGCGCCCGCTCTCCGGCGCCAATGCGTCGACAGTTGGCGAAACCGACGAAGTACTCGCGGTTGTGCGGGAGGAAATGCATCCCTACGACAAGAACATCTTTCGCAGTCGAAGAAAGCTGGAGCAATCGCTCGAACGATTGGACGGCACATGGGCATTTCTTCGCGCAAATCTCCGGGCGGCGGCAGCGGATTCGTATCGGACACGCGAAGCCGCAGCACTGGTCGCCAGCGGCCGATGGAGTTATCGCGCGGCGCTAGCGCGGGCGGAAAGCCGCGGCATGCATGTCCGCACCGACCTTCCGCAAATGGATGCAAGATTTCAGCATCGCCTGACAGCGCGGGGCGTTGACCTGGTCGAGATCAAGGCAGACGCGGCCAATGACCTTTCGCAGGTGGCCTAGGATGATCGAACTCGTCATCGAGAGCCGTTGCGTCCAATGCAATGCTTGCGTCGCGGTGTGCCCGACCAACGTCTTTGAAGCCGTGCCAAATGGACCGCCGAAAATCGCCCGGCCGCAAGACTGTCAGACCTGCTTCATGTGCGAACTCTATTGCGATGCCGACGCGCTGTATGTGGCACCTGATTGCGCCCAACGCACGCCAATCGATACGGAAACGATTCTCGCCTCGGGACTCGTCGGCATCTTTCGCCGCGATTCCGGTTGGGCGGAATGGTCGGAGGATCTGCGCTACAGCAACGAGCACTGGCGCATGGAAAAGGTCTTTGCCGTGGCGCATGCCATTGCTGAAAAGGACACTCCTTCGTGACACGTCTTGCGGCTTGGTGCGGGAGGCCTGGCCCATCGCGCTTTAAAGTATATCAATATGATAGAAATACTGGGTAACGCCATGACCGATGCGGCAATGCAGAATAGCCCGGACTTCCTGCACAAAATCATGCGGCCAGCCAGCCGCGCGGTCACGCCGATCCTGATCTTGGTCGCTTGGCAAATCGCCTCCGGCAGCGGTCTGATACCGGAGCGGACGCTCGCCTCGCCGTTGCATGTGCTCGGCACATTCTGGAGCCTGATCGCCGACGGCGAGCTGCAGGACAATCTTTTGGTTTCGCTGCGCCGAGCGATGGAAGGACTAGCTATCGGCGTTAGCCTTGGCACTATCTTTGCGCTGATCTCCGGCCTGTCGCGCAGCGGCGAAGCGGCGGTCGATGCGCCGTTGCAGATCCTGCGCGCCATTCCTTTCCTGGCGCTGGTGCCGCTGTTCATCCTATGGTTCGGCATCGGCGAGACGCCTAAGATCGCATTGGTCGCTTTGGGCACGATCTATCCGGTCTATCTGAACCTTTATGCTGGCATCCGCGGCATCGACAAGAAATTGCTGGAGGCAGGCGCATGCTTCGGACTCAACCGATGGCAGATCTTGCGCCATATCGTGCTGCCGGGCGCCCTGCCGTCCTTTTTGGTCGGCCTACGCTACGCGGTCGGTATCAGCTGGCTGAGCCTGGTGGTTGCCGAGCAGATCAACGCCTCCAGCGGCATCGGCTATCTCATCATGTCAGCGCGCGACTTCATGCGCACCGACATCATCGTCGTTGGCCTGGTCGTCTACGGATTGCTCGGGCTGCTGACCGACATCTTTATCAGGACGCTGGAACACCGGGCATTGGCCTGGCGTCCGTCCATCCTGAAAGGCTGATCATGGATACCAAGCCGCTTTCATCAACCGATGTCGCCGTACGCGGTCTCACCCGCAGATTCGGCGCGACGACCGTGTTGCGCGGCCTCGATCTCGATATCGCCGGCGGCGAGTTCGTGGCGCTGCTGGGACGTAGCGGCTCGGGCAAGACGACCTTCCTGCGCACCTTGGCGGGTCTCGATCCGGTCAGCGAAGGCGATGTGCGGCTTCCGGCGACCCGTGCCGTAGTGTTCCAGGAGCCCCGCCTAATGCCCTGGAAAAAGGTTTGGCAAAACGTGACGCTGGGGCTGAATGGTGGCGACGCTCGCGAGCGCGCTGTCGCCGCATTGAAGGAAGTTGGCCTTGAGCACCGCCTCGATGCATGGCCCGTCACTTTGTCGGGCGGCGAAGCGCAACGCGTTGCGCTGGCGCGCGCGCTGGTGCGCGAACCACGCCTCCTATTGCTGGACGAACCCTTCGCCGCGCTGGACGCGCTGACGCGAATTCGGATGCACGAGTTGGTCTCTGCACTCTGGGCGGCGCATCGGCCCTCCGTTCTTCTGGTAACACATGATGTCGATGAGGCGCTGCTTTTGGCGGATCGCGCGCTGGTTCTGGAAAATGGCCGCATACGAACCGAGTTGAAAATCACGCAGCCCCATCCGCGCGCCCGCGCCATGATGGGATTCTCCTCGATGCGGGCCGAACTGCTTTCGGCCCTGGGCGTCGATGTCGACGGCACCATCTCCAAACCGGCCGATCTATCGTTCTGCCGCAAAACCGACGAGGTTAAATCGCGGCGCGGCCTATCCGTTATTCATTCCGCGTAAGCCTTAGGGCTACGGCACATAGGCATCATTGAAGGACTTGTCGAACGCCGCCGGGATCCCCGGTACATCCGCGATGACGCCAGCCGCGCGATAAACGCCAGCAGCCTGCCCCAATGCAGAAACCACCCGATCGTCGATCGGCACCGGCGCATAATTCTGACGGCCCAGCGCGAGCTGCGCCACCGATTGCGGCAGCCCGGTTTCCTTGGCCCAAACCGCTGCATAAGCCTCTTTATGCGCCATGGCCCAACGCCGCGCCTTCGCCAGACGGTTCAGGAAATCGTCGAGCACTGCACGCTTGCCAGCGATCGCGCCGTTGCTTGCAGCCTGATAGCCATAGCCGGGAAGCAAATTCTTACTGCTGACCGCGACGCGCGCCCTATCCTGCACCTGCGCCAGCGCGACATAGGGGTCCCAGGTCGACCAAGCGTCGATCGAACCGCTCTCCATCGCGGCCTTGGCGCTGCCGGGATCGAGAAACGCCACCGTCACGTCGCGCGGCGTCAGTTTGGCCTGGGCCAGCGCTTTAAGAAGCAGGAAATGCCCGATCGAGCCCCGCGTCGTACCGATCGTATGTCCTTTGAGATCGGCGGCGCTTCGGATTGTGCTGTTCTTGGGCACGACGATGGCAACGCTCTCGCCAACATCGCTGTGATAAACGGCGACGACCTTGATGGGCGAGCGTGCCGCATAGGCAAACAGGAATGGTCCATCGCCGACCCCGCCCGTGTCGATCGCGCCGGCATTCAGTGCCTCAAGCAACGCTTGCGCCGAGGCGAAGACGTCCCACTCGATGCGATAGGGAACGTGATCGAGTACGCCGGCCGCCGTCATCAACGCACGCTCCGCGCCCTTTTGATCGCCGATCTTAAGCACCGTGCCCGGCGCCGCGAGCGCCGGGCTCAGCGCCAGCACGGAGCAAATCAGACTCAGGAAGATTCCGAGCGATAAGCGGGCTTTAAGACGCATGTTTTCCATCTCCAAATTCAGCAATCTAGCGGGCCTGTACGATACTATAGCTAATTGATAGAGTATATATATTACAAACTCCCTGCGTCGAATGTGAGGGCCATAGTGGCGACCAATCTTCCAATGGAATTGCTGCGCAGCTTTGCTGCGATCGTCGATACCGGCTCGATGGCGAAGGCGACCGAACGCATCTTCGTCACCCAGTCCGCTCTCAGCCTGCAGATCAAGCGGCTAGAAGAATTGCTTCAGCGTCCGCTGTTCCTGCGCGAGGGTGCCAGACGATTGGTACTGACACCCGCCGGCCACGAGCTGGTCGCCTTTGCCAAAAAAATTCTAGCCCTGAACGACCAGGCCGTCGTCGCGTTACGCGGCGACGCGGTCCACGGACCGGTCCGGGTCGGCATGGTTCAGGATTTCGCCGAGGTGTTGTTGAGCGGCGTACTGCGCCACTTCTCGCAATTGCATCGCGAAGCCCAGCTTGAAGTACGCGCCACCGGAACTTCCGAACTGCTAGATCATCTGAAGGAGGGGAGGCTGGATGTCGTGTTGTGCGTTTCCCCGCTAGACGATCCCGGCGTGATCCGCCGCGCCGACACGATGTGGATCGGCCAACCCGATCTGGCGGACCAAAACGTCTTGCCGCTCGCCGTGTTGACCGAGCCTTGCGCTTTTCGCAACATTGCGTTGCGTACGCTTGAAAAAGCCGGCGTGCCGTATCGCATTGTGGTGCAGACGCCGCATCTGACCGGATTGCGGGCAGCGGTGGCCGGTGGCCTTGGCGTCACCTGCCGCACGGCCCTGTTCGCCAGCGGTGCCGGAACCTCCTCGATCGAAGGCTCGCGGCTACCGGCTCTGCCGCAGATTGCCTATGCGCTACGCACCCACAATTCCGAGAACGCTGCAGTAGCACGCTTGAGCGAACTCATCCGCACGGCGGTTGCCGACTTACCCTAGACAGCATGCGCCGGCTGAATGCCCTGGCGAGCCGCCACCAGTTCGCGCACAAGCGGAATCAGATTACGGCCGTAATCAATCGCATCTTCATAAGGATCGAAACCACGGATCAAGAAGGTCGTGACGCCGAGATCGTAGTATTCCAGCAGCGCGTCTGCGACTTGCTGCGGCGTGCCGACCAGCGAGGTCGAATTGCCTTGCGCGCCGGTTACGGCGGCAACGCCGGTCCATAGCCGTTGATCGAGCCGGCTGCCCTGCGATGCGGCGGCCAGCAAACGGCGCGAACCTTCATTGGGTGGACGGTGGCCGCTGATCGGAAGCCCTTGGGCGGTTCGGATTTCCTTGACCTTCTCCAGGATGCTATCTGCGCGAGCCCAGGCCGCATCTTCCGTCTCTGCCAGGATTGGCCGTAGCGACAGGCTGAAGCGAAGCTCGCGGCCGTGTTTGGCGGCTGCGGCGCGCAAGCGTGCAATCGTTTCACGCACCTGGGCTTGGGTTTCCCCCCAAAGCGCGTAGATATCGGCATGTTTGCCTGCGACCGGGATCGCCGCTTCGGATGAGCCGCCAAAATAAACCGGGATGTGGGGCGCTTTCACGCTCTTCACCGAAGAGAAGCCCTGTTCAACATTGTAGAACTTGCCGTGATAGTCGAATGGCCGGTCGCTCGTCCATTCAAGCCTCATGATGTCGAGGTACTCGTCCGTCCGTGCATAGCGTTCGTCCTTGGTCGTATTGTCGCCATCACGCCGCATCTCGGCATCGTCGCCGCCGGTGATAATATGGACAGCAGCACGGCCCTTGCTGATCTGGTCGAGGGTCGCGAATTGGCGCGCGGCGATGGTGGGCGCGGTGAATCCGGGCCGATGCGCAATCATCAAGCCCAGCCGCGAGGTCGCCGCCGCCGCATGGGCGCCGATCAAGATGCTCTCTGGCGACGCCGAACCGAAAGCGACCAGCACGCGGTCGAAATCACCATCTTCATGGGCGCACGCCATTTTTTCGATGTAGCTGAGGTCGATGGCCGGGCCCGAAGCCGGCCTGATCTCGGATACGTCCTGTGCATGCACGATTCCGATGAACTCGACGCTCATGACCAACCTCAATCTCTGTTTGCCGGTAGAGATTAGGCAGTCGTGTGCAACTGCGAAAATTCAATCTTGAAATGCTGCCAATGAGGATTGACAAGGACAGTCAGATGACATGGAAGCGATGCGTGCCGTCCCGCTCGAGCTGGGCCACCAGCCCATATTCCCAATCCAGATAGGCCTGCATGGCGCTGACCGGGTTATCGGTTCCCTCATAGGGCCGACGATAACGGTCAGTCGGCGGGGATGCATAATGCACAATGTCCCGCTCAAGCGGATAGCCGGCCTCGTTCCACGCGCGGTTTCCGCCGTTAAGCACGTGGGCCTCGATCGCCAGCGCGCGCAAATCGGCCGCGGCGTAGCGCGGCAATGCATCGTCATCCGCGGTGAGAACGGTAATTTCTCGTCGTGGCGCCGATGCGAAAGCATTCTGCAGCGCTGAGCGCAATGCAAACCATGCGCCGGGGATATGGGCTTTCGCATAAATCGCACTGGACGACAGATCGAACACGGTGGCGCGACCTTGATCGGTCAGTTGTTTCAGTTCCGTGGCATCAAGTGTCGGCACGACCGGAAAGGCAGTCCGTCTGGCACGCCATTCCCCCGTTTCCAGGCTGAGATTGCGAATGTCCTCGTCCAAGACCAAGACCTCCCAACCCATTTGCGCCAGCCATGACCCAGTCATGTCGGCGCGCACCTGTGTGTCGTCGGCCAGTATGATGCGCGCGCCGCGAACGGGCGCAAAGACGTCCGTTTCCTGCACTAACTGGCCGCCGGGAGCGGAACGAAAGCCGGGAAGGTGCCCAGCGGCATATTCCGCCGGGGTCCGAACGTCGAAGCGATAGGTGGTGCGACCGCGCTCATAGAGCAGCGACGACAATTGATCGATCGACAGGCGATGCACACCGGCACGGTTCGCGAGCGCGCGGCCGTTCTTAGCTGTATGCGGATCGGCATGTGCGTCTTCCGCAAAGCGCCGTGACTGCCCATGCTCCAGCTCCTGTCCCGCAAGGCTCCAACCGATAGTGCCGTTGCGCAGAGCAAATACCTTGTTGGCGATACCGGCGTTGATGAGAGATTGTGTGCCAATCAGGCTGCGGGTGCGGCCTGCGCAATTGACGATAATCGTCGTATCCCGGTCGGGAACCACGGCGGCGGCGCGATAGACGAGTTCACCGCCTGGCACGCTGATACCACCCGGGATGCTCATGGTTTGATATTCGTCGAACCGGCGGGCATCGAGAACGGCGACGTTCTCGCGAGAATCGATCAGCGCTTTCACCTCTTGCGCCGAAAGCGATGGCGTATGGCGGCGGGATTCGACAAGCTCGCCGAACGCCTTGCTCGGTGTATTGACATCGCGGAAGATCTCGCCGCCGTCACGTCGCCAACCTGCAAGGCCACCATCCAAGGCGGAGATATTCGTGTACCCCAGCGATCGCAACCGTGCATGCGCCGGTTCGACCAATCCTTCGCCGAAATCATAGACAATGATCGGCACGGCTTTACGCGGCAATCGATCCAGTACCTCCAGTTCAATGCGGCCAAACGGGAGAGAGGCGGCGAACAAGGGATGGGCTTCGGCGAAGACGCCCTCTTCCCGCAGATCGATCAGCGCGATCTCGTCATTGGCCGCCAGCCGCGCACGCACGCTGGCTGTCGTTTCGACCGGAATGCTCATGCAGCGTCTGCAGACTCGGCCGAGCGATCCCAGAGATTGGGCAGAGATGTATTGGAATATCCGGATATGAAGGGCTTTTCGTCTCCATCGGTTCGATAGACTGCGCGCCGCACTGCGCCAATATTGCCGCCATAAACGTGGATGGAGATTGAATCGCGATCGTTAAAGGCATTGCGAACTTTGTGGATGTCGCCGACGCGCGGCGACACCGCATCGACACTGCCGACCGGTAGCAATTCCTCCATTCCGGTCGGTATCAACTTCCCGTCAACGAGCGCGTAGCGTTGCGATTGCTCCGCGCCCCGCAACACGCCGACCAGGCCCCAAACGGTATGATTGTGGATCGGAGTTTCCTGACCTGGCCCCCAGACGAAACTGACGATCGAGAAACGCTCCTCCGCGTCGCAATACAGAAGATATTGCTGATAGCGCTCCGTTCTCGCCTCGGCATAGGCGTCCAGCAGCCAGTCGTCTTGCGCAATCAGGCTGGCCAAAACCGCTTCGCCTTCGCGCAAGATTTCTGCTTCACCGCTTACTCCCCGGACCAGTCTGGAGAACTCCGTCGTTGCCCTGCGCAATCGGGCGATGTCGCGGGTGGCGACCGGCGGCGAAGGCAAGCGCATCGTCACAAATCTCCCAGCTTCACGCCCAGCCTGGTGTAATAAAATCCGCCGCTGATCCCGAATGGCGAGAACAGACCATATTGTCCGATGCCGGTATTGGCGTCCACCGGACCGATCTTGTCGGGATAGGTGTTGAAGAGATTGTCGGCGCCGACGGTCAGGGACAATTTGCTATTGATGTCATAGGTGAATGCCAGATTGGCAATCCACTTCGGGCTGTAGGTCCGGTCACTCGCCAAGAGCGGATTAACGTTCGGATCGACGGTGCCGCGTTCGGTGTAGGATCCATAACGCGTCACTTGCAAATGGACGCCCAGATCGTTCTCGTGCCAGTCGCCTGTAAAAAGCAATTTGCCTTTCGGGGTTGCGACCGTGAGGTCTCCCTCGCGCTGATAGCCAACAAGCGCGATGTTTTGGCCCTGAAGGACCAGCGGTGTCGGATTGAGGTGGGTGATTTCAGTCTGGTTCCAGGAGTAGGCCGCACTTAGCGTCAAGCCGCCGTAGTCGCCGAGGTCGATGGCATAGTCGCCGACCACATCGACGCCCCTTGTGCGGGTCGACACTGCGTTGGTGTAATATTGGATGATGGTGTCCGGCGTCAGGCCATATTGCTCGATGATCGAGTTGACGAAATTCTGCTGCGGGCTGCCCGGCAGACCGCCGATATTGCCGCTGAGCAGAATTCGGTTGTGCACATTGATCTGATAGGCATCGACCGAGAAGTTGAGATTCTCAATCGGCTGCGCCGTAAGGCCGACGCTGTAATTCTGGGACTGTTCCGGCGTCAGCGGCGTCGCACCCAACGCTTGGGCGGCGGGGCGGGTGACCGGCAGAACCTGTAGTTCATAGATATCGTTGACTCCAGTGAGTTTGTTGTATTGGCCACTGAATGTGGGTGTCGAAAATATTTCCTGCGCCAGCGACGGGGCACGGAAACCGTTGCTGATCGTTCCGCGGATGGCGTAACCGGGAAGAAATTCGTAGCGCGTTGTGAACTTGCCGCTTTTGGAATCGCCGGAACTGTCGGTGTAGTGCTCGAACCGTCCGGCGAGACCGACATACCAATTGGGCAGGATATTGGTATCGAGATCAAAATATCCGGCAAAATTATTGCGGTCGATCTGGCCGGCATCGCCCGGCGTCGCCGCCGCGTAGGAGGCGAGGCCGGGAATTGGACTGAGGCCTGCATGCGGCTGGCCGGCCGGAATGACGTAATCGCCGATCTTATAGGCCAAAGGATCGCCGGCGCCGATCTGGAACCACTCATAGCGGTGCTCCGCGCCAAAGGAAACGGCGAGTGGTGCGGCCAGGCCGATGTCAAAGGGACGTGTCACGTCCAGCGTGTTGGTCCATTGCTGGAAATCGTGGCGGCTCAAATGGAACGCGGTCGGGCTGCTCGGCCCCAGCGTTGCGTTGAGCGTATGACGCCCATCGAGATTGGCGTAATCCTGCGCGAAATTTGTGCTGAGATCCCAATTCCAGGAGTCGAGTGCGCCCTTGGCGCCCAGCGCAGACTGGAAATCATATTCGTTGATGATGCGGTAGGCCTGAAAGCCGTTGGGATAGATTTCCGGAAGCGAGTTGATATTGGAGGGCAGAAAGCTGCCGGTATTCTTTTCCGTGAAACGGTGACTGACGGTCGAAAAGGAATACAGGGTCACGCCGTCGTTCAGCGGCTGATCGGCATTGTAAGAGAGGCTGAAGATCTTGTCGCTGGCACCGCCGTAAGGATGGCCGAAGGCGGACCGGTCGATGGTCGCCTCACGCGGATCGGGCAAGCCATCGGGCAACAGATTGTAGAGATACGTCGTGGTCGCGGCCTCATTGCGATACCACGGCGCGCTGGTGCGCGCATCAATGGCGAAATGGGCAAAACCATCATGGGGCAGCGCGATCCCGTAGTCGGCCGCCTCATGCGCGCTGAATCCGTCGCCGGCATAATTCAGGCCGACAGTGCTGTTCGATTCACCGCCCTCGGCGCCATCCTTGAGGATGATGTTGATCACGCCGGCAATGGCGTCCGAGCCGTATTGCGCCGCCGCTCCGTCGCGTAGCACTTCGACATGATCGACCGCCGCAACCGGTATCAAATCGAGATCCACGGGCACGCCGCCGTTGCCGACGCGCGCGAGGTTATTGATTAGTGCGGTGGTGTGCCGGCGCTTTCCATTGACCAAGTACAATACTTGGTCACCGTTCAGCCCGCGCATGGTCGTTGCCCGCACCGCCCAGGATGTCCCACCGCCGTTGACGCCAGGCAGGTTGAACGACGGAATCAACGTCCTGAAACACTTCCTTCAAAGCACCGCGGCCGTTCTCCTGCAATTGATGGCCACTGAGCACATCGATCGGCACGGGGCTGTCGGCAACAGTACGCCGTTGCCCCCGTACGCCGGTGACGACAACCGTTTCGATTCCTGACGAAAGGTCGGCGGCGGCATTCTCGGCCGTTCGCTCCTGTGCGCCGGCCGAATTGCCGTTCAGAGCCAGGGCGGCAAATGCGACTGTGGTCAATAAAGTTTTCTGCAGATTGCGAATACGCATGATCCTACTTTCGACAGGCGCCAATTGGCGCGTTGACATAGCGATCCGCCGCATGCAGCGCGCGGATTTTTCCTGCTCAGATGTTCCCCCATCGACGCGCGTCATTGCTCTCACAACGGCGTCATATGATTAACTCTATCAATTTAGTATAGTATTGTTAGTAGAACCTATGGCGGGCGGTAAAACGAGAGTTTCTCAAGAGCGAGTTGAGCCTCAACACTTGCCATGACTCTGGCGGGGCTTGTCGCCCGCTCAGGCCGAGGTTGAGAAGTTCTGATTGGCGGCGGCGTCCGGCAGGTCGCTTAATTGCGCGACGTTCACGACCCAAACCCAACCGAGGAAGGAAACTCCATGAGCTCGGCCGCCCTTAAAATTCAAACTGAGAACAGTCCGCTCTCCGTGCAGAAACTAAGCCCCGTGATCGGTGCGGAAGTCGGCGATATCGATTTGCGTCAGCCGCTGTCGCCGGAAATTCGCGATGAGCTGCGTCGGCTTCTGCTCGCGCACAAGGTCCTGTTCTTCCGTAACCAGGACATTTCCTACGACCAGCATCTCGCTTTCGCGCGTAATTTCGGCGAGCTCTACGACCACCCCACCGGCGGTCTCGACAAATACCGCACCATTCAGCCGATCGACGCGCGCGAATTCGCCAAGCACGGCTACGACATCCGGAAAATCACTGGCACACCGATACGAGCTGGCGCCTCAATCCGTCTTTTGGTGCGGTCTTGCGGGCTGCAGATATTCCCGATGTCGGCCGGCGACACGATCTGGGCAAACGGCGGCGCGATCCTGCGCGGCATGCCGGCGGAACTCCGCGACAAAATCGATTCCCTCTACGTCATCCACGATTATCAGGATGCGTTGAAGAAGTCGGGCGTGCGCTATCCGTTGGTCGCTCATCCGATCATTCGCACGCATCCCGAAACCGGCGAAGATATCTTCTGGGTGAACTGGAGCCTCAAGCCGCGCAATCGTCGATCTCGACCGCGCCGAGAGCGATGCGCTGCTCGCGCAGCTCTATGACGAAGTGAAGCGTGCGGAATATCACGTTCGCTTCCGCTGGCAGAAGCACTCGATTGCATTCTGGGACAACCGTGCGGCACTGCACTACGCGGTTGCGGCGACTATGGTGACTATCCGCGTGTGATGGAACGCGTGCTGATCGCAGCGACGACATCCCCTATCGCGTGCGGCCGCAAGAAGCTTAGAAAGCGTTTCCGCGGGCGGGATCTGGATCGTTTCTCGGTCCGGAGCCCGCGTTCGCAAGAGTGCGACGAAGCCGCAATCGGGAACGGCAGCGATTTCGGACAGAACGTGGCGATTGCTAGTAGTGGAATGGGGCCGAAGCCGCCGCCATCTGCGGCAAAGGGTCTCGCCATTGATAGCAATGCTCTTCGGCGAGGCCAGGAACGCCACCAGAAAAGCGATCTCGGAGGCATCAACGATGCGTCCGATGCTGACGGCCTTGGCGAATTTCTCTTCCGTGGCAGGGTCGGTTTTTTCAGTCCGCGTTGCGCCGGGATGGATGGCGACGACGTTGATGCCATCGGGGGCCCAGTTCGTCGTCGGCCATATTCTTCGTGATGGCGCTGACCGCGGAGTTGCGCACCGAGGCGACATAATTGCCTGATTTTCCGTGCCGCCAACCCGCCAATATTGATGATGCGGCCCCCAGCCTGCCTCGATCATATGCGGCGCCAGTGCGCGCGCCATGCGCAGATAACCTGCAACTTTTATATTGACTTCGCCGAGCAGATAGTCGCCCTGCACCTGGGTCCAGCCGCGCGGCGGGCAGCGAGCCGCCCGGCTGCGCGCGCGTTGTTGACCAGAATGTCGATGCCGCCCAATTGCCGGCGCGCCTCCGCCACCAGGGCTTGAACGGATTCGTCGTTGCCGGTGTCGGCAACGATCGGAACGACGGTCCGTCCCGTAGCGGCGGCGAGTTCAGCGGCGGCTGCTTCGAGCGGTAGCTTGGTGCGGGCCGCCAAGACGATATCGACGCCTTCTTCAGCCAACTGGCGGGCAATGGCCTTGCCGATGCCGCGGCTTCCTCCAGTGACGATGGCGCGCTTGCCGTGCAGCAGCAAATCCATGTCCGATCTCCGATTGCTGAGCTATTCCGCGGCGATGGCTTCGTGGCGGCTTGCGGTGTAGCGGTTAATCGGGAAAGGCAGCCCGAGATTTCCACGCAACGTCTCCGCCTCATATTCTCTACGCAACAGGCCGCGTTTCTGCAGGATCGGCACCACAAGCTCGACAAAATATTCGAGCTGGCCCGGCAGGGATTCGAACATGTTGAAACCGTCGCCAGCCGCGCTCGACCAGCCATTGCTCCAGCGCATCGGCGACCTGCACCGGTCGTGCCGACAAAATTTGCTGCGCGGCGTAACGAAGCGCAGCGCTGTCTGCCGCAGGGGTCAGGCCTTCTTTCCTGGCGAAAGCGACGATGCGGTTGGAAGCGCTCTGATTGCTGTTGAGGCCGGCATGCGCAACGTCCGGGAACGGCGCGTCGAGGTCGTGAACGGAAAAAATCGAAATCGTTGAATGGACGGCCCAGCATCGAGAGCGCATTCCTCGATCGAAACGAGATTGATCAGTTCCTGATATCTGCGCTCGGCATCGTTTGCGTCGAGACCGACAACGGGGCGTATGCCGGGTAGAATGAAAACGTCGTCCGGGTTCCGGCCGAAGCCTGCGGCACGTTGGCTTGATGTCCCGATAGTATTCCTTGGCTTCATCCAGCGTGTCGTGCGCGACGAAGATGGCGTCGGACCGTTTGGCGGCGAAGTTCTTACCGTCTTCGGAAGCGCCGGCTTGGAAAATCACAGGTTGGCCCTGGCGCGAGCGTGAAATGTTCAGCGGTCCTTTCACGGAAAAGAATTCGCCGCTGTGATTGAGGGAGTGCAGCTTGGCGGAATCGAGGAACTGTCCCGTCTCCTTGTTGCGCACCAGCGCATCGTCTTCCCAGGAATCCCAGAGACCCTGCACGACGTCCAGATACTCACCCGCCAGACGATAGCGCACGTCATGCGGATAATGGCTGGTCTTGCTGAAATTGCTGGCGCTGCCTTCGAGCCATGAGGTCACCACATTCCACCCGGCGCGGCCGCTGCTGATGTGATCGAGAGAGGCGAACTGGCGCGCCACGTTGTAGGGCTCGGTATAGCTGACGGTCAGGGTGGCGGACGAGTCCGATATGCCGGGTCACGGCCGCCAGCGCAGAGAGGATCGTCAGCGGTCGAAGCGGTTGAGATAATGCGGGCTTGATTTTTCGGTGATGTAGACGCTGTCGGCGACGAACAGGAAATCGAATTTGCCTCTTTCCGCCGCCTGCGCCTGCCGCCGGTAGAAATCAAAATTAACGCTGCCATCGCTCGGCGCCAAAGGATGTCGCCAGTCGCCCCAACCCGGGCCGACGCCGTGAAGAATAAAACCGAGTTTCAATTGTCTGCTGGACATGAGGCCCGTCCCGAAATTGGCGATGACCGGCAATGACTAGGTGTGCCGCCTGCGAATAGCGAACGAGAATTGTTAATGGGCTGTATTGCCTGCGCAAATAGAGGCTAGATCAATGCTCAAATGGATTCGCATTTGGCGAATTCACTGGTAGCCAGCGAGCGATAAAGTTCCGCCAAATCAATTCAAAGAGACGAAAAAACCTTCGTCATCGCGAATTACCTCTGCCAGAATATCCCGATGCTCTAGCGCTGTTTCGGCCGGATTTGCGTCAAGACCTGAATCATCAGCTCGGAATGTCTCGCGATCCTCTTCAAATCGCGTCCGTCACGCGAAGTCACCATCTGCTGAAATTGTGTGCGTCATTGACCAGCGATGGATCGAGTTGGTCGGACAGCAAATTCTGAACGACCGCACGCCGCAACGTCTGCTCGTCGGCGTTATCGGCGGCCGCCAGAGCACGTATGCCGGATGCCTCGGCAGGCATCACAGCGCCGCGTGAAGCCTTGGCGCTGCCGCGTGATGCTCTCGCACGCTCCTCCAGCTTCTGCCGGAGCAGAAGCACAAGCGCTCCGTATTGTTGATGCGTTCCATAACCGCGATACCTGTAAAAGCTAGTGTTTGCTGGCTTTCAAAGCGGCCTGTTGCAGAAGAAGAGATCGACGGCGGTGCGCGGCGTTTCGCCATTCTTACCGCTACGCTGGTTTTGAATAGCCGCGATGAGCATCTCCATGTCGCGGTTCATCGGTGGATTTTCGCTGTTCTTGGCAATGCCCTTTCGCAGAGCATGTATTGCGTCATCGAACTCATCGCGTATCAAGTGAGATAAGCCCGCAACGAAATCGCGCAGGAAACTGCTCTCTGGCAGAGCATAAAGCGGACCCATGTTTCTTGTGCTGCATAAGGTTCACCGCTTGTCAGCAGCAAGAATCCGAGTTGAAATCGGGCCAACACATAGCCCGGCGCCAAGTCCAGGGCACGGCGCATCTCCGCGCGCGACGCGACGAAATCCTGCCGGCCCGCAAGAATCGAGCCTTTCAAAAAATGCAGTTGCGGATCGTCGGGAAAAATCCGCAACGCATCCTCGAGGTTGCGCGAGCCCGATTGCAACATCTGCGGTGATCGATTGCACGAGCGCCATGATATCCTCCGGCGGGCACAAGCTGCGCATAGCTTTTTGCATGACCTATCTCCTAGTCTCAAATGCGAAAGTGACCGTTTTCGCGCATGCGCTTCTTGAGCAAAAGCAAAGCTGCGCGATGAAGTTGCGAGACACGGCCTTTCGTGATGGAAAAGCAACGCTTGCAATCTGATCGAAGGTCATGCCACTTATATAGTGCTGCCGCAAAATTGCTTGTTCACGGCTCGGCAGGCGACGCAATTCCGCCCGAAGCCGCGAAATCGTGTCGCTCCATGCCACGCTCTCATATGCGGTTTCACCAGCAGCGGAAGAGACTCCTCGTCCGCGGCCATCATCATCTGTGTGCCTTCGAGCATGAAGCCCAAAGCCAATCCGGCAGCGATCTCCGCCAATCGCTCCACAAGCCGAAGGAGCTTCTCCCTGCCCGCTATCATGAGCGAGAGACTGCAGGCGCTCGCGGCGGAGGCGGACACGCCTCGCCCACGAGATTTGTTCGCGCATTTCGCTCGAGCTGGCGATCCCGTCGAGGATACTTCCCGATATTCGATGCGCCGCGAACGGGCGAAATGGGGCACCATATTCCGGGTCGAAGCGATCAATGGCTTCCAAAAGCCCCGTATAGGCCAACTGGTACAGCTCGGCCAATTCGAGGTCGCCGCGCGACTGTTCCCGAAAATGGCGTCTGGCAATGCTGCGCACAAAGCTCATATGAACAGCAACGAGCTGCTCGCGCGCGCTTTGTGAACCCGACTTTTTGAGGGCGGTCCAAAGCGCCCTCTCTTCGCTCGCCCCGTTGGCATCTCCAACGCCCGCAGGAATTGGAGATGTTTCGTTCATCGAAAACTGCCCAAGACACCCTGCAGCACAAGCGTCCAACCGTCGATAAGCACGAACATCAGTATTTTGATCGGGAGCGAAAGCGTCGAGGGCGGCACCATCAACATGCCCATCGCCAGCAATATGCTCGAAACAACGAGGTCTATGAGCAAGAACGGGAGCATGATGACGAACCCGATCCGGAAAGACACCCGAAGCTCGTTCAGCATAAAGGCGGGAATAAGCTGAAGCGTTCCCACATCGGCCGCGCGGGCGGGCAATGGCTTATGCGAGATATCGTAAATTGCCTTGATGTCCTGATCGCGAACCTGACGCAGCATAAAGTCTCTGATCGGACCCTCGCCCTTCGAGACGGCATCGTCGATCGTCAGATGCCCTTCCAAAAAGGGCTGGAGCGCCTGCGAATTCACCGACTGAAGCGCCGGCATCATCGAAAACGCAGTGAGAAAGATCACCAAGCTGATCAGAACTTGATTGGGCGGCGTCTCCGGCATTCCAAAGGCGTGCCTGATCATCGAGAGGACGACAATAATGCGAACAAAGGATGTCGTACTCAAAATGAACGCCGGTACGAGTGTCAGGAGCGTCAATATCAATGCGATGCGGACAACGTCCGGCGGTCTTGGTTTGATCTTTCGCAGACGCGGCCGCTACGGCGGCGGTTGCCAGAGAGACCTGAGCTTGTGGTGTCAGCCTGACAACGGGGGTTGTTGGAGCTGCCGGAAGCGCGAACGCCGCCGTGCTGGATAGTCCGGCAAATATGAGCCCTATCCAAAGAATGACGCGAATGAGCACAGCGCGGCCTATGACGAGATGTCAGCCGGCCGGCCGCCGGATTCGAGTTCGCGCACGACGCTGCCCTGACGTTCAGAGAAGAGAACGAGAAGATCTTGTCCATCGCACGATACGATCGACAGTCCGGCGTGCTGGCTCAACCGCAAGGTCTCAACAAGATTCATTCTGCGCCGACGCGTATTGAAAACTGAAGGACCACCGCCGCCCATGCGGGCTTTGAGTGCGTATGCGCCAGCGGCCGCAAGCCAACGCCCAACAGCAGAACTATGACGATGCGCCAAACAGAAATCCCATCGTCGTACCCCTGGCCCAGCGTCTGACAGAATGCAGATTGAGACCCCAGCACGGATGCCAGAGCGATCAGTCCAAGCAACCCAAACCGCACTTTGCGCTTTGAATTCATGGTGGCGATGCAACTTCTAGAATTCGCACGGCGTACTTGTCGCCAACGGCGACGATTTCGCCCCGCGCGATCAATGTGTCGTTGAGAAAAATCCCGACGGGATCTGCCAATCCCGTCTGGAGTGTCACGATGGACCCAGCTTTAAGGGCCATGAGTTCTTCAACTGCGAGCGATGCGTTGCCCAACTGTGCATCCAGAGAGACGCGCACGCCGCGCAGGATATGGCTCTCCATGGCTGCGGGTTTCGCGCTATCGCCTGACCGTTCCGTCCTGGCAGTGTCCTGCGGTCGCATCGTACTGATTGACATAGGTGCTCTCTATAATTGGATCGAATAACCGCCGGCGTCTTCGCAGAGCCGGCCACGCAGAAACGTCGTTCCACCGTCCGTGAGCCGAAGATCGATGTTTTCATCTAGCGCGCGGTCCAAAACCAACACATCGCCGGCACCGAGCGCTTCAAGTTCTGCGATTCCGATTTCGGTGCTGCCCAAATAGCCGTATGCATGCAGCACCGTGTGCCGCAAAGCTGCCGAACGGCGCACGAGCGTGCTTGCTGGCGAATTCTCCCGGTGTTTGCTGCGCTTCAAAACGGCGATGAGCGACACTTCCGGTACGTGCAGAGTGAGAACATCGTGCCCCGCCAGCGCCAACCGGGCGATCACACGATTTCCATCATTTTCGATATTGGGACCGAACGTCTTCTCGAACTGCGAAACCAAGTCCTCAAGAACATTGCGCACGAACATGTCGAGCAGGCGTCTGTCTGGACCGGTCAAGACGTTGTTCGACAGATCCGCATCGAGCGCAGCTTCAAGCAGATGCCGTTTGCCTATTCCCGTTAGTTCCACCTCGACACCGGAACCGGTCAAACGAATGTTGGACGCCGGAGCAATAGAAGCCTCGCTCGAAAAATCCACACGCGCGACGCCGAGCGTCGCGCGTGCAAACCACCGTGCCGCCCACGCCTGTAACGGCTCGGACAGCGCGCCTTCGACCGCCTCTCGCGTGAAAGCGCTTTTCGGCAACCAGGCTCTGGCGCCCACGCCTGTCATCCTTGGCCCCGCATACCGAACAGGGTCTGGATCATCTCATTGGAGATGCTGACGATCTGCGAGCAAGCCTGGAAGCCGCGTTCGATGAGAATAAGCTCACCGAACTCACTCGAGAGGTTGACGTTCGAGGCTTCGACCTGGCCGGATTCCAGGGTTCCCAATCCGTCCGCACCGCTTTTGTGATAGCTCACCGGCTGACCCGTCGGATCGGCATAAAGACCGCCCGTCAGACGCTGCAGGACCTGCGGATCTTGGAAATTCGCAAGTGCGACATAGCCCTGCGTCGCTGTCTTGCCATTTGAATAAGCCAGCTCGATCTGCCCGTTCGCATCGACACCGACGCCGGTGAGCGTGCCCATGGCATTGCCGTCGATCGAGGACGCAGCGAGCGAAGATGTCCCGCCTGCGGAAAACGAGCTAACGCCCGAGGAAAAATCGAGCGTGACGTTCAGCGGGTCGCCGCCATCGACGTTCTGCTGAACGACGATTTTCGAGTTCCCCGCGACTGCGCCAGACGAGTCGAACTCAAGCGATCCGCTACCGACGGTATTGCCATCGGCGTCCGTCACCGTGACGTTCCAGGTCTCGTTTCCATCAGTGGAAACACCGGCTTTGGTGAACGTCACCGTCCAATCGTGTTCCGTGCCGCGGCTGTCATAGACCTTGATACTGGACGTGACGGGGTCGGTCGCCGTCGGATCGAGATTGCCGTTGTAGGTAACATTCGTCGTCGCCGCAGGCGCATAGGTTTTATATGCGTCGATGTTGAAGGGCTGTGTTTCTCCGTTCGCATCCAGCACCGCGAGATGATTGCCCTGACTGTCGGAAATAAAGCCGTCCTGATTGACGAAGAAATTTCCGGTCCGTTCATAGTAGGTCTGGCCGTCCTTCAGAACCGTGATAAAGCCATTGCCCTGAATGGCGAGATCAAGCGGGTTTGTCGTCTGCTGCAACGTGCCCTGGCTGAAGTCAATAAACGAGCTTCCCATGCTCACGCCGTAGCCGCCGCCCGAGCTTCCCAAAAAGGCGCCGCCGTTTTCGTACAGGCTGTCGAACGAAAGGAAGTTTCCCTTGTATCCCAGCGTATTCAAGTTAGCGACGTCATTACTGATCATCATGAGACCGTCCGAGTAAGCGTTCATGCCGCTCAGACCGGTATAAATTGCACCTAACATTCTGCCCTCTCTTCTTTCATCGAATTTGCGTGATGTCGGCAATCGACAAATCGCCAACGGTTTGACCATCAGCAGTCTCAATAGTGATCAACGGCTGCCCACTGCTGAATGAGACGGCCGTCACCTGACCCGAAATCGTCGTTCCGTTCGAGTCGCCGGAGCTGAAGTCCACTGTGCGCCCCAACAAGCCGGCAGCTTGTGTCGATGCTTGCGAGGCCAGAAGTTTGGTCACGTTGTCGTTGAGCGTTTGGCTCAGCTGCAATTGAGAGAACTGGCCGAGCTGCGAGACGAACTCGTAGTTGTCGACAGGCTTCAAGGGATCCTGATAGGTGAGCTCCGTCAGAATGATTTTCAGCAAGGACTGAAAATCGAGCCCGTACGCGCTCTGCGCATCAACGGCCGATACCGCCATTCGCTCCTCCCCCAAGTGAGAATTCCGTGGCGGTCGTCTGCCCGTTCACACGCAGTTCGGCGATGTCCATTTCGAACTCCGCCACCGTGTTCTCGATCACCTTGCGCAGTTTCGCGACTTCAACATCCGTACCGGCTTGACTCCGGGCCGCAATCTGAAGCGCCTCTTCCGGCCCTGTCACCGTAATCGAGATGACATCCGAGTCGGGCTTCCGCGTTTGCGGCAAATCCGGCTTCATGTTGCCTTTCGTAGCGGGAGCAGCGCGTTCGGGTGTCCCTTTTGCCGAATTCGACGTGGCATGCGTTGTGCCGACAATCGCAAAACCCGCACTCACCGGCGTCGCACTGCTTTGGGCAGAGAGAATCGCATCGATACGCCAAGTGTCTGTGAGGACGTCGCCCTCCAAAAATGGAATCGTGATTAAAGAGGCCGTTGCTGTGTTTCTCGTTGTTTCTTCATCGTTGCGACTTTGCGCCAGCGCCGTCGCCAGAGGCTTTGAGACCGGCAAGACGGAATTATCCGAAGCCTCGCCGGAATCCGGCCTGAAGACGTCGGCATGCAGACCGAACATGCCGAGTTGACCGAAACTGTAAGCGGGGTGCTCCTGCGCCTTTTGCGTCTTCCTCTGTCCATCTTTCGGATCATCGAGCAATTGCGCGAAGGACGCCGCAGACGATCCAGAATCCGATGCAGCCGCGAGGATGAGCGGTTGCACCATTGCCTTGGATGTTTCGGGATAAGTCGCGACCGGATTCATAGGACACCTCGCTTTCTTCGTGCATAACCGTCCGTGACGTGCTGAAGCCGCGCTTCTTCTTTTTCCTCGTCATTCCGGCGGCGGGCTTTGCGCGCCGCGTCCTCGGCGGCGTCGCGATGTGCGGTGGCCGTATTGAGCGTCAATGCGCTCAGCTGGCGGGCAGCATTCGCGTGATCCGCGTTGATGGCCGCGCGCAATATCCGGAGTTCGTTCCGACGCAGTTCGCCGGCCCATAATGCGGTTAACTCCGGCGACAGCACATCGCGATCGATCGACTGTTGCCAGTTAACGGCGAGGCGTTCACGGTCCTCGCGGACATCTTCAAGCACGTTTTTGCTTGCTTGCCAGAGTGCCACGGACCGCGAGAGATCGGCCTCTTTGCGCAACCTCTGCAGTTCTCGAATAGCTGCAATCGTCGTTGTCATATGTTGTGCATTCTGCCTACGGCGCATGCGCGCCTCCGTGTGCAAGCTCGTCAAGAGCCGTCATGGTCGACACGAGAGACGAGCGCTCGCCTTTCTTTTGGCGCAGAAAGTTCACGGCGGCAGGATATCGATCGAGCGCGATATCCAATCGTGGATTGGCGCCTTTCACATGGAGACCGGTATCGACAAGCATCCGGGAAGATTGCTGAAGACTTATCCACTCAAGAACCTGGAGCGCGTCATCACGATGCCTATGCGTTGCGAGGTCGGTGGCGACGCGACTGATGCTGCGAGACACATCGATGGCAGGGAAATGTGTTTGCTCGGCCAGTTGCCGCGAAAGAACGATGTGTCCGTCCAGGAGCGACTTCATGAGCTCGCTCACGGGATCGTCCACCTCGTCGGTTTCGCTCAAAACCGTCATGATCGCCGTGATTGCTCCGCCGGATTTGAGCGCCCCGCAACGCTCCACGATCTTGGGGAGCGCCGCAAAAACGTTGGGCGTGTACGCTCTGACGGTGGGTGGCTCTCCGGCCGCCAAGCCTAGCTCGCGCAGCGCCATGGCAAGCCGCGTCACGGAGTCCAGAAGAAAGAGAACGTGCTTGCCCTGCGATCGCCAATAATCCGCAAGCGCCAATCCGTAATATGCCGCTCGCACGCGCATGGCGGCGGACTGATCAGACGTTGCCGCGACAAGCGTGGATTTTGTCCTTGCATGCTCGTCGAGCGCCCCATTCCATATTCCGTCGACCTCACGACCGCGTTCTCCGACAAGGCACAGGATCGATATATCGGCATCCAGATGACAGGCGAGTTCGGTAATCAGACTCGTTTTTCCCACGCCGCTTGCCGCGAAAATGCCGACGCGCTGACCGACTCCCAACGTCAACAGTCCATCGATCGCGCGGATACCGGTCTCAAGAATTTGAGGCGGAGAGGTTCTCTCCAAAGGTAAGGAAATCTCTCCCTGCAGACTCACAAATGCATCGGCTTGTATGGAGCCCTTTCCGTCTATCGGCCGGGCGAGTGCATCCACCGCACGTCCCAAGAATTTTCTACTGACCGGTACGCTGTCGGCGCGCATCGTCGCTTTTACAAACGCTCCGGAGAAGGTTGGCGTACCGTCCTGCAACGGAGAAAGCACGATGGAATCGCGGTTGACCCGTATGACTTCCGCCGGGAAGCTGCCGAGCCCGCCGTCTCCTTCAACGTCGCAAAGCGTTCCCAACGCGACGCTCGGGCCATCTGCCTCTATGGAAGTCGCCGTGATCATGCGCACGCGGCCCGCACGAAGCACCGGGTCGATGGCACGAAGTTTCGCAAGCGTTCGCGGCGCGTCCATCATCTACACTCCGCCTGAGCCAATTCGTGGAGTACGCCGCCCAAAACGCCCCATTGCTGGTCGATGCCGACATGCAATTGACCCAGGCGCAACGCCATCGTGCAGCCGCCACTGGACAGCTTTTCGCTGGCTTTGACGATAATCGATTCAAAAGAGCAATCTTCTGCGAGCGCTTGGAGTGCGGCCTGATCGGGAAAATCTTCTTTGGAGACTTCAATCTGAAGGATTGCGGCATTCTCGATCTTTGCCGTCTGAAACCCGATCAGTTTTGCCACGACGGACGCCCGGTATTCCGGTTCGGCAAATAAAATATCCAACGCTTCTCGTGCAAGAAGCGGCGCAAGGCGCGTCAGGCTCGCGAGTGCTTCGCGCAACGCCGCATGTGCGCCCCGGACCGCCCCCTCCAGCACGGACAGCCGTTCAGCCTCCAGACTAAGCGCTTCGGAAAGACCGATAGCTCGGCCCTCGGTCTTGCCTTGTTCGTAGGTACGCTCCGCTTCTTCACGCGCGGTCTCGAGTTGGATGGCGTTGTCGCGCAACGTTTCTTCGAGCGAAGCGACGCGTCTCAGCAAGACATCGCGCGCTCTTTCAAGCGGTGACGGCGCTAGCACCGGAACAGCGCTTTGAAACGGCCGCACGGACGTCTCACTTGCCAGTGCTCCAAATTTCAGAAGGCTGTTCATTGGCGCGCCTGTCCTGCCAGCGCTATCGCCATTCGTTCAAACAGCCGTGGGCGGCGCGCAACCGGGGCGGCAGCAGGAAACAAGGTGGCCGCACATCGATGCAGTTCAGCGCAGACGGCCTCCGCGATCTCAACATTCGAATCCGGCAACAACCTATCGACAATCCAAGGCGAAAGACGCGATGCATCGCAGCTCGACACACTCGCCGGCGTTGCCGTTGATTTGATCGGCGCGGCGAATTCCGAGAGCAGAGCTTTCACACGCGCGCGCGCGTCAGCATCGAACTCACTCAGAATTCCCTCGATGTCTTCCGAAGGAAGGACGGCGAGCCGCAATACAACGCGCCGCAGGTTGCGATCAGGATTCAAAGGCATGCGAATCCCCTTGAGCGAGTGCCGCGCGAAGCTGCTCAGCCACGCGCGCGCGTTGTTGGTCATCGAGGCGCTTCGGTGAACGCGTGCGGAATATCATTATGATCACGCCCAGGAATGCGGCGACGAGAACGGCAAACAGCACAGCCGTCGCCCGCCATTCGTCACGGCCATCCTCATCAGAGGCTGCCAGAACCTGTGGTATTGTCGGGCGGGTTTCCGGCGGATGGGTACCAATCCGCTGAACCGGTGTGCTCGGCTCAACACTGTCGATGGCGAATTGAACTGTATCTGTTGTCGCGGCGCTGGAACGGACAATACCGCTGACCAGATTTCGAACGCCCTCTTGAGAAGCGGCATCCAGCGCTGCGGGTGCGGACAGCGTGACGATCAAAGGAAAGATTCGCGCGGCTGGATTCCATTCCGGCAAAGGCTCCGCCGAATCGGACGCGCTCGTCGTGGCGGCCACGCCGACTGCGAAACTGAATTGCGGATACGCGCGATCGAGCGTTCGCCGAATCAACGCCTTATAATATTGTTCTATCGCCGCTTTCTCTTCCGCTTCCGGCGAACCGGTTCCTATAGCAGCGTCGACATGCGCCGGAGCGCCGATGACCCTGCCGCTCTCGTCAACGATGACGACATCCGACACGTCGAGATTCGGTACGGATGCCGCGATGAGCTTTTGCACGCCTTGGGCCGCGTTCGCCGCCAACACGGCGCCCTTTTGCATGCGGACCATAACGGAGGCCTTTGGCGGGACGCGATCATCGCGGAATATGCGGTCTTCGCCGAGCGAAAGATGCACGCGCGCGGACTCGATCCCGTCGAGCGACATGATCGTGCGCTCGAGCTCGCCTTGTAACGCACGCTGGTAATTTATCTTCTGCGCGAAATCCGTAAGGCCGACGTCCGACTTGTTGAAGAGCTCGAAACCGACCGTGCCTTTTAGCGGTAGATCCTGTGTCATCACGTCGAGCCGCGTGGCATCGACAAGCCCCGCCGGCACCAGAATAGTGCCTCCTCCATTTTCGAGCCGGTAGTCGATTTTCTTGTGCTCGAGTTCGGCAACAATTGTCGCTGCGTCGGCGGGACGAAGATCGGAAAACAAAGGTTGGTAGTTCGTGCGAAGTGCAAAAAACCATACCGCAATGAGGAACACACAACCCGCGCACGCCAACGCCGCTACCAGCAGCACCTGTTGACGAATGGATAGAGCGTGAAAGCGATCGAACATCGGGCGAGACGCCTTAAAGCTGCATATTCATGAGCTGCTGATAGCCTTCAACCAGCCGGTTTCGGACTTGTAGCATCAAATTCATCGAGAGCTGCGCCTGCGAGAGCGCATAGGTGACTTGATGAACCGGAATGGAGTCGTCGAGCGCGAACGCTCGCACCGCACCTTCGGCGTCCACCACCCTCTGGTTGGCCTGCTCTATCCCCTGCGTCAGCAGTTGCGAAAACGATGCCGCCGCCGGATGCTGTGCAGTGACCAGTTGCTGACGAACCTGATTCATCTGATCGACGAGCGCAGGAGCGCCTATCGGCGCGACGGGCAGGCTCATGACCGTTCCTCCGAGTTGAAGCGCCTTGCTGTACATTTCGTGCGCGCTGTTCATGGCGACGATATTCGCTTCATAAGCGCGCGAGGTCTGGAGCATTTGTGTCATCTCTCCGGCTTGATCGATGGCAGGATACGAAACAAAGCCCTGCGCATCGGCCTGCGGATTGCCCGGTTCATGGACCATGTGGGGCGGTGCGTTGTCAGCCTGCACACCGAGTACGGCGACGCCTGAGAGTTTATCAATGTCAACGCCCGAGTTTTTCGCATCGCGGGCGTTTAAATAGGCCGCAAAGTCATTCTTGGGACCGGAAATCAAATGAAGCGGCCGGAACGTCACGCCTTTCCCGGAATTGGCGACATTCGCGTTGGCGAGATTCTCTGAAATGATTTCCAAACGTCGCCATTCGACGTCCAACGCCGTGCGGCTGATTTCCATTGCTTGCATGTCACTGGTTCCCCGTCATCGCGAGCGACTCGATCTGGACTTCCCGATTGAGAAGCGCGACCAAGGCGCCGTAACGCAGCGCGGTCGCGGACGCTGTGGCCATCTCCGTGTCCGGACGCAGCTCAGCTTCGGGCGTTCCCGCGACGGCTTGCTCCGCTCGCGGAACCAGATCGCGCACGGCATTGTCGCCATGCGCCGCCGCCTCTTTCAAAGCGGCTTCAAAAGAGATCCGTAGCGGGCGATAATTCGGCGTTCCGGCGTTCGCGATATTTTCCGCCGTCACCACAGAGCGTGCTGAGAGCCCATCAAGTGCCTTGATCATCAGCAATGCGGTACTGTTTTCCATTGCGTCTCCTATTGCACGACAATTTCGGCATGAAGCGCGCCGGCAGCTTTGACAGCCTGCAGGACCGCGATCGTGCGGCGGGTGTCGACTTTTGCTTTGGCGAGCGCGCGGACCAAATCCGCGACCGTGGTATCGGGGACGTGAACGACCGCGTCCCGCGAACCGTCCGTAACCCTCAGCTTGCTATTCGTAACGATCAAACTGCGCACATCCGGCGCGTTTCCGCCGAGGACAAGCGGTTGAGAGGCCTCATGATCGACATCGACCGAAATCTTGATATCGCCCTGGGCGATCACCACGCTCGATATCTTCACGCTACCGCCCGCGACGACCGTTCCCGAACGTTCGTTGATGACGACCCGCGCGACCTCATCCGGACTGATCGAAATATTTTCAATCCTCGAAATGAGCTGGCTAAGGTCGTAGCCTGCCGCCGACGCATCGATGCTGATTGCATCCGCGCCTTGCGCGTGTGCCAGGCTTGCGCCGAGTGATTGGTTAAGCCCATCAGCCACGCGCTGTGCTGTGGTAAAATCCGGATCTTTCAGGACAAACGTCAATCGTCCTGTCGGAGTCAGAAGGTCGGCATCGACGGGCGCTTCGACGGTCGCGCCGCCGGCGCATACACCGGTTGTCGGATAATTTTTCTGACGCAGATTTCCATTGTCTTCAAAGCTGTATCCGCCGACAACCAAAGCGCCTTGCGCGAGCGCATAACGTTGCTGATCTACACCAAGAAGTGGGGTCATCAGCAAGACACCGCCCACAAGACTTCGCGCATCGCCGATCGATGTCGCGGTCACATCGATCCTGTCGCCCACTTTCGCGGTGGGTGGCAGCGTCGCGGTCACGATCACCGCGGCGACATTGCGGCTTTCGAGCTGATCGGGCGAAATGTTCGAGCCCAACCGGCCCAGGACATTGCTCAGCGCCTGTTTGGTGACTGCACTGCGCGGCGAATCGCCGGAGCCTGCCAGACCTGTGACGATGCCATAGCCGACCAGGGCATTGTCGCGCCAACCAAGAAAGCGGCCCAAATCCTTGAGCCGCACATCGCCCACCGTCGCATGGACAGGCGTTGTTGCAAGCAGCAGCGCCGCCAATGCAAGTGCATGGTACGCGAGGCGCATCATGGCAGGTCCAGCCAATTGAACAGCCGCGTGAAGAGCCCGGGCTGGGAGCTGCTCGAGATAAATCCTGCGCCATCGTAATCGATCGCTGCTTCGGCCAAACTGCTGGACAAGACCGCGTTCGACGATGTGATGTCGGCAGCCCGCACGCGGCCTTGCACGCGGATGTTCGTTTTCTCACCGTTGATTTTCAGCGCTTGCGCGCCTGAGACGTGCAAGTCGCCGTTTGGAAAAATGCTGTCGACGACCACGCTGATCTGGGCAACCATTTGACCGGAACGCGCCGTTGCCCCGGCATTGTCTGACGTAAAAGCGAGCCCGAGATTTGCTGCCGTGTTGACGCCGCCGGTTGCGGCTGGGTTGCCGGCAGAAAACTGTCCCTGAAAGCTGCTGTTCTTCGATGTGCTGTTCTCTGCCGTGTTCGTCGCCGACGATGTCTCATAGATGACGACCGTCAGAACATCGCCCACGTTGCGTGCGCTGCGGTCCGCAGCCAGCGACGACCAATTGCTTCGCGTAGCCAAATCGGTCGCAAGGGCCGGCGCGATCTCCACGGCACCACAAACGACGATGATCGCAAGCAGCAACCGCTTCATCGCATCATGTCCTCGTAACGCACGGACAGGACTTCACCGTCGCTGCTGCGAACGAAGAGCCGCTGTCCATGGCGCGCCGGTTGCAAGGCTTTAACATCGCGCTCAATTGTAACCGCACCGGCTTTTCCGACGAGTTCAAGCACATCGCCCGTGCGAATCATGGAGATACCGAACTCTGGAAAAGTGCCCACAACGGCGCCCACTTGCAGGCCCTGCGTGACTTGCGTAGCGCCGTGTGCGATGTCGTAGCGGTAAGGCCGAAGCACTTTGCCGGAAGGACAAGGAGCCTGCTCGAAATCAGAACTGCGCGCCTGCCGTGCTGGCGCTGATCGGTTGCAGCGCGCGCAGGCAATGCGGCGGCGCGGAGCCAGACGTCCCCAGCATCGCGGCAGTGCTCATCATCAAAAGCGCGATGTTTGTCACGCTCAGCGCCTCAAATCGTTCGCGATGGACATCAGCTGATCGCCGGCCTGAACAACTTGCGCATCCGCTGCGTAAGCACGCTGCAACAGCATCAGCGTGACCATCTCTGTCGTGAGCTGCACATTTCCGCTCTCAAGGGCGCCTTGCACCAAGGTCCCGCTTCCATCCTCGCCGGGTTGCGCGCTGTAGACACCGCTTGGATCGGTGGCCTCGTAGTAGCCTCCACCGTCGTCCACCAAGGCGTCGGGGTCCTTGGCCATTGCGAGATCGATTGTGCCCAGTTGACGCGGCTGTGTTGCACCGCCGATCAGTGCATAGACCGCGCCGTTGTTTGCGATCGTGAGATTGGTGGCGCCTTGCGGAACGGAGATCGAGGATCGCAGAACGGTTCCATCGGACGCCGCGAGATAGCCGTCCTCATTGACTTTCAAAGTCCCGCCGCGCCACAACAATGTGTGCCCGGATGGACCCATTAATTCCAAAAAGCCATTGCCCGAAATCGCAACGTCGTAGGTCTGCCCCGTCGTGTTGAGATCGCCTTGCGACCACACATGCGGCGTCGAAGCGACCATCACGCCGGACGCCGCGCCGGATTGCCCATCGACGGCGGCCAAGTTGTCTTCCGCGTCCCGGATGGGAGATACCAGATCGGAAAAACGGACTGTCTGCCGTTTGAATCCGGTTGTGTTTATATTTGCAATATTGTTTGCGACGACATCAAGCGCTCGCTGTTGCGCGTCCAAACCGAGCGCGCCGATATAAAATGCTCCGTTCATTGCCCCACACTGCCCCCACATACCCGTTGAATTTCATTGTTCTCATGACTGACCGAACGCAGTGACGGCGCGCCCCATAAGGTCATCGTAAAGCTGCACAACTTTTTGCCCGGCCCCGGCACTGCGCAAACTGGCCATAATCGAAATCATTTCTGCGGCTGTCGATACGTTTGAGGCTTCAAGCATTCCCTGCCGAACCTCAGCGGTAGCCGGCATGGCGTCACGTTCATCGGCCATAAATACGCTGCCACTGACAGACTTCAGGCTTTTCTCATTCTCGAAGTTTACGACAGCAACGCGCGCGACAGGTTCATTGTCACTCAACACAGTTCCATCGGGCAGCACCTTTGGGTCCGTTGGACCGACGACGACGTCGCCGGAAAGCGATTGCAGCGCCATGCCTGACGCGTTGACCAGCCGGCCATCCGGGTCGCGCGAAAACTGACCATCGCGGGTGTAGAAAACCCCGTCAGCATTCCGGACGACGAAAAATCCGGAACCGGATATCGCAAAGTCCAGTGGATTGCCGGTATTTTGCAGCGAACCATTGGTGAAATCGGTTCCCGATACCAGGGTACCGATTTCGCTTCGATCGCTCGTTGAACTTGCGCTCGAAATAAACTGCGAGAACTGCTTTCTGGCCTTATATCCCGGCGTCGTAACGTTCGACATGTTCTGCGCACACGCTTCGACGCGCGCCGCCGACCGCGACAACATCACTCCACCGATCTCAACTAATCCCATAACAATTCCGTACTACACTTTTTACGTGTATACAACCATAGGATTAGAAAAGTTTCTGTCAATCGAATTTCACCACGGAAAACGATTTTAAATCGATCGTGTGCGGAATTTCATTGACGGAAATGACGGCGAGCTTCGGCACGCTTCTCCGCGTAAAAAGCTTTATGTGACGGCGAATGTCGGCATTGCACAACAACACCGGCACAAGCCTTTGACGCGCCATCGAATCCGCGAGCGGGATGAGCTTGCGAATGAGCTGCTCCGCCAATCGCGGATCCAGTGCAAACGATGCGGCCTTGTCGGTGCGGCGCAGGCTTTCCGAAATTTGCCCTTCGACCCGCGGATCCAAGCTCATCACGGATAGCTGTGCGTTTTTCCCGCGCAACCCCTGGCATATGCCGTGACTGAGTCTTTGCCGCACGGCTTCTGTCAATTCTGCTGAGTCTTTGGTGCCTCGTCCGGCATCGACCAGTGTTTCGGCGATTAAGTCGATGTTTTTGATCGAAACATCCTCGGAGAGGAGATTCTGAAGCACGCGCTGCACGTCGGAGACCGTCATGATCGCCGGAATCAACTCCTCGATCATTCCGGGTTGCCACGAGCGCACGCCTTCCAGCAGCGCAACCACATCGGCGCGTGTCAGCAGCGACGCCGCTTCGCTGCGCAAGAGTTCCCCAAGATGGGTCATCATCACGGTGACGGGGTCGACCAGCGTGTATCCACTCGTCCGTGCGCGATCGCTGGTTTCCTTATCGATCCAGATGGCGGGCAATCCGAACGCGGGGTCGCGCGTCTCTATGCCGGGTAGCGTTTCAGACGTCTCGGCGCCGCGTACCGCAAGCGTCTTTTCCGGATAGAGTTGGGACGTTGCATGCCGCGCACCATATAGCGATATCTCATAGTCATAGGGCCCGAGATCGCTGCCATCCTGGAACAGGATCGCCGGCAGCACGAAACCGCTCAATTTTTCACGCTGGCTGCGAAGAGCGGCGATACGCTCCGTCAGCAACGGCTTTGATGGCGACCCACTGCTGACTGAGTTCACGGCCCAGCAAGACTTCGACCGGCGGCATTGGGCGTGTCGCGATGGCCTCCGCAGCCGGCTCGGCCTCATCGAATAGCTGCTGGGCATCATCCTTTTGCTTGCCCCGGCGAGCGGCAAAAAAATTGGCAATCACGATCAGAAGGACAAGACCCATCGGCCATTTCGGCATTCCGGGAAGCGCCAGCAGAACGATAAGTGTTCCCACCACGATCAACGGAATCTTCGGCACCGATGTGAGCTGCCTGAACACTTCGGTTCCCAGTTGACGATCCGAGGAGGAGCGCGTGACGATGATGCCGGTCGCGACCGAAATGATGAGGTGCAGGAACCTGTGTGACGATGCCGTCGCCGATGGTCAACAACGTGAACGTCGACAGCGCGTCGCTCCAGTTCATGTCCATTTGGACGACGCCGACAATCCAGCCTGCAATGATGTCGATCAGCAGAATGATGATGCCAGCGACGGGCGTCGCCTTTGACGAACTTGCTGGCGCCGTCCATCGCGCCGTAAAAGGATGCTTCCTTTTCGAGGTCTTTGCGCCGGCGTTTCGCTTCGTTCTGGTCGATGAGACCCATGTTGAGATCGGCGTCGATGCTCATCTGCTGGCCTGGAACCGAGGTCCAGCATGAACCGCGCAGCCACTTCCGACACACGCTGGGGCGCCGGAGGTCACGACGACATATTGGACCACCACGAGGATAAAGAAGACGACAAGGCCAACGATGAAGTTGCCCTGCACCGCAAAGCTGCCGATGGACCCGATCACCGCGCCCGCATTGGCACTTGTCAGGATCAGACGGGTCGCGGCGACGTTCAAAGACACACGAAACAACGTCGCCACCAGGAGCAACGACGGAAATGTCGAGAACTCCACCGGCCGCCCGACATAGAAAGTCAACAGAAGGATCGTCAACGCAAATGCCAGATTGATCACGATCGCCAGATCGATGACGAAGGGTGGAATCGGCGCGAACAGGATCAAAAGGATCGTGATGACCCCAAAGACCAGCACCAGATCGAGGTTTTTCCCCAGGAAACTACGCATCGAGGACGTCCTGTTCTTTCTCATGCTTCCGGCGGCGCATGGCGTTGTAGATGTCGGCGACCGGCTTGAAGCAGCTCTCCGGGATTTGCCGGTCCAGCATCGATTTGGCGTACAGCTCGCGCGCCAGCGCCCTGTTTTCGAAGATCGGAATGCCGTATAGGAACGCTAGGCGTTTGAGCCGCTGCGCCAATTGGTTCGCGCCCATAGAAACGACAATCGGCGCAGCCGATTTTCCGGGCTGGTAGCGCAACGCCAAAGCCAAATGCTGCGGGTTGGTGATGACCACGTCAGCGCTGCGCAAGCCACGGATGCTTTGGCTTGATTTGACAAACTCGCGGTGAAGCTGCTTGCGGCGCTGTTTCAAACGCGGCTCACCCTCGCGCTCGCGTGCCTCCTGACGCAGCTCGCGACGATCCATGCGCATTTTCTTGAGAAACTGGCCTCGCGCAAGAATCTGGTCGATCACCATAAAAAACGCAGCCACCAGTACAAAAGCTGCGAGCAGACGGACGCCGGTCGTTTTCAATGCGTCGAGCAGCGTGCGGGCCGTCGGCGACCGATCCGTTCGCTGCCTCAATCGCCGATCGGATGATCAGGAACGCGATCATGCCGTACACCAGCAACTTCAACACGCTTTTCAGCGTCTCGATCAGCAATCGTAGGGAGAACAGGCGCTTGAGCCCGTTAGCCGGGTTGAGACGGCTAAAATCCGGCGCAAACGGTTGCGATGAAAACACAACGCCCGTCTGTACGATCTCGAAAAGGAGTACGATCGCAAATACAGTCGCCAACAACAGCATGAGTGGCCGCACAACCGGCGACAAAAGCAAACTTGTTGCTGTCAGCAATGCCGAATTCGAGTCCGTGAGCATGCTGCCGCTCACCAGGGCATCGTGGGACGATCGCGAGACCACGCTGCCCAACTGGCCGCCTTCGATCCAGGCATATCCCAGCAGCGCGGCTAATCCCGTTAGAAATCCTAGATCCGTTCCGCGTGCGACGACGCCCTTTTCTCGCGATTTTTCCAGCTTGTGCGCTGTCGGCTGTTCCGACTTGTCCTGACTCTCGTCCGCCATGTCACCACATCAGCCGCGGTATGGCTTGCAGCGCCATCGACATCAGGCGCAGAAACAGAGCGCCTCCTATGCCAAATGCCGCTGGTAGCGTCAGAAGAAGCACAATCGTTTTCCACCTGAAAGCCGAGAACGAGCACGTTCATCTGCGGCACTGTGCGCGACAGAAGCGCGATCGCCATGTCGATCAGAAACATTGCCAGGATCGACCCGCCTGCCACACCGAAAGCGGTCAGAAACGTCATGCCGATAAACGCTGTCAGCCGCTCGATCGAATGCGGCATCGTCCAGCCGCCAAGCGGAATGGCATCGAGCGAGGCAGCCAGCATACGCAACAACGCGATGTGTCCATCGACACCGAAGAACACCACAGCCGCTGCGTATACGAACAAGGTTCCGATCAGGGGCACCTGCGATTGGGTTCCCGGATCGATCAGGACGGCGAGACCGTAGCCAGCCTGAATATCCAGCGTGCGGCCGGCCACGTAGAGGGCGCCAAAGGCAATCTGAAGCGCCAGCACGGCGATCAGACCTAAGCCAAGTTCGCGGACCGCCGCAGCGATAACCGCGCCGCTATTAGTTGCTTGGATAAGGACGTTGCCCGGAATGCGCGTTCAGCACCCCGATCGACAGTCCGAAACCTAACAAGACCCGGAAAAGCAACGGGATGCGCACCAATGTAAATGGTGGTGCAAATGCAAAGACGAGCGCTATCCGGAGACCGAGCACCAAGCACGAGATGAGCCAGTCAGAAAGGGCTTGCGACACCATCGACCTCAACCAAGCGATGGAATGAGCGCGATCATCTCGATAGCGAATTGGGTTGCCCGATACATCATCCAGGGCCCCAAAACGAGCAGGACAACAGCCGCAACCAAGAGTTTTGGGGACATAGCTGAGGGTCATTTCCTGCAATTGTGTTGCGACTTGCAGCACGCTGATGATCAAACCGATCGCGAGCGCCGCCCCCAAGACCGGCCCTGCAATGAGCATGCTGTTCCACAGCAACTCATTCATGAGTGCGAGTACCCGTTCCCCTTCCACAAATTCCCCCGACCCGTGCAAAGCCCGTTATAAGGGTATTTTATATTATAACAATCTTTGCAAGATATTTTGCAGCAGACGCCGAATCGGTGCGGGGAATCGACCCTACGCTGAACCGAAGATGCTCGGCATGCGATTGGTCCTTGCCGTCCCCGCAACACAGCCCCTACGCTTGTGCGAGCGGGGAAGCGAAAGAGACGCCGATGACGACCGATTCAGAACTGCTGCGTCTGCGCGACAGCATCGACAATATCGATGCCGCGCTGGTGCATCTTTTGGCCGAGCGGTTCAAATGCACGCAGGCCGTCGGGCGCTACAAGGCCGAACACGGCCTGCCCCCCGCCGATACGGCGCGCGAAGCCCAGCAGATCGAACGCCTGCGCGCGCTGGCCAGGACCGCAAAGCTCGATCCGGACTTTGCCGAGAAATTCCTGACCTTCATTGTGCAAGAGGTCATCCGTCATCATGAAGCCATGCGCCGCTGATATCGGTCCCCGCTATGGCTTGGCAGAAGAAATTCCAGACCGCGCTTGAACATCAGCATGCCGGCCGGCTCGAGTCCGCGGAGCGGTTCTATCGCGCGACGATCCGCGACAATCCGGGGTTCGCGGCGGCCCACCACAACCTCGGCACAGTGCTGCATCGCCTTAAGCGCTATCGCCAGTCCATGCATGCGTTCGAAACATCGGCGAAACTCGACCCCGATCTGAAAGCCGCCGCGCATCTCGGCGTCGGCGCGGTGCTGTTGGACATGGACGCGTTCGAGAAGTCCGAAATCGCGCTGAAAGCCGCAATGGCGGCGGCGCCTTTGTCGTCAGAACCTTATCGTTTTCCTGGGCGATCTGATGCGAACGCAGGCGCGCATGGAAGACGCGCGGCAGGCCTATGCCGGTGCCGTGCAGCGCGATCCTTTGAACCGGGAGGCCCGTTTCGGCCTTGCCGCCGTGAGGCTCGCGCTCGGCGAGATGCCGGAAGGTTGGAGCGACTATGAAAAGCCGTCTCTCGCGGTTGAACAACGCCAGCGCTGCTTCCGGTTTGGAATGGTGATGAGATCGCAGGGCGCAGCTTGCTGGTACACAGCGAACAGGGGCTGGGCGATGCCATCCAATTCCTGCGTTATGTGCCACTGCTGGCCAAGCATAAAGCGCGTGTTCTGCTTGCCGTGCGTCAGGAGATCATGGCGCTGGCCGCGACCGTCGATGGGGCCACCCAAATCGTGGAGCCGAGCTACACGCTGCCGGGTTTCGACTACAGCGTCGCGCTGCCAAGCCTGCCCGCGATGTTTCGCACCACTCTGGCGACGGTGCCCAACACCGTGCCTTATATTCATGCCGATCCCGCGAAGGTCGCCGCGTGGCGGGAAAAACTGGGCGAAACGGGACAGAAGACCGTTGCGATCGCTTGGCAGGGCAATCCCGGCCACCGCAACGACCATCGCCGCTCCCTCACCACCGAACAGATCGCGCCGTTGTTCAGACAATCGAATGTGCGTTTCCTGGTGATCCAGAAAGACGATGAAGGTGCGCCCGATACGCCGAATGTGATCAGGCTGGGCAACACCGATCTCAACGATGTTGCAGCCCTGATGACGGTCGCCGATTTGACCATTTCCGTCGATACCGTCTTTTGCCATCTCGCAGGCGCGCTCGGCCGTCCCGCCTGGACGCTGCTCAGCCTGTCGCCGGATTGGCGCTGGGGCCTCGAAGGTGAGACGAGCCCCTGGTACCCGACAATGCGTCTCTTCCGTCAGGTAAAGCACGGCGATTGGCAGCCCGTGCTGGATCGCGTGATTGCGGCTTTGTCGCAGGGTTGAGCTTCGTCCGCGCGGTTGTATCATCGCACCCAAGAACATCGGAGGCACGCCCATGGACATCAGCTTTTCGCCAGAAGAAGAAGCCTTCCGCGCCGAAGTGCGCGACTTCATCGCCGATGCGAAGACCAAGCTTCCGAAGTCCGATGTCGGTGCGCCTGAGGCAGCCACTCGGACGAAAGAGGATTACCTCGCCTGGCACAAGCTTCTCTACAAGAAGGGCTGGGTCGCGCCGTTGTGGCCGAAACAATACGGCGGCCCGGGCTGGAGTGTGACCCAGCGATATATCTTCAACGAAGAATGCGCCAAGGCGGAGACGCCGGTGACTCTGCCGTTCGGTCTTTCGATGGTTGGACCGGTGATCTTCACGTTTGGAAACGACGAGCAAAAGAAGAAATTTCTGCCGCGCATCATGTCCGGCGAGGATTGGTGGTGTCAGGGTTACTCGGAGCCCAGCTCCGGCTCCGATCTGGCGAGTCTGCGCACGCGGGCTGTGCGTGAGGGCGACCACTATATCGTCAACGGCCAGAAGACGTGGACGACGCTCGCGCAATACGCCGACTGGATTTTCTGCCTCGTTCGCACCGATACAGATGTGAAACAGCAGGAAGGCATCTCGTTCCTGCTGATCGACATGAAGTCTCCCGGCATCACCGTGAAGCCGATCATCGTTCTCGACGGCGCACATGAGGTGAACGAGGTTTTCTTCGACAATGTGAAAGTCCCGGTTGCCAACCGCGTCGGCGAAGAGAACAAAGGCTGGACCTACGCCAAGTTCCTGCTGGTGAACGAACGCTCCGGGATCGCGCGGGTCGCTGGCTCAAAGCGTGCGGTGGAAAAGCTCAAAGAAATTGCCCGCGCCGAATTGGATGACGGCAAGCCGTTGATCGAGACCGACTATACGTAATCTATTGTGGCGGAACTTGAGATCGAACTCTCCGCACTCGAATACACTGAGCTGCGCACGCTGGCGGCGGAATCCAAAGGCCAGATGGCAGGGCCGGAAAGCTCGATCCTGAAAATCCGCGGCACGGAAATTCAGCAGCGCATTACCGAGCTCACCGAAGAAGCCGTCGGCTATTACGCGTTTCCCTATGACCGCCGCCAGGGCAGCAACGAATATCCCGTCGGGCCCGACTATGCCGTCGGCGCCGCCGGCCGCTATTTCAATATGCGCAAGGCGTCGATCTACGGCGGCTCGAACGAGATTCAGCGCAACATCATCGCAAAGGCCGTGCTCGGCTTATAAGACCAGACAGGGACAACGTTCATGGATTTCTCCTTCACCGAGGAACAGACGCTCTTGCGCAATTCGGTCGAGAAGTACCTCGCCGATAACTACAAATACGACGACTGGCGCAAATTTACGCGGAGCGAGTCGGGACGCGATCCCAAGCACTGGGCGCAATTTGCGGAACTGGGGCTTCTGGCTGCGCCGCTTCCGGAAGCACATGGAGGTCTCGGCGGCGATGCCATGTCGTCCATGATCATCATGCAGGAATTTGGCCGTGCGCTGGTGATCGAACCCTATGTGCCGACCGTGGTGATCGGCGGCGGCCTTCTCGCTGCCGCGGGTTCCGATGCGCAGAAGGAAGAATGGCTCGCCAAGATCGCGGGCGGCGAAACCATGATGGCATTTGCGTTTGCGGAGCCGCAGGGCCGCTACAATCTCGCGGACCTTACGACGACGGCGAAGAAGCAGGGCTCCGGCTTTGTCTTGAATGGCCACAAGGCTGTCGTGATCGCGGCGCCCTGGGCGGATCAGCTGATCGTCACGGCACGCACATCCGGTGGCCGTCGCGACGAGAAAGGCGTGAGCGTCTTTCTCATCGACAAGAAATCCAAAGGTGTATCGATGCGCGATTTCCCGACGATGGATGGCACGCGCGCCTCGGAAATCACATTCGAGAATGTCGAGGTGCCGGCAGAGCGTCTGATCGGCGAACTGGACAACGGGTTGCCGCTCATTGAGCGCGCTGTCGATGAAGCGATTGCCGCGACCTGCGCGGAAGCGACAGGCGCGATGAAAGTGCTGGTCGATGCGACGGTCGAATATTCCAAGACCCGCAAGCAGTTCGGCGTGCCGATCGGCAAGTTCCAGGTACTGCAACATCATATGGTCGACATGTTCGTCAATTACGAGCAGTCCTATTCCATCACATTGATGGTCACACTCTCCCTCGACAAAAACGACGCCGAGCGCAAGAAGGCGGCGTCGGCCGCGAAAGTGCAGATCGGCAACTCAGGCCGTTTCGTGGGCCAAGGCGCGGTCCAAATCCACGGCGGCATGGGAATGACGGACGAACTCAACGTTGGGCACTACTTCAAGCGGCTCACCATGATCGACACGCTTTACGGCAACGTCGATTATCATCTGAAGCGCTATGCCGCCTTGGATGCGGACAAAGCCGCGTGAGCGCGCTTCTGTTCGAGAAGTCCGGGCCGGTCGTCACGCTGACGATCAATCGTCCGGAAAGCCGCAATCCGCTGGGTGAAGACGGCGACGGCGAGCTGTTCGCCGATGCGGTTGCGCGGATTAACAGCGACCGCGAGGTTCGCTGCGCGATCCTGACCGGCGCCGGGCAATCCTTTTCCGCCGGCGGCAATGTGAAGGCGATGCGCGAGCGCTCCGGCGCGTTTGCCGGCGCCGGCGTGCATATTCGCGAACGCTATCGTCATGGAATCCACAGGATCGTTCGCTCCATCTGGGGGATCGAAGTCCCGCTGGTCGCGGCCGTGAATGGCCATGCCATCGGCCTCGGCAACGATGTTGCATGCCTCGCCGACATGCGTGTCGCCGCCGACAATGCGATCTTCGGCGCGACATTCCTCAAGATCGGTCTTGTACCCGGCGATGGAGGATCGTGGATTTTGCCGCGCGTGATCGGTTATGCACGTGCGGCCGAGCTCGTGTTCACCGCCGACACTATCGACGCCGCAACGGCGTTGAACTGGGGACTGGTTTCAAAGATCGTGTCCGCCGCATCGTTGATGGACGAAGCGCGCGCATTGGCCGCCCGCATCTGCCGTCAGCCGCCGGACGTGCTGCGCATGACCAAAAAGCTCATGCGCGAAGGCCAGAACGTCAGCTTCGACACGATCATGGAGATGTCGGCAGCCTATCAGGCGCTTGCGCATCTTACCGAAGATCACAAGGAAGCGGTGTCAGCCTTCTTCGAGAAGCGCGCGCCGGATTACAAGGGACGATAACAGGAGAATTGGTCATGGCTGTTGGTGTAATCGCAACCTTGAAAGTTCAACCCGGCAAAGGCGCCGATCTTGAAGCGGTCTTCAAGGACCTCGCCGCAGAGGTTCGTGCGAACGAACCGGGCAACAAGTTCTATACGCTCTGCAAATCACGCACGGCAGAAGACACCTATATCGTCATGGAGATGTACGACGATCAGGCCGCGATCGAAGCGCACGGCAAATCGGATCACTTCCGCGCCGCAGGTCCCGGAATCGGCGCGTGCCTCGCGGGCCGTCCGGACATCCAGTATCTCGACGCGGTTTAGACCGGCGCGAAGGGAACCAGCATCGGCGTACGCGCCCGATAGGCGTCGTAGTCCGCCGGGCCGAGTTCTTCGCGCAGGAAGCGCTCTTCGAGCTTGCCCTTCATCCAATAGCCGATGACGAGCAGCACAAACCCGATGATCGATGTGTTTGTGCCTTTGAGGAGCATCGTCGCGAGCGCAGCGGTCAGAATGCCGGTGTAGATCGGATGGCGCACCAGCCGGTACGGTCCTGTATCGACTACACGATGGCCTTCCTTGCGCGTGATGCGGCCAGACCACAACGCGCCCAGATGGATGCGCGCCCACCAGCAGAACAAAAATCCGAGCGTCGCCAATCCGACCATCGCCCACTGAACTTCTGCGGGAAACTCCCAGTGTCGCTGAAACAGGAAGCCGATGGCTTCGGGTATATGTCCGCCACCGGCGAAGAACACCAGAAGCAGGATAAAGCCACCGGTGGTGAAAAGGCGGTAGGGCGCTTGCCGCGTGACGCCGGCACCCGCGACGGTGCGATTGGCCCAGGCCGCCGCAACAATCCAGGTCGCTGCCCACAGGGTCCAAGGAATATAGATCGCGTCCGATGGGTCTATGAAATTCCGCATGACAGGTCCTCCCACTTGCCCCGTGAGATGGGGCGGCGGGCGAACGATTGCAAGCGCCGCGCTCCTCAGAACCTCAGAGCGGACGCCTGCTTTACATGCGGAAGCTTGCGAAGCGCGGCCAACGTTTTGTCGTCCACGCCCACCATCCACTTCCAGCAACGCAATTGCATCGCTGCCCGGTGCCGAACGTCCGAGCGCAAAGGACGCGATGTTCACACTGGCATCGCCAAGCAACGTGCCGAGACGTCCGATCATGCCCGGCTTATCCTCGTTGATGACATAGAGCATGTGCGATGCGAACTCGGCATCGAGATTGATGTCGCGCACCTGGATGAGGCGTGGGCGGCCGTCCGAGAATACGGTGCCGGCGATGCGGCGTGAGCTTTCGTCCGTGAGCGTCGCGGTGATCTTCATGTAACCCTCGTATGCGCCTTGCTGGTCACGGCGGATTTCACTGACCTTGATGCCGCGCTCTTTCGCGACGACCGGGGCGTTGACCATGTTCACATCTGCGAGTGTGGGCCTGAGCAATCCTGCAAGCGCAGCCTGCGTCAGCGCGCGGGTGTTGAGCGCCGCAACTGAGCCTTCATAGAGAATCTCGACGCCCGCGATACTTGTGTCCGTGAGTTGGCCCGCGAATGCACCCAACTTCTCGGCCAGCGAAATCCAGGGCCTGATCTTCGCCGCTTCCTCCGCGCTGATCGACGGCATGTTGAGCGCATTGGCAATCGCGCCGGTGAGCAGGTAATCGGAAATCTGCTCCGCGACCTGCAGCGCCACGTTCTCCTGCGCTTCCGTGGTAGATGCGCCAAGATGCGGCGTGGCGACAACCTTGTCGTTGCCGAAGAGAATGTTCGCGGTCGCGGGCTCCTCCTCGAACACATCGAGCGCCGCCCCGGCGATGTGCCCACTGTCGAGCGCGATTTTCAGCGCGTGCTCATCCACCAACCCGCCACGCGCACAGTTGATGAGCCGCGCGCCCTTCTTCATGCGGTTGATGGCATCGGCCGAGATGATGTTGCGTGTGTCGTTGGTCAGCGGTGTGTGCAGGGTGATGAAATCCGCCCGCGCAAGAAGGTCGTTCAATTCGACTTTCTCGATGCCGAGTGACTGCGCGCGCTCCGGCGAGAGATAGGGGTCGAACGCGATCACACGCATGCGCAAGCCCTTGGCGCGGTCGGCAACTATACTGCCGATATTGCCCGCGCCGACGAGGCCCAGAACCTTGCCGGTCAGTTCGACACCCATGAAGCGGTTCTTCTCCCACTTGCCCGCCTGGGTGGAGGCGTTGGCGGCCGGAAGCTCGCGCGCCAGCGCCATCATCAGCGCAATGGCGTGTTCTGCGGTGGTGATGGAATTGCCGTGCGGCGTGTTCATCACGATCACGCCCGCGGCCGTCGCAGCCGAGATATCGACATTATCGACGCCGATACCGGCGCGGCCGACGACTTTTAAGTTTTTCGCGGCCTTGATGACGTCTGCCGTGATCTTGGTCGCAGACCTTATGGCGATGCCGTCATATTGATCGACGATCTTGAGCAATTCTTCCTTGCTCAAACCTGTCTTCACATCGGCCTCGACACCGCGCTCCTTGAAGATCGCCACGGCGGCAGGCGAGAGTTTGTCGGCAATCAGGACTTTCGGCATGGCTCAGCCCTTCACCTGTGCCCAGGCCCAATCGAGCAAGGCGTCAGCGCTTCAATCTCGGCGGTTTCGACCGTTGCGCCGCACCAGATGCGCAGGCCAGCCGGTGCATTGCGATGGCCAGCAATGTCGAACGCGACACCTTCGGCCTCAAGCACATTGGCGATCTTCTGCACCATTGCGTAGCGCGCATCGTCGTCAAGCTTCGTGAACGCGGGATCGGTAATCTTCAAACACACGCTGGTGTTGGAGCGATACGACGCATCGCCCGCCAGGAAATCGACCCAGTTGCTTTTCGTCACCCACGCCGACAGCGCCGCGAAGTTGGCATTTGCGCGCGCCTGTAACGCTTTCAGTCCGCCGATGCCTTCAGCCCATGTCAGCGCGTCGAGATAATCCTCGACCACCAGCATCGACGGCGTGTTGATCGTCTCACCTTCGAAGATCGCGTCGTTGAGCTTGTTGTCTTTGGTCAGGCGGAAAATCTTCGGCATCGGCCAGGGCGGCGTGTAACTTTCCAGTCGCGTCACCGCGCGCGGCGACAGCACCATCACGCCATGCGCGGCCTCGCCACCCAGAACCTTCTGCCAGGGAAAAGGTCGTGACATCGAGCTTCGACCAGTCGAGATCCATCGCGAACGCAGCACTGGTCGCATCGCAGATGGTGATCCCTTCGCGGTTCGCGCTGATCCAGTCGGCATTCGGCACGCGCACGCCTGACGTCGTGCCGTTCCACAGGAACACGATGTCGTGTGACGGATCGGCTTGTTTGAGATCGGGCAGATCGCCGTATTCGGCTTTCAGCACGCGCCCATCCTTGATCTTCAACTGTTTGATTGTGTCGGTGACCCAATCCTCGCCGAAGCTTTCCCACGCAAAGCAATCGAGCGGACGCGGCCCCAGCATCGACCACATCGCGATCTCCATCGCGCCCGTATCCGACGCGGGCACGATGCCGACGCGATAATCGTCCGGCACGCCGAGCAATTTCTTGGTGCGGTCGATCGCGTCTTTCAGTTTCGCTTTGCCGGGTCCGGAGCGATGCGAGCGCCCTAGCAGCGCCGTATCGAGGACTTCCGTGGTCCAACCCGGCCGTTTGGCGCAGGGTCCGGACGAAAAAAAAGGCCGTGCGGGACGCACGACCGGATGGACTTGTTCGGTCATCAGACATTCCTTCCAGAATGTTCGCGCCGCGTTGGGGCGGCGTGGCCCGCCCCCTGTGTAGGGATTCGCCGCGCGTAGGTCAAATGACGAATTTGTCCATTCGCGTTGCTGTCAAACCGGGAACGTAACCTCTAGCGTAACCGTTTGAGCATTGATTATCGCAAAGGGATTGCACATGCCGATTATCGAGGAAGATGACGACGAAGACATGATCGAACTCGGCATCTCCGTCGAGAAAGTGCGCTTTATCATCGTGAAAGCGCGCCAGTATGACGCAAAGGAAGGCGACAGTGATCCCGACGAAGGCTCGAACGCCGCGGACGACGGCGAGGCCGATGTTCTGGAAGACAAGCCGGAAGACGACGCTGTGCGCAGCGAACTTGTCCAGTTCATCAATGGGCTGAACGAGGAAGAGCAAATCAATCTCGTCGCCCTCGCCTGGGTGGGACGCGGCACATACGACATCGAAGACTGGGACGAAGCGATCGAGACCGCGCAGACGGAGCACAACAAGCGCACCGCGCAATATCTTCTCGGTCTTCCGTTGTTGGGCGACTATCTCGCCGAAGGTCTCGAAGCTTTCGACGAGGAATTCGACGATGAGACGGACGAAGAACTCGACGAGGAAGAGCCGAGCGAAGAGGACAACGAATAGATTCTATTCGCAGGCTTTGCGTGCAGCAGTGAGAAACTTGCGAGCGCGGACGAGATAATCCTCGGCCTGTTCTCGACTCACGATGACAAGCTCAGGGCCATAGTCGACTCCCTGTTTCGTATCGAAACCTTCGGCAAGAAATCGCGCCAGCTCCGCATCGAACGCAAGTCCGCCGTGACTAACTCTGAGAACTTGGAGCGCGTGCCCGAGTGCGTTTTGGGAGCAATCGTTAGTTTATCAAAGATCACAGCTCGTGCCGCGTTCAGCGCCGCCGAATAGGCATTGCGCGCCACGTCCTCATATATTTCTGCCAGGAAATTCCGTTCGGCGCGGTTTCAAATGCCCTTCGGCAATGGTCATGTAGTTGATCGCTTCAGGGCTCATAGTTCGATACTGTCAAGCCTCACATTGTGCATGAAGCCCGTGCGTTGAAGCGCTTGCTCTTCGGTCATCGGCTTGAACGAGACAACTGCTGGCTCGCCTTCTGCGATCGTTTCCCGAAGAATTTTGTCCGAAAGGGTTGCAAGTTTCCTGTCCGGCCAACCTTCGATCTGCCCTTCGAGCACCACGAGAATGTCGTAATCGCTATCCGGCCGGTGATCGCCGCGGGCGCGAGATCCGTAAAGCAGCACGCGCTTCAGGCGAGTGCCGTAAAGCACTCTAAGCTCATTCTTGATACGCGTAAGAATAGGGTCAGCCAGCGCTAGTTCGCTCATACACGAAGCTTAGCAGAAGCCGTTTCCCTAAACCACGATTTCCGCCGTCATGTAGAGTGCGCACGGTCCAGACAGGATCGTGCGGCCATCGCCATCGGTGCAGAGAAGGTCGCCGCCGCGCGGGCTCGCCTGCCGTGCTTTCAAGGTCTTTTTGCCCAGACGCTTCGCCCAGAACGGCACCAGCGCGCAATGCGCAGAGCCTGTCACCGGATCTTCCGGCACGCCTTTGTCCGGCGCGAAGAAGCGCGAGGACGATGTCGTAGCCTTCGTCGCCGGGCGCGGTTGCTATAAGGCCCCACATATCCAGCGGCCGCAGCACGCGCGCGATATCACCGGCGCCCTTGATCGCACGCGCCTGTTTCGGATCGTTCCAGACGGCAAGGATGTAGCGGCCTTTATGAATCTCGTCCGGCGGCGCGATGCCCAGCGCCTCGCCGATCTGTTTGGCCAAGCCATCCTGCACATCGTATGGCGCAACCGGATCGGAAGGCAGCGACATCAAATGATTTCCGTCCGCGCCGCGATCAACGACCAACGTTCCGGAGCGTGTCTCGAACGCGATGGATTTGAGGCTCGCGTCGAGAAACTCAAAAATCGTCCACGCACTCGCCAGCGTCGCGTGACCACAAAGATCGACCTCGGCTTCCGGCGTGAACCAGCGCAGGTCGTACTTGCCCGCGCCTGTCTTCACGAAGAAGGCGGTTTCGGCGAGATTGTTCTCGTTGGCGATCTTCTGCATCAGCGCCGTGTCGAGCCATTCGTCGAGCGGAACGATGGCCGCGGGGTTGCCCTCGAAAGGTCTGCGCGCGAAGGCATCGACCTGCCACATCTTCAAAATCATTGGTGCTCTCCTGTGAGGCCGACGCTAGCGTGACGTATCGCGCGTGCGAACATGCCGATTTGCATAGTGGCAAGGACGCGGGAACATAACGGTGCGCATCAGCCCGTCTGTACAGCAATGCTGTACGCAAATTGCATTTCGTTCGCATGTTTCGCACATAGCTCCGCCGTTCCTGAGAATCTGGTTTTCATTTGTATGTATTCCTCCATCGTCATGGCCGCCCTTGGTCGGTAGCGACAGCGTACCGACGCCATCCATACGCGCTATCTCGCAGGGAGTTCATGGATGGCCGGGACAAGCCCGGCCATGACGAAGAAAAAGAACGCTGTTTGTTGCATAAGCAGGCCAAAATTTATTTTTCGGGCACTGAAATCCGCGCGGTTATGCGCGCGAACCCAGAGAACGAGTTGCCCGGTCCACACGATCACCTCTAGCAGTATCATCATTCAGTTCGCCTGAACCCAGGCTTAAACCGGGTTCAGGGCCTGCATATGGCTGCGTTTCTCGACGAGGCTGCGCTTCATCTGGGTTTGCAGCTTTTCGAACGCCCGCACTTCGATCTGGCGCACGCGCTCGCGAGACACGCCGTACTTTTGCGAAAGTTCTTCCAAGGTCGCGGGATCGTCCTGCAGACGCCGCGCCTGAATGATCTCGCGCTCGCGCTCGGTCAGCTCGCCAAGAGCCCCGGTAAGCAGATCGTGGCGTTCGCCCATCTCCTCGCGCTCAGCCATGCGCGTTTCCTGATCCATCGTATCGTCGGCGAGCCAGTCCTGCCACTCGCTTTCGGAATCCGAGCGCAACGGCGCGTTCAGCGACGAATCCGGCCCCGAAAGGCGGCGGTTCATGTCGACCACCTCGCGTTCCGGCACGCCGAGCTGATCGGCAATCGTGGCGACGTGCTCGGGAGTCATGTCGCCCTCCTCGATCGCCTCGATCTTGGTTTTGGCTTTGCGCAGATTGAAGAACAGCTTCTTCTGCGCCGCGGTCGTGCCCATCTTCACGAGCGACCACGAACGCAGGATGTATTCCTGGATCGAGGCGCGAATCCACCACATCGCGTAGGTCGCAAGTCTGAAACCCTTATCCGGCTCGAAACGCTTCACCGCCTGCATCAGGCCGACATTGCCTTCCGCCACCACTTCGCTGAGCGGCAGGCCATAGCCGCGATAGCCCATCGCAATCTTGGCGACGAGACGCAGATGCGACGTCACCATCTTGCGCGCGGCTTCGGGGTCTTCATGCTCCTTCCAGCGCTTGGCTAGCATGTACTCTTCCTCAGGCTGGAGGAGCGGAAATTTCCGGATTTCGGTCAGATAGCGGGAAAGCCCGCCTTCGCCTGCAAGGCTCGGTAAACCGCGACTGCTCATAGTGTCCATCCTCGCGCGGAATGCGCATGCACGACCGGCGCGTCTCTATTAGACAACGCGTCCGCCTGCCGTTTGACAGTTAATTCGAGAAAAGAAAGCCCCATTAGAAGCCCGAAATGGGGACGCCTTAAACTTTTTTCAAGCCCCGCAAGGCCTCCACCAGTGTAGAAAAATCCGCAGGCCAAGGGGATTCGAACCGCATATCCTTATGCGTCGTAGGGTGTTCAAACCCAAGAAGCCAGGCGTGGAGTGCTTGGCGCGGAAATTCCCTTGCTGCCGTGAAGGCTATTTCCTCAGCCTCGGTCTTCGGGCGTGGCGGCTGACGCGCCCGCCCATAATCCGGATCGCCGATCAGCGGATGGCCGAGATGGGTCATGTGCACGCGGATCTGGTGCGTGCGCCCGGTCTCCAGCCGGCATTCGATCAGCGACGCGAAGGGACGGACGGGATCGCCGAACGCTTCGATCACGCGATAGCGCGTGCGCGCGACCTTGCCGCCGCCGCGCACCACCGCCATGCGCTTGCGGTCGAACGGATTGCGCGCGATCTCGCCTTCGATCAGTCCATCGCCTTTGCGCGGCGCACCCCAGACGACGGCATTGTAGGCGCGCTCCACGGTATGTTTTGCGAACTGCTTTGACAGCGAATTCATCGCGCGCTCGTTCTTCGCCGCGACCAGCAAGCCGCTCGTATCTTTGTCGAGGCGATGGACGATGCCCGGCCGCATTTCGCCGCCAATGCCGGAAAGCTCTTTGCCGCAATGCGCGATCAGCGCGTTGACCAGCGTGCCGTCAGGGTTGCCCGCCGCGGGATGGACGACAAGACCCGCCGGCTTTTCAATGACGATGAGATCCTTGTCTTCGTAAACGACGTCGAGCGGAATATCCTGTGCCTGCGGCAGCGCGGGTTTCGCATCCGGCAGCGCCAGGCGATAGCCTTCGCCCGGTTTGACCCTGTGGTTGGTGTCTTTTATCGTTTCGTCGCCGCGCGCGACCGCGCCCGCCTCGATCAGTCCCGACAGGCGCGAGCGGCTGTGTTCGGCGAACGCTTCCGCCAGGAAGCGGTCGAGACGCAT
>JBBCHP010000012.1:0-202576 GCA_037201525.1 Rhizomicrobium sp. | reverse complement strand
AGATTTGCTCCACCCAATATTGACGCAACCGCTAACGGACGAATTTGAACATATCGTGAAAAGTAAGGCCAGCAGCTGCCGAGAGGATACCGTTTCGCTTCTTGGGCCAGCAGATCAGGCGTCGTAACTGACTGCCACGTCATCGCTCGTGGGTACCGCCTGGCAGGTGAGGATGTAACCCGCCCTTACTTCCTCGTCGGTGAGGCCGTAGTTCTTTTTCATTTCGACCGTGCCGTTCAGCACTTTCGCGCGGCAGGTGGAGCACACGCCGCCTTTGCACGCATACGGCGCGGGCAGACCCGCGGCCTGCACGCTTTCGAGGATGTTGCCCTTCTCCGCATCGAAACGGATTTTCGAGCGGCGGCCGTCGAGCGTGACCGTGATCTGCATGCCCTGCGCCTTCTGTTGCAGCGCCTCGTTGCGCGCGAGTTGCTCGGCGGAAACGGTGCCCGTGGTGAAGCGCTCGATGAAGATGCGCGCTGGTTCGACACCGCGCGCAAGGAGTGCCTGCTCCGCCGCGTCCATCATCGGCCCCGGCCCGCAGATGAAAAACGCATCCGCTGCTTTCGGATTGACCAGCGAGGAAAAAACTTCCGCGCATTTTTCGGCATCGAGGCGACCGTTGAACAGCTCGATCTCTTCGGCTTCGTTCTCCAGGAAATGATAGACCTCGAGCCGGTCGAGAGTGCGGTTCTTGAGACCCGCGAGTTCCTCCAGGAACATGATCGAGGCGCTGTCGCGGTTGCCGTAAAGCAGCGTGACATGCGCGCGCGGGTTTTGGGCGAGCACCGTCTTCAGGATCGACAGCACCGGCGTGATCCCCGATCCGCCCGCGAGCGCAACGTAATACGGCTCGGCGCTGTCCGTGTGCGGGACGATAAACCGGCCGAGCGGTGGCAAAACTTCGATCTCGTGTCCGGTCTGCAGCGCGCTGTTCGCCCAGGTGGAGAAGCGTCCGCCCGGCGTCTGCTTCACCGCGATGCGGATCTCGTTCTCGTGCGGCGCGACGCAGACGGAATAATTGCGGCGCAAATCCTCGCCGTCCATCTCGGTACGAAGGGTGAGATGCTGCCCCGCCTTGAACGCGAACGCGTCTTTCAGCGCCGCCGGAATCTCAAAGCGGATCGACACCGCATCCGGCGTCTCGCGGCGAACCTCGGCGATCTTCAGTTTGTGGAAGCGTTCGTTGACGGACATTTCTATCTCAACCCACCAACCAAATTGTCATGGCCCGCGAATGCGGGCCGACCAGACAGGGTCGCACGCGGAGACGAGGAGTTCGCGGAGAAGCTCTCTTCCTCTGCGTTCTCCGCGACTCCGCGTGAAATACTTTGTTTCAATGACATTTGAATCTGTCGAACGGTTCGCGGCAGTCCAGACACCGCCACAGCGATTTGCACGGCGTCGAGCCGAAACGGCTGATCTCTTCGGTGTGCGTCGAGTTGCAGCGTGGACATTCCGTTGCGCACCTCGCCGGCGGTGCGATGCCATAGGCGCGGAGCTTTGCGTGACCTTCTTCGCTGATCCACTCCGTCGTCCACGGCGGCGCCAGCACGGTTTCGATTTTGAGTCTCGACAATCCCGCGCGATCCAGCGCCGCGCGGATATCGGCTTCGATCGCGAACGTCGCGGGGCAACCGGTATAGGTCGGCGTGATCGTGACTGCTTCATCCGTCACATCGCGCACGATGCCGAGATCGACCACCGACACGGCCGGTATCTCCGGATCGGGAACCTGCGCGAGAATCTCGAACACGCGATCCCTGAACGACAGCGTTGTGGCGGCGGCCGCTACCATCGCGAATCCGGATAGGCGCGTTGCAGGAACTGCATCTCGGAAAGCAGATGGCCCAGATGCTCGGAATGATGGCCCTTGCGGCCGCCCATCGTGCCGCGGCGTGGCTTTGGCAGTTCGAGACCGGCTTCGTTCAAGACCTTCGCGATGCGCGCATCCCATTCGGGACGCAGAGATGCGGCGCCGTCCGTCGCATCGAACAACTCGTCCACGAAGCGCCACATCCAGTCGAGACCTTCGATCATGCGCTTGCGGCTTTCGTCGGTGCCGTCGCCAAGGCGCACGACCCACTCATTCGCGAAGCGGCAGTGATAGGTCACTTCCTTCACCGCTTTGCGCGCGATGTCGGAGAGCGTGGTGTCCGGCGCGGCAGCGACTTCCGTCAGCAGCAATTCCTGCCAGTTCGAGAACAGGAATTGGCGCGCGATGGTCTGCGCGAAATCGCCGTTCGGCTGTTCGACCAGAAGGCAGTTGCGGAAATCGAGCACGTCGCGATGGAACGCGAGCTTGTCCGCATCGCGGCCCTTGCCTTCCGCCTCACCCGCGACGCCCAGGAAATGCGTCGCCTGCCCCAGCAGATCGAGCCCGATATTGGCGAGCGACAGATCGACTTCCAGCATCGGCGCATGCCCGCACCATTCCGACAGCCGCTGACCCAGGATCAGCGCGTCGTCGCCCATGCGAATGGCGTGATCGTATCTTTCATTCTTATCCGTCATGGCCGGGCCTGACCCGGCCATCCATCGCGCTCGCGTCTGCGAGCGAGAGCGTCTTCTCGGCGCGTAGACGCGCGCCGGATGGATGGCCGCCTCAAGGGCGGCCATGACGAGTTTGGGACAGAGGAAATGAGGCTCATATATTCTTGATCCCTTCCGGAATCACATAGAATGTCGGGTGGCGATAGACCTTGTCGGCGGCGGGCTCGAACAACTCCGCTGAGTCACCCGGATCGCTCGCGACGATCGCCGCCGAAGGCACGATCCACAGGCTTACGCCTTCCATGCGCCGCGTGTAGGTATCGCGCGCCGCTTCCAGCGCCATCTTCGCATCGGCGGCATGCACGCTACCGGGCGTGACGATGCGAGAGCCCGTTCTTCGCGCGGATGAACACTTCCCACAAAGGCCAATTCTTGCTCATGGTCACTCCGCCGTAATGCGCGCGGCGCGTTTCTCAGCATGCGCCGTCGCGGCATCGCGCACCCACTTGCCGTCTTCCCAGGCTTTCACGCGCGCCTGCATGCGCTCCTTCGCGGTCGCGCCTTCACCGCGCACCACGGCATAGAACTCATCCCAGTCGATGGCGCCATAGTCATATGATCCGCGCGCCTCGTTCCATTTCAGATCGGCATCGGGGATTGTAAGCCCTATCGCTTCGGCCTGCGGCACGGTCACGTCGATGAATTTCTGGCGCAGTTCGTCATTGGTCTCGCGCTTGATGCGCCAGCGGATCGATTGCGCGGTGTTGGGCGAATTCTCGTCCGGCGGACCGAACATCATGATCGACGGCCACCACCAGCGGTTCAGTGCGTCCTGCGCCAGGCGCTTCTGCGCCTCTGTCCCGGCGGCCAACGCCATCGTGATCTCGTAGCCCTGACGCTGATGGAAACTCTCTTCCTTGCACACGCGCACCATCGCGCGCGCGTAGGGGCCATAGGATGTCCGCTGCAACGGCACTTGGTTCATGATCGCAGCGCCATCGACGAGCCAGCCGATGGCGCCAATGTCCGCCCAGGTCAGCGTCGGATAGTTGAAGATCGTCGAATATTTCGCGCGGCCCGAATGCAGCGCCTCGATCATCTCCTCGCGCGATGTGCCGAGCGTCTCGGCCGCGCTGTAAAGATAGAGCCACATGTCCGCCTTTCGTCCTGCACCTTGGCAAGCAGCACGGCCTTGCGGCGCAGCGACGGCGCACGCGTGATCCAGTTTCCTTCCGGCAGCATGCCGACGATTTCGGAATGCGCATGCTGCGAAATCTGGCGCACCAGAGTCTTGCGATACGCGTCGGGCATCCAGTCTTTCGGCTCGATGAAATCGTCCGCCGCGACGCGCGCCTCGAACGCCGCCAAGCGCTCCGGATCTTCAGGCGCGGCGACCGGCGCCACACTTTTCTGGTTCTTGTCTTTGAGTTCGGTCGTGTACATCGATGCACATCTCCCAAATTCGTCATCGCCGGGCTTGTCCCGGCGACCCATGATCACCCATCAAAATCGACGATCTTGGATGGCCGCCACAAGGGCGGCCATGACGGAAATCTATAATAAACCGACCAGACGGTCAATTAATCGTCTGGCAGAATCTTTCCTCCGATTGAACGAGAAAGACCCTGGAAAACCGCGATTTTTTCGCCCTTATGGTTGCGAACCTCGATGGCGTAAACGCCAGAGCGGCCGGAAAGCGCTTGTTCCCGAGCCTCTGCCACCAGCCGGTCTCCCAGCCTACCCGCGCAAGAAACGCGATGGTCGCGTTCTGCGCCACCGTCTCCACATTGCGCGAATTGCAGGCATAGGCGAACGCGGTGTCGGCCAGCGCGAAGATCATCCCGCCATGCGCGATGGCATGGCCGTTGATCATGTCTGCACGCACGATCATGGCAACACGCGAATAACCCTCGCGCACCTCCTCGATCTCGATATTCCAGGCAGCCGCGGTCGCTTCTTGCGCGTGCAGACGATCCGCCACGCGGCGCGCGAGGGTATCCGCTTCATTCATGGCAACTCCAAAAATTGACCGTCCGGTTGTTGTACCCTAATTCTCACCCCAATCGTCATGGCCGGGCTTGTCCCGGCCATCCATAATCTCCCTGCACGGCCTCTGGAATATGGATGGCCGCCACGAGGGCGGCCATGACGGAAAAAAGTGGAGGGGAAACATGGCCTACGAAACGATCCTTTTCGACGTCGCCGACGGCGCGGCAAAGCTCACGCTGAATCGGCCCGACCGTCTCAATTCCTTCACGCTGCACATGCACGGAGAAGTCGCCGACGCGATCTCCAAGATTGAGAACGACCCAAATGTACGCGTGCTGCTGATCACCGGCGCGGGACGCGGTTTTTTGCGCCGGACAGGATCTTTCCGATCCCGCAACCAAGCCGGGTGGCGATCTCGGCGATACGCTGGAGACAAACTACAACCCGCTCGTCCGCAGCATCATGGGCATGGAAAAGCCCGTCGTTGTGCGCAGTGAACGGGGTCGCCGCCGGCGCCGGTGCGAACATCGCGTTCGCCTGCGATGTCGTGCTGGCGGCGAAGAGTGCGAAGTTCATCCAATCGTTCTCCAACATCGGACTCGTCCCGGATTCCGGCGGCACGTGGATTTTGCCGCGCCTCGCGGGACATGCGCGCGCGATGGGATTGGCGCTGACCGGCGAAGCGCTGAGCGCAGAGAAAGCCGAACAATGGGGCCTGATCTGGCGCGCCATCGATGATGAACAGTTGATGCCGGAGACGGAAAAGCTCGTCGCGCGCCTCGCGCACGGCCCGACCAAAGGCCTCGCCGCGATTAAGCTCGCGATGCGCAAGGGCTGGCAGACCGATCTGCATGCGCAGCTCGACCTCGAGCGTGATCTGCAACGCGAACTCGGCCGTTCCGCGGACTACAAGGAAGGCGTCGCCGCCTTCACAGAAAAACGCGCGCCGAAATTCACCGGCCAATAAAAACCACCCTCCCCTTGAGGGAGGGTCGAAAAATTCGAAGCATCGCGAAGAATTTTTCGGGGCGGGGTATGGCGCCGTAAGAACCCCTCCCCGATATTTGCTTCGCAAATCTCGACCCTCCCTCAAGGGGTGGGTTGAAGGAGAAGCAAATGTCGAAACTTCAGAGCTACACAAAAGACTCTTGGATCGCGCCGGAAGGAAACCTCACATCCATCCCGTCTGCGGTGAGCGGCGAGACCGTTGCCGAAACCGGGACGACGGTGCGCGACTTCGCGGCCATGCTCGACCACGCGCGCAAGGTGGGCGGCCCGGCGCTGCGCGCGATGACGTTTCACCAGCGCGCGAAGATGCTCAAGGCGCTCGCCGATGCGGTGATGGCGAAAAGGGACGCGCTCTACGAACTCTCCTATGAGACCGGCGCCACGAAATCCGACAGCTGGATCGACATCGAAGGCGGCGCGGGCACGCTCTATGCCTATTCGTCCAAAGGCCGCCGCGAACTTCCCAACGACACGATCCTGATCGAAGGCGCGGTTGAAGGACTTTCCAAGCGCGGCACGTTCGTCGGCCAGCATGTGCTGACATCGCGCCAGGGCGTGGCGGTGCATATCAACGCGTTCAACTTCCCGGTTTGGGGCATGCTGGAGAAGCTCGGCCCCACGCTGCTCGCCGGCGTGCCCGCGATCGTAAAGCCCGCGACGGCCACCGCATACCTCGCCGAAGCCGCGTTCCGCATAATGATCGAGGCGAATGTCCTGCCCAAAGGCGCGTTGCAGCTCATCATCGGTCCGACTGGCGACCTGTTCGATCATCTGACCGGACAGGACGTGGTGTCCTTCACCGGCTCCGCCGATACAGCCGAAAAACTCCAGCGTCATCCCGTCATCGCGCGCGAAAGCGTGCGCTTTATCGCCGAGCGCGACTCGCTGAACGCGGCGGTGCTCGGTCCCGATGCTGCGCCGGGTACGCCGGAATTCGATCTCTTCATCAAGGAAGTCGTGCGCGAGATGACGACGAAAGCCGGGCAGAAATGCACCGCCATCCGCCGCGCTTTCGTGTCCGCCTCCGCAATCGACGCCGCCGAAGCAGCGCTCAAGACGGCCCTCGACGACATCACCGTCGGCGATCCGCGCAGCGAGACAACGAAAATGGGTGCGCTGGTCTCGACCGCACAGCGCGACGATGTGCGCGCAAAAATCAAGACGCTTTCCGCCGAGGCACGCATCGTCTCTGGCAATCCGAACAAGGCGGATGGCAAAGGCGCGTTCCTGTCGCCGGTACTTCTGCGCTGCGACGAACCTAGCAAAGCGAATCGCGTACACGACACCGAGCCGTTCGGGCCCGTCGCGACGTTGATGCCCTATTCCGACATCGCCGATGCTGTCGCGCTGGTCAATCGCGGACAGGGTTCGCTGGTGATGTCGCTCTACACCTACGATCCGAATCTCGCGCGCGCGGTGCTGACCGGATCGGGCGCGTTCCATGGCCGCCTGTTCATTCTTGACCGCGACTGCGCGAAAGAATCCACCGGTCATGGCTCACCGTTGCCCGCGCTGATCCATGGCGGTCCCGGACGTGCCGGTGGTGGCGAGGAGATGGGCGGCCTTCATGGCGTGATGCACTACATGCAGCGCACCGCGCTGCAGGGCAGCCCGCGCATGCTGAGCGGCGTGACGCACGAGTGGATGCGCGGCGCACCCGAAGACCGCACGCCGCCGCATCCGTTCCGCCTGAAACTCGGCGAGCTCGAACCCGGCAAGACGCTCGTTACCGCGTCGCGCACGATCACGCTGGATGACATCGAGCACTTCGCGCATTTCACGGGCGATACGTTCTATGCGCACATGGACGAAGAAGCCGCGAAGGCAAATCCGCTGTTCGGCGGGCGCGTGGCGCATGGCTATTTGCTGCTGTCGTTCGCGGCGGGCCTGTTCGTCGATCCCGCGCCCGGCCCGGTGCTCGCCAATTACGGCCTCGACAATCTGCGCTTCACCAAGCCGGTGAAGCCCGGCGACACGATCACCGTGCAGCTTACCGCGAAGTCGAAATCGCAGCGCAATGAGACCTACGGCGAAGTACGCTGGCAGGTCATCATCACCAACCAGAACAGCGAGACCTGCGCGACCTATGAACTGCTGACGATGAACGCTGTGTAAATGCTGACTTCATTACTGCTAAAACACCCACCCTCTTGTCATGGCTCGCGAATGCGGGCCACCCAGTTGGGTTTTGCATGTTGTTATTCCTCTGTGTTCTCCGCGTCTCCGCGTGAGAAAAAGACAGGCACGCGGAGGTGCGGAGGCGCGGGGAAGAAAAAAGGTTCTGATAAAGCGCGGTTTGGATCACCGGGGTGGCCCGCATTCGCAGGCCATGACACTATTTTTTCAAATGGGCGCAGGTTTTAGATGCTGCCCCGCTTTCACCTCGCGCGCCGAGCTGGAAGCCGAACAGATCAAGCGGCTGAAATGGTCGATTGCGCATACCTATAACAACGTGGGCGCACTATCGCGCGAAGTGCGAAGCGGTTGGCGCAACGTCCGACGATGTGCGCTCACTCGGCCGATCTCACGCGCTTTCCGTTCACCTTGAAGAGCGATTTCCGCGAGACCTATCCGTTCGGCATGTTCGCCGTGCCGCGCGAAGCGTGCGTTCGCTTGCACGCTTCCTCCGGCACCAGTGGCACGCCGACCATCGTGGGTTACACCCGTGCGGACTTGGATCTTTGGAACACGCTGAGCGCGCGCTGCATCCTGGTTGCGGGGCGGAAAGAAAGGCGATCTGCTGCACAACGCCTATGGCTACGGCCTGTTCACCGGCGGTCTCGGCCTGCATGGCGGCGCGGAGAAGAACTCGGCTGTACCGTCGTGCCCGCAAGCGGCGGACAAACCGAGAGACAGGTCCAGCTCATCCGCGATCTGAAGCCGCGCATCATCTGTTCGACGCCGTCCTACATGCTCGCACTGGCTGAAGCGTTGGAACGCGCCGGCATTGACCCGCGCGAGACCTCGCTCGAAATCGGAATCCACGGCGCCGAACCGTGGAGCGAGGAGATGCGCGGCGAGATCGAACGCCGGTTCAACATAAAAGCGCTCGATATTTACGGGTTGTCGGAAGTTCTTGGCCCCGGCGTCGCGCAAGAACGTGCCGATGCGCGCGGCGCGCTGACGGTGTGGGAGGACGCGTTCTATCCCGAGATCGTCGATCCCGAAACCGGCGAACCGTTGCCTGATGGCGAAGAAGGCGAGCTCGTCTTCACCTCGTTGTCGAAAGAAGCGCTGCCGATCATCCGTTACCGCACCGGCGATCTGTCGCGCTTAAGCCCGCCGGCCGGCGACATCCCTATGCGCCGCATGGATCGCATCATGGGCCGCAGCGACGACATGCTCATCGTTCGTGGGGGTGAACATCTTCCCCTCGCCAGATCGAGGAATTGATCGTCTCCGAGCCCGACTCACTGCGCATTATCGTATCGACGTCCGCCGCGATGGCACGATGGGATGTGTTGCTGGTGACATGCGAAACCGCAACGGATGACACCGCTTTGCATGACAAGGCGCATACGCAGCTTTCCACACGCATGAAAGCGAAATACGGATTGACAGCAGAGATCGCCATCGCCGCGCCGGGATCGCTGCCGCGCTCCGAAGGCAAGGCGAAACGGGTGTTCGATCATCGCAAGGATAAGCCATGAAGCTCACTTACGATCACGGCGGCGAAGGCGATCGGCTATTGGTGCTGCTTCACGGCCTCGGCGCAACACGGCATGTATGGAAGCCGATGCTGACGCAAGACCGCTGGCATGGACGCTGGATCGCGCCCGACCTCCGCGGCCACGGCGCTTCACCGCACGCCAGCGACTATAGCCTCACCGCGCACGCCGATGACATCGGCGAACTCGTCAATGCGCACACGCCTTCCAACGACATCATCGTTTTAGGCCACTCGATGGGCGGCGCGATCGCATTGAAACTTGCATCAGGCGCGCACGGATTTCACGCCGAAACAGGTGTTCGGTATAGGCATCAAAGTCTCATGGAACGATGACGAACTGGCCGCCATGCGCAAGATGGCGGCGATGCCGGTGAAGTTCTTTCCCACGAAAGAAGGACGCCATTGCGCGCTTTCTGAAAGTCTCCGGCCTTCATGGCTTGATCGCGCCGGAGTCCGAAGACGCGAGCGCCGCGTTACGCAAACCGAAGAGGGCTGGCGGCTGGCTTACGACCCCGCGGCCGCATCGGTTGGCGCACCGCCGATGGACGCCTTGTTCTCTGCCGCGCGCGCACCGATCCGTCTCGCGCGTGGTACGACCGATCCCCATGGTCTCGCACGAACAGCTTGCTGTGTATGACGCGAATGCGCGCGATCTGCCCGGCGGGCACAATGTCATGGCCGAGAATTCATCCACGGTCTGGGACTGGATGAATATCTGAAAATGACGCGCGACCTGGCGGACAGTTTCGATCTGCGCAATCTGCCGCCGGATTTTTACGACGATCCGTTTCGCTCCTACCGCGCTCTGCGCGAATACGCACCTGTCAAGCGCTTGCCGGACGGAAGGCGTGTTCCTCACGCGCTACGCCGATGTGATCGGCGCCTATCAGGACGCTGCTAAGTTCAGCTCCGACAAAAAGCAGGAATTCGCGCCGAAGTACGGTGAAGGCTCGCGCCTGTTCCGGCACCACACCACCAGCCTCGTCTTCAACGACGCACCCTATCACCCGCGCGTACGACGCTCGATCATGGGCGCGCTCATTCCCCGCGCGCTGACGCCGCTGGAGCCGAAACTCGAAACGCTTGTCGCGCGTCTTCTCGATCGTGCCGGACAGAACGGCCGGATGGATGCGATCTCCGATTTCGCCGCCGCGATCCCCGTCGAGGTGATTGGCGATCTGCTCGCGATTCCAAATGCCGATCGCGCGCCGTTGCGCGGCTGGTCGCTTGCGATCCTCGGCGCACTGGAGCCTGTCTTATCACCCCAAGCACAGAACGCAGGCGAAGAAGCCCTTGAAAGGCTTTCACGACTACCTTTCGGTCTTGATAGCGGACCGCCGCAAGACACCAGGCGATCCCGAACACGATGTCCTCACGCGGCTGATCCAGAGCGTGGGGCGAACCGTTGAGCGCGGTCGAAACTCGCAGAGAACTGCGTCTTCCTGCTCAACGCCGGACACGAAACGACAACCAATCTGATCGGCAATGCCATCGAATTGCTTGCGCGTTTTTCGGATAACCGTGCGCAATTGATTGTGAAACCCGATCTGCTGCGCACAGCCATCGAAGAAGTGCTGCGCTATGAAAGCTCCAACCAGTTGGGCAACCGCGTCACGACGCGTGAGGTCGTCATCGGTGGAAAAATGCTGTCTGCTGGCACCTTTGTCACGCTGTGCATCGGTGCAGCGAACCGCGATCCGGTTGCGTTCGAGAACGCGGAGACCTTCGACATCGCGCGCAATCCGAACCGGCATCTCGCCTTCGCGGCCGGCGTGCATCAATGTGCGGGCATGAATTTGGCGCGCATCGAAGCGCGGATTGCGCTCAGCGCTTTTCTGAAACGGTTTCCGGAGTATGCGCTAGATGGTAAGCCGAGGCGTAGCCGCCGCGCACGCTTTCGCGGGTTCACGGCGATGCCGCTCAGGCTTCGCTAGGCCGGTTCTCCAGAGTCTCAACGAATTTCGTCAGCCACGCATTGGTCTGGAAGGCATCGATGACACGATGGTCGATGGTCAGCGTCACATACGCCATCGGGGCGGATGACGATCCGGTCATCGCGCACCACGGCGCGCTTCTCAAGCTTTCCGACACCCAGGATCGCAGATTGCGGCTGGTTGATGATGATGGGCGCGGCAACCAGCGAGCCCGATACGCCGTGGTTGGAGATGGAGACGTGCCGCCGCGTACGTCGTCCTGGTTCAGCTTGCCGCCGCGCGCACGTTCGGTGACGTCGGTCAGCGCTTTTGCGATTTCGAGCAGCGAAAGGCTTTGCGCGCGATGGATCACAGGCACTATCAGGCCCTTCTCGCCCAGCGCCGTGCCGATGCCGATGTTCACGTCGTCGTAAATGTCGATGCGGTCGTCATACCAGCGGCCGTTGACCGCCGGCGCAACCTTCATCGCGGCCACGGATGCCATCACGAATACGGCGTGTAGGTCAGGTTCGCGCCGTCGCGTGCGAACATTTCCTTATGCGCGCCGCGATGCGCAGCAATAGCACTGAAATCGGCTTCGAACACGGCGGTGACATGCGGCGCGACGGCGACGGAGTGCGTCAGATGCTCCGCGATGCGTTTGCGCATCGTGTCGTGCGGCACGCGCGTGACGCCAGCAACAGGCGTTTTCGCGCGGCGATCCAGTTCGGCCTGAATGTCCTCGCGCGTGAGGCGCGCACCACTCACCGGCACATCGCGCGGATCCAGGTTGTTGTCGCTGAGCATTTTGCGGATGCCCGGCGGCAAGGACGCGACATCGCCCACCGTTTTTGACACTCGGTGTTGCCGCCTTCGGTTGCAGCCACGCTAGCGCCCTGCGTCGCCGCTTTCTCTGTCGAAGACGTAGCCCCCGTTGTCACACGGCCAAGCACGGTGCCGGGTTCGACCTCGGCGCCTTCCTCGATCAGGATTTCTGATAGAGTACCCGCCGATGTTGCGGCGATCTCGACCGCGACCTTGTCAGTCTCCAATTCGACCACCGGATCGTCGATGCGCACGACATCGCCAACCTTCTTCAGCCACGTCTTGACGACGGCCTTGGTGCCTTCCTGTTCGGTGGGGACGATGATGTCGGTCATTAGAATTCGATAAGTTCGTTGATCTTGGCGCGGATGCCCTCGACCGACGGCAGCGCCCATTCCATCAGCGCGGGATTGTGCGGGCTCGGGATGTCGGGCATCGCGAGGCGCGACACCGGCGCATCGAGATCGAGAAAGCATTGCTGCGCGACCACGGCCGCGATCTCCGCGCCGAAGCCCGCACTCATCAGATCCTCATGTACGATCAGGCAACGGCGCGTGCGTTTCACCGATGTCAGGAACCGCGTCGCGATCCCACGGCATCAGCGTGCGCAGATCGATGATCTCGACGGAAGACTGTTCTGCCGCCTGTTCGCAACGCTCGACCATCGCACCCCAGGTGACGATGGTGAGATCGCCGCCCCTCGCGCACGATTCGCGCCTTGCCGAACGACAGAACGAAATCGTCGCCCGGATATGGGTCGCCGCGCCGAGGTCGCATCCAGCATCGCGCGATGCTCGAAAAAGATCACCGGATCGTTGCCGCGCAGGCTCGCGCGCAGGAGGGCCGACGGCGTCTTCCGCATTCGAAGGCACGGCAACCTTCCAGCCCGGCGAATGGACGAACTGCACCTCGTTTGGTCTGGCTGTGCCAGGGGTCGCCGCATTTGAAGAAGCCGATCGGCATGCGCACGACCATCGGCGCGGCGAAACGGTTGTTGGTGCGCCAGCGCATCGTACCGCAGTCGTTGAGCCTGCTCGGTCGCGGGATCGGCATATTTGCGGAACTGGATTTCCGGCACGGGCATCAGGCCCGACATCGCCATGCCGACAGCGCGGGCCGATGATGCCTTCCTCCGACAATGACGTGTCGAACACGCGATCGATGCCGAACTTCTCCTGAAGGCCGAGCGTCACCGCATGCACGCCGCCTTTGGGCCCGATGTCCTCGCCGAACACCAGCACACGCGGATTGACGGTAAGCTCATGGTCGAGCGTGCGGCGGATCGCCGTGACCATGTTGATGCGCTGGCCCTCGGGCGATGGCTCTTCGCTAGATGCGGGAGCACGATAGCCCGCATTCCACAAACCGCCTTTCACCTGCATCTCGTCTTCATAGAAGACGTTGACGGTCGTGCGTTCAGGATCGGTAACCGGACGCGCTTCGGCCGTGACGCGCGCAGCATCGGCGGCGCGTTGCGCGTCCGCACCGATCCGATCCCATTCAGATTCGTTGATCTCGGACGCAAGATGCGCGCGCAACTTCGGCAGCGGACGCAAGATGCGCGCGCAACTTCGGCAGCGGATCGCGCGCCCATTCGGACTTCACGAATTCTTCCGATTTGTAGGTCTGCGTGTCTTGGAAAGAATGGCCTTCGAGGCGCGGCACAGTGAGGCGCAACAGAACCGGCGCGCGTTGATTGCGCGCAAACGAGACAGCTTCATCGATCAGCGTGGCGGCCTCCACCGGATCGGTGCCGTCGCCCGACAACACTTTCAGGCCTTTGAAGCCGGAAAGATTGGCCGCGATGTTCGCGCCGGGCGTCTGATAGGTCGATGGCACGGAAATGCCATAACCGTTGTCCTCGATATAGAAGAGCATCGGCAGCTTCAGCGTTGCCGCCATGGTGAGCGCCGACCAGAAGCCATTGGTCGCCACAGACCCATCGCCGCCAAGCGCGACGGCGATCGCATCGCCGCAATCTTTCTCTTTCAAGACCTTCGCGCGGTATTCGAGCGCCTGCGCCCAACCCGCGGTCGGCGTGTATTGCGCGCCGACACCGCCGCACATCGGCAGCGCCGAGCATCCGTTCGGATTGGGATAGTTGAACACCGCGCCGATATCGCGGCCGTCGGAATATCCGCCCGCCCCGCGCCATCGAAGACCCGAGCGCGTCCGCCGGATCGACACCGAGCGCGAGCAGAATCGGCCGCGAGCGGTAATAACCGCAGATCGCATCCTGCGGATGGGTCAGGTGCAACCCCAAGAGAATCTGCGCCATGTCGTGGCCACGGGCGGAGAACTGGTAGAAAATCTTGCGCTCCGGCACGAGCATCTTTTCTTCCATCTCGTCCAGCGCACGCGACAAGTGCAATAGGTAAGCAGCTTTCGCCCAATCGACGGCGGCGGGAGCCGCGTTGACCGCCCTTGACGCGGAGATTTCCGATTGTGCCGACATCGTCGTTTCAACGGTTGGATCGCGGCTTGATTAACCGCATGAAAGGCGAATTATCAACTGCGATTCGCATGCAGGGATGCGCGCGGATCGGCGATTGCCTGCCAGCAGCGGCAAAACGGTGGATTTCATGGCCCGGACCCAGGCGGCGGACTACGAAGAACGGCGCGACGCAATTGTGGAACAGGCTGCAAACCTGTTTGCCGCGCGAGGGTTTCTGGGGGCTTCGCTTTCGGACATCGCGGATGCCTGCAACACGTCGAAGTCGCTCCTCTATCACTACTATCCGTCCAAGGAAGACATCCTTTTTGCGGTCATGCACTCGCATGTCGCGGCATTGCTCGATGCTGCACAAACTGTCGTGGCGCAGACGCTAGAGCCCGCGCAGACGCTGCGCATGCTGACGCGCGAATTCATGAAACGTTATGTCGGTGCCGCCGCGCGCCAGAAGGTTCTGCTGAACGAACTCGGCAACCTGCCATCCGAGCGGCGCAAGGCGATTGTCGATATCCAGCACCAGCTCATAGAGATCGTTCATGACGTGCTCACAAAGCTCAGGCCCGATCTTTCAAGCCACGAATCGCTGAAGCGTCCTGCAGTGATGCTTTATTTCGGTATGATCAACTGGACGCATACCTGGATGGACGAAGCCGGCGCTGCCAAGCCTGCGCTGATTGCCGATCTGGCCGCTAACATCTTTCTGGGACGGATTTCTCAAGACCGCGCTCTGACAAAAGAAAAGAGGCGGCCCGAAGACCGCCTCCATTCCCAGACACAATGCCTGCCGGTTACTGACCGGGGCAGACGTTTGTGATGTCGTTGTGCAAGGCGGTCCAGCCGTTCGCAGACGTGCTCGTCGGCGCGCCGAAATACGGCATCATCGCCAAAGACTGCGGATGCCAGGTGAACTTGTTCAGCGTCACCTCAAACGTTCCGTAGTTGGCGAGACCCTCAAGCGGATCGCCCACCTCCAGAATCGAGTTGTCGTGGCAGTTCACGTGATTGTTCGTGAACGGATCGTCGTACCATTCGGCGATCTCGTGGCTGAGCGCATCGATATCTTCAGAGAACGCGCCGGGGCTGTCGACATAGGTCGAATAGCCATAGCTCTGCGCGCCATTGGCGTCGTGATAACCGCCGATGCAGCAGCCACCTTCCGTCAGATAGATGTCATAGGAAATGAACAACGGAAAGATATCCGGTGTGATCTGAGAGGAGTGAGCCCGACATGTAAGAGTTCAACTGCGCGTCGAAGGACCCGATTGCCATTGTTCCAACCTGTCCCGACCCGAAAGGATTGGACATCACGCTGCCCTGGCTTGAACTAACGTTGATCGTGAGCGGCTTCAGTTTCTTAACCTTCGTCAGATCGAGGATCGTGTGATAGCCGGTGTTGGTGCTGACCGCGCCCCAGAAAGTGGCGCGCTGGAACTCATCGACGTATTGACCGGATCCCAAATCGATGGAACCGGACTTGAAGTCCGCGCCGTCATCCACGAGCGGAGAGGAAGAGAACATCTTGATGACGCTCTTCTTTTTGAATCCGCCGGTGCCCTGCGCCGTGGGGTCGAACGTCTTGTTGCCGTTGCTCGCGCCGTAAACCATGATCACCGGAATGACGACCATCTTGATGTGCGTGGCCGTGTTCGAGGTGGTGGGATCGGAGCCGACCATGCGATAGGTGATCGTATGACCGGTCAGGTCCGTGTACGTCCCCGTGAAAGTCTGCAGCGTTGCGCCGGGCGGCAACTTACCTGATTCGCCGGCTTTGAGATGGTTTGGACCGACTGTGAACATCGGCTTGACTGGTTGGCCGTTCCAAGTCGTTGCAGCACTCGCAACGCAGGAAAGAGCCATAGCGCCGGCCAATGCGGCCAGCGACGCAACGCGTCTTATCATGAGCTAAACCCCTATTTTCGAGATGGACCGTCCATCTTTCAAAACGCACATTGAAGGGTGCGTTCAAGCAACGTCAATAAACGCGCCAAAAGAATCTCTGACATCAAGAAGCAGTCTCAATAAAAGACGAAGCATAACGATGTTCGAGGGACTTTGCGTCTCAGTCGCTATGAAATCTGTCCTTAGGCCTTCGGCTGAACGCGGATGATCGCCATCATGCCCTGATCCTCGTGGTCGAGAATGTGGCAGTGATAAACGAAGTCGCCGACGTCCGGCCCCCGGAAATCCATCTTCACCGTGATGCTCGTGTACGGTCCATACCCCTTCCAGAATGGAACCGGGAACGCATCGTAAAGTTGCTGATTTTCCTTTCGGATCGGCTTGTCGTTCACGGCCGTGACCAGAAAGTGAATCTGGTGCATGTGGAACGCGTGAATCTCTTCGGTGTGATTTTCGATCCGCCATTCCTCGACGGCGCCCTGCGTCGTCACGATTGCCGGGGGGTTGTCAGGGTTGAAAAGGGTTTCCTTCTGTCCGTCGACCGTAATGTAAAAGAGAGCACCTTCGGGTCTCGTGACCGAAACTCTGGAAATATTCCGAGAGATAAAGATCACGATGTGCGGTGATCTTCGCACTGGCAAGATCGTCAAAGCGCATCTTGCGCGCCGTGCCTGATGCATTGAGCTTCGGCAAATTGACGGGTGCTGCCGACGTCACGATATTGGCGAAGGGACGCTTGGGATTGACGTCCGAAGCCGGGCCGCCGTTGATATTCAACGTGATGAACTGTGCAACCTTCACGGTGCTTGCCGGCGCTGCGACAACAAATTCCGCGCGCGCAGACGGCACGAGCATGATATCCGTTTTGGTGATCACGGTGCCTTGATGGTGCCCGTCTTTCGACCCCGTTGGCACGCCGTCGAGCGCCACGATCTGCAGCGGCTGCGGAACACCGTCATACAGAACCTGCACATCCATGATGGTATTGGCGCCGGCGTTCACGACACGCCAGAATTCCTGCGACCCCGCCTGCATTTTAATGATGGCCGGCTTGTAGCGCGGAAAATTCACAGGAACATAGTTGATCGTCGTGTCCCCAGAACGGTGCCGCAGGCGTGCCGGGTCCTTGCGACGCGCTTTCCATGAACTGCTGATCGCGCAGGATGATGAAGCGCTCCGGAAGCCCCGAGACGATGGGCTGCACATTCTCAATACCCTCCACCTCGATCATGCCGGTGGCGCCGCCCTGCAGCATCATCGACGACGTGCCGTGAACGTGCGGGTGATACCAATACAAACCGGGCGGCTCGTCCGCCGGAATGTGAAGCACATACTGAAACGACTCGCCTAGAATTGATCAGCGTGGTGAATCACCTCGTCGCTGTGGCATTTCGGCGAGGTATTGGTCCCGTGGAAATGCATGTTGACGGAAGAGATCGTCATCGTGGCATCGCCACAAACCACGTCATCCGAAACATTTTTTCGGACGGCGAACCCGGTGCCGGCGGAACCTGATTGGTGAGGTTTATCTTGATGGTATCGCCGGGCATCACGTGCAAAGTCGGCGATTCGGAACCGTCGGACGTAACGAAACAGAAGAGCGTGCGTCCCTGATCGTCCATGGAGGTGTAATAGTTCATGGCGACATTGATCTCGCCATTCGTGCTGTAAATGTCCGGCCGGCGGGAGCACTTCGCTTTGCGCAGGCGGCCTTGGACATACCCCGCCGTCCGCCAACGCCGCGCTCGGTGCAGAGAGCGCCGCGAAGAGCGCCAATAACAAACTGGAGAGAACGCTTTTCATTTACCCGCCCCTTGAGAATAACTCGCAAAGCAACTGACAGCGACCATCCGTCGCCCGTCGCGCCGCCGCCACGTTTCTGGGGCACATTGGCATCAAACCGTGCCGGTGAGAAGAACAGGTGTTTGCCCATCCGATTTTCCCATTGGATCGACCGCAGAACACATGCCGGATGAAAGTTTGACAAACCCGGAACAAAACCGCATTTCCTGAGCCTGCCTTTCTGCGCTGCTTGTACGTTAGAGTTGAGTTGGGGTTGTCATGACCAGAGTTCTCGCCGCTGTTGCCCTGATGTTGCTCTTTGTTGCTCCATCACACGCGAGGAGCCTGGATAGCACCACCTGCGCTCGCCCGGCGGCCGGCAGCGTCGTGCAACAGCCAGCCGATCTTTACAGCAGCAACGGCATTCTTGCGGTTTCGCTTGGCTATTACACCTCCGTCGATGACGCCGGGCATACGCTTTTCTGTTTCGTCACGCCCGATGGAATGCAATCGCCGACCCTTCATGTGAATCCGGGCGATACACTGAAAGTCACGCTCACCAACAACATCCCGCCACCCATCGGCGGACCGGCCGAGTTGATGTCGAATGCGACGGATACCTGCGGCGACGCCACGATGACCGATGCATCGGTAAACATGCATTTTCACGGCACCAACGTGTCGCCGAAGTGCCATGGTGACGACGTGATCCACACGCTTGTGAACTCTGGCGAAACGTTCACCTATACGATCGCGATTCCGACGGACGAACCGCCCGGACTCTATTGGTATCATCCCCATGTTCACACGCTGAGCGAGGCGGCGCTGCAGGGCGGTGCCAGTGGCGTGATCGAAGTGGAGGGCATCGCAAACCTTCAGCCGGTGGTGTCGGGCCTGCCGGAGCGCTTTCTGGTGATCCGGGACCAGCTTCTGCAAAATCAGCCTGGACATGAGCGGGTCGGCAATCCGCCGTCCTGGGACGTTTCGCTGAACTATGTTCCGATCGTCTATCCCGACGAAGTGCCGGCGGTGATACAGACGACTGCGGGCGAGAAGGAATTCTGGCGGGTTACCAATGCGGCGGCGGACACGATTGTCGACCTTCAAATCGTTTATGACGGCGCGATCCAAAGTTTGCGTGTTGTCGCTTTCGACGGTGTGCCCACGGGTTCTCAGGACGGAAAGCGTAAAGGCACGATCGTCACGCAGAACGATATTTTGCTGCCGCCGGGCGGGGCGCGCGGAATTCATCGTCACCGCGCCTTCGACAAAAGTGCAGAGCGCCACGCTGATCACGAACACCATCGATACCGGCCATTTCGGTGACCAGGACCCTGAACGCACGCTCGCAACGATACAAAACGTCGCCGCGCCGATAGGCTTGCCACGGATCGCACAGCGATCCGGACCTGCCAACGCGCAACGGTTCGAAAATCTCGCGGATCTCAAGCCGACGGCGCAACGCCTATTGTATTTTTCAGAAGCTGGCAGCGACTATTACATCACTGTGGATGGACAGACCGAGCAGCTTTTTGATCCCAACAATCCGCCTGCCATCGTTACCAAGCAAGGCGCTGTCGAGGACTGGACCATCCAGAACCGTACCGCTGAAGTTCATGAATTCCACATCCATCAGGTTCACTTTCTACTCGAAGCGTTAAACGGCGTCGTGATCCCGAAAAAGCAGCAGCAATTTTACGACACCTATCAGGTGCCGTACTGGCTCGGCGGCGGCGACTATCCGAGCATTACTGTGCGGATGGATTTTCGTGGGAGCATCACCGGCGACTTCGTCTACCACTGCCACATCCTCAAACATGAGGATCGCGGGATGATGGCGATCATTCGTGTGAAGAAAAGGAAGACCTAAGTCCGGTTAAATACAACCGCTGCACATGCAATGCGGTTGGCGCTTCATTCGCTGAGGCTCGATGATCATTTGGCTGCGGCGTCAAGTGTTACGACGGCCGTTCACCACCCGAGAAGCGGAAATACGTTCTCCGCAAGCCAATGCGCGCGACGCATGTGCGAACGCACGACCAGCCGCGTTCTCTGAGAATGCAGCCAGAAGCTCATGCCGAACACGTCACGCGCAATATCGACCTCGCGCGCGCCTTCGGACTCGTCATGCATGAGACGATAGAAAAGCCCGATATTGCGCTTGTCGTAGTCCGTGACCGAGTCGCTCCATGGGCAGACATCCCATTCCTTGTCGCTAGAGAGCGACTCAGCCTCGAAACTCAAACGAGGCTGAGGAGCAACTCCGCGTGCCGGAAAGGGCACAACCTCGCTCACGCCGGGTTGCCCTTTCTCGCGGCACGGGCCGATTTCGTCTGCGGCGTGAACCAGATCGGCGACGCCCAGGCGCGTTCCTGCAAGATGGCGCGGCCATTGTTCGGGATCGGAAGATGATCCTTCACCGCCAGAATCGTCGTCCAGCGCGGAGTCGGAATTTCGAGCGCGCGCGCATAATAAACGGCCGGCTTCGAGGGATCGAATTCGGGATCCTTCCATGTCGCCGACAACTCGGTTGCGCCAATGGTGTTCTTGTACGTTGCCGTATTGAGATCGACGGTGTTGCCGACCGGCACCGCATGGCCTGTCTTCGGGTCGACCTTGCGGCCGCCGGAAAGCGCAACATCGAACACCTTTTCCTTGAATCCGTCACCTTCCGTCCAAAGCTTGATGATCTGGACACGGTCGAGATTGGCGCCGTTCGGGTCTTTCACCGCCCACACGGCAAAACTCGGCGCATGTTTCGCGGAAGCAGCAGGCAAATCGGCGCCCATGGGAACGCCCTTCTCGTAGGCCTTCGCGACCCAATCCTTCTGTTTCGTCAGGCCGGCGTCGTAGCCCCAGCCGCCGAAGAAGCGGATGCGCATGCGCGTGCCGGATGTGGCAAATGTTTCCTTGCGGCGGAAGGCTGCAAAGATCGATTCGCGCGTATTGTTTTCGGCCCAGGCTCCCGTCAGACCCGCAGAGCCGAAAGTCGTGGGATCGGTGAACTTGCCGGGATTGAACGGAATATCCGGAATTACGGGCGTGGGAATGTTGGACGCCTCCGCGGCATCGGGATCGTCAAGCCTCAAGGCGGGCTGCGGCGTCAGCATCTTCTTGGCGGCTTCCGCATCCGGCACAGTGACGTTCGGATCGACCCCGAAAACGAAACCCGCAAAGGCGTTTTCCGCAGCCGTGCTCAAGCCATTGTGAAAGTCACTGGCGCCGACAAAACCAAGCTTGTACGGATTGACGCCGACTTTCTGCTGAATGACGAGACCGCGCCCCTCTGCTTGGCGCACGTAGGAGCCATTTGGATCGCTCTTTACCGAGCCCAGCAGCAGGTTGTCCATCACCTCGAAGTTGGAAAACTCGTCGGCAGATGAAAGCACCGGTATCGTCTCCGAGCCGCCCTTGTTCTGATAGATTTCGGTCACGGGCTCGTTGGTGATGCGGCGTGTCGCATAGTTCTCGTCGATCGGCTTGCCGTCGCTGTTCACCCAGTCGAACATCAACCCGCCGCTGGCGTTTGCGTTGTGCGGGATGGCGATGACGTCTTCACCCTCAGCGCGGTTCTTTTCCAGATAGCTCCAGAGATCGTCGGGGCGCTGCGAGTCGCGGGATGTAAAGGGGTATGGCGCGTGATCGCCGCTGAAGATCACGTTGCGGTGCAGGTTGTAGCGGCCTTTCGGCATGCTGGTCCATTCATAAGCGATAAAGGTCGTGAACTTGCCCGGTTGGTAATTCGAATTGGCGGCATCGATTTCGCGCTGCCACGCGTCGTGCATCACCGGCGTGGAGTCGAAATCGCCGATCTGGCGCGAGCCACTTGTGTTGCGAAAGATCGAAATGAATCCGGTTATCGGACTGGCCTTGATCTTCTTTCCGACTTCTGTTTGCGCAAACGCGCTGTTCGGATCGTCAAGCTGGCGCATCACGCCCATGTATTCGGAGTGATCCGTGATGGCTAGAAAATCGAGCGGCGGATCTTCGCGATGCACCTGTTTGCCGAGATAGGGAATCGTCTCGCCCTTCGCGAACCGATAAGCCTCATCCGGCGTGATCTTCGTGCCCATCAATGCCCAGGCATCAAACGAGAAGCTTGTGTGCAGGTGTAGATCGCCGAACCAGGCTTGACGCTTAGCGGGATCGCTTCCCTGCGCAAGCGCAGTGGAAGCAGCGCAAAGCGCAACAATCGACGCCGATGCAAAGAAACGCGCTTGACATGTCATTATGATATTCCTCCCTGAAAGAAAACTGTTGCCAGGCGATCGATGAACCAGAACGCCGAGAAAGCTCCGATCGCGTAAGGCGCGATTTCGCCGCGCGCGGACTGCCACCATGAGGGCAGGCGCTGCGCGATCCGGTCGAGCGCGATCATGACAATCGCTGCAGCCGCGACGAACATTAGCTGGCCGAGTTCAACACCGACGTTGAACAGAAGAAGCGCCTGCGGAATGGCATGAGGCGGCAAGCCGACGTCGGCGAGAGCGCCTGCGAAGGCGAGCCCATGCAAAAGACCGAAGGTGAAGGCGATAAGCCACGGAAACCGGACCGTCAAGCCGTCCTCGCCTCTTCGCGCGTGAACCAATTCTGTCGCGAGAAACAGAATGCTCATCGCGACCAGCGCCTCGATGACGGCAGAGGGGAAGTGGACGAAACCAAGCGCCGCAGCAGCCAGCGTGATGCTGTGCGCCACCGTGAAAGCCGTGATCGCCTTGATAAGCCGCCAGCGCAGACCGACCAGCAGCATCAGCCCGAGCACGAAGCAAAGATGGTCCGGTCCCGTCAGGATGTGCTTGATGCCCAGCAGAAGATAGGCCGGCAGGCGCAATCCTTCGGCGCCTTCGAACGCGAACACCAGCGAAGGCTGATCGGGATGCACGATTGCCTGAAAGGGCCTTTGTTCCCGTACATTGGCGCGCACCAGAACATCGGTGATGGAGCGATCCAGACCTTCGATGGTCAGCGTTTGGTTTGCCAGGGATCGGGGCGATGTGACGTTCCAGGTTTCTATTCGGTAGAGCGGCGTTATCGAGGCACTATCCGGCATCCTCTCCAGCCAGCCGCTGGAGAGATGCGGAACGAGATGAAGCGCGAGGTCGCTGACGACCGGCTGCTTCCATAGGATCGAATAATGCCCTTTTGCGGCCTCGTCTATTTGCAGATAGGCAGGACGTACTTCATGGGCAGAGGCACAGGATGCTGCAAAAACCACAAACAGGATTGCAGTCATCCACTTCATGGACGACTGTCCCGCACGATCGTGTAACGCGCTTTCAGCGCGGCAAAATTCTGTGCGTTCGCGGCGGTTTGCGCATCGGTCTGAAGGTCGGTGCGGACTTCGTCACGGACCTGCGCGAACTCTATGAGATGCGCAGGATCGACGGCATTCACATAGATCAGATGCCAGCCATAACCCGAATGAAATGGTCCGGACCAATGACCTGCGGGAGCGGTGAAGAGAGCACGAGCAATCGGCGCGTCGCCAAACAGGCGCTTCGCGTCGTCAGACCCGATTGCCGAGTAGTCGTAGAGGTCGGGATAAGTGTCACCGCGTTCCGGCGCGCGAGAAACCGTGCTGCTCAATGAACTCAACACGGCCTGCGCTCGCGCGCGCGCTGCGGCGTCACCACCGTTATCGGGCGAAAAGTAGATATGCGTGAAAGAAACCCGCTCGGGCGCCATGTAGCGCGAGCGATGGGCATCGTAAAAGGCGCGCAGCGCGGCATCGGACGGTTCTGCCGGCGGCGCGAGATCCTGATCGAGAAACTGCATCTTCTGGACAATGCGGCGGCGGATCACCTCGTCGTTCCTGTCCAGCCCCATCGCGATCCCCTCGCGGTAGAGGATCTCTTCGTTGATGTCGTTATCGACCAGCGTACGCAGCACCTGTGGCGACGGCCGTCCGCCGAATTGATGCGCGTACGTGTCGGAAAGCTTTGCGATGCGCCCATGATCGATGACGATCCGATGCTGATCGTCGCCGGGCCGGTTGTATTCGCCGATCGCGAAAATCACCGCGCCGAGCAGCAGAAAGTGCAGCAATGGCTCCCGCGCCACGCGGCGGAGGAAGGGCGTGAACCGCCCTTCCCCCCGCGTCGAAGAAGGAAGCCGTACTAAACTGTCGACCGCCGCCACCGCTTCGTCTCAGTATTTGAAGCGAAGCGTGGCGCCAACGGTACGCGGATCGCCGAGTAGCGCGCTGAATGCGCCTGTGTTGAACGCGACCTTGCCGATTGTCTGATAGTAATGGGTATCGAACGCGTTGCGTGCCCAGAACTCGAGGTTCCAATGCGTATCATCGCCGCGCACGCCAAGTCGAAGGTTGGTGAGCGTATAACCCGGGACGCGGCCATACCGGGAGTCATCCGCGGAGCTAAAGAAGCTCGAGCGGTAACTTACATCCGCACCGAGATACCCCGTCCAAGGACCCCAGCCCAGGCCGCTAAGCGAATGGTCATATTCCCCACCCACCGAAAACGCCCATTTGGACACGGCCGCCAGTGCTGTGCCGTTGAGATTGCAGGGGATGTTTGTCTGTATAGCCCCATTGACAACGGTATAGTCCTCAAACGGGCACGGTGCGCTCGGATACTTCATGTTGACCGCATCCGTGTAGGCGCCGGCTCCATACGCCGATAGCCCTTCCATCAGTTCGGCGTGCAAATCGGCCTCGAGCCCTCGCGAGCGCACTGACGGAATGTTTGAGATGTAGTTTGCGATAATGCCATTGTCTTGGCTTATGATCGTAGCCTGATAGTTGCTGTCTTCATCCCAGAACGCGTCCGCATTCAACACGAGGCGATGATCCAGCAAAATCGACTTAAAGCCGACTTCGTAGTTATCCTCGTATTCGGGCTCAACAACATTCGGAACACCGGCTGGCAGAACCGACAGATTAAGCCCACCTGATTTGGCCCCATGCGAGAAGGTCGCATAAGCGTTCAGATCGTCGTCGAATTTGTATGATGCTGTGACGAGCCCGGAAGGTTCCCCCTTGTCTTCGTGAACCTTGAAATAGGGTATGGCAGACAGCCCAACGGCCGCGCGATGAGCTAGAATTAGCTGCTGCTCCGCCGGTGGCAATTGTGAGATGTCAGCGCCTCCTCCAACGTCCTGGACGAATGAACCCGTCTTTTCTTCATAAGTGTAGCGAACGCCGCCGGTCAGATCGAGATCCGGAGTGATGTGCCAAACGGCCTGAGCGTACGCGGCATAAGAATCGATACGCGGATCGGACTTCGAGGAAATTCCAACATTCTGGAGCGCGTAGTTCCAGTCCGGGTTGGCGCTTGTGTGAACGATCCAGATCGGCGCATCCGTTCCATAAATTTGCTTACCACTGCCCTTGTCGTCTTCCCAGAAATAATAGAGGCCGGCACTATATTCGAACACGTCGCTAGTGGGTGATTGAACGCGGAGTTCTTGTGTGAACTCGGTTTCCTCATCGGCCTGACGCGCACGGTCCAGCACCGACAACGCCGTGATGTCCGAGTCGTTATCGGGATTCCAGTTCCAAAACCGGTAGGCGGTAATCGATGTGAAATCGAACCCGTCGTGCGTCCAGTCGGCCTGCGCGGAGAGACCGCCCTGCTCCATGATCTCGTGATAGGGAGAGTTTGCGTCCGTCTTGCGGGCAAACGGATCAATGGGGAGCGGCGTATAACCCGCCTGCGCCGAACGCTGGTAGAAATTGAACGGAACGGCCTGACCGTCATCGAACGTCGAGACAAAGTTCTGTAGAACGGTGATACAGCATTTTTCGCGCTGTTTGTTGTAGTCCGCGATGAGGCGCAACTTGAAATCGCCGGTGGGCTGCCACACCGTCTGACCGCGTAAGCCGAAGTCGTGATAATCCGCGCTGCGGCTTCCCGTCGTGACATTGTCGATGAAGCCGTTGCGGCTGGTCTCTACAGCAGTGAGCCGCCCCAGCCACTTGCCATCGCTATCCAGCGCGCCGGAAATTGTTCCATCGGCTTTTTCATAGCCATAATCCCCCACTTCAACCGAAGCCCGAGCCTCGGTTTCAGCCGTCGGCATCATCGTCGTGATATTGATCGCGCCGGACGTTGTATTCTTGCCGTACAGCGTACCCTGAGGGCCGCGAAGCTCCTCAATGCTGGCGATGTCCGGGAAGTCGAATGTCGCTTCCGCCGGGCGGGGGTAAAACACGCCGTCCACATACACACCGACACCGCCTTCGATACCGTCATTCGCGAGTCCAATGTTGGACCCAAGGCCGCGGATACTGATGTTCGTGTTGCGGGCATTGAACGACACAATCTGGAGACTGGGTACGAGTTCTGTCAGCTTCAGCGCATTGGAGATGCCGTTGTCCCGAAGCGTGGAAGACTCGATTGCCGTCAGCGATATCGGAACGTTATGCTCGTTTTCCGCTTTGCGGCGGGCGGTCACGGTCACAGTCTCGACGCCTTCGCCGGATGCAACCACCGTGTCTGCAGCTGCAACCTGTTGCTGCGCCGAAGCCGGCGCCACAAGCAGCACACCGGCAAATACGAATGTCGCGGCAGACGCCGATCCAAGCCAATGAGATTTTGCCGACGATAGAATATTACGCATGTTGCACTGCCCCATAAATTTCTCTCAACACACTCCTAAGTCTAGTAGTTTGATAGAGTCAATATGGTACTGCCGCCTATAGATTGCAAAAAAGCCTTTTGTGGCTATCGCGGCACTATTTTCTCTACTTGATAGATAGAGTTAGTGTGATAAGAGTCCGGTCGTCGAAGCTCTCGCATGAACCGAGAAGAATTTGTGACACCGTTATCGTTCTTGCGGCTGGCCACGTTCTCATCCCTGGGCGTATCGATGGCTGCGACCCTGTTGCCGCTCAGTGTGTATCTGCCGCCTTTTTATGCGCAGACCATGGGGCTCGGATTGGGCACGGTGGGCGCCGTCTTCATGTTCAGCAAGCTTTGGAACGCGTTATGCGATCCCGTAGTCGGGATTCTGTCGGACAAGACGCGCACATCGATCGGACGGCGCAAACCCTGGATCGCGGCCGGCGCGCTGCTGGTTATGGCATCTGTCGTGGCGGTCTTCTGGCCTCCCGAACATATGAGCGCTTCGCACCTAACCCTGTATCTGGGCGCCTGGATGTTCGTTCTTTATCTGGGCTGGGCGATGGTCGGCACGCCCTTCTACGCCTGGAGCGGAGATCTCTCGGCGCAATATCACCAGCGCAGCCGCATCCAGACATTCGTTCAGGTCGCGGTGGCATCGGGTTATGCGCTTGTCCTGCTCATTCCGGCCATTCTCGATCAGCTCGGTCCGCAATTCGCGCGCGAGAAAGTCGCTGCGATGGGTTCGCTTGCGTTGGCGACCTTGATCCCCGCACTCGCCATAATCTTGTTCCGCTTTCGCGAGAATCCCGTTCCGCCCGTAACGAAAGACAAGTCCCCCGTTTCAGCATCGATCACACAGGTCCTGACAAACAAGCTTGTGTTGCGCGTCATGGGATCGGATTTCTTTGTCTGTTTCGGGCAGGGGGTACGCACCGCTCTGTTCGTTTTCTTCGTGACCGCTTACATGGGCCTGCCGAAATGGGGCAGCCTGCTCTTCCTTCTGCAGTTCGTCTTCGGCGTTTTCGCAGGCCCGATCTGGCTGCGGGTCGGATACCGCCTTGGCAAGCATCGCACAGTCATCGCCGGGGAGATCGCGCAAATCCTCATCAATCTCGGTCTGCTGCTCGTCAAACCGGGAGAGTTCTGGCCATTGATCGCGCTCACCATCGCGCAAGGCCTGTCCCAAGGTTCGGGCAATCTGATGTTGCGGGCGATCGTATCCGATATAGCGGACGAAAGACGCCTGCACACGGGGACGGAACAATCCGGGCTTCTGTTTTCGATCTTCAATGTGACGAGTAACGCGGGCGGCGCTGCAGCGGTAGGAATTGCCTATCCCCTGCTCGCCTGGATCGGGTTTCATCCGGGACACACGAATACATCTACGGCGCTGGCGGGATTGGGCGTGCTGTTCGCGCTCGGTCCGGCGTTCGGTCACGCCGTGTCGGTGTTGCTGATCTGGCGCTTTCCATTGGATGAAACAGCGCATGCCCGAACACGCCGCGCGCTCGAGGCGCGCGATGCCGCGCTCGACGCCACACTGCCCCAAATGTCCACGAACATTACCCCCACGGCGCTTGCGATACAGGTTGTTTCTGCGGTGCCACAACCTTCGACCTGAGGAGAACAGCAATGGGAAAACTGGAGACGATCGCGGCCGGCGATACCGGCCTGGACATTCGCCCGCTTGCCGGACGGATTGGTGCGGAGATCTCCGGCGTTCGGCTCGGTGGCGATGTGCCGTCACAAACCTTCGCCGAAATCCGTAAAGCTCTACTGGAATACAAAGTCATCTTTTTCCGCCGCCAGCATCATCTCACCGATGCCGAGCAGGAAGCGTTCGGTAAACTTTGGGGCGCGCCGGTTGCACATCCAACAGTGCCCAAGATCGATGGGACGGATTATGTGCTGAACATCAAGTCCGATGGCACGCACGCCGCCAACACGTGGCATACGGATGTGACGTTTGTGGACGCTTATCCGCAAGCCTCGATTTTGCGCGCTGTCGTTCTGCCCTCGAAGGGTGGAGACACAGTCTGGGCAAACACTGAAGAGGCTTACAAAAGACTGCCGCAAGAACTGCGCGACCTGGCGGATAAGCTCTGGGCTCTGCACAGCAATCTTTATGACTACGCAGCAGTGCGGCCAGGCTCCAAAGGCAGCGACGCCGAAAAGCGCTACCGCGAAGTTTTCGCATCGACCGTGTACGAAACGGAGCATCCGATGGTTCGCGTTCATCCGGAAACCGGTGAGCGCACGCTCGTTCTCGGCAATTTCGTTCAAAGGATTATTGGGTATTCACGCGACGATTCCGCGCGCCTGTTCGGCATTTTCCAGGATCACATAACGCGTCTTGAGAACACCGTGCGCTGGCGTTGGAGCAAGGGCGACGTAGCCATGTGGGACAACCGCGCGACCCAACATTACGGCATCGGCGATTTCACCGAGCCGCGCGAGATGCATCGTGTCACGATCGATGGGGACGTTCCGGTCAGCGTCGATGGCCGCCAAAGCGTGACTCGCGTCAAGCGTCCCAATCCGGAACTGCGACAAGCAGCGGAATAGGGCGTTCGGGCCGAAGCCGTGGTCCCTCCCGCGGTTTCGGCCCGTCCAATTTAAGCCGCTTTGGACAGAACCCTTTTCCGGCGCTTGAGCACAAGGTCGCGCGCGCGACCGGCCTCTGCGGCATCGGCCAAGGTCATCTGGTCGAGTATGCCCGAAGCGGCATCGCGCACGTCGCGCATCATCAATCGCACCATGCAGGCGCTTTCGTTCTTGCAATCCTTGCAGCGGCGATAACCCGTGACGCTTGCACATGCGATCGGCGCGAGCGGTCCATCGACGATACGAATGATGTCACCGATGGTGATTTTGCCGGCAGGACGCAAGAGGATGTAACCGCCATGCTTTCCACGGACGCTGTCGATCACCCCATGCTTGCGTAATTCGAGAAGAATCAAGTCGAGAAACTTCTTTGGGATGTTTTCTTGCGCGGCAATCTCCCCGCACTGAAGCAACTCGCCCCCAGGTGATTGCGCCAATGCCAGAAGCGCCTTGAGCGCATATTTTGCTTTTTGTGAGAGCATGTTGGCCAGTTACCCAATTGTAGCATTTTATTCGCGGATATTAAAGCAACGAACGGCACGTAGCGAGTTGCCATTTTTGAGCACGAAAACACGACTTCAATTCAAGCGAGTTGTATGCCGGTATCCTCGCATCCCAAGATAGGCAGCATCGTTCGCTTGAACAATATGCGAACACTGATCGTGTTATACCTGACTCACCTTTAATATCTCACCTTTAAAGACCAGTTCGCCAAAAGCTTCTGTGAGTTCTTGCGACGCAGAATAACCTATAGTTGTATCACATGACGGACCGGAGCGGGAGACATGGCGTTTCTGCCGAGAGTATGCCCTCTTTACGGTCCAAGCGTCCTTCATTCCGAAAGTGAAGCGCCGATACTATTGGACACCAGTATCGGCCCGTAAATGATACCTTACGGAATCGGCAACGTACCGGCCCTTCATGATCGTCACCCTGCAAACGCTCATCATTCTCCTGACTGTCATTGCGGCGGTGGCGGCGGTCGCGCGCCGCCTTCGAATTCCACCCGCTATTCTGCTGGTGCTGGCCGGTCTTCTGCTGGCTTTCCTTCCCGGCCTTCCAGCGGTCGAACTCGCGCCGCAGCTTATGCTGCTCGTGATCCTGCCGCCCGTGGTCTATTGGGCGGGCGTGACGACGAGCTGGCGGGAGTTCAGGCACAATCTCAGATCAATCTCGCTACTCGCAGTTGGATGCGTCGCCTTCACGACGGCCGCGACGGCAGCTGCCGCGCATTATATTCTCAGCTTTCCGTGGGCCGTGGCGTTCGTACTTGGCGCTATTGTTTCACCGCCGGACGAAGTGGCGCCGCTGGCCATTGCACGGCGGCTCAAACTACCCTTGCAGCTCCGTGTCGTCCTGGAGGGCGAAGGGCTGGCGAACGATGCGACCTCCCTCGTCCTTTATCGCTTCGCCATTGCGGCCGTCGGCGCAGGGACGTTTTCGCTCGCACAGGCAAGTGGAGAGTTCGCGGCCATCGTGGCGGGTGAAATCTTGTGGGGCGCCTTCATCGGTTGGGCCACGCTTCGGCTGAGGCGCGCGGCACACGATCCCCACGTCGAAATCCTGATTTCTGTCCTGACACCCTTCGCCGCCTATTGGCCCCCGGAGTCGCTCGATGGATCGGGTGTGCTAGCGGCAGTGTGCGCCGGTCTGTATGTCAGCTGGTATGGGCCATACATGATCAGCGCCGCGACGCGGTTGCAGGGCATCTTTTTCTGGGACTTTCTCAACTATCTGATCGAAGGCATGGTGTTCCTGGTCACCGGCCTTCAGGCGCGCGCTCTGATGGCCAGGATAGGGCACACGCCGATCGGCGAACTTCTGTTTTCGGCTGCCACCATCTGCGCGACTGTTATCGTCGCACGGTTTATCTGGGTCTTCCCATCGGCTTATCTGCCGCGATGGCTCGTTCCGTCCGTTCGACGTGCGGAGCAGGCGCCTTCGTGGCGCAGCGTCTTCGTTCTCGCGTTTACCGGCGTGCGCGGGCTTGTCTCTTTGGCGGTGGCGTTGGCGATCCCGTTGACGATGGAAAACGGAGCGCCGTTCCCTTATCGCGACACGATCCTCTTCCTGACATTCTCCGTGATCCTCGTGACGCTGGTGGGGCAAGGACTGACGCTCCCGGCTCTCATTCGGTTTTTGGGACTGCAAAATACTGGCGACAAAGAAGAGCGCGAACAACGCGAACTGGAACGCAATGCACGACGCAAAGCCATCGATGCGGCTCTCGAAAGGGTCGACGCGATCGAGAGTGAGGGCGATCTTTCAAAAACTTTTTTCCACCGCATCCGCCTTCGCTATGAGGAGCGCCTCGGGCAGATCAAACATCGTCAATCGATGGGCAATCTCGAGCGTTACGACAAGATCGAAGACGCTCTGATCGAGACGGAGCGCGCGGCGATAAATACCCTCTATCGCGAGAACAAGCTAAGCGACGAGTCGCGACGCCGGATCGAACACGAACTCGATCTGCGCGAAGCCCAACTTCTGAAGCTCCGGGAAGGCGACGGAAGCTAGCGCCATTTTTCGTCAGATGAATTGGCGAGGACCATGGCCACTGCAACAGGAGCATCGTAGGGATCCGTGCTAATCACAATTTAAAGTGAAGGTCTTATGCAATAGGCCGCCAGCGCGGCAACAGCCGTCAGGACGATGCCCCAGCCAGTGTCCAAGAAGGCAAGTTGTATCGTCCATGCTTTGATCGTGGCGAAGTTGGTCGTGTCGTAAGTCCCATAAGCGAACAGGCCGAACAGTGCACCATAAAGGAGCGCTGTCGATGCCGCTCCTGCATGGAGCGCCGGAGAGACCGCGAAGATCAGCACGCCGGCCGCGTACACCAAATAGAAGATGCCGACCGCTGCCCATCTTGGGTCGTCGAGGAGAATTGCACCCAATGTCGGACGAAACACAGCGTGGGCAAAATAGCTCAGCCAGAGAACGTCGCCGATGCCCAACACCAAAAGCGCGACACCATAGCGTACGATCCAACTCATTGCGCCCTCGTCAGTACTGCTTGCCCAACAATGACTGGATGATTCGCGCAGGCCGATACTTAAGCTGCATTGGCGTCTCGGAGCTGATGAGACAAAGACACGATCCTTCCGATGTTGCCTTTGGCGCGTGCTCGACAGATTCATTTGTCTCCGCAAAATCGCCGATTCCAAATCTTCCGGCAGTATCTTCAAAAACGCCCTCAAGAACCTGTGTGAACTCACGGCCACCATGGGTGTGGAACGACAGCATCGTGTTTCGGCGCGCAAAGACGAGATAGGTCAGTAGATCGCCTTTCACCGGCGCAAACCAGATATTTGGTGTAACCCATCGGCGCGGACCGATTTGGCGCCGCAGCAAGGAAGCAGGAATGGAATAGCTACGAAGGAAGCGAGGGCGCTTCGATCTCACTTGGACACTCTTGATATCCAACCGTGAGAGCACATCAACTAACGCGCCTTCTTTTAGTGAGACCGGGTCGAAGGTGTCCAGCATTGCACCGCCCACGCTATTCCACAGGCCAACTTCGCTGCGACAGACAGTGCATTCTAAAACATGACACGCAACGACGAGCATCATTCCACTCGTGAGAGCACCACGCGCATAGTCAGAGAGAATCTCAGGCGAAGGATGGTGATGAATCATTGAAGGTCCTCCACCAGCGCACGCAACTTGTTCATCGCAAGCCGGACACGAGACTTTACAGTACCTAAAGGAATGCCCAGGGCCTGCGCAATCTCGCTCTGGGGCCGTTCTTCAAAAAATGAAAGCCGGATAACCAGTGCCTGATCGGCTGATATCTGCTTGAGCGCATCGCGCACCCGAGTTTCCCGCTCAATAGCAAGAACATGATCGCTCGGCATTGGGTCTAAATCATAATCAAACGCTTCGGCGAGAACCTTGGGATCGCGCTCACGGCGATGAAGATCTGTGCGAAGATTTCGCGCAATCGTGAATATCCACGTCGAAGCCGATGCCCGCGCCGGATCGAAATAGCCAGCCTTATTCCAAACCGCCAGCATCGTGTCTTGTGCCAGATCCTCCGCCGCACTCGCGGACATCCCAAGCCGCATCAAATAACCCTTCAGTCGTGGTGCAAAGTGGCCAAACAATGCTGCGAACGCCTCGCGGTCTCGTGCGCGGGCAATTGCGACGACACAGGCAGACCAATCCATCACGTTTGGGCTACCCCGCCGAACACATGTGCCAGACTGGCCAACCATCTGTGATGGCATCCGCCGCGGCGCTATCATGGTCTGGAAACGGCTCATCTCCCCGTTCTACGACGGCAAACCGCCATCGGATCATCGAAAGCTCCATGTTTTCACAAAGATAGCGGAGAGTTTGCCCCCCGCTCCCAAGCGTGCGCGTGATCCAAGTATGGATTGCGACCGTACAAAGTCGATGAGAAAAATCGCCATTATCGGTACGGGGATTTCCGGGCTTTCCGCCGCATTCTTCCTGGACCGGCTCCACAACGTTACGGTCTATGAGAAACAATCCCGGCTCGGCGGCCATAGCAGAACGATCAACGTAGCTTATGACGGCCGCACGATTCCTGTCGACACGGGATTTATCGTCTTCAACCAGCGAAACTATCCCAATCTGACAGCGCTCTTCCGTACCCTGAATGTCCCGATCAAAAACAGCGACATGACATTCGCGTTGACGGTCGGCGATGGCTGGCTGGAATGGGGTGCCAAAGACGTGCGCGCCATTTTAGGCCAACCTCGCAATCTCTTTCGTCCAAAGTTTGTGCGGCTGTTTGTCGATGTGATGCGATTTAACAGAGGAGCACTCGCGGAAGTCGCCCGCTTTCCGCATATGACGGTTGATGAACTGATTCAAAGCATGAACCTCGGCGAGTGGTTTCGGCGATATTACCTGCTTCCGATGGCAGGCGCGATCTGGAGTTGTCCGCCAAGCCATATCCTGGGTTTTCCAGCGCGCTCACTGGTGCAGTTCTTTGCCAATCACGGCCTTCTATCGACGAGCGGCCAGCCGCAATGGCTTACCGTCGAAGGCGGTTCTAAAGTCTACGTCGAGAGGCTCGCTGCCGCTCTTGGCAGCCGGGTTCGCAAGGATTGCGGCGCCGTGACCGTCACCCGCACTGCTCGCGGCGCACGCGTGGTCGATGAGGATGGCAATTCCAGTCTCTATGACGACGTGGTTTTCGCCTGTCATTCCGATGAGGCTTTAGCGCTTTTGCAGGATGCAACTCCCGCCGAACGGGGCGCTCTCAGCGCCATCCGCTATCAGCCAAATCTCGCCGTGCTGCATAAAGACACGAGCTTCATGCCCAAAAGCAAAGCTTGCTGGGCAAGCTGGGTCTACACTCAAATGGCAACGGCGATGAGCCCGCGGTTTCTGTCACTTACTGGATGAATAGCCTGCAACGTATCGATAAGCATTATCCCCTCTTGTCACTCTTAACCCTGTACGCGAGATCGCGCCGGAGCATGTGTTCGACACGTGCCATTTCGCCCATCCGGTCTTCGATTTCGCCGCGCAGGATGCACAGAAAACATTGAGCGACATGCAAGGCCGCAACAATACCTGGTTCTGCGGCGCGTACATGGGACATGGCTTTCATGAGGACGGCTTGGTGAGCGCGATGCGTGTGGCAGAGCGCCTCGGCGCGCCAGCGCCATGGAGTGTTATCTGCAGCAAGCTCCACATCCTGCGCCACGCATCCGGCTCTCGCTCTTGTTTCGAGCACCGGGTGATCGCCCTCTTCGCATGCAAACGTATTTTCACGCGCGTCTGCGGCCCGCGCTCAATAGCTTCCGTTATGGCGCGGCGTATCTCTACATTCCCTTGGATGAGCTCGGTAAAAAGCGACGCGGGCTGTTGTCTATCGACGGCCGCATCTGGTTCGGCGTCAGAACGCGCGACTATGGCGACGGACAATCGGCGAAAGCCTGGATCGCGAACGTTCTTGAAGAGTGGCGCGTGCCCGAAGCGGACGGTGAGGTCGTCCTGATTACAATGCCGCGCATTTTCGGCTACGCCCTTCAATCCAGTAAATTTCTGGCTGTGCAAGGATCGGAAAGGCGGTTTGCGCGCGGTGCTGCAGAGGTGAGCAACACCTTTGGCGAGCGACACTGTTATCTCTGTTTCCGCGAAGACCGGGGCGCGATCACGCCGCAAGACACAGTGACGGCGCAGAAGATCTTTCACGTCTCGCCGTTCTTGGAGACCAAAGGTGACTATAGTTTTCGCTTTTCCGTTGGCGACGGCCAGTTGGCAATTATGATCGATCTGTCGGATGAGAACGGGCCGCTATTGCGCACGTCGCTTGCCGGCACACTCGTACCTGCTACGAACGGGAGGTTGCTTCGCGCCCTGGCCCGCCAATCCGCTATTGCCGTTCAAGACCATTGCCTTGATCCACTATCAAGCCGTGAAACTCTTTTTTAAGGCGGGGTGGAACACATCCGCAAACCGGCACCGCCCATGAAGGCCGTCTCAGGTTTCGCACGAACTCTAGATGCACGACGTCCGTGCGCAGACGGAGAACGCAGCAGCACAAATCCAAGATAGAAATGCCAGTTGCGTAACATCTTGTCATCGTATCCCAGCGCGCGAATCTCGGTTTCGCGCGCGCGCATCCGCGCGCCCCATTCGCGCAGAGTGCGGGCATAGTCTTGGCCGAACGCAAAGCTCTCGCGCAGCTTCAGACCTACGCGATCTGCCTCTTCGCGCAGCCGTGCGACCGAAGGTAATAAGCCGCCCGGAAATACGTAGTGACGGATGAAATCGCTGCGTTTGCGATAGCCCGCGAACAATTCGTCACGAACGACGATCGCCTGTAATAATGCGTTGCCGCCGCGTTTCAGCGTTTCGCCAAGGTATCGAAATAGACCGGCCAATAGTGTTCTCCAACCGCCTCCACCATTTCAATAGACACGATGGCATCGAAGGTGCCTCGGACTTCGCGATAGTCCTGCAGGCGGATGTCCGCTTTGGCGCCGAGACGATTGGTCGCGAAGGTGTGCTGTGCTGGCGAAATAGTCAGGCCTGTAACCGCATGCCCCGCATCGACGGCTTGCTCGGCAAAGCCGCCCCACCCACACCCAACCTCAAGGATCGATGCATTCCGATCTGGGAGTTTGGAAAGTAGCCGGCTATATTTGCGGCGCTGCGCTTCAGCGAGCGACCGTTCGGCTTGACCATACAAGGCTGACGAATAAGTCATCGTTCTCATCAAGCCAGAGCGAGTAGAAGTCGTTGCCGACGTCGTAGTGCGCCGCGATATTGCGTTTGCTGCCGCTCAGACTGTTGCGACGCACGAGTGTGTTGCAAATCGCAAAAAGCTGCCGATGGAAGAAATTGCCGTGAGCGAAACCTTCGAGCTCTTCGATATTGAGCAGGAAGAACGAAATCAGCTTTTCGAGATCGTCGGTTTCCCAAGCACCGGCGATGTAATCCTCGCCCAGGCCGATATCGCCGCGCACCACCAACCGTTCCAGGACACCCCATTCACGAATGTGGAAAAACCGCTTCCGGTCCTTGCTCCGAACCCGAAAATCGCCCACTCTTCGCCGGACGGTCCGACGAACAGAATAGAGCCACAACGGACGCGACCAAGTGCTTCAAGCCATCGGCTTCGGATAAAGGTTGGGGACGTGAGGATCATCGCAGTTTCGTACGAACTGGACAGCGAATTGGATCAATGGCGCTGGGATCATTCCCTGCCGCCCGAACTACATTGGCTATGTGCTCGGGCGACTATCAAGGTGCCCGCGTCTGGCTGGCATCTTGGCCGCCTATTCCGGCGCCGAGCCCAAATTTCCGGCAAAGAACGCAAGAGAGACGGCCGCCGAGCGCGCTCCACTGTAAGCATCGGCTTGCCGTATTGCCGGCTTGCAGCAATTGGGTCTCAGCCACCGCAACGTCGGTGACTGAACCGACGCCGTTTCGATAGGCCGCCAGCGCTGCATCAAAAACTTGTTTGCGACGCCTTTTCCAGCTCACGCGCCGCGTTGTAGGCCGAAACACCGGTCCGCAAGGCATTCTGCGCAGACACAATTTCGCGTACCGCGTCGTTGCGTGTCTGGTTCAGAAATGCGTCTGCCTTGTCCGCATCCGCGCGTGCGCGTTCACCGCCGCGTCGCGCACACCTGCATCATAGATCGGAACAGTAATACCGGCGATGACGGTGGCGCCCAGATGATTGCCCGAGAGATTGACAGTGGGCGGCTGGCGACCCGATCGACGGCAATGCGTTAAGATCCAGACCTCCATTGCTATAGCTGCCCGTGGCCGCGACGAAAACCTTGGGCAGGAAATCGGCTTCAGCAGCGCGAATGTTCGCGGCGCTGGCCTTTTGTGCCGCAATAAGCCGCCAGCATATCAGGACGCCGCGCAAGCGCGTCGGAGACGATTTTGTCGGCGGAGCCAAGCGCCACAGGGGATAGAACCTGATTGTTGGGCGTCGCGATCTTGAGAACCGCAAGCGGCGAAATGCCCATTGCGGAAAGCAAGGCAACACGGCTGTTCTCCGCCCCACCGTCCGCCTGAACCTGGGCGAGATGCGCCTGCGCCGTCACCTGATGCGTTTGCGCGGTCTCTATGACGGTGCCCACGCCATGCTTGTACCGCGCCTGGGCTGCCGCCTCGACCGCTTCGGCGTTCTTCAACGACCGGTCCGCCACATCGACACGGGATTTGCGCCGCCGCATATGCAAATAGGCCACGCTGACACTGTGAATGACCTGCTGATGCGCCGCGGTAAAAGCGATGTCGCGCCAATGGAGGCTTGTTGTGCTGCTTCGACGAGGGCTGCCCGCTTGCCGAAAATCGAACAACAACCATTCGGCGGAAATCGCGGAAATGGTGCCGCTTGCCGAATTGTCGCCGTCCGCGCTGAAACCCAGCGCAGAGTCATGACCATGAGCGACATGATAACCAGCCACCACGCTGGCGGTGACACGCGGAAGATAGGTGCTTTCGGCAACGCCCACAGAAAGCGCAGCGTTGCGGGCGCTGTCCCAAGCGATGCGGGTGGCGGGATTGCTTTGCTCGGCAATATCGATCAATTCCGCAAGCGTATAGCGATGGTCGCTCTTGAAAACAGGTGCCGGCGGCGCGGGCGATAGGCTTGCATTGGACGGCAACACATAGCCGTCCGCGCTTTCGGACGCCGGTTCGCCTGGCTGGATTTCTCCGGCAGCATTCGTATCGGGCTTCCAGGGGCGATCGGGACGGGACGGTGCAAGCTTCAGTGCCGAGGTGGCGCAACCCGCAAGGAGGAACGGCAGAAGCGCCGACAGGATGACCTTATGATGTCGCATGAGCGCTCGACTCCATTTTGATCAATGCGCGCTTCAGATCGTCGACTTTCTCTGCCACGACAGATGCCAATGCATCGGGCTTGCCATGCTTCGCGTGCTGTGACTGCGCATTTCCGCTCAGGCGATCCGCAAATTGTTGCGCCATGGCTTCGTCGCGCTCGGACGCCAGAAAAAGCGGCGCTTCAAGCGCTGCGGCACGCTCCAGCACATCTTCGCCGAAGGTGAGCCAACGAGCAGACGGACGGATTTCGGCGGGCTCGTAACGAATGACCGCCAGTTCCTCCTCGACCGCTGCGTGCACGGAAAGCACCTCGATGGCCGCCGCGCGGCATGAAGCGCGGCCTTGCGCGCGCGCCAATTCGGTCAGCTGCCACACAAGGTTCGCCACACCGCTTTCGATTCGGGCCTTCAGGCTCACGGGCCAGACCTGTGTGAAGATCAGATAGACGACCAGATTGCCGAACAGGATGCCGACCACGCGATCGCGCGCGATCGCCAAGTCAAATGCCGGGCTCGGGCCCTGGATCACGCATAGAAAAAAGGCAAAGGCGATCTGAAAACCGACATAGGAAATCCGCGGGCTGCCTGTTGCCACCCAGGCCGCGGCGAAGGAGCCAAGAAAGACCGTCAGCAGCAATGCCGTGATGGAATCGTAGGCCGGAACGAGGAAGATCAGCACGAGAAGGCCCATCGCCGCGCCGATGAGGCATCCCGCAATGCGCAACGCGAGCTTTTCAATGCTCTCCGCAACGGTCGACAGCGAGACGATATAGCAAGTGATCAGGCAGGTATGGATGCCGGGCCAATCCAGAAGCGAATAGGTAAGATAACAGAGCATCGCCGCCGCGGTCGTCTTAAGCGCATAACGGAAGTGTTCGGGATTGGTGAAGGCGTCGGGCAGAAAAAAACCGCCGGGACGAAGTCTTCGGATTCTGCAACTCGTTATCCGGCTTCTCCGCGAAGCGCTCCAGACAATCGGAGATTTCGTCATAAGCCGTCGCGGCAAGCGGCGACAGCGGTGGCGCCAGCGGCACCGTCGCGCTTAGCGGATAACCACCACGCTCCAGGATCGCAGCCATCTCTTTTAAAGTCTCACCCAGATCCTGCGCCAATGGCGGCGGCAGGGCCGCTGCCGGTGTGCGCTCCACGAAATCCAGGGTCAGCAGAAGCGCGATGCTGGCGCGCGACGCTTGCCGCAGTGCTGCAATATCCGATGGAGGCGAAGTTTTTTCGGCAGCGGCACGACCCAACCATTCGTCGATTTCACCGTTTCCTTGGCGCAACGCTTCGGTCAAAGCGCGGCGCGCCTCGCCATCACGGCTGTTCAGTAGCCGCGCGGCGAGCCGAACACGCCTAGCCAGCGCATCCTGAACCAAGCGGCGTGGCGGCGGCGCCATCAGGAAACTGAAAAGAATGGAAACGCCGGCCGGAATTCCCACGAACAGCCATGCATAGAGAAGACCGCGCGTCGCCAACTCGCCCGCCGGAATTGATCCGAGCAGATCGAGCGCGTAGGCGACGATCAAAGCGAAAATCTGACCGAGCGGTCTCAGCTTGCTCGCTGAAACCAGAAACAGAAATCCGAACGACACAAGCGCCATCGCCAGCACGCGCAGCCCGGGATCGTCCAGCACGAATTGCGCCAGAAGAAACACCAATCCGATCAGCAGCGTGAGCACGACCGTCAGGGCCACCGGCAGAATGATGCTGCTCATCCGGTCCGGCTTATTGAGAAAGAACACGACATAGGCCGTCAGCGCCGCGTCCGGGGTTTGATAGATTTCAGTGATCAGTGTCGTTGCGGCACAAAGCAGAGCCAGACGGACAGCGAAATTAAGTCGTCCAGGAGCGGGTGCGAGCTGCCGCGCGACCTGTGCGAACCAGTGACGATGCTCAATGGCAAGCTGCGCCATGCCGAACCTCGACGATCGCGCTCGCGCCCAGCCGAACAAGACCGGCGGGCGCGTTCTCCAACTTCACACGCACGGGAAAGCGGTGCGCCACACGGACCCAGTTGAGCGACGGCTCCACGTAAGGCACGGATCGCGGCAGATTGATGCGATCATCGGTGAGGACACCGGTGCCGATACCGTCCACCACGCCCTTGATCGCCCGATGCCTGTCGATCATGGAGAACACGGTGGCGCAATCGCCCACCGCGATGTCGTCAAGATTGGTCTCGCGGAAATTCGCAACAGCGAACCATTCTTCCGTATTGACGAGCGTAAACAATGCCTGGGACGGAATGACCATCTCGCCGGTCGAAATTGTGAGACCGACGATCCTGCCGTCATGCGGGGCCAGCACTGTTGTGTCATCCAGCGCACGCTGGGCAAGGGCAAGCGCCGCGGTCGCCGCGCGCACCGAGGCTTCCGCCGCGGCCAATGTATCGATGGCTTGTGTTGCGGCGCTTGCCTGTACACGCGCCTGCTGCAGCGACGTGGCGGCGTCTCGCGCCGTAACCTCTGCCTGATCGAGTTGCTGCTGTGGCACATACCCTTGGCCGGTAAGAGGCTTGAGCCGTCCGGTCGTCCGCACCGCAAGATCGTAGTTTGCTTGCGCGCGGGAGGTCTGTTTACCCGCGATCTGCGCATTGGACTTCTGTGTCGAAACGAAACGGCGCTGGGTATCCAATGCCGCGCGCGCAATATCGAGATTGGCGGCCGCCTGGTCCCGCGTCAGGCGATAAGGCACGGGGTCGATCTGAAATAGTAGGCCGCCTCTATGCACGAATGCGTTTTCTTGCACAGCCAGTTTGATGATGCGGCCACCGACCGCGGGCGCGACATGGACGACGTCCGCATCGATGGTGGCATCGTCTGTGGCGAGACGGCTGAACCACGCGACGAATGCCACGGCCAGAAGAGCCACGATGATGATTGCCACTGAAATCAGCAGGCCCCGCCTGTGTGGTTTCGAGAGTCCGCCCGTATTCATCTTCAGATACCGACCCACACCAGCCAGACGAAGAGCCCCACAATCGTGCCAATCGCAACACAGACAAAAAACTGGAACGGCAGCTCCGACGAAAGCCCGGTCGCGACAAATATCTGACGCGCGACCAGAGCTGCCAATATCCCGACTATACCGCTTGCGAGCCAAACGGGAAAATAAGCCCGACGATGGAGAAGGATGGCGCGGCGCCGCACCCTCCCAGAGTGCAAGGCAGAGTCGCAGCGGGAAGTGCGCGGCGAATAATTTCCGATGTCCTGATTTGCTCCCCGGCCATATCGAAAAATTTCCCTTTGAATCACGCAACCTTGTATGAGCCAGCTTCGCCGGTCCAGCCCGATCTTGTCTCTACGATTCCGGAAACAACACAATGAGCGACTGCGACCTTGAGCGCCATGAATCAGAATTCCTTCGATATCGGCAGTCGCGGAGGGGCCCGTGTAGAAGCCGGCATAACCCAGCGCAATAGCCAACGGCTTTCATGGCGCACCCAAGATCGCGGGTCAGGGTTGCATGTGCATGTTCGTCATTTGTGGCGTCGGCATCATGTTGTGGTTGAGGTTCGCCATGATCCACAACGATCCGACAATGACGAGAAAGACGATGATGATGCCGAACGCGAGCGCCAGAATATTGTTGGAATTGTCGGGGCCCGTGGTGATGTGAAGGAAGAAGACGAGATGTACGCCCATTTGCGCGATTGCGAGCACGGCCAATCCAACTGGAATACCCGGCCCCCACAACAGATCGGAGCGAGCGACCAGAAAGGAGGTCGCGGTCAGTCCGAGCGCCAGGACCAGGCCGATTGCATAAGTCGTCAGGCCGGCAAGGAAGCTGTCGCTCTCGTCGCCTGGTGCGGTGCCGCCGGCTTGCGGTGAAAGTTGATCGCTCATGGCAAGGTCCCAAACAGATAGACGATGGTGAAGACAGCCACCCAGACGATGTCGAGCGCGTGCCAGAAAAGGCTGAAGCACATCAGGCGCCGCTGAACGCTGGGCAGAAATCCTCGTGTCTGGAGTTGCGCCATCATCGTCCCCAGCCATAGGAGGCCCGCTGTGACGTGCAGCCCGTGGCAGCCGACCAGCGTGAAGAACGCCGACAGAAACGCCGATCGCCCCGGCCCGTTGCCTTCGCTCAGAAGCGTGGCGAATTCGCGCAACTCGATGGCAAGGAAGGCGACGCCGAATATCGCTGTGATCGCGAGAAATATCTGTGTCATCCCGGAATTGCGGCTGCGCGTGGCCAGAGCGGCAAGCCCGCATGTAAAGCTCGATATGAGTAGACAAATCGTCTCAATGGCGACGGTGGATATATTAAAAAGGTGCCGCGCATCCGGCCCACCGCTGTTGCTTTGCCAAGCACCGCATAGGTCGCGAACAAAGCGGAAAACATCACAATGTCAGAAAGGAGAAATACCCAGAAGCCGAATCCGGCAACGACGCGCTTGTCGGCGGGGCCCGCTTCGCTCTGCGTCAAGGGCGCATCCGGGACGTCGCGGATGGCCGAGACGGTAAGGATCGGTATCGGCTGTAACAATAGCCGTCTTCGCCTCAGTTTGCCGCTCGGTATCGAGCAACAGCAGCGCTTCGGAACGTGCCTCCCGGCGTTCGTTATCGAGGCGGGCAACTTCCGCCGCAGGAATTATGAACGCATCGTCGCGGCGCCAGGCAAACGCAACGAATACGGCAAACGCGCCGATCAGTCCTAGAACGACCAGCCACCAGATCTGCCAGATGAGTGCGAACCCGGTGACGGTTGCGAAGAACGCCGTAATGAAACCCGTCGGTGTATTTTTTGGCAGTTCGATCGACTGATAATCGGGTGCGGCAGCAAGGTGCTGCTGCGCGATGGCGCGCTGCTTGATGTCCCAATAGGCCTCTCCACCACGCACGTCCGGCAAGACTGCGAAATTAAAAGTTGGTGGTGGCGAAATTGTAGCCCATTCGAGCGAGCGCCCGTCCCACGGATCGCCCACCGTATCGCGCAGATACTCTCGCTTACGGATCGACACGATCAGTTGCGCGGCTTGAAACAAAATCCCACAGAAAATTAGCAGGGCGCCGCCAAGCGCGACCAGCATATGGGGCTGCCAGCTAAGATCGTCGTAATGCTGCATGCGCCGCGTCGCACCCATGAGGCCCAGCACATAGAGCGGCATGAAAGCGAGATAGAATCCGATGATCCAGCACCAGAACGCTGCCTTGCCCAGACCATCATGCAAACGGAAACCAAAGGCCTTCGGGAACCAATAGGTGTAACCGGCAAAGATGCCGAATACGACGCCACCGATGATGACATTGTGAAAATGCGCGATCAGGAACAGAGAATTGTGCAGGACGAAATCACCGGTGGCACCGCGAGCAAAACACCGGTCATGCCGCCGATGACGAATGTGACCATGAAGCCAATCGACCAGAGCATCGGCGTTTCGAAACGCACGCGTCCGCCATACATCGTGAAAAGCCAGTTGAATATCTTGGCGCCTGTCGGCCACCGCGATGATCATCGTCATGATGCCGAAGAAGGCATTCACATTTGCGTTGGCACCCATAGTGAAGAAGTGATGGAGCCAAACCATGCAGGATAAAACGCAGATCGCCATCGTGGCGATCACCATTGTGCGATAGCCGAACAACGGCTTGCCGGAAAATGTCGAGACGACTTCCGAATAGATTCCGAAAGCGGGAAGTACGAGGATGTAGACTCGGGATGACCCCAGATCCAGATAAGGTTCACGAACATCATGCGTTTCCGCCGCCGTCATTCGTGAAGAAATGGAACCCGAGATAGCGATCCAGCGTCAGCATCGCCAGCGTAGCGGTCAGCACGGGGAATGCGGCCAGGATGCTGAGATTGGCCGCCAGCGCTGTCCAACAGAACACCGGCATGCGGCTGTAGGTCATGCCGGGCGCGCGCATCTTGAGGATAGTCGTCACCATATTTACGGCAGATAGCAATGTTCCGATGCCCGCGATCTGGACCGACCAAAGATAATAGTCGACGCCGACGTCCGGCGAGAACTTGAGTTCGCTAAGTGGCGGATAGACCAGCCAGCCGGTGCGCGCGAACACGCCGATGAACAAGCTCAGATTTATGAGCAATGCGCCGGTCGCGGTGAGCCAGAAGCTCACCGAATTGAGTGTGGGAAACGCTACGTCGCGAATTCCCAGTTGCAACGGGACGACGAAGTTCATCAGACCGACGACCAGCGGCATAGCCACGAAGAAGATCATGATCGTTCCGTGGGCGGAAAAAATCTGGTCATAGTGGTCTGGCGGCAGATAACCCTGCCCTGCGCCGGCGGCGAATGCGAGGTGAGACCGCATAAGCAACGCGTCGGAAAAGCCGCGTAGCAGCATCACCAAGCCGAGCAACGTGTACATCACGCCGATGCGCTTGTGATCGACCGACGTGATCCATTCGCGCCAGAGATAGGGCCAATGTCCGCGGATCGTGATCCAGCCGAGGATCGATCCAACGATGAGGATCACCACAAGTGAGGTGACAAGCGGGATCGGCTCGGAAAGTGGAATTGCGGCCCAGGTCAGTTTGCCCAACATACTTCAGAGCCCTTTATCGCAGGGTTGAACGGCGCCTTGCGGTTCGGTTCGCATGCACGTCGCGGCGGCCGGCGTCATTGCCGCGATCCGCGCGAAAAGATCCGGATCGATTGCACGATAAGTGAACGGTGCGACGTACTCGCTTGGCTTTGAGAGTTCTGCATAGTGCGCGTCGTCGAGAGTGAGACCGCCGCCGCGCGCTGCCGATACCCAGGCCGCGAATTGGCTCGTCGAAACGGCATCGGCCGAGAAACGCATTCCGGAAAAGCCGTCACCGCTGAACTGTGCCGACAGACCGGGGTAACGCCCTGCACGTTCTGCCAGCAGGTTCAACTGTGTCGCCATCCCTGCCATAGTGTAGATCTGGCTGCCGAGCTGCGGGATGAAGAAGCTGTTCATCACGGTGGCTGACGTAAGTTCCAGAGACACCGGCGTGCCCGCGGGCACAACCAAACGATTCACGCTTGCCACGCCCTGCTGCGGATAGATGAACAGCCACTTCCAATCGAGCGCGACGACTTGCACCCGCAATGCAGGACGCGCCGATGCAATGGGCTTTGCCGGATCGAGGTCGTGGCTTCCGATCCACGCGATGCCGCCCAGCAACAGGATGATCATCGCCGGGATCGACCAGATGACGATCTCGATCTTGCCTGAATAAACCCAGGTGGGCCGATAACGGGCATGCCGGTTCGTGCTGCGATACCACCAGGCCACGGCCAATGTCGCCACGATGACCGGAACGGCGACCGTCAGCATGATCGCAACAGAATTGAAAAGCAGCGTACGTTCGTCGGAAGCGATGGGCCCCTGCGGGTCCAATATCCCTTGTTTGCAGCCTGTGGCGCTCAACGCCAACGATGCCGCGAGAAGCAGCCGGTAATGAAGCTTTGCACCGGCGGTTATGCGTGCGAGCCAGTTCATTCGAACGCCCTTTCGGGTTTTCGATAGAACATGCACCGAATCCGCATCCGCCGCGACCGCATTGATGCTGTCCCTTTGTTCGCACCGTCAGCGAGGACGGCTCAGCACCGCTGTTGCGGCCAGCCATATCCTCATGTCTTTGCTATTTGAGACGCTGCGACCGGTATTGGATGGAATGCTCTGAATTGCCGCTTTGTGCATCACCAAGAACCTGTGGGTGACAGCCCCCTTATAACGCTTCATCATGGATCGATAGCGCAAACAGGAATTGTTCCCGGCCCGACGCAACGCTTTCCACGGCTCTTTCCTGCAATGTGAGCAACGATCATAAAATCCGCGAGTGATCGTTTACGGCATACTCTCCCTACGATCAGCCGCCCCCTTCCTCCCGACTGGCGGCTCTAGTGGGCCAAACGTCCGGCCCACACCTTCTTCCCATGAGGCGAGGACAGCTGCATGATCGAGCACCTACTCAGGTTCGTGGCGGTAGGATCGGTAGTGATCGGTGCCGTCGCGATCTTTATAACTGTTCGCAACAATTCGCTTCAGCTGGGCGCTCAAATCTTTCTCGCCTACTCCGACCGCGTGCGTGCGATCCGGCGTGGCGCGATGTTTAATTCCGGCGATCCCGAAGCCGCGACGGCCGCCATATATTTGATTTTCGAGTTCTATGAACTCAGACGTCGCCGCTACGTGTCCGGCTCGATTTGGAGCATCTGGGACGCCGATATCGCCGACCTGTTGCGCACCGAAGCATTCAAGGCGGAGTGGGATGTGCTGCGCCACAACTTCCAGAACCATCCGCATTTCCGGCGCTGGGTCGATGCGCTTCAACAAACGTCGGCGGCGATTAAACCCTGAGCGTGGTTCATAGGCTTTTCGTGATAAGGCGGGCACTGCGGCGGTAGGTCAACGTGCTCCATACCCAATCAAGCGCAACCGTGAAGCGATTGCGGAAGCCGATAAGAAAATAGATATGGGCAAAGCACCAAAGCGCCCAAGCGACGAATCCGGTGAGATGAAAGCGGCCGAATTCTATCACCGCCGCATCGCGGCCAACCATCGCGAGGTTGCCGAAGCTTGTATAGGCAAAGGCCGGAACGCGCTTGCCCTCCATGCGCGCACGAATTGCGCGGGCGACATAGCTTCCCTGCTGTTTGGCGGCGGCGGCCAGACCTGGCACCGGTTTGCCATCGGGGTTTTTTCGCGGCTGCGGTGTCGCCAATGACAAACACATCAGGATAGCCCGACACGCTCAGATCCCCATCGACAATGGCGCGTCCGGCCCGGTCGGCCGGCACACCGAGCCAATGCGCCGTGGGCGACGCGGCCACACCGGCTGCCCAGACGATCGTCGCAGCAGGAATACGCTCGCCGCCAATCACGACACCGTCGGCATCACAGGCAGTGACCGCGTGGTTCAGATGCACCTCGACGCCCAGATCACCGAGCCGCTTTAGCGCGGCGCTCGAGAGTTCGTCCGAGAATGCTGCCAGCAGACGGCTGCCGGATTCGACCAGAATGACGCGCGCCGCGGAGCAGTTGAAGTTGCGGAAGCCCTTCCGCATCGAAAGACGTGCAACCTCGATCATCTTGCCGGCCAGCTCGACACCGGTTGGGACCTCCGCCGATTACCACGAAGGTCAGGAGCTTCAGTTGCTCGCTTTGTCGTCTGTTGCTTCCGCACGCTCGAAGGCGAGCAGCACGCGGCGGCGGATTTCGGTTGCGTCTTCAAGCGATTTGAGGCGGGCGCGAAGGGCTCCCACTCGTCATGGCCGAAATAGGAGTGCCGGGCACCGGTCGCGATAACAAGATAGTCGAATGGAATACGTCTTTCGCCCAAGAGCACGGCGCGACGGATTGAATCGACACCCGTGACCTCATCCATGAGGACAGTGGTATTCTTCTGATCGCGCAGCACACTACGGATTGGCGTTGCGATCTGGGCGGGTGAGAGGACCTGCAGTCGCAACCTGATAGAGCAAAGGCTGAAATAGGTGATGGTTACGACGGTCGATCAGGGTGATTTGCGCCGGCGCGTTTGCCAGCGCCACAGCAGCGGTCAGACCGCCGAAACCTCCGCCGACGATCACGATGCGCGGAATCCTGCCTCCGGTCATCGCGGACTTCGGCTCCGTTTTTGGAAGCTGCGGTCGTCCTGCACTATCGGGACAAAGCTCGGCAACAGTCATGGCGACTGCTCCTTTCAGTCGAAGCGGAATTCGACGGCCGCCAAAAGATCACCTATCGCGATGATGGCTTCACGCGTATCTGGCCCGAAGGCTGAGCAGCCCGAGCAGAATCTCGTCACGTTGAGCGGCGAGTTCTGCGATCGATCGCGAACCAACCTCCGCATGCACGCCGTCGATCAATTTCTTCTGCACCTCGGGCGTGAGCACGGGATTGCCGAGAACCTTCCACCACGCGGTAACGGGACCGACGAATTGCTGGAGGAAGTGCTCAATACCGCCGGGACCGCCGCCGAGATGATTCAGCATGAGCTGCCCCATGATGCCCCAGCGCAATCCCGGACCCCAGCAGAGCGCCGCATCGACATCGGCGGCGCTGACGATGTCCTCGGCAACGAGATAATAGACCTCGCGCGCCAGCGCCGCCTGCAAGCGATTGGCGACATGGCCGGGGACTTCCTTTTTGAGCCGGACAGTTTTTTTGCCGAGAGATGTGTAGAACGCGCTGGCGCGTTCGATGGTATCTTCGGAGGTCTGCTTGCCGCCGACAATCTCGACAAGCGGGATCAGGTGCGGAGGGTTGAAAGGATGGCCGATCACGCAGCGTTCGGGATGTTTGGGGCAGCCGGATTGGATCTCGCTCATGGTAAGGCCAGACGAGCTTGAGGCGATGATGACCTCCGGCGGCAACAATTCGTCGAGCTGGCCATAGAGTTTCTTTTTAAATTCGATCCGCTCTGGGCCGTTCTCCTGCACCAGATCGGCGCCATTCACTGCGGTCGCAAAATCGGCACTGAAGGTGAGATTGTCCTGTGACGCGCCTGGCGCCAGGCCGATCTGCTCCAACGCCGGCCACGCATCGGCAACGAATTTGCGCAATGCGGCTTCGGCGTTCGGCGCGACATCGGTAGCACTGACGTGCAGGGCCTTTGGCAAGGAAGAGCGCGCTCCAGCTCGCGCCGATGACACCGGTTCCGATAACGGCGACGCGGTTGATGGGTTTGTGATCGGTCATCGATTACTCCTTGGTGGGGATTTCGGCGTAGGCCACGCCAGTGAGATTACCTTGCGCATAGAGCAGAGTGTTCGGGTTCGATCCGTCGAGATTGGCGCTGTAGACCGAGCCTCCGAAATCGGTGATGAACATCCGCCGGTTTGCGAGATCGAGCGCGAGGCCGATGCCTTCCATCAGATGCGTCATGATGATCTCGGGTATATGCGGTTCGTCCGGCGCGCGATCAAGCGCGATGCGGTTGACGGTGTTGCCGCGCGGCGGGTCGCCGCGATCGGTCCAGTAGAGCATGCGCGTCGTCGGATCGATTTCGAGGTCGATCGGCTCCGGCAATCCATCGACGTACACTTCTATATCGCTTCGCCTGGTGGGGTTTTCGCCCCTTCGGGATGTCGATCTCAGCACGGAAGATGCGGCCGTCACCGGCATTGTCCCCGCCTTTCTGTGTCCAGTAGATATGGCCCGCGGCATGATCGATGGCGATACCGACGCACCACTTGGTCTGGTCGCGGCGCGTCGTATCACCATCGCTGGTGTCGACCAGGGTTTCGATATTCGATCCGTCGAGGTTGCAACGCATCACCCGCATACCTTCGCGGTCGGACCAGTAGAGTCGTCTGTTCGCCTTATCCAGATGAAGCTGCTTGGGCGTATAGGTGTGGCCCTGAGGCACAACCTTCTGGCGGTTCTCGCCGTCGAGATCGGCCCGCTCGATCGTGCCGTCGTCCAGGTTCGGCACGCCCATGTTGGTCCAGTAGACATGGCCGCATTCGGCATCGATTGCGACGCCATCCGGATTTCGGCATCCGGTCGCGATGACCGTTTTGTTTTTGCCATCAGGGTCCATCGCCAAGACGTGGCCGCCGCTGAGATCGAGGACGAATAGTCGACCGGAGGATTCGATCGCGCCGGACGAAGATACTGATTTTCTTGGGACATATTGCGGTCTCTCTCTTCCTGCGATGGCGGGAGCGGTGCTTGTGTATTCAGTTGCGATGGCACGCTGGAATGTTTGTGAAATTGGGAGCGCGCTTTTCCAGAAAAGCATTGAGAGCTTCCTTGGCTTCCGCGCTATGTAGGCGATCGATGAACTCCTGGTTCTTGAGTTCCACAGCGTCTTTCATCCGCTCGAGCGAAGACTTTTTGATAAGACGTTTGCAGGCGCGCAACGCGCCGGGAGGCTTTGCGGCAAGCTTCTGCGCTGTGGCCGTGGCCGTTTCGATCAACGTCGCGTCGGATACCACGCGTGTAACGACGCCAAGCTCCAAAGCTCGCGAGGCAGAGAACGGCTCCCCGAGCAATATCAGTTCCGCTGCCCGCAGATAACCAATGCGCGCCGGCACGGAGTAGCTCGATCCGAATTCCGGGACCAGGCCGAGATTGACGAACGGCAACTGAAACTTCGCACTCTCGCCGGCGATAACAAAGTCGCAATGTGTGAGCATCGTTGTGCCTCCGCCGATGGCGGCGCCCTGCACAGCGGCGACAATCGGCTTCTCGAAGCCGATAAGCGCGTTGATCAATCGAGCTTGGGGGAAGTCTCCCGCCTGCGGCGGGTTGTCGAGGAAATCGTGGATGTCGTTACCGGCGCAAAACGCATCTCCGACACCGTGCCAAAGCACGACGCGGACGGTCTCGTCTTGGTCAGCTTCGTGGAAAGCTTCGGCAAGGCTTGTGTACATGGCGCCCGTCATCGCGTTTTTCTGGGCGGGGCGATTCAGATTCATCCGAAGGATGTTGCCGGCACGCTCAATGAGGATGTCGCTCACTTCAAGCTCCGCTATTGGGCTGGCTTGGGCGCGCCAGGAATCGCGCCTTGAGCACGGAACTCGCCGACAGAGGCTGTGTCGAACCCGAGTTCGCGCAGAACATCTTCGGTATGTTCGCCAAGATGAGGCGCACGCCGGGCCGGCACTTTGGCGACCACCGTGCACCTGGATCGGACTGCTGATCGTCGATGTCAGCTTGCCGCCAACCCCTTCGAGCGGAACGACAATATCGTTTGCGCGCAATTGCGGATCGTTGATGACATCTTCCGGACCGCGCACCGCACCGAAGGTGACGTGGACACCGCTGAACGTATTGTACCAATGCTCCATCGGCTTCGCGCTGAAGGCTTCATCAAGGATTGCCGTCAGCTGCGGCCTGTTTCGCGCAAGCATCTCCGGAGTCGAGAACCGCGGATCGCTCAGAAGATCGGTGCGTTCGACGGCCTTGGCCAGCGCCGCGATCTTGTCCGGCGTCACGAGAAGCACGAACCATGTTCCATCCGCTGCGCGATAGACATTCATCGCGGCATTGGCCGGATGCGTGCGATCGTGCTGGCCATAGAATTTGGCGCCGCTGAGTGCCCCCTGGATGGACACACTTGCCGACCAAACGCCCTGGGCGAGCAGGGATGTCGTGACGTGAGAGCCTTTGCCGGTCTTTTCCCCGCCGATAGAGCGCGGTGACGATCGCAGAATAGAGACCAACGGCTGTCGCGTTGTCTCCGCTCCCCGCCACCGGCCATGTCGGTGGCTCGCCTGCGTCGCGCGTCATCGACAAAAGACCGCTCCGCGCCCAATAGGATGTGATATCGAAACCAGGCAAATCGGCGTCGGGGCCTTTTTCGCCAAACCCCGTGATATCGGCGTAGATCAATCGCGGATTCCACGGCGCAACGTCATCATATTCGAGCTTCAGCTTCTTGCGCGCCGGATGAGGCGTGTTGACGATGAGCACATCCGCCCATTTGACCAGGCGCTCCAAGATCTCGCGCGCACCAGACGTCTTCAAATCGAGAGAGATCCCGCGCTTGTTGCGATTTGCCAGGTGCCATGGATAGGGCTCGTCGGCTTGCGGCTGCGGCGGGATCTTGTGCGCAATTCTCCATAGCTCACCGGGACGGTGGCTCGACCTTGACGACGTCGGCGCCAAAGTCCGACAGGATCACGGCTGCGCTTGGGCCGGCGATAAAAACTCGCGAGATCGACGACCTTAAGGCCAGAGAAGATGTTGTCGTTTGGCATGGTGTTCTCCTTGTCGAGGCCTCGATCGCGCACGAAGTTACGCGAGTGGGGCCACCGCCGTTCAGCGACCCTGGAAGTGGGGAGCCCGCTTTTCCAGAAAGGCCGCAGTGCCTTCGCGCTTATCCTCTGTCGCGGCGCAGAGACCGAAGTAAGATGCCTCCAGCAACAGACCTTCGCTTTGGCTGGTTTCGAGTCCCTTGTTGGTCGCTTCGAGCGCGAGCTTGATCGCGACCGGCGCGTTGGCTGCGATTTGCGCCAGGATCTCTTCCGCGCGCGCAATGAGTTGATCCGCCGGCACGATCTCGTTGACGAGACCGATGCGGTAAGCCTCCTTCGCGTCGATAATCTCGCCGGAAAGTATGAGGTGCAGCGCCCTGCCCCTGCCGACGAGACGCGGAAGCCGCTGGGTGCCACCACCACCCGGCAGCAAGCCGAGCTTCACTTCCGGCTGTCCGAAGCGCGCGGTTTCGACCGCGAGTCGGATCGTGCACGCCAACGCCGTTTCGCATCCGCCGCCAAGCGCGAATCCGTTGATTGCCGCAACCACGGGCTTGCCGAGATTTTCGATCAAATCGAGCACCCCCTGCCCAAATCGGCTGGCCTGCTCGGCCTCGACAGCGGAAACCTTGGCGAGCTCGCTGATATCGGCACCCGCGATAAACGCCTTGCCGGCACCGGTCAGAATGACGCCGCGCACCTCGACATCGTCGTGCGCTGTTTCGAATGCCGCGCGCAGATCCTTCCAGGTCGGAGTGTTGAGCGCGTTCATCACTTTGGGACGATTGAGCGTCACCGTGGCGATGGCGCCCTTCTTTTCGTAGAGCACGTTGTCGAGCGCGAGCGTGGCGGGGGACGCCATGGCGGTTCTCCGGTAAAATTTAGATGAAGGGCGCTGAAGCCGGTAACGGCCTTGCCGATGATCAGGTTCTGCATCTGATAGGTGCCCTCATAGGAATAGAGCGCCTCCGCATCGCAGAAGAATTTTCCGACCTTGTTATCGACAATGATGCCGTTTGCGCCGCATAGCTCACGACCCCAGGCGACAGTCTCGCGCATCTTCGCGGTGCAGAAAGACTTGGCGAGGGCTGCGTGGTGATCGAGCATCCTGCCTTGGTCGTCGAGTTCGGCCAATCGCAGCATCAAGCACTGGCACCGCGGTAAGATTGCCAAGCATCTTGGCCAGCAGATCTTGCACCAGCTGGAACGACGCGATTGGCCTGCCGAATTGTTTTCGCTTCTGTGTGTAGGCGAGCGCGTTCTCGTACGCGCCCATCTGACAACCGGTCGACGGCCCAGCCCACCATGTAGCGTGTCATACGCAGCACACGCGCCGTATCCTTGAAAGAATTGCCGCCCTGAAGCCGGTTTGCCTCTGCCACGCGGCAGTCCTTCATGGTGATAAGGCCGTTTTGCACGACCTTTAGCGCCATCTTGCGTTCTATCTTCTCGACCGAAAAGCCCGCCGTGGACTTGTTTTCGATGATGAAGCCTTTGACCTGGTTGTCGGCCACATCGCGCGCCCAGATCACCGAGAGATCGCACCACGGCGAATTGCCGATCCACATCTTCTGACCGTTCAAGACCCAGCTGTCTCCGTCGCGTTTGGCGGTTGTGGTGAGACCGCCCGCGGCACCCCGAACCAATCAGAGGCTCGGTCAAGCCGAAGCAGCCGATGACATCCATGGATGCCATGGCCGGGAGCCATTTCTGCTTCTGCTCCTCCGAGCCATCGAGATATATCGAGCCCATGGCAAGGCCGTCATGCACGCCGAAGAATGTGCAGAAGGATGGATCGATGCGCGCCATCTCCATCGCAACACAGCCGAACAGCTTCTGGCTGCCGCCGGCACAGCCATAACCTTTGAGACCGAGACCGCCGATGCCGAGTTCTCTGAAGGGCGCAACCCAGTTCGAAAGGGAAAGCGTCGTCGGCCCAGTATTTGTCGATGATGGGTGCGACTTTGGCCTCCATGAAGGCGCGGACCTTCTTGACGACTGCGATCTCGTCGGGCTCCAGGCTTTCCGCAATGCTGTAGAAATCGCCATTGGGGGCTGGAAGCGCTTTCTCTTTCAAGACAGCCGGCATGTAGATCTCCGTTTTCTCTTCCGCCTGGATATCGGTGCGTTGAGAATACGGAGACCGGGTACGCGGTGATGTAAAAAGAAGGCGCGCTTTTGTATGAAACGCGCGGTCAGTTCTTCGTCTATATAGTTGCGGATCGCGGTTTCCCGCAGGTCGAGTTCGCGCTCTATGCGGCGGCGGCTTTCGTCGTGGAGCACTCCGGCACGATACGATTCGTTGATAGCATCGCGCTCGCAAGCGAGCATACACAGTTCGACGGCGTCGTGGAGCGCCAACTCGCGATTATTCGCTTCGCGGATACGCGACAGACGGTCAGCTTGGCGCTCGTGCAGGCTAGAGGCGACGTCGGCACGGACATCTATGCTTTTCAGCAAAGTCGTCGAAGCATGAATAGCGGCAAGGCGTAGCGAAGTTTCGGCTTGACGGTCCAGCGCGTGTTCGTGCTCACCGCCGTCATGGAGACTTGGAACCCGGGCAATAAAGGGCAAAAGCAAACCCTGACCAACGAGGGTGACAACAATTACGGCAAAGGTCAGGAACAGCAAAAGATCTCGATCCGGAAAAGGCGCGCCGGATGCGGTATTAAGCGGTATGGCCAGCGCCGCCGCCAATGAAACGACACCGCGCACGCCCGTGAATGCCACCGCAAATGGCCATTGCCAGGGCGGCGCCGGATTGTTTCGGGTACGCGCGGAGAACAAACGCGGAGCATAAGTACAAAAAAAGACCCAAACAAAGCGAATGACCACAATCACTACACTGACCACCGCGGCAGCCATAATGAGCTGGACCGTGGATCGGGCAACGTTGCCTGCCAAGAGCGTTCGGACTTGGAGGCCAGTGGTCAAAAAGAGCAGACTGGCAATGGCGTCGTTGAAGAAATTCCAGAAGAACGTGCTTTGTAGCCGTGTCGCTGCACTGACAAGCAATGGCCGGTTCCAGCTGGCATAGAGACCCACAACAACTGTCGCCAGCACACCCGATCCGCCCAGACTTTCGGGTGGCAGATAAGCCAGAAAGGGCGTCAGTATAGACAGCAAAAGCTCTACTTGCGGATCGTGTGCCCACCGGCGAACGCGTAAGAGAACCCAACCCACCGCAAGACCCCAACCGATTTCCCCTGCGATGATTGTCACGAACGAAGTGGCGGCATCGACCGGTGAAAATGCGCTCGCGCCGAACGCGGCGATTGCGATCCGATAGAGGAGCAAAGCCGTGGCGTCATTGGCGAGGCCCTCGCCTTCGATGATGACTGCGAGGCGCCGCGGCAGATTCGCGCGCCGCAGTATCGTGAGCGGCGCAAGGGCATCGGGTGGTGAAACGATTGCGCCAAGCACAAAGCCGACAGACCAGGGCAATCCCAACAGCACATGCGCAGCGGCCGCGGTCGCCAGCGCCGTCACCACCACCCCACCGAAGGCGAGCTGCACGATCGGCCGCAGATTTTGCCGAAAGTCGCGCCAACTCACGTTGAGCGCAGTTGCGTAGATCAGCGGCGGCAAAAGGATGGTCAGCACGATTTGCGGATCGAGACGGACCTCCGGTAAGCCTGGTACGAAGGCGAGCGCTACTCCGCTCGCGACCAGCAGAACCGATGACGGCAGGCGCAACCGCCCAGCGAGCAACATAATGCCGACTGTGATGGCAACCAACAGCGCAAGAACCGGGGCTGGAAGCATCGCATCCTCACTGGCATTCACGCCGCCAGACATTGGGCGTCACACCGATCGCACGATGGAAGCGCGTGGTCAGATGCGACTGGTCTGAGAAACCAGCCGCCAAGGCAATATCGCAGAGCGAATTGTCGGTTGTCAGCATCAAAGTCTGGGCACGCTGAATGCGGCGCTCCAACAGATAGGCGTGCGGGCTGACCCCAAATGACTTCTTGAACGCCCGCTGGAAGTAACTGGCGCCAAGAGTTACCAACGCGGCGAGTTCATTGATCGTGATCGACTTTTCGAGATTCGTGTCAATGTGCGCTTTCAGCCTGCGCAGCTGCCATCTCATCAGGCCACCGCGCGCCTCCACGTCCGGCGCAGCATTCTGCGCCGTTTGTAGAAAGGAGTAGGCCCTGAACGCGAATTCCGTCGCGCCCGCGGGGTCGGTATCGAGATTTTCGAGACCTCGCGCGCAACAACTCCGCGACGATCTGCGAAACATCGCCGGTGCGGATATGGGTATCACTTTTCTTTGAATCGGCGAGTTCGAGCATGAGTGCTCCGCTTCTTTTCTGCCACGTGAGAATGACGCGGCGACCGGCAGAGTTCACGTTGTGGGTTGTTAAAATGTGTTGCGTTTCGGCGGCAACGCGGAGTTGGGGGCAAGAACTGTTATTGAATGCAGGCTCAATTGTTTCGTCTACAATGTAAAACGCACGGGATATATGCGCTGAAAAGACCATGCGCTTATCAAAACCTACGCATACTTTACAGCGTTACTGCAAAAAACCTATATGCGGCCCACACCTCTAGTCTGTTCCTTGCGCGAGACAGGCAACGTTTCGCCAAAAGCTCTGCAAGCTATTAAGTCCACCTGCCGTGGAACTCCAGGTCGTTGTGTCACACACAAGCAGCCGACCTGGGAAAACCTCCGGCCTGCTTTGGAGCAACGCGTCAAACGCGGTATGCCCATCAAGCACAAACGGATGTGGCGGCGCCTCCAAATCGATTTTCTGCCGGGCGAGTACGTCAAGTTTGTTTACGGCTGCATCGAGACGCTCAAAGTGCGGAAGATGCGGATGAGCGTTGAACGTCGTAACCTCGTCCAACAATGAAAATCGATCTAGTTCTCTTGCAATATCGAGCGGAGCGGGCGAGCCACTCGCAGACAGAGCCGGACGCAAACCAAATCGGTTCCTGACAGGCACACCCAACTCCTCCAAAAGAGCGATAGCGAAACCGCCAAAGCGTTGAGTAGCAGGAATTGCCGGATCGCCATGATGATGAAATTCCGCCTCCTGTCGCGAGCGCCTTTCCTCGGAAGGTAACCGCGAGACATCGCCGATATCGTGATGAGGACAAACAAAGAGCGTATGCTCGGGATTCTGCAAGAATGTGCGAATGGCCGAGACTTCTTCTTGTTCTGGAAGCTGCGCCGTCGATGAAGAGTCAAAGCTGATCACGATAAGCGTATCGATTTTGTCCAGAAGTTGCGCGTCTATTGGACAAAAGCCTTTTCGGATCGCCGCTCGAAGCGTTGAACCAGGTTACCGGTCCAGGCAGACGCCAGATCGCAGAACAATGCGAAGTTCGGCAACTGGATATGATCCAGGAAGCCGCCAATGCCCTGATCGAACCTATCGAGATCGGCAAACTGCTCGAGTTGCGGCCACCGAAGCCGGCGAAGTTCGAAAAGCGCGGGAAAGCGATTTTCCAGGACGCCAAGAGGCGCTGCAGCTTCGCCGGGCCGGGACCAGGAGAAATAAAGTGCGATCTGTCGCCCAGTCAAAATACTTTCCTTCTGGTCCAAGTTAGGCCCGGCCTCGTCTTGCAAAGATTGCACGCTTCGGCACCCTTTGGTATGTTTGCGTCTGCTGAAAATCGATAAGAAAAAGACGCGCTGGATCAGGTGGAAATGATATTGGCGCTCGCGTTTACGGAAATGAGCGTCAGCCGACTCTGGGAAGGCATTATACTTGACGAATACACGGCATTGAATATCCACGGGCGCGATCTTCTGATCGCCCAATGACCGTGCGGTAAAGCACGATTTCTCGCTACAAAGCACAAGATCGATCTGGATTTCTTTCCCCAACGGTAGACGATCCACCGGTACAAGAGCCAGACTTGGCAAGCGGCGCTGCGGCCCAATTGCCGTTCTTGCATGGTATCAACAATGAACAACGGACATCGCGAAACACACGAGATCATCGTCATTGGAGCGTTCCAGCTCTTTCCGAAGGAACGCGCACTCAAGATGGACGGTGCCGCGATAAAGCTCGGCGGCCGCGCGTTCGACATTCTGCTGATGCTGGCGGAAGTGCCCGGAGAAATCGTCTCCCAAAAGGAACTGCTGGCCAACGTCTGGCCAAACGTCTTTGTCGAAGATGTCAGCCTTCGCGTTCACATCTCAGCGCTGCGCCGGGTTCTGGAAGACCAGGACAAGCACCAAACCTATCTTATGAATGTGCCCGGACGAGGCTACAAGCTCATAGCCCCGACATCGAAACACGCCGTTGAGGTAGTAAGAGACCCGCTTCTGTCGCCGCAATTGACTCTTAGATTGCCCAGAGCCTTGCAGGGCATGATCGGGCGCCAAGATGAGGTGCAGGCGATATCCGGAAAGGTTCTCGCGCAGCGATTTGTGAACATTGTCGGGCCGGGCGGCGTCGGAAAAAACGACTGTTGCACTTTCGGTCGCGCACATGCTTATTGACGAATTCGACGGGGCCGTTCATTTCGTCGATCTTAGCCCAGTGGGTGAACCGCATCTGCTTCCGGCGTCGATTGCCGCGGCGCTTGGCCTCGCCGCGGATCTTCCAGACCTGGTTACGAGCATCGCAAAGCATCTGCGCGGCAGGCGCCTTCTTCTCGTTATGGACGGCTGCGAGCATCTGATATCGGAAGCCGCAGCGATCACTCAGCGACTTTTTTCAGAACTGCGCGATCTTTATATTCTGGGCACAAGCCGGGAAGCTATGAGGGCTGGAGCCGAGCACATCCATTTCCTTCCGGCGCTTCTTTGCCCTCCTGAAAACACCGAACTCAGCACGGCGGAAACTCTGACCTATCCTTCGGCGCAGCTCTTTTTGAAACGCATGGCGAGCGCCGGCGGAAGAACATCGGATATCAGCCACAGCGAGGCAAAAGCAGTTGGAGAAATCTGCCGGAAACTGGGAGGGATCGCTCTCGCAATTGAGCTGGCCGCCAGTCGCGCCGCCACTTACGGCGTCGAAGATACGGCAACAATGCTCGATACGAAATTTGCCTTGCTTTGGCCGGGAAGGCGAACTGCTCCTCCGAGGCACCAAACACTTGGTGCGACACTAGACTGGAGTTTCAATCTTCTGTCCGACACTGAGCGCGCAGTTCTGCGCCGCCTTTCGGTGTTTCCAGGCAGCTTCGCTCCGAACGCGGCGCTTTATGTCGCCCGCGCGAATACCGGCGAAAGCGAAATGGCTGAAGCTATGAACGGCTTGATCGCAAAATCCCTGATGATCCTGGACACGCCGGGACCAGTCACCCGCTATCGGCTTTTGGACACGACGCGCGCCTATGCGCGAAGAAAGCTGGAAGAATCTGAAGAGTTATCGACAGCTCATCGTCAGCACGCTCGCTATGTATGCGAGGTGTTACTCTCCCCTGCGGACTCCGTATCAGACATGAGGGTGCCTTCTGAAAGCGATATCGACGACGTCCGCACAGCGTTGCGTTGGTCATTCGGATCTGGTGGCGATGTTTCCCTCGGGATTGATATCGCATCGTTCGCCGCACCGTTGTGGTTGAGCAGAGCACTCTTGTCCGAGTGCCGCGAATGGCTGGCGAAGGCCGCGGCAGCAGCGGGAGATTTAGCACCGCAGCAGGAATTGCGGTTACAGATTTCCCATGCGGCGTCGGAATTGTTCACCCGAGGGTTCACCGACGGGACCGAGATTGCCTGGAAACTAACTCTCGAGCGTGCCAAGGCCATTGGAGATTTCCCGGCTCAGTTCCATTCTCATCTCGTCCTTTGGGGCGGAAGCATACGCGCGGCGCAGTACCAGGATGCACTCGACATCGCACAAGAATGCGCCCAACTCGCAAACGTAACGGGAGATCCGGGCGCCATGGCCATGGGCGAGTGGATGCTGGGTCATTCACTCCATCACGTCGCCTGCTTTGACGATTCTCGGCTGTGCCTGACCAAATACTTCTCGCTCGAAACCGAGAGCGCTCACCTCGCAAGCATTCGGGCCACCGGATATGACCGGCACGTCGACGCATCGGCCATGCTGTCCAGCACACTCTGGATACTAGGCTATCCCGATCAAGCCAAGATTTGGGGCGAACGGTCCGTTGCCGATGCGCGCGCTTCAGGACTTTCGATCCCGGTCGGTCTTGCGATGTCTTGGGCCTGTCTCAACACCTATTTGTCCGAGACGGACATCAGCACGATCGAACAGGATTCCGTCGCGCTGCTTGAGCAAGGCCGGACTCATTCCATCGACAGTGACTCCGGTTTTGGCCTTTGCATCATGGGTCTTTGTCAGGGATTACGCGGCCAATTCGACAAGGCAACACCGCTCATATCCGAGGGTCTGAGGCTGCTGAAAAAGGCGCGCATGGAAGCGTTCAGCGTCCTGGTTCTTGCGCACACGTGCGAGCTTGCGATCAAGCTCGGCCGCCCCGATGAAGCTCTCAACTGGATGACGGAGCTACAGAACAAGGACAAGAACCATGAGCATTGGTGTTTTTCAGAAGTGCTGCGGATTCGCGGGCTACTCGCGGAACTCAAAGGCAATCATGGCTCGGCAAATACCCATTATGTTCAGGCAATCGATCTTGCACATCGACAACGAGCCTTGGCGTGGGAACTTCGTGCGGCGCTTAATCTGAGCGTCTTGCTGCAAAAGCAAGGCCAGCACGACGAAGCATTTGGTGTTTTGAACCCGGTCTACAAGAAGTTCCAAGAGGGTTTCGCAACTCGAGATCTGATAGAAGTCAAGGACCGCATCGCTCAGATCAGAGCTCAAGCCAGTCTGCCTGCGATGTGATCCCCATGAGTTATGTCCCGCAAGAGATTCGTTATCGCGCTAGCGAAACTCACCGTTTTGCTTAAACCGGCTTGTACCCCGTAATGTCTTGGCTTCGAGACGCTTGTAGCTTTCCGGACAAGAAGGAAGGGCCGGGAAGAACTTTTCCCGGCCCGATCTCTCAACAATATCTGATATTACGGCTTTATCTGCCAAACCGTGCCGGGAAAAAAGCCAGCTTGTCCTGCGACACCATAGGTCGTGCCATAAAGACGTCCCACCTTGTCGATCCACGGCTTTGAGTAGGAATACTGGCCCCCCGCACCACCCGGAAACGTGTACAGCACTTTCGCTTTCCACGATTTTCCGGCGCGCGGCGTCAACTGAAAGACCTCTCCGAACGAACTTTCGCCATCGGCGTAGGTCGTGCCCATAGATTTTGCCGTCAGCGCCCAACGTCACCGTTTGCCACGGACCGTTGCCTGTGAACCCCTGACCGCCCAAGATGGTATAGATAACGTTGTAGTTGCTGCCGTCGGTGTTTATCTGGAAGACGTTGCCGTAGCTATTGTCAAAGCCAGCCGTGGCGCCATAGAGCGTGCCGCTTGCGTCCTGGACAAGGCCGTCACGCGGCACTTCGCCGTCGGACCCGCCCTGGAATGCATGCAGCACCGAAAAGCCCCAGCTGCCGCCGCTTTGTGGGGCCGTCAAGCGATACACGACACCATAGTCGAACTGACCATAGCCAGCTGTCGTGCCGTAGATGTTACCATCCGACCCAAGCAGAACGTCGCCCATCGGCTCGCCACCATCATTGTTGCCGGTGAAGTTGTAGAGGGACATTTTCGGACCAATTCTTTCCGGTCACAGGCGGCGTCAGTTCAAATACGGTGCCGACAACACCCGTGCCGCCCTTGCGTCGTGGTGCCATAGATGTTGCCCGCGCTGTCCATCGACAACGCACCGGAGGGTGCGCCGCCATCATTGCCGCCGGTAAAGCTCCACAAAAGGCTATATTTCCAAATACCAGCCTGTTTGTGCAGCTTGAACGCAACACCCTCGCCGTTTGCGCCACCGCTATAGGTCGTCCCGTAGAGATTTCCCTTGGCATCCCGCGTCAACGCGGCTTGCGGGTTGGCGCCGTCACTGCCGCCGGTAAAGGAATAAAGCGTCGTCTGCGTCCAAGTTGTCGCACCACCCTTCGGAGCGCTGAGTTCGAAGACCACACCGCTGTGGCCGGCGCCACCGCTGGTCGTGACGCCATAGTAATTGCCTTTGCCGTCGCCGATCACGCCGCCGTGCGGAAAACTGCCATCATTACCGCCGGTGAAAGAATAGATCGTGGTTTCTTTGACACCCGCTTGAGCTGAGGTGGCTGCGCACAGGACTGCCGCGGCCGTCATCATCAATGCCACTTTATTTCGCATGTGAATTTTGGTCCTTTGCATGGAGGGAAGCGGGCGACGGCCAATGCGTCAATCCGCGCAAGATTTTCCATTGTATTGACCCTAAGTGACCGCCATGTCCTGATTCAGATTCTGAAATTTTCTGGCGACGCATTAAAATCAGGGATGAGCAGCGAGCTATATCGTTTTGGCCGGTTCACACTCGATCCGGCAAATCGGGAACTCAGCGCGGACGGGGCGCCAATCCCGCTTGGGGCCACGGATTTCCGACTTCTACTGGCGCTGGTCGAACAAGCTGGATCGTTGGTGACCAAAGACGCATTAATGTCTCGCGTCTGGGGTCCGGTTGCGGTCGGCGACAACACATTGCACGTTCATATCACCGCACTACGCAAAGCGCTGGGCGACGGGTTCATCGTAACCAAGCAAGGCCGCGGCTATCGATTCATCGAGCAGGTCGTTTATGCGGCGCCGATTCAAAAGCAGAATGCCGGCAACCTTCCCACCACTTCCGCGAGCGGCGCTTCACGCCTTGTGGGACGAAACACCCAGATCCCGGCGGCATTAGAATCGCTCACGCACAATGCGCTGGTGACACTTGTTGGACCGGGCGGCGTAGGGGAAGACAAGGCTGGCGCTTGAAGTCGCCAACGCCGCGGCCCCCGAATTCAAGACGGCGCATGGCTTGTGGAATTGTCCTCTGTCGCTGACGGAACACCGGCGGCAGGTGCCGTTGCGACTGTGCTAGGCATCAAGATCGGCGAAAGCGCAACGCCGTTCGAAGCGCTCGCGCGACAGCTTGCGCGCAGAAATCTCCTAATTGTTTTGGACAATTGCGAGCAGATCATCGGGTCGTGCTCGGAGTTATGCGAAGCGATTCAACGCGCGGCACCTGAAGTGCGCATTCTTGCCACGAGCCGCGAGCCGCTGTCTTGCTTTGGTGAACAGGTGTTTGAAGTTCCGCCGCTCGCGCTCCCTAGCGAAGGTGCACCTGACTTATCCGCGATCCGAAAGACGGCCGCGGTCGAATTATTTGTCGAGCGCGCCAAAGGATTGACCCCCGCTCTAAAGTTAAATGACGACGATATCAGGATCATCGCGCGACTTTGCCGCCGGCTGGACGGCCTTCCTCTTGCTATCGAGATGGTCGCAAGCTGGGGTTGACGTTCTGGGCTTGCCCGCACTGGAAGCAAAGCTGAATGATCCATCGAAAAGCTGGCTGAGCGCTCGTCGTACCTCGCCACCGCGCCATTCGACGCTGCGCGCGGCTCTGGAATGGAGCTATGATCTTCTTCTGCCGGAGGAGAAAATCATCCTGCGCCGCCTCGCGGTCTTCTCGGGATCATTTTCGGCGGCGGCGGCAGCGGAATCCGTCGCAGCGGCGAACGCACTTGAGACCAACGATGTTCTCACCCTGACTGCCAAGCTGATCCGCAAGTCTTTGATCACGGTCGTATTCTGGATCGCGTGAAAATCTTTATCGGCTGCTCGAAACCACCCGAGCCGTGATGCTTGAGAAGTTGAGCGCTTCAGAGGAGGCACATGCCATACGGTTGAAGCATGCGCAATACGTGCTGCAAACCTCGCGGCAGGCTATGGCCGACTGGGAGACGATGAGCGACACGCTGTTTCTCGACCGCTACGCACCGCTGCTCGACGACCTTCGCAGCGCGCTCGATTGGTGCATGCACGAGAACAGCGATCTGGCGATTGCGATTGCAGGTAGCTCGTGGCCGTTATGGCGGGAATTGCCGGTGCGCGCGGAAGGCCGGCGCCGGCTGAGCGCCGCAGTTTCCTTATTGAAATCCGATACATCGGCCGAGCTTGAAGCGCATCTGCGGCGCGGTATGGGCGAACTGTATTTCAATACGGCCGCCGTCAAGGACGCGCGCCAAGAGTTCGAACGAGCCGTCGCGCTCTTCCGCACACTGGACGACAAACAGAATCTCGGCAGCGCGATTGCCGCCTTTGGCTACGCATCTCTGATGCTTGGAAACATCGAGGAAGCCCATGCTTCAATTGAGGAAGCACTACAGAGGGTGGAGCGAGCGCATCGGCCACGCGCGCTTGCGGCAGCGTGGTCGGTCAAGTTCTGCGTCGAGGCAAGACTGAAATCTCACGCCGTTTCGAGAAATCGGAATGAAGGCGGTCCGATTGTGCGAAATCATGGGCGCCGATCGCGCGGCACTCGTTGTTTCGCTAACTTGGTGGAAGCAGTGTTGGAAATTGGCGACATCGACGGGGCTATTGCTGGCGGCCATACTTTAATCGCACGCCTGCGAGATACTTATCACACCGATATTTTGGGCTACGTGCTTGGGATGGTCTCCGGAGCGCTGACCTTCCGTGGCGACACCGGTGGCGCGCTCAGTGCAGCGATAGGAAGCTGTGCCGCTGTTGCGCGATGAAGGCATGTTATTTTGGCTTTTCGATCACTTGGCATTGCGTCTCGCGCTCGCCGGGAATCTGAGAGACGCAGCTTTAGTATCCGGCTATGCCGACAACTTATACCGGGATTTCGCACGCCCCCGAGAGCCCGTAGGCGAAGAAGCAGTTCGACGACTGTCGACGATATTGCGGGCGTCTCTGTCTGATGAGGAAATTAAGGAGGCGCAATCCAGGGGGGCACACCTGACCGGAGATCAGATCACAACAGTATCGCTAAATTCGGACCGCGAAACATGAAAATCATTCTAAATATGGCCTTCACAAAGCGGGATGCCGGGCTGTTCATCATAGCTTGTCCAAGAACTTCGCCAGTATCTACGCTATAATATGCGTGGTGGTGCACGCAGTCACGAGCCAGCCGGTCTCTACTTCAAGATTCCCTGCTAAGAGGGAAAATTGGAAAAGCCGCCTTTCCGCTGACCAAAAAGGTTGTTTCAGCCCGTATTCGCGGGCCTGTACGCATTTCACACCGGGTTGTGTAACAGGGAATTGTTCGCGGAATAACAGGGAAAAATAATCAGATAACAGGGAAGAATTCGCTTTTTTGCGCAGGATCGTAATCGCTCTTAGTATCCTTAGTCGTACGCACGCGTCGTCGCGATGATCGACCGCAAAAAGGCCTCCGAATGAAGCTTGTAACTCCAATCCTAACCACCTGTTTGATTCTTACCGGCGTAGCACCTTGGTCGACAGCTCAAGCAGTGTCCGTTGCGAGCGGGACTGCCGACGGGGTTGCAGCCGACATTTGGTCATGGACCGATGCAAGTGGAAATTTGCGCACGGTGGCTCTCAAACAGGAAGGCAATGGCAATCCAGGCCATGGCGGGTATGCCGTTCAATTCACCTATATCGTCGGTGCGAAAACTGTGACGATCAAAGCGGAGTCAGGCGGCGACGGTGGTTTCGGGTATTTCGTGTCGCATGAGCGCTACCGCCAATTCGCCGATGGCACTGTCGATACGATTGCCAGTCATATCTTCGGCAAGGATGATTCACCGCTGGGCTTGGACTTCCCCGCCGCGACCTCGATGCCGAGTACGCCACCCGGCGCCGGTGCCGAACGTTTCACGATCCAGTATGGCCACTACGGCACTATCGTGGCCGATCCAGTTGATCCCAACACAGGCGAAGATTCGATACCGTTGCCGCCGGGCAAATCCAACTACGCGTTTTATACGCTGCCAGCGTCCACGACGTGGGTGTTCCAGGATGGACAGGACTATCCGCGGATTGATGTTTCGGTCGGCCTTGCCCAAGTCGTGCCTCCCGGTGGATCTGCGTCGACCGCAGACTTGGTCAGCTTTGACATGCGCGGCCCGTACGGTGTGATGGTCTTCGACAACGACCGCGACGGCACAGTAAAAACTGTCCTTTGGGGAGACCAGCAATTTCAGTTTGCACCGACGCAGACCCCTGTCGTCCGCAACAGCACTTGGACTTGGGCAGGCGCCAACAAAGGCGCCCGTTACCAAGCGCTACTCGCCGGCGGATTTGAAATGGGACTGTTTGAGCCATCGAAGCTTACCGCGACAGCGACCGTTGACGGTTACGCGGCCGAACGAGGCTTCACCATCGCGGGCTACCAGCAAGCTGGCGGGGTCAGCTACAGTTCCTGCGGCGGCACGCAGAATCTCCCGTCCGATGGCACTTGGCCATACCAGTCCGTGCAGTACAGCCTACCTTGCGGCCAAGGATCGCTCAACACACCGACCACCGGGAAGAAATTCGCGTGGGGCACTACCAGCTATTACGGCACGAGCCTGTCAGCGGTCTATAACGGGCAGAAGAGTTTTCCCTTTAACGGATTTCCCGCCAACAACACGCTGGCCTACAGCTTGTGCCTCGTGGTTGGAGAACCAAAAGCTTTTGGCGTTGCTTCACTGACCAAGTCGACGGCCGCTCGCTTTTCCAAGAAGAACCCGAATTCGAATTGTGCAACGACAATCGTGGCGCCATAAAATCGATCGATTGAACTTGTGGGACGCGGCTAGCCACCTTCGGAAACCGAACTGTGGCTACTTCGTTTTAAGCCGCGGGGATTTCGGCGCTGCTTTGCCGGTTGCTTTCTTTATAGCCTTCGTGGCTTGTTGGGTCTTGGCGCGCTTTTCTGTTGGGGTTGCTTTGGCCCTTTTCTTATTAGCCGGGAGCTTCGCGGACGGCGTCGAACTGGCTTGCGATATTTCGAGCACTGCCGTCTTCGTGTCCGCTGCAATATCGTTTGCCGCCACAATCTCAGACGCCGATTCTACCGCACGTTCCGCCACAACTTTTTCTACCCGCATCGACCGTGTGCGACCAGGAAATGCGTCATCGAGGAATTGATCCACCGCATTGCGAGAACGGCAGATACATGCGCCATTCCTTGTTGCTAAGACTGGCCCATTGATCAACTTGGGGTTTTCGAAGATGCCGTGCCAAAACTCATTTTGACCTATGAAACGGTCGTCCAAGCGCAGGTCGTGAAACAACGAGTCATATCGCCTTACCAAACTTCCATCATGGAGAAGCATGGAGAGCTTTTTCAGGTCATCCGCGCTCGGCGGCGTCGCCACATAATTCACGATCCGCGGCTCAAACCCGCTCGCACGAAGCTCTGCGAGCACTTTCGCCGCATATTCGCTCAAAGGGTCATAGTACAATGTTAATTGGTGCGGATTTTCCTCTGCTTTCGGGCCAACTGCGGTTTTTCGGACGACCGAAGCCGGGGCCGGCCCCTCAAGCAGCGTCAAATTAACGGCCTTAGGCCCTCTACCATCTGGTGCCGTTTCAAACGAGACACGTTGTCCAGCAATCAGCGTCGAAATACCCGCAGCTGTCACCGAAGCAACGGGAACGAACACATCCTTGCCGCCATCATCTGGCGAAACAAAACCAAACTTTTTTTCCGCGTTGAAGAATTTGACAGTCCCGTTCGGCATCGTTTTCCCAAATGAATTGTCGGCGCTCCAACGATGCTTCCGAAATCATGACCGCTGTGAGTTGCTTGTAGCTTTAGACTATTGAGTGAAGAGTTTGCACTCCTTTCTGTCTATGGTCTTAACAGCGGCTGCAGCGTCAGTTGAGAAAGCGGCTGGCCTAAACTGCGTGCCATATGCGTGCCGCCACCGCTTTGATTAGGGGCAACGCTTCCAAAAACATGAGGAAACATTGGTGGCGCACCCAGTCGCGCGCTAGCCAGTCTCCGCACCACAATTCCCTGATAACAGGGAAAAATACAGGGAAAATGAGAAAATAATTCAGGTAACGGTGCTGTTCCGCGCGTTTAGCCCAGTAATTGCGGGCTTTTTGTGCAACCCACGCTTTTCGCGAACAGGGAATTGCAATTGGTGTAACAGGGAAAAATATCAGAATAACAGGGAATCAAACCGCGCTGATTTTGGCCCTCTTTCTTAGGCGCCTCATTGACGCGAAGCGCTGACGCGCCAGACCGTATTTCCGACGTCGTCCGCCACGATGAGTGCGCCGGTTCGGTCGAGCGCCACACCCACAGGCCGCCCGCGAACTGTGTGACGATCGGCAGCGAGGAAATCGGTCACGACGGGGATTGGCTCGCCGCTCGGCATTCCACCCACGAACGGTACGAAGATCACCTGATAGCCATTAAGCGGATCGCGGTCCCAACTGCCATGCTCGCCGACGAAGGCGCCGTTCGTGAATTGCGGCGAAAGCGTCTCGCCTTTGCTGAATGCCACGCCCAGTGTCGCGACGTGCGAACTTAATCCGTAGTCGGGTTTGATCGCTTTTGCGACCATGTCTGGCCGCTGCGGATGAACGCGCACGTCGACATGGTTGCCCCAATAGCTGTAAGGCCAGCCGTAAAAGCCGCCGTCCTTGACCGATGTCAGGTAGTCGGGAACGAGATCGGGGCCGATCTCGTCGCGTTCGTTGACGACGGCGAACAGCTTGCCCGTTCCTGGCTGGATCGCGAGGTTGGTCGGATTGCGCGTGCCGCTCGCATAGATGCGCTTGGCGCCTGTCGCTCTGTCGACTTCGTAGATCGCCGCGCGGCCTTCTTCGACATCGAAGCCGTTTTCGGTGATGTTGCTGTTGGAGCCGACGCCGACATAGAGCTTGGCCCCGTCGGGGCTCGCGACCATCGCCTTTGTCCAGTGATGATCGATTGGGCCTGCGGGCAGGTCCGTCAGTTTCACGCCCGGCGCAGTGATTTTCGTCTCACCCGGCGTGAACGGGAAGGCAAGGATCGCGTCGGTGTTGGCGACGTAGAGCATTCCCGCGACCCAGACCACGCCATAAGGCGAATGGAGATGATCGACGAGGATCGTCCGGAGTTCGGGCACGCCGTCGCCATTGGAATCGCGCAGCAGCGTGATGCGATTGCCACCCTTATCGCCGGCGCCGGCGCGGGCTTTGACCTTGCCTTGGATATAGTCCTTGGGCCGGAATGGTTTGGTCCCGGGACTGTTGCTCTCGACAACCAGAACATCGCCATTGGGCAGCGGATAGACGATGCGCGGATGCAAAAGCCCGTTCGCCATCGCCTGGATGCGAAGACCGTTCGGGACGGTCGGCGTCTCGCCCGGCTTCCATCCCACCGCCTGAGGGACGCTCATCGGCGGGATCAGATATTGCTGCGGTTCGGGCAGCACCGGATTGGGACCGTACTGTTTGGCAGGATCGCCTCCTTTGCCGTCGCACGAGGCGAGCAACAAAGCCGTGACGAATAGAGTGCCGGCTCTGACCGGTGCTGCCATGCTCATAGGCCTTCTCCCGGCTTGGCGTCCGTCACGGCCCAACCCCGCAGGCCGGCCACAAGCAGAAGAATGGTCACGATTGCCGACAACGTAATTCCTGTCGGCACAACGGTGGTCCAGGCGTCACGCGTGTGAACGAACTCATTGATGATCGACAGCACGGCTGCGACGGCGAGGATCGAGAAATCGAGCCAGCGGATCGGCCCTGTCCGGTGAAGAAGAATCTCGATCGCCAACACAATCGCGGAAACAAGCGCCAGAATTAATCCGCCGAGGATCAGCCAGGCGGAAAAGTTCGACCACTGCATCAGCGAATTGTTGGAATACATGTAGTCAGTGAACAGAGCTGCCATTAACAACGCCCCACCTAGTCCGATGAAGAAGGAGTGAACCGGTCTTTGTATTTCAAACGCCGAGACTGCCCTCGCCATACTCTTCCTCCGCTATCGGTTTTCTACTGTGTCGCCATCGCGAAATAATCCGAGATTGGTGATCCTACGCCCGAACTCGATGTCGTGGAAATCGTAAGATCACGGAACTTCTCCCTCCGCGTAGACTTTCGATCTGCAGGGAACCTCATAAAAGGAAGATGGAATCAGCAAGCCTCGCCAACCCAAATCCGTCGGCTTCGTGCTGACATCGGTTCGAGCGCACGTTTGGCCGTTTCAACGACCGTTCAACCGCAAGGCATATGCGAAGGCCCCACTGCAAACTCGAGGAGTGCGGTCGCCATAGACGAAGCTATGTTACTCGCCGCACGAGACACTATAAGACGTTGTCTCATTGTCGGCTTCGTGGATCGTTTGCCACGTCGAGATAGGCGAAGCCTTAACGCCTCCCAGAGGCCGTGCCCCGCGAAAATCCTGCCGCTTGCATCGACCAAGATCGGTCTTGTGCAGCCAAATTCTTTGACACTGTCTGCCAAGAGCTTGATCTGGCGCTTCCCCACCGGCGAACACGACCACGTTTACGTCCGGATCGTTTTCGAGTCGAAGGACGAGTTCGGATAGCTCATCAATCATTTCTATACCACGCAGCGCTCACGACTGGCCGCGGCATGGTTTTGTCAACTGTTTCCGCCACCATCAAGAAGAATCTCGCAGGGATTAGGACACGCGGCTATGCTATCTATCTCACGAAGCCAGATCGTGGCGGGCGCGGTGGGCATGGGCGCGCCGGTCTTTCGCTCTGGTCACATTGTCGGCGCTTTATGCCTGACCATCCCAGAAGCCCGCTTCAAACCGGCGATGGAAACCCGCTATGCGCAAATCCTCCGGTCTGAGGCAAACAAACTCTCTGTCGAACTGGGCTAACCTCTATAAAAAGGCAACGCCCGTTCGCGCTGCACCAGCGCATCAAAGCACCGGCGATCCGCGCGGATCGCCGGTGCGCCATCAGCCTTAAAGATTGACCATCGCGAGTTCGGGCTCGTCATAGCGGTTGCCCGCGATACCATGGTGCGCGACGGCCGCTTCGATCTCAGACATATCGAAGGCGGTAAGCGCTATCTCCGTCGCGCCGATATTTTCTTCCAGGCGCACGCGTTTGCGCGTGCCGGGAATAGGAACGATCCACGGCTTCTTCGCCAGCAACCAGCTGAGGGCAAGCTGCGCCGGCATGGCGCCCTTGCGCGCCGCGATCAAGCGCAGCGTCTCGATCAAGGAGACATTCTTTTCGATAGCGTCGGTTTTGAAACGCGGATTGCGGGATCGGAAGTCGTTGGCCGCGAAGGTGGTCGTCGCCGAAAATACGCCTGTCAGGAAACCACGGCCTAAAGGGCTATAGGGTACGAAGCCGATCCCCAGCTCCTCGAGCGTCGGTAGCACCTCCGCCTCAGGATCGCGAGACCAAAGGGAATATTCGCTCTGCACCGCGGCCACAGGTTGCACCGCGTGCGCGCGACGGATCGTGGCCGCGCTCGCTTCCGACATGCCAAAATGCAGAACCTTGCCTTCTTTAATCAGAGCGGCAACGGCGCCCGCGACGTCCTCGATTGGAACCTGCGGGTCGACCCGATGCTGGATAGAAGAGATCGATATGATCGGTGCGCAGCCGTTTCAATGCGGCCTCGGCAACTTCGCGAATATGCGCCGGATTGCTATCGACACCGATCGGGCGCGGGCCGCCATTCGGGGTCGAGCTATGAACCCGAACTTGGTCGCGATGACGACCCGATCGCGGAGCGGCTGAAGCGCTTCGCCGACGAGTTCTTCATTGGCGCGTGGCCCGTAGACTTCCGCGGTATATCGAAGAACGTCACGCCGAGATCGACGCCATCGCGGATAAGCTTGATCATCTCGGCATGATCGCCGGGCTGGCCGTAGGCCCAACTCATACCCATGCAGCCAAGTCCAAGAGCAGAAACCTCAAGGCCGGAGCGGCCAAGAATGCGCGTTTTCATGTGTGTTCTCCTTTAATGTCCGGGGTTGATTGATGTTAGGCGGCGATCAGTGGGCCGCTGGGCTGCGGCCGGCGCGAACGATCGGATCTGTGCGACCCGGCCTTTCAGCCACCAGCCAGTTTGCGGCGGCCACGCGGCAACGGTTTCAGTTTCCGAGGGCGCCAGCGCATCCTTCGCATGAAGTGCCCAGTTCGGATCGAAGAGCGCTTCACGGCCAACAGCCACGATGTCGGCGTGACCTTCGGCGACGATTGTCTCAGCGTGCGCGGGATCGACGATCAGACCCACAGCGGCTGTCGGCATGTTGGCATCGTGCCGCACAGCGTCCGCATAAGGCACCTGATAACCGTAGCTTGAAGAGAAATCGTAGCGGGGTGCAATCCCGCCCGACGAGCAATCAACGAGATCGACGCCGAGCGCCTTCAGCCGTCTGGCAAAGGACTATGCTCTGTTCGAGCGACGCACCTTCGCGAATCCCATCGACAGCCGAGATGCGGACGAAGAGTGGTTTGTCCTGCGGCAATGCTTGGCGCACGGCGTCCAACCACTTCTAGCGGAAACCGCATGCGCCCGTCGAGATCGCCGCCGTAACGGTCTGCGCGAGTGTTGGTGACCGGCGACAGGAAGCTGTTGAGCAGATAACCATGTGCACAATGGACTTCGACGGACATCGAAACCGGCCTCAGCCGCGCGGCGCGTTGCGGCCACAAACGCCTCCCTGATCCGCGCCATATCAGCTTCGTTCAGTTCGCGCGGTGTCAACCAACCGGGGCGCATAGGCATTTTCCGACGCCGCAACGACATCCCAGTTCATCTCGCCGCGCGCAAAATCGGTTTCCGCCAAAGGGCCCGTTGCCTTGCCAAGGGACGCTGCGAGCTTGCTTTCGGACCTGCATGCGCGAGTTGAATACCGGCCGCGCGCGCCATTGGCCTTGAGTACAGTCGCAATGCGCCGCAGTGGCGCGATCTGGTCATCGGCCCAAAGACCGAGATCACCATGTGTGATGCGTCCTTCCGGCAGAACCGCTGTGGCTTCCACCATGACAAGACCAAATCCGCCCAAGGCAAACCGCCCAAGATGGATCAGGTGGTAATCCGTCGCCCGACCCTGCTCGGCAGAGTATTGGCACATCGGCGACACCATCAGCCGGTTGCGCAACGTAAGATCACGCCACACCGTCGTTTCAAATACGCTTGGACATTTCGAACTCCTGAACTTGCCGTGACATTCACGCGGCGTTTTTGGAGGGCGAGATCGCGGGCTTTGAGGCCATCGCGAACCGCTGCAGGCTCCAAGGCCCCGTCGAGCAGTTCTCCGAGCCCTGCCACGACGCGCTGCATGTAGGGCAACGCGAAATGGGCATCGAGTTCGGCCGGACTCTTCCAGTTCTCGTATAGCATCCAGATCTCTGGATCGGTCTCGGAGCCGATGCAAGTCGTAATTGAGGTTTCCCGCTTCGGCGCGCGCTGGATCGACCAATGTCAGAAGACAGCGACCGAGCTCGTCGCCAAGGCAGGTTTGGCCTTGATGAATGCGACGAGTGTGAGCTGATCGGGATAAGCGATGGTCATGGTGAACTCCGTTGAAGATGGTTTGCGGGTGTTTGATCTGCTGGGGTCAGCGTCCCGGACCCTTATCGGCACTCCAGCACGGTCCGCGCGGATCGGTATGCGCAGGCGCTGTTCGCGGTGCCGGTTGCAGATCGGCGACAAAGCGCAAGCCATCGGCGACCGGGTGTTCGAGGTTGCGATCGAACATCGCAAAGAGCGCTTTGGGTGTAAGGGCCGCGCGAAGTGGCTGTTCAGGGCATCGACGCTGCGCCACTGCTCATAAAGAACATAGTGACGGGGCTGATCGATGACGCGGTGAACGTTGAAGGTAATGTTGCCGGGTTCGAGCCGCGAGCACGTGACCGAGCGGTGAAACACGCGCTCGAATTCGGCTTCCTTGCCCACCTTCACCGGGAAATCGACGACGATACTAACTTCGCCATTCGGGCTCGGCTTGATCTGGAGCGCGGCGTTGGCCGGTCCCGCGATCAGGGACGAAGTGGGTCATTATCGCGGCAAGCGCGATTTTGAATGAGGGACTGCATGACATAACTCCTGTGGTTTCTGTGGTTGAGGTTGAAGCTGATGGGTGGAAAGCCCGCGCGTTTCAGGCGACCGAGTAGCCGCCGTCGGCGAGTAGGCTGTGGCCCGAGACGAACGAGGAGTCCGAGGACGCGAGGAACGCGACCACCGCAGCGATTTCTTCGGACGTGCCCCATGCGGCCCTGGAACGGAGCTTTTGCCGAATTTCTCCTTGGCCTCGCGCGACGGCCAGATTCGGTCTTGGAACGGCGTATCGATCAGGCCCGGGCAAACGGCATTGACGCGAATGCCTTGCTTGAACAATTCGATGGATGCCGTCTTGGTGAGGCCGATTGGTGAGGCCGATGACCGCATGCTTGCTCGCGACATAGAGCGCGGCATTGCCAAATCCGATCACACCGCCCATCGAAGCGTTGTTGACGATCGAGCCGCCGCCTTGCGCCAACATCGCTTTGGCTTCGTGCTTCATCGACCAGAACACGCCGCGCACATTGGCGTTGAAGATCGTGTCGTAGACATCATTCGACTGTTCGACGAAAGGCGAAAACTGTCCCTCGGTACCGGCGTTGTTGAAGGCCGCATCGAGGCGGCCATAGGTGGAGACGGCCTTGGCAACGAGGGCGATCACGTCCTGTTCGACATTGATGTCGGCGCCGACGGCCGTCGCTTCAAACCCCTCCGCTTTGATTTGCGCGACAAGATCGGCGAGCGGGGCCATGCGGCGCGCGCTGACGACGACCTTTGCACCCCGGCGTGCGAGTTCGAGCGCGCTCGCACGACCGATGCCGGAACTGGCACCGGTCACCAGGACGACGTGATCCTTGAGGGATTGGTTTGAAGCATGGGCCATGTCTGTCTCCATCGGTTGCCGCGTGACCCGTTGGTCGTGCGGAATGATGGGAAACTAGGCCGGACCTATTGATCCGATAATCAGATCAATAGTTGACATAGTAGTGAATGTAACAGAACAATACCGTGTTTTGGCGGTAGTTCCTCACGGACGAGGACGATGACATTGGTCTGCCAAACCACAGACGTTGAATTCGATTGATGAATTTTATCGCGCAAATGGACTTCCCATGAACGGCTCTGAACTCGCGGAATTGGCGACCTTTTTGGCCGTTGCGCGCCTCAAAAACTTTCGGCGCGCAGCGGTTGAGCGCGGCGTCGCGGCATCGGCTGTCAGCCACACTATCCGCAGCCTGGAAGAAACGCGTCGCAGTCCGGCTCTTTCACCGCACAACCCGAAGCGTGTCTCTGACGGAAGCGGGGCGAACGGCTGCTGGCCGATCTCGAACCGGGCTTTGCGCAGATTGCCAAGGCGATCGACGGGCTCAACGCCTATCGCGGCACGCCGTTCGGCACGATCAAAATCAATGTCCCCAATTCCATCGCGCCGTTTGTCTTTCACCAAATCCTAGGCCCGATTCTCAAGCAGAATCCAGGACTGCAGCTCGATATCGTGGCGACGGACCGTCTCGTGGACATTGTCGAAGAAGGCTTCGATGCCGGCATCCGCTTCGGTGAGCGGGCTTAGCCATGGACATGGTCGCGGTGCACATCAAACCGCGCCTGCGCTTCGCGGTTGTTGGATCGGCGGCCTATTTCGCCGGCAAGCGTGTGCCGATCGTGCCGTCGGATCTCAGCGAGCACGCCTGCATCCGCTACCGCTATCCGAGCGGCGCGATCTACAACTGGCAGTTCGAACGAAACGGCGAACAGATCGATGTCGAAGTCGCCGGGCCTGTCACGCTCGATGATCAGTACCTTATGGTCGAAGCCGCACTCCAGGGCTGCGGTCTTGCCTATGTCTGGGAAAATTGGGCGCAGCGCCATCTCGACAGCGGCGCCCTCGTCCGCTGTCTTGACGACTGGTGCGCTCCAGACGACGGACTTTTCCTCTATTACCCGAGCCGCCGCTATGTCTCAGCCGGACTGCGCGCGCTTCATCGATATGCTACGCGCCCCGCCTTAAGCGGCCTCGCCCAACCAACGCTGTGAAATACTCCTAGGAGCAACCAGCCGATCGAGCGGGCGATTTTCGATCGCGCTCCACAGACGGCCGCGCTATAGGCCGGGACTAGGATCAACGTTGATCTCAGTCTGGCAGAGGGCTCGCCACAGGCTCAGCCTTCAATTCCAAATCGATCCAAGCTCATTTTGCTTCGTCGCGTGGCGCATCAGACAAGCTGGCACACTTTGAACAAGCTATCGGAGGCGCGCGAATGGGAGGGCAACCTCCACGACTTCATCGACCGGCTCACGAAAGTCACGTTCGATCCACACTTTAGCAATTTCAACGACGGCACCAATAATGCCCTCGAGCGTGAGTCTATGCGCCGCGCGAAGACCGAGAGAACGCGCCAGATCGGCGCTTCCTGCTGCGCTTGCGGATCGCATTGCTGGTCCTTGGTCGTCGAGGTCGACCAGGAATACGCGCGCCAGTTCAGGGTGGGCAAGGATCGCTGCGTAGAAGCCTGTAAGCGCCGCCTCGGTTGTTGAAAGGTTATTTGGCGGGTATTCATTTGCGCAAACAGCAATCGCTGTGCCGCACGATAGGTTTCCATGAAGACCTGGTCACGGCTGGAATAAGACTCATAGAAATATCGCGGCGTCAGACCTGCTTCAGCACAGATCGCCGCGACCGACGTTCCCTCAAGGCCGGCGCGACCGGCAACGACAAGCGTCGCGCGCACAAGTTGCTCGCGCCGGTCGTTGCGCCGATCTTCAAAGCTACGTCCAGAGTAACGACGCTTTGCGGCGGCCATTCACACGTTCACCCGCGAATTGGTTACTCGCTTTCTCGCTTCGAATTGATGTGCAAAAAACGCAGTGCACAGACCGAAGAAGCCATTAATGACGCAGCCAATCCAAAACACGGGCGCCGGAACGGTCCAGATCGGCGGCGTCAAACCTGTCAACGGCCCTATGACCGCATGGGCGGCAGCATAAAACGCCATTCCAAAAGACAGTCCATTTATGACGACCGATCTATCGCGCCGCCACACCAAAGCGTAAGCCAGACCTGCAAAGGCGGAGAGCAACAGGTGGCCGAAGTTTCCCAGGTATCCTCGAACACGCTCGCTGTATGAAGCGCAGGCGGAACGGAAAAGCCCAAAGAGCCGGCGATCTGGCGCTCCATCGCAATTAACTGCGACGGAAGCCCGCTTGTTACTTCGCCGATCAACATCCAAACCGACAGAACCAGACCAGCGACGATGCCGCCTATGATCGCTCCCATTGCGCGTCGTCCCGATGGCCAGGCCGTTCGGGAAAGTCTGTAATGTGGAATCGATGACGCGTCAGCCATGCTTGTCCTCGCCGATCTTGTGCACACCGTGAGTGGAACGCTTTACCGCTTGGCCATGGCCGGTCGCGCATGCATTCAAAGGTGCAGAATCCAAACCCAATCGCGTCAGTCTTGACGGGAAGGCGGCACGCATGGTCATGACGCGCTCAGAAAGTGCGATGGCCTGTTGCGCGCCCCGCCTAAGCCGGCTCGCCCAACCGACGCGCAAAGTGGCGGCTGAGAAAAGCGCCGAGCAACCACCAGCCGATCGCAAAGAGTCCGAACGTCACGTTGAGGCCAATAGTCAATGGATGGTGCGCCAATAGCGTGGCCCCGGTTGCGATATTGACCGTTCCCCACAGAAAGTTCGCAAACGCCGACGAATCCGCCTTGCGGCGAAAGCGTGCGACCGGCGTCGGAAACCGGCGGCCTTGAAGGCCCGGCCGCCAGATGCGGAATGCAGTTGCAGAGAAAGGCGCCGCTAAAGAAGGCAGCGATCAGAGATGCGATAAAGGGCGGTATCATTTTGTCCTCAAGTGAAAATAGGTTTGACGGGATCTGCCAATGCGGTGATCAGGCGACCGACATCCGACAGGGTCTCAAGGCCAAGTACGCCATCCTCGATTTGAGCTCTGCGACTTTCGTCGATGACATCTTCGGTAAGTACGCGAAACTTCGCGAGCGTCGCCTCCCCGGACAACGGTGAGGCGATGCCGCGCGAGACCTTGATGAGACTTTCCTCGTCCGTCCCGTCGGTAAACCGAACGATGAGGCGTGTCGCGCCGCGTCCCAGTGGCCCCGCCTTGTCGAATTCCGGCTCATGATGCGCCTTGATCCTCGGGATCAAGGCCCAGACATCATCGGCCGCAATTCGTTTTGGCGAAAACTGATTGATCAGAGCGGCGCCGTCGAGAACGGAGACCGCGAGTGCGTAAGCCACGTTCATCCTGCGCGCCGATCGGCTCAAGCGGACGGGTGACTTCCCACCACCCGTGATGATACGCGGCGTGAGACATATAGACATCGATGTGCGCGATCTCATCAGCTTTGAGTTCGCGACGCGCGCGAATATCTGCCAATGCGTCGAGCGGTGCGTGCAACGCGCCCATCGCTGCATAGGGCTTGACGACAATGCGTGGCGTCTCCCAAACCTCACCAAGATCGCGCGCAATCCGGCTCGGATCGGGTGAATGGCCTTCACCAAAGACAGCGAGGAAGCCGCCATAATCGCGCTCAAAGACGCGCTTGATTCCGGTGTAGCCTTTGGCCGCCAGATAGGCGGCGTAGAGTCCGTTGCGCGTGGCAAAGCCATGCTGCATGCGCTTGCCCATGGACTCGAACTGGGCCGCCATGAGGCCACCGGACTGGGTCGCCGCCAGACCAAGCGCGTCTTCATACTGAGCTGCATCGAAGTCCAGCAGCGATCCGGCCGCCACCGCAGCCGCAAATGTGCCAAAGACGGGACCTGAGTGCCAACCCCGCGACAGCATCTGCGCGCCATGCAACGCCAGACCGACACGCGGCCCGGTTTCAAAACCCTTGATAGCCGCCAGCAGAAAATCGTCGCCGCGCACGCGGCCTTTCGACTCCGCGCAAGCAAGAAGCGCCGGCACCAGAAGCGAAGCACTGTGCAGCGGCGCAGTGGGATGAAAATCATCCAGCTCGAAGCCCTGGAATGAACGTGCTGTTGAGCAGGGCAGCAGCCGGACCGGCGGTCTTTCGGCCCCAGCCAATAATGGTGCTCTCGCCCTGACCTTCAAACCCCGTCACCGCATCAACCGCGCGTACAGACCAAGGAAGTTTGGCCCCAACCAGGGCGCAACCGATGCCGTCGAGGAGCAAGACTTTTGCGCGATCGCATACCGCCGCCGGTACGTCCGCGAGCTTGACGTTTGCGAGCCACGTGGCGAGCGCGCCTGTAGTGCCATTGGCATCTGTTGCCTCAGTCATGTGTTGTTCGCCTTTTCGATGGCCCATATCCAGGGCCGCTTCGCACGATCCGCGGCCTGCCAAGTTGCGATATCGCCAGCCCAGCGCAGCGTGAGCCCGATCTCGTCGAGCCCTTCCAGAAGCCCTTCGCGCTGAAGCGGATCGATATCGAATAGGACGCGCGCACCGTCCGGGGCCGTGATGGACCGCTGGTCGAGATCGATCGTGAAATCGCCTTGACGGGCCTGCGCGGCGAGGCGTTCCCACTGCGGCTCCGGCAACACGACCGGCAGCCACACCGTTGCGAAAGCAATTGGCGAAAAAGATGTCGCCGAAACTGGGCGCCAGCACACAACGCAGCCCCATCTGCATCAGCGCCGTCACAGCCCCTTCGCGCGACGAGCCGCAGCCGAAATTGCGCCCGGCCATCAGGATCGGCGCGCGGCCAAAGACCGGCTCGTTGAAGGCGCATTCCGGATTGGGCGAACCGTCCGGCAAAAACCGCAAAGCCTCGAACGCATAACGGCCGAGGTCGCCGCCTTCCGTCAAACGCTCGATGCGGATGATGACATCGGTATCGATATTGGCCTGCAGAAGCGGAACCGCTGCGCCATGTACGGTTGTGAACGGCTGCATCTAAAGACTCCGCACGTCGGTGAGCGCGCCCGCGATTGCAGCGGCGGCAGCCATCGCGGGGCTCGCAAGGTGGGTGCGCGCCCCAGGACCTTGCCGGCCCACAAAATTGCGATTGGAGGTCGAGACGGCCCGGGCACCCGGCGGAACGCGCTCGCCGTTGGCGGCGACACACAGACTGCAGCCCGGCTCACGCCACTCAAAACCGGCCGCCCGAAACGCGTGGTCAAGGCCTTCTGCTTCGGCCTCGCGTTTGACCTGCACCGAGCCAGGCACAACCCAGGCTGTGATGCCCTCAGCCACCTTTTTGCCGCGCACGATCGCGGCGGCGGCGCGCAAGTCCGAAAGACGCGAATTGGCGCAAGAGCCAATGAACACCCAATCGACCTTCGTCCCTGCGATGGGTTTGCCGGGCTCAAGCCCCATATAGTTGAGCGCAGCCCCATAGGCTTGGCGTTGTTCCGGATCGCTCTGTGCGTCGGGCGATGGAACAGTTCCATCAATGGCGACGACATGCTCAGGGCTTGTACCCCATGTGACCGTCGGCGCTATCGCCGTCGCGTCGATCCATTCGTCCCGATCGAACCGCGCGCCTTCGTCCGAAGTGAGTTCGCGCCAAGCTACAACGGCGTCTTCGAACAAGGCCGCTTGTGGGCCAAAAGGCTTGTCGCGCAGAAACGCGAAGGTAGTTTCGTCGGGCGCGATCATGCCGTACTTCGCGCCAAGCTCGACTGTCAGATTGCAGAGGGTCAGGCGGGCTTCCATCGGCAAGTCCCGAACAGCAGAGCCCGCGTACTCAAATGGCATGGCCTGTTCCCGCGGCAGCGCCGAGCTTTCCGATCAGATGCAGGGCCATATCCTTCGCGGTCACGCCATTGCCGAGCGCGCCTTCGAAGCGCACCCGCATGAGCTTTGGCCTGTGCTGACGCAAAGTCTGGGTGGCAAGCGCGTGCGCGCTTTCCGAGTTGCCGACACCGAACGCCAAAGCGCCGAGCGCGCCGTTGGTGCAGGTGTGGCTGTCGCCACAGATAAGGGTTGCCCCCGGCAACACAAGGCCAAGCTCCGGTCCCATCACATGGACGATGCCCTGGCCGGTGTGATCGAGATCGAAAAAGCGCACGCCGGATTTCTGGGACAGGCCTTTCAGAGCGCCATAGAGGCGGCCGCCCAATTCAAAGGTGCCGGCGCTACGGCCCGGTGCGCTGGAGACGGCATGATCGGGCACGGCGAAGGTCAGGGACGGATCATGAACCATCAGCCCGCGGCTCAGAACGTCCGCGCAGCGCTGGCGGCCCGGAGAGATCGTGCAACAGGTTGGCGATCAATATGCAGCAACGACCAGCCGCCGCCCAGATCGCGCACACATGCGCATCCCACACTTTTTCAAAAAGGCTCTTCGCCATCAGTCGTCGGCCCTTCGCAAACCGCTGGCGCAAGCCATTCCATTCATCGGCGCCAAAACGACGAAACGTGTCGGCGACGCCCGCCGTGCGCGGTGTTTCGGGTGTGATGCCGCTCTCGCGCGCCGCACGCAACGCGTGATCGCAAGCGACCATGACGGCACCAAGCAGTAGCCCTGGCAGGATCGCGAGCCGATAGCCGAGCGCTTCGGCTTCGGCGAAGGATATTCGTGGCGTCTTTCCACCCGGCACAACATTGAGAAGACAAGGCCCCCTTTACGAGCTTCGGAACCGCAGCGAGTTCGTCCTGCGTTTGCACCGCTTCGACAAACGCCATGTCCGCGCCCGCGTCCATCGCCGCATTGGCCCGTGCTATCGCCTCTTCGAATCCCAGCAAGGCGCGGGAATCGGTACGCGCGATGATCACGAAATCCGGGTCACGCCGGGCTGCAACAGCTGCACGGATCTTCGAAACGAATTCCGGAGCCGAGATGACCTCCTTGCCGTCAAGATGACCACAGCGTTTTGGCATCAACTTGATCTTCGATATGAAGTCCAGCCACACTGCGCATTTCGAACTCACGAATGGTGCGCGTCACATTGAGTTCGTTACCATAACCAGTGTCCGCATCGGCTATCACCGGAGGTCTTCACAGGTGCGCGCAATTATTCCGGCGTTCTCCGCCATCTCTCCGAGATCAAGAAGACCGAAATCGGGGAAAACCGCGCGCCAACGACGTGCCCGCGCCTGTCATATAAACTGCCGAATAGCCCGCTTGTTCGGTGAGACGTGCTGTTATGCCGTCATATACTCCGGGCGCGATCACCATCTCGGGACCGCGGAACAGCTCGCGAAGCCGCTTTGCCGCTGACATTAGCATCTCCCTGTGCCTTCATTTCTAGCTTGTCGAGCGCCGCAATGAATGAAGCGACAAGCCAGTCGAAGCTTGCGTCGCGATCGACTGGATGCTTGAGCGCACCTTCTGCTTCCAGCGAGACAAATCCGTGGACTAGGCTGCGAAGCCCGCGCAGCGCATGAACAATAAAAGGACCCTTGAGCCCATAGCCTTGAATCGCAGTGATGAAGGTCGCCATCAACTGATCGACCCCGTCGCTCCATACTTTGTCCGATCGCGGTGGAGTCGGTTATAGTTGCTGCGTATACGCCGGGGTTTTTCTCGGCGTAATCTCTATACGCGATTAGGAGTGCACGGACCGCTTCGGCGCCAGCGAGGCCAATCGTTGCGCGCGCAAACCGCTTGATCCAATTCGTTCAACGCTTGTATCGCGAGCAGCCGCTTAAGCGCTTCCATGCCTTCGACATGCGAATAGAGTGATGGCGTGCGCACGCCGAGCGTTTTGGCTATTGCGCTCATAGAAAGCTCGTCAAGTCCGTGCCGGTTCGCAAGTACAGAAGCTGCGTTGAGCACTCGTGACAGACCAACTCTTCTCGAAGACGCCAAGACAGTGCCTTTCATGAAATATCACACTAGACGGACAGTAGCCATTCACCTAATATGATTAGGATTGAATGTCAATTCATTCTGAGGTCCATCCGTGACCATCCTTGGTCAGCATCGTCTCTCGACCATATTGCCGACAAGCATCCGAGATGGGCGCCGCGGCAGCTGTCGTCCTGCACCGCGGCGAAACGGTATGAGCAATGGCGAAGTCTCAACTCCTTTCATCGTCCACTCCATTCGGAAATCCTTTGCAAGCGCGCTGTTTGGAATGGCAACTGCTCGCGGCGAGATCGAACTCAACGCCTCGCTCGCTGCACTTCAACTTGATGACATCCCCGCTCTGACCGAAGCAGAGAAACAAGCGACAGTCCGCGATCTTTTAGAAGCGCGCTCGGGAGTCTTTCTTCTCAGTGCGATCGATGCGCAACGTCCGGCTCGCGGTAGCGCTGACGATCAAGCACGGATAAAGCCAATCTAGCGGTGCCTGAAAGCGGCGCAACTGGGCGTCTGAAGGATTTCTGCTCTTTGCCATGAGGGAAAGATCAGACTGTGACGGTGCGATTTCTTTCGGTGATATGCGATAGCTAAAAGGGTAGAACAAGCTGCATTCTTGAGGAGGGCGTGCAAATGCTGCGCTGGGGATTTGCGCTGTTGGCTAACCATTTCGATGGACTGGGCTGGAAGGTGCCGGCCGCCCTAAAGCATTTGGATACGGATGACGACTTTTACTTCGACAGGATCAATCAGATTCGGATGCCGTTTTGGTCAAAAAGGGCGGGGTCGCGCCAGTGGGTGTCGCAGGCTATTGCGTATCGCCGGTGGCAGGCATGGGCGGCTCGATGGCAATCATTGGAGCAGGACGGATTGCGGAAGCGTTGAAGCGTCACGGGGCTGATTACACTGCCGCGTTCCGAGACTATCACGACAAATTACACACCTTTGTCGATGACGTGCAGAAAAGGGCCGTTAAAGATGGCATGGCGACGATAATCCCAGCCGACGAAGCCGAGCTTGCGGAACGTGACCGAAAACTTCGCGAAGGCGATCTCGATCTTTAGTCATTGTGATAGCGTCAGGCTTTCTCAATTACCAATTCCAAGAGCTTGCCGATTTTGTCGCGCGTCAAATCTTGCGGTTCGCCAATGTAAGGTTCTTCGGCACCGGGATAAACAAATACAGTAGCAACACCGTCGGATTTTGAGCCAATCCTCTTGATCCAGACCTTTGATGAAGCAACGGATATCTCGTGTTCTACACTGCTGCCGACTGCAAAGCGGACACCCAACGGCAGACCGCCCTCGATAGGATTAGAGCTTGGAACCAGAGAAAATTGGAATCCGGCGGGCCCTATCGCCCGCAGAATTTCGTCAAAATACGGAACCACCACGGTAGCTATGGCCTGTTGGCCTTCCCACTGTTTGGAAATCGTCTCCGCTTTCAATGCGGCAACGCCCGCCAGGCGCGCTGTCTCGGTCGCGGCTTTAACTGCCGCTTTCTTATCAAGCAATGTTTTCAGAAGTTTTGGGTCCATTCACAAGCTCCTTGTGAAGAGTAGCGAACGCCTAACGCCGCTTACCCGACCTAGCCTTGGCAGCCATGGCGCGGCTTGCGGTCGAGTGCCTCTTCTGCAGCTGCTTCGACTGATCCTTCGACTGCTTTTCCGCCGATACCGGCGCGCGAGGGCTCTTTGGCCCAGTTGGTGTTCTCGGCATGTAACTTTCCTTTCCCATCGATGGAGGTGAATTGCGGCGATAGCGCTCAAAATCTATGTCGCGCGGTCACCCGCTACTGTGTCTGCAGATTGCACGGCGGCGATTTGCGTATGAGCGATGGATACGCTCGTCCCCGATTGGCGTCGGATATCTTGATGTCCGCTTGCAGCTGGCTGGTCAGCGCCTGAATAATGTTTGTGCCTAGCCCCGGTTTGGCCTTCACGCCGCCCGCAAGCATTCCCACGCCGTTGTCGGTTACCGATAGCTTCCAGTTTGGGCCATGAGACTGGTAGTCAACCTTGATCTTGCCGCTGCGGTCCTCCGGAAATGCGTGCTTGAGAGCGTTGATCACCAATCCAGTAACTATCAATCCCAGGCTCACAGAGACATCCGCGGTTGTGACGCTGTCATCGACATCACATCGAGCGACAGTTGATTGTGATCGCGGATCATCGATGCACCGATGCTGTTGCACAGCGTCGTGAAATACGGCCGCAACTGAACATCAGACACGCTGGAGGCAGAGAGCTGTTGCTGCAGCGCTGCGACGGACATGACCCGTTTGTGTGCGTCGTTGAGGTGGCTTCTGGTCTCCCTCCGATTGCACCTTGCGCGCGCTTTGCAGCAAACACGCTGGCAATGATCTGAAGGCTGTTGGCGACCCGATGCTGAAGCTCCTGAAGAAGAACTGCCTTCTCCTTCAGCATATCGTCTTTGAGCCTCTCGGCGATGCGCGCCTCAGTGACATCGGACACTGATACAAGAAGTCGGATGCTTTCCCCACTGCCGTATTCCAGCTTCTGGGCATTCACGACAAGACGACGAGGGTCGCGACCTTGGCGCTTGAGATCGATCTCATAGCTCTCGACTGCGGCATAGCCGGTCGCCGTCGCTTCAAGAAGCGCATTCAGTTGCGGTATGTCCCACTCACCCGATCCAAGCATGCGAAGCTGGAGACCCGCTACTTTGGTCGGGTCGATCCGGAACGCGTTACAGAAAGACTTGCTTGCGGCGACTAAGGTAAGGTCTTGATTGAGTAGGAGTAGCGGGGCCGTCGAGGAGGCGATGACCGCGAGCGCGAGATCAAGTGCTACATCTGGATGCATCGTCGGTTGGGGAGCCATGGCTGCCCCTTTCTGGAAAACCGGAGGCTCGCGAAGCGAAAGCCGTACCCGAATAGACTTTTTTGGAAACGACTGAACGCTGCTTAAGAACAACTGCCCGCCGTTAGGCTACCTTAGCACAGTTCCGGCTCGTGTCCTGCATAATCGGACCCGAGGCCGGATCGTGGTTGAAAAGCTCAAAAAGCGCTGCTGATACCTGTTCGGCGGTGTAGGGCTTTTGGATAAACAGCCCATTTGCCGGCAGTTGGCTCAAATCCGGGACAAGTGCCGATGCCAAAATCAAATGAATCGGCGGCCAGCGTCCCCTTATCGCACCCGCCAATTTCCATCCGTCCATTGAGCCGGGCATCCTGATGTCGGTGAAAACCGCGCGATGTCGGTGCGATTTTGCAATATCCTGATCGCCTCGTCCGCGTTAGACGCTTCTATGATTGCAAAACCGGCGTCCTCAACGATCTGAAGAGCGCTAATCCGAATAATTGCCTCGTCCTCTACTACGAGAACAACTGCCTTTTCCATATATTTTCCGTATGTTGTCAACGCGTTGACGACGCGCAACATCCCAAATCCAACTATTGCTACAATGGGAACGCATGACGCGCGCATTCGGCTCGCAGGGATGACATTCATAAAATGCTTATCGTGGACCGACTTGTTTTGCTCCTGGAGGCCAATCTTGGCGAGCGTGGAACATACGAACGTGCCAGTCGTTACACCAAGTACCTCTACAAGCTGACGTGGATACTCTTCGCGCAAAGGCGGGGAGCGCGATTCAGCAATCGCCTTTCCTGTCAGCTTCCAGCAGTGAGACGCCGAAAATGAAAGCTCTCGTCTATTCGGGTGTCGGCAAAATGGTGGTCGAAGACCGTCCAAAACCTGAAATCGGCGCGTCAACCGATGCGATCGTGAAGATCACGAAGACAACGATCTGCGGCACCGATTTGCATATCCTAAAGGGCGACCTTCCGAGCTGCAAAACCGGGCCGAGTACTCGGCCACGAAGGCGTCGGGATCGTCGATAAAATCGGCACCGCTGTCACCATGTTTAAACCGGGAGATCATGTTCTGATTTCCTGTGTGAGCGCTTGCGGAAAATGCGTCTATTGCCGCAAGCAGATGTATTCGCATTGCACCACAGGCGGCTGGATACTCGGCAACACCATCGACGGCACGCAGGCAGAGTTCGTCCGCATTCCTCACGCGGAATACCAGTCTCTACCCCATACCCCATGGCGCGGACGAGGAAGCACTGGTGATGCTGAGCGACATTCTTCCACCAGCTTCGAGTGTGGTGTGCTCAACGGCAAGGTCGAACCTGGAAGCACGGTCGCGATCGTCGGTTCTGGACCGATCGGACTCGCCGCTCTTCTGACGGCACAGTTCTACTCACCTGCCGAGATCATCATGATCGATCTCGACGACAATCGATTGGAAGTCGCCAAGCGCTTCGGCGCTACGTCCGCGATCAATAGCTCCCCGGGCGGCGCGGCGGATGCTGTCATGAAATTGACTGGCGGCCGTGGCGTCGATACCGCCATAGAAGCCGTGGGCATTCCCGCCACGTTCGAACTTTGCGAAAAGATTGTCACGTCCGGCGGCATCATCGCCAATATCGGCGTGCATGGGAAGAAAGTCGATCTCCATCTTGAGAACCTGTGGGATCGCAACATCGCGATCACGACGCGTCTGGTCGATACCGTCTCCATACCGATGCTATTCAAGACCGTCTTGTCCAATAAGATAGATCCCAAGCGTCTGATTACGCATCGCTTCAACCTCGATCAAATCGTCGATGCCTACGACACATTCGGACGCGCCGCCGAAACCAAGGCGCTCAAAGTAATAATCGAAGCATAGAAAATAGATATGCTTCGACGACTGCTAACTGGTGAATGCGATTACACCAAAAAGGAATCGAATATGCCGCATCACTTCCATGCCGTCGTTTACATCGATCATTCCGAGGCGATGGTTTTTGAGTTCGCCGAAAACGACGTGACTGAGCGTCGTATTCAAGCAAAGGACCGGGAGGGAAACATCCACCACAAGGCGGGCGCAGTAGGTTCCGGTCACGCGCATGACAGCAAAGTCTACCTGGCCGCAGTGGCAGAAGCGCTGCAGCCTTCGCACGAAGTTTTGATCGTGGGTCACGGCACCGCCAAGGACGAACTCGCGCGCTTTATTCAGGACCATGTGCCCGCACTCGCGCCGCGCATTATGGGCGTCGAGACGGTCGATCAGCCGACGAAAGGGGAAATCATCGCGTTGGCGCGAAAGTTTTTCGAAACCAAGGATCGTACGACGCCGCAACTCAATACGCCTGCTTGAGATGGCTGCTGCTGGGTCTCTATCTCCTGATCTCGCTGAGAAAATGCACGCCTATTGGCGCGCAGCAAACTATCTCTCCGTCGGTCAGGTTTACTTGAAGGACAATCCTCTGCTTGAGGTGCCGCTCACGCTTGAGCACATCAAGCCACGTCTGCTTGGGCATTGGGGAACGACGCCGGGATTGAATTTTCTCTATGTCCACCTGAACAGGCTGATCAAGCAGAACGACCTGAACATGATGTATGTCATCGGTCCCGGCCATGGCGGGCCCGGCATCGTGGCGAACACTTATCTTGAAGGGTCCTATACCGAGCGCTATCCCGCTATCGAACGCAGCCGTAACGGACTGCACCGTCTCTTTCGACAGTTCTCCTGGCCCTACGGCATTCCCAGCCACGTCTCGCCTGAGACGCCGGGCTCCATCCACGAAGGCGGCGAGCTGGGCTATTCCCTCACGCACGCCTATGGCGCGGCCTTCGACAATCCCGATCTGATCGTCGCTTGCGTCGTGGGCGATGGCGAAGCAGAAACGGGCGCGTTGGCAGCCAGTTGGCATTCCAACAAATTTCTGAACCCGGCGCGCGACGGCGCCGTACTGCCGATCCTCCATCTCAACGGCTTCAAGATCGCCAATCCGACTGTGCTGGCGCGCATCAGTCGCGAAGAACTAACGCAGCTGTTTCAGGGTTACGGATACGATCCGCATTTCGTCGAGGGCAGCGATCCGGCCGTTATGCACCAGTCACTCGCCGGCGCTCTCGACCGGACGCTCGTACGGATTCGCGAAATCCAGAAAGCCGCGCGATCGACCGGCAAGGACGCGAAGCCGGAGCGCCCGCGCTGGCCCATGATTGTCCTTTGCACGCCGAAGGGCTGGACAGGCCCAAAATTCGTCGACGGCAAACCGGTGGAAGGCACATGGCGTGCGCATCAAGTGCCGATCGCGGATTTCAAGAATCCCGAGCATCTCAAGCAGCTCGAAGACTGGATGCTGAGCTACAGGCCGCGCGAATTGTTTCGACGACAACGGCAAATTCCGCGAAGAGTTGGCAGCTCTCGCGCCAACAGGCCATCGCCGCATGGGCTCCAATCCACACGCCAACGGTGGTGAACTGCTTAAACCGCTCTCCATGCCGCACTTCCACGAATATGCGGTCGCCGTATCCGAACCGGGTTGTGTCCTAGCGGAAGCGACACGCGTGCTCGGCACGTTCCTGCGCGATGTCATGAAGCTCAATCTCGGCTCGAAGAATTTCCGTCTGTTCGGACCGGACGAGACGGCATCGAACAGGCTGGAGGCGGTCTATGAAGTCTCAGGCAAGGAATGGATGGCGGCGGTCGAAGACGTGGACACCGATCTCAGCGTCGATGGCCGCGTCATGGAGGTTCTGAGCGAGCATCTGTGCGAAGGCTGGCTCGAAGGCTATCTGCTCACAGGCCGCCACGGCCTCTTCTCCTGCTACGAAGCCTTCGTTCATGTCGTCGACTCGATGTTCAACCAGCACGCCAAATGGCTGAAAGTCAGCAGGGGACATTCCCTGGCGCAGGCCGATCGCGTCCCTGAACTACCTGCTCACTTCGCATGTCTGGCGGCAGGACCATAATGGCTTCTCGCATCAGGATCCCGGCTTCATCGATCACGTCGCGAACAAGAAGTCCGATGTCGTGCGCATCTACCTTCCGCCCGACGCCAACTGCCTTCTTTCCGTCGCCGACCACTGCCTGCGCAGCCGCAACTACATCAACCTGATCGTGGCGGGGAAGCAGCCGGAATGGCAATGGCTCGATATCGAGTCGGCCACGCGCCACTGCGCCATTGGCGCCGGCATCTGGCACTGGGCGAGCAACGACGACGGCGATCCCGACGTGGTCATGGCCTGCGCCGGCGACATCCCGACTTTGGAGACGCTCGCCGCCGTCACGCTGCTGCGCACGCATTATCCCGATATCCGAATCCGCGTGGTCAACGTCGTGGATCTGATGGTCTTGCAGCCGCAATCGGAGCATCCGCACGGTATGGAAGACCAGGACTTCGACGAACTGTTCACGCGCGACAAGCCGGTGATCTTCGCGTTCCACGGTTACTCAGCGATGATCCACAAGCTCACCTACCGGCGGCATAATCACCACAACATTCATGTCCGCGGCTACAGGGAGGAAGGTACCACCACGACGCCCTTCGACATGGTCGTGCTGAACAATTTGGATCGTTTCCAGCTCGCGCTCGATGCAACCAGCCGCATCCCCCCGATTCAGCCATCGGGTCGCAAAGGCGACGGCGTTCTATTGGGCGGCCATGGAACGCCACAAGCTCTATATCAGCGAACATGGCGACGACATGCCGGAGGTCCGCGACTGGCGGTGGAAGGTCTAGCGCGATGGCAATGCCTCGCGGTGAAACGATCATCCTCACACTCAACAGCGGCTCATCCTCGCTCAAATTCGGCTTGTACCGTGCCGAGGCATCGCAAACCGAGAGGCTGCTCACGGGCGAAGCCGATTCAATCGGCGAAGAAGCCGGACAATTCTACGCTCGAGATGCGCATGGCGATGCTCTGGCGGTCGGCATGACGTCCATTCGCGACCAGCGCGACGCGGTCCGCCAAATCGAATGGCTTCTGGCCGATTCCGGGATGCCGCCTCCAGCGGCTATCGGGCACCGGATCGTGCACGGCGGACCGAAGCTCCGTCGCCATTGCATCATCGATGATGAAGTGCTGCAGCAGCTCAAAGCGGCGATTCCGTTCGCGCCGCTTCATCTACCGCCCGCGCTGACGCTCATACAAGCGGCGCGCGAGCATTTTCCGCGTATTCCCCAGGTGGCGTGTTTCGATACGACCTTTCACGCCGATATACCGGACGTCACACGTATCCTACCGCTTCCTAAAGATCTGCGTGCCGAAGGCATCCAACGTTACGGCTTCCATGGCCTTTCCTGCGAGTCACTCCTCCACCAGCTTGGCATCGACGTGCCGGAGCGTGTCGTGATTGCGCATCTGGGCAACGGGGCCAGCGTGACCGCTGTCAAAGGCGGAAAATCCATCGATACCAGCATGGGATTGACCCCGACCGGCGGCGTGATCATGGGAACGCGCAGCGGCGATCTCGATCCCGGCGTGCTGGTCTACCTGGCGCGAGAGAAGAAAATGGACGCCGCAATGCTGGAGAATTTGGTCAACCGCCATTCCGGGCTTCTAGGCGTATCCGCAGCCAGTAGCGACATGCGCCATCTGCACCAAAGTGCTCCGACAAACCCGGATGCTCAACTCGCGATCGAGATGTTTTGCTATTCCGTACGCAAGCAGATAGCGGCAATGATCGCTGTTCTGGAAGGTATCGACCTGATCGTGTTTGCCGGCGGTATCGGCGAAAAACGACGAGAAAGTCCGCGCCGCGATCTGTAGCGGCTTTGCCTGGGCCGGGATAGGTCTCGACGAAGCGCGAAACTGTGCCGCCGACAATCCCATCAGCGATCCGAGATTGCCTTGCAAGGTGCTGGTTCTTCCTTCCCAGGAGGACGAGCAGATCGCTCGCCACAGCTGGAGTCTATTTTGCAAGAGGCATCTCGTGATGGCCGATACACCGATTGGTCTGACAACTGACGAGGCGCATCTACGCCTCGTCAAGGATGGCCCGAACGCGATCGTCGACGTAGCGCAGCACCCTGTGCTGCGCGCCCGCGCAAAAACTTTGGGCTCCCGTGCCGTGGATGCTCGAAGCCGCTATCCTGTTGCAACTCGTGCTTGGAGACTATGTCGAGGCCGGCGTGGTTGCGCTCCTGCTCGTCTTCAATGCCGGTCTGGGGTTCTTCCAGGAAAGCCGCGCGCAGGCGACTCTGAACGCCCTCAAGTCGCGCCTAGCGCTCATCGCGGCCGTCCGGCGCGATGGAAATTGGACCACGGTGCCCGCAGCCGATCTGGTGGCTGGAGACATCGTGAAACTGTCGCTGGGCACGGTGGTCGTCGCGGACGTCCATCTTCTTGACGGATCGATCTTACTCGATCAATCCATGCTCACGGGCGAGTCCATTCCGGCAGAAACAGGAGCCGGCGCTCAGGTCTATGCCGGCGCGCTTGTGCGGCGCGGCGAGGCCGTCGCGGAAGTGACGGCGACCGGCGAGCGCACCAAGTTCGGCCGCACGGCGGAACTTGTCCGCACGGCAAAGGTCGAAAGCTCGCAGCAGAAGATCGTGATGGGCGTGGTCCGCAACCTCGCTTTGTTCAACGGCGCCGCTACCATCCTGTTGGCAATCTATGCGTATTTTCTGTCGCTGCCGGATGCAGAAATCGTGGCGCTTGTCCTGGTGGGCCTCCTCTCATCAATCCCGGTCGCGCTGCCATCGATGTTCACGTTGGCGGCGGCGGTGGGTGCACGCTCGCTCGCGGCCCAAGGAGTCCTGCCGACGAGTCTTTCAGCGGTCGATGAAGCGGCGGGAGTTGACATCCTGTGCTCGGACAAGACGGGCACGCTAACGCGCAACGAACTCTCCGTGATGGTTGTGCATCCGATGCCCAGCTTCGACGAAGCTCATGTCCTGGCCTTCGCGACCTTGGCGAGCTCCGATGGCGGGCAAGACCCCGGTCGATGCCGCTATCCGCGCCGCTGCCACGCACAAACCCATCGCCGACGCACCCAAACTGGTGACGTTCGCCCCCTTCGATCCCTCGCTGAAGCGCTCCGAAGCGATCGTGCTCCAGGCAGACGGCGACACGATGAAAATCGCCAAAGGCGCATTCGCAGTCATCTCAGGCCTGTCGCATCCGCCAGCGAACGCATCGCCTGTCGTCGACGAATTGCAGGCAAAAGGTTTCAGGGTTCTGGCCGTCGCCGCGGGACAGGCGGACAAATTGGCGCTGGCCGGCTTCATCGCGCTGAGCGACCCGCCGCGCCCGGACTCGGCGGCGCTGGTTTCGGAGTTGTCGGGTCTCGGCGTGCGCACGATCATGGTGACGGGGGATGCTGGCACCACGGCACAGGTCGTGGCCGGAATGGTCGGGATCACGGGGCCGGTCTGGGCGACAACACCCCTGTCGCCGGACATTAAGGCGGAAGCCTATTCGATTTTCGCAAACGTGCTGCCCGAGGACAAATTTAGCCTGGTCAAGGCGCTGCAGAAGGACGGGCATATCGTCGGCATGTGCGGTGACGGCGCGAACGATGCGCCTGCCTTGCGTCAAGCGCAGATGGGGATCGCGGTTTCCTCGGCGACCGACGTCGCCAAATCGGCTGCCGGGATCGTGCTGACGAAGCCGGGACTTTCCGGAATCGTCGCGGCAGTCAAAGAAGGACGCACGACCTTCCAGCGGATTTCTCACCCTACACGCTGCGATCGGTTACCCATAAAGTGGTCCAGGTGCTGTTCCTGGGCGCCGGCCTCGTCATAACGGGCCATGCCATCCTGACGCCGATGTTGATGGTCTTGATGATGATCACCGGCGACTTCCTTTCGATGACCTCGTCGACCGACAACGTGCGGCCGTCCCCGAAGCCCAATATCTGGCATATCCGCAATCTGACGGTCGTCGGCATTGTCATGGGCCTTGCCGATTTGATGTTCTGCGTCGCTTGCTTGGCCGTCGGGAAATTCGCGATCGGTCTCGATACCCAGGCCCTGCGCACGATGGCCGTGGTCACGCTGGTGTTCAGCGGCCAGGCCGTATTCTACGTATCACGCGAGAGGCAGCATATCTGGAGTTCGCGCCCGGGCCGTTGGCTCATCGTGTCTTCGGTCATCGATCTTTCGATTTTCAGTGTCTTATCCTCAAATGGCATCCTGATGGCGACCCTGCCGCTCGCAATCGTCGCGGGTCTGTTCGCTGCCGCCACCACGTTTGCCTTTGTCCTGGATGCCGTGAAGCTAACCTTGTTTCGCCGATTGGAAGTTTCGTGAGCCCGGCGCCAGCGAAAACGACTAACGAAATTGGGCCGGACGAGCCTTGGAAAGAGCCGCTGAACAGCAAACTCTGACGCTGGTTCGGCGCATCGTGATAGCCAAAAGCACATTGAACATCGTTGTGAGCACTGAAGACGAAGATGCGGCGATGCTGGAAGTACCGTGGAAGCCCCAAACCCGGCAGGCCAAAGCGAGAGGTTCTCGAGCCCGCGCTCGGCGTAGTCGGCGACGAACGGCCCATACGATCGGAGGTCCGCTCCTCTCTGGTCCGGGCCGTCGCACTTGGGCGACTTTGGATGCAGGAAATCGCCGCCGGAAAAATGAAAGACGCTGACGAGATCGCGGTTCGTGAAGGCCGAAGCAAGCGGTCGGTCCATATGTTAATGTCTCTCGCGTTCCTGGCTCCCGACATCGTGGAGGCAGCCGTGAGCGGGCAGCTGCCCTCGGCGCATCGGCATCACGCGCCTGACCGACCTGCCGCCGAGCTGGCATAAACAGCGCGAGATGCTCGGACTACGTCAGCCAGCTTGAAATGCGAGCCAGTCTCTCCGGAGTGCGAACCAGTCTCCGCGAGCAGGTTCCCAATCAGTCGGGAAAATACTTGAGCGGAGCAGAGACAATCAGTGCCAGCGGCACGCTAGAAGCGTGATCCACGATCGCTAGAGATATCTCGTTGCCAAGTATGCCCGCATTCCCGCGGACATTGGCGCCATCGGCTGTAAAATCAGGAAAAAGTCAGTTCGTACGGTATGCTTGGTGGGCCCGGCAGGACTCGAACCTGCGACCTAACCGTTATGAGCGGTCAGCTCTAACCAACTGAGCTACAGGCCCTCCGAGGCGGTGCATAGCAGGATTTTCCGGTGGCCAGAACATTATCTTGCAATGGGCTATAAACCGATTTGGTCAAGCTTCGGCCCAAGTTTCGCCTCAGCCAACCGCCAGGGTTCAGACGATTTGAGAAAGGATTCAGCCATGCCCAATTCGAGGCTTCTCATACTGGTGCCCCTCACTCTTCTTCTGTCTAGCGCACAGCCAGCCGCGAGCGCGGAGGCCAGCACGGCGGCACCGCGAATGCTCACCGTTTCCGGCTCGGGCGAGATCAAGGCCGCGCCTGACGCAGCCACCCTGTCTACCGGCGTGGCTACACAGGCCACCAACGCAGCCGCAGCGCTCGTTGCCAACGCGCGCGCGATGACGGCAGTGTTCGACACACTGCATCGCGCCGGGATCGCGGACAAAAAACATCCAGACCTCGGGCATCTCGTTGTCGCCGCAATATGGCGGCAAGCAGGGCCAGCCGCAGCGTATCGTGGGCTATCAGGTCTCCAACACAGTGAGCGTGTTCATCGACAGGCTAGACAAGGTTGGCCCGGTGATCGATGCGCTGGTCGCGGCGGGCAGCAACCAGATCGATGGGCCGAACTTCACCATCGCCGATCCGAAGCCGTTGCTCGCCAAGGCGCGCGAAGAGGCGGTGCAGGATGCGATCGCGAAGGCGCAGACCTATGCCGCCGCTGCGGGCATATCGCTTGGCGCGATCACATCGATCAGCGAAGGCGGCTCTTATACGCCGCAGCCGATCGGCCGCATGATGATGAGCATGGCGAAAGCGCCCGAAACACCGATCGCCGCCGGCGAGGAAAGCGTGACCGCTGATGTGTCCATCACCTGGGAAATCCACTAGTGGCAACTGCGTTGTACAGAATTGCTGTACGGAAAAACGTGCATTTTCCCTGCTGCGCGCATGGCTCTGCCGTTCTCGAATGATGCATTTCAAATCAGCTGTTAGATAAGGATCGCAAAATTTATTTTTGGGGCGCCGTTTCATTGCCAGCAGCAAACGTGAAACACGCCGGATCGCTGGGCTTTTGGGGCCCAGGCTCGTTCAACTTGCTCCTGTGGTGAGATAAGGAAGATGGCGTTTGGAGCGTTGCGCTTCAAGGGGGGGTCCGTAAATTTTTTTGAGGACCCGACGCCGGTTCGGCGACCCCGATGTTTCTCAGTTCGCGCTATTGCACCTGCCGGCGTCGCCGTCGCTGGCGCGGATCCAGATATCCAACGTGCCAACGACAGGTTCACGCGGATCGAGATCGCGCGTGAGCCAGACATGCCACTGCCCATCGCGCAGGTTCGCATGCCACCCGCTCACCGGGGTCGAATGGACGCGTGGTAGAACAACGTTCTTTGGCGATGCGGATTGCCTGTTCCTCTCTGGTCACAGGCACGCTTGGCTCTATCCCGACACAACCGGAAAGAACCAGTGCCAACGCGCCGAGCAATAAATTCCGCACCGGGATGTTAGCCGGTTGCTCCGACCGGACCCGCATACAACTTATTTCTCCGCTTCGAGCGCATCGATCTGATCCATGATCCGGCTCATGCGTGCGACGAGCGCCTGATATGGCGCGGGCGTGGCCATATCGATGCCGGCCTTTTTATAAAGCTCATAGGCATAGTCCGACCCACCGGCTTTGAGCATGGTGATGTAGCGGTCTCGCGCAGGCGCACCTTCATGCTCGATCGCATCGGTGAATTGCGCGGCACCTGCCATCGAAGTCGCGTACTGCCACACATAAAAGCCGTAGTAGAAGTGCGGAATGAACGCCCATTCGATACAATAGTCGGGATTGACCTTCATCACGCCTTTGTCGTCGCCATGATAGCGTTTCAGGAGATCGCAATAGATGTCAGTCATGCGCTTGCCGGACAGCGCGTTGCCCTTCTCGATTTCTTCGTGGATCGCGAGCTGAAACTCGCCGAACATCGTCTGGCGGAAGAATGTGCCGCGGATCAGCTCAAGGCCTTCGCCGAGATAGTAAAGCTTTTCTTGTTTGGTCTTGGCGTGCGCGACCATGTAGTCGTTAAGCAGCATCTCGTTTGAGATCGACGCCGTTTCCGCGATAAAGGTGGAGTAATTCGATTTTTCGAAAGGCTGCGCGTCATGCGTGAGCAGCGTATGCACCGCATGCCCCCATTCATGCACAAAGGTTGAGAGCGACTCGTAGTCGTAATTGTGATTCAGAAGCAGATAGGGATGCACATCGTACGCAGTGCCGTTCATGTAAGCGCCGGACGCCTTGCCCTGGCGTGGCAACACATCCATCCAGCGGCCGGAGAACGCCTGATGCAATTTGGTGGCATAATCCGGTCCATAAGGCGCGGTCACATCGAATGCGATGCGCTCGGAATCCGCTACGGTGAAATGCTCGGGCTGATCGAGCTTAAACATCGAAGGATAGATATCGTAATAGGCGAGACCGTCCTTAACGCCGAGCAGCTTCTTGCGCAGCGTCAGATAGCGGTGAAACACCGGCAAGCCGGCGTTCGCCTGCGTCACGAGCTGGCGATGGACGGCTTCTGGCATATTGTCGGCGAACAGCGCATCGGACAGCGCGTTCGGGTAGTGACGCACCTTCGCGTCGAACTCCTCGGCAAGGATTTGCGTGATCAGCGATGCGCCAAACGTGCCTTCGTATTTCTTCCAGGCTCCCCAGAACGCATCGAAGACGAGCTTGCGATCAGCGCGGTTCGGAACTTGGCGATACTTCGTGTACGCCGCCTGATCGAGGTGCTCCACTTTGGTGCCGTCCGACAAGGTCACGCTCGGGAACGGCAACTCGCCGTTGGAAAGCTGGCTGTAGATATTGTTGCGGCTGCATCAGCACATTGCTGGCCGCCGACATCACGCCTTCGGCTTCGGGGCTTAAAGTATGCGGCGCACCGCGCAGGATATTGTCGAGATAAAAATCGAATCGGTGCGCCAATTCCGGTGACTGCTTTTCGAACGCATGAACCTTCTCCGAACCGATGGCAATAACTTCCGGCGAGACCCAAGCGGTCTTCTCGCCGAGACGCGCCTGCAATGCTTGCGCGAGCTGAACGCGCTCCTGGTTGGCGGCGACGCGAACGTCTTCATCACCTTTGAGCGAAGCATAGACGTTCAGGCGTGCAATCTCCTTGCCGGCATCGCTGATCGCGGCCAACGCTTCCAGTATCGCCTTCGCGCTGTTGCCAAGCGTGCCTTTGTATTTGTCGAGCGTTTCGACCTGCGCCTTCGCGTTCCGTTGCGCGGCTGTCCACGCGTCGGGCGATGCGTAGAAGATCGCCCAAATCCCACATATAGGCGGGATTGGACCGGTCGGCTTCTGCCGGATCGGCCGCCTTCGGCGCGGCGGCGGCCATCGCGGCACTCGAGAATGTCATCAGCGCGAAAAACTCCCATCCAGACGGATTTCATAACATGCCTCCCATGCGCCACTGGCTGTTTAGCCTCTCGGACCGCGGCAAGCCAGCATCTATCAGGTGCGGATTGATCACGACCGCGTCGTGCGCAAAAGCAACAGAGTTGCAGCGTTTCCAGCCGGGGCATTAGAATGCACGTCACCCTTCAGAGAGACACCATGCGTCCTTATTCCGCCTTTTCCATTGGTTTCCTTCTGGCCGTTGTCGCCGGATCTGCCCTGGCCGCGACGGCCCCCCGATTGAGCATCACATCGCTCGCGCAGCTGGACGTCCCGGCAGCACCTTACGATCTGAAAGCGAATGCGGATTCCCAGGTCGATGCCGCAATCGCGCGTGCAAAAAAGGGATGGCAAAGAGGTGCTGATCGATCTCGGCGGAAACTGGTGCGCCGATTGCCGCATCATGGCGGGACTCATGGAACTGCCGGAAATGCAGGCATTTATGAAGGCGCACTATGAAGTGGTGAGCGTCAATGTCGGCCGCTTCGACACCAATCTGCAAATCCCTGCACGCTATGGCATCACCGAACGGCTTCAAGGCGTGCCGGCGTTCCTCGTCGTCACGCCGGATGGAAAGCTTGTCAATCGCGGGCAAGTCTCCGCGATCCAGGATGCACGGCATATGTCGCCCCAAGCGCTCGCCGACTGGCTGGCGCAATGGGCCAGGTAACGCCGCTTTTCATTTGCGGCATGGGCCGTTCGGGGACGACGAACGCACAGCACATCCTGAACGCCCATCCACAGGTGATGCTGAATGGTGAAATCATGCTGTCCTTGCAGAAGCAGCTGTTTGCGCTGCTGGACAGCGCGGATCACGCCCACGGCGCCAAGGACGGCACCAACGGACGCTGGCACGAGCGCAAATCCGACTATATTTTCGAATCTTTCGGCTATCTCTCAAAAGGCGGCCGCGGCCAACTCAAGAAAATCCCGAATGCCAGGTTTCGCGGGCACAAGACGCCGCGGCTGGAAACGTTATTCGATCGATACGAGAAGCACTTTGGCGAAGCCGGGCTTCTGCCGCGCTATTTCTATTGCGCGCGCAATCCGTTCGATTGCTGGCGCTCTTACAAAGCCATGCCGTGGAATCGCTACAAGAGCGTCGAGCAATTCCTTGTCCACTATATCGAGTCGTTTGAATGCGTTGAAGCGCATGCAGGACGAGGCAGAGGGTCGTGTCTGGATCGTCAATCTCGATGAACTGAAAAACGCACCCGACACCGCCGCTTGGTATATCGAAAAAATCCTTGCACCGATCGGATTGGATATGCCGGCGCCGGTCAGCCGCCGCATCGACGAGAGTAAGGAAAAAAAAAGCATCTTCGACGCTGCTGTTGAGTTCCGAGGAGCGAATGACTATCGCGGCCTATCCGCGGATATCGGAAATACTGGACGATATGTTTCCCGAGGGCGGTCTGCACGTTTGAGGAGCTTTGCGCCGCATACGGTGCAGAGACGAGAACAAGCGGTCCTTCCAGAGAAAATTGCCCTTTCAAAAGAGCCTATTGAAACCGGCGCAGGCTTGAGCGATAACCCCCGGCCAACTTGGATTGCGGGCGTAGCTCAGGGGTAGAGCATAACCTTGCCAAGGTTAGGGTCGGGCGTTCGATTCGCCTCGCCCGCTCCAGGTTTACCTGTAAAAACAGTTACTTACAGCGCACCAGCGAAGCCGCTGGGGTCGCTGCTTTGTTGCGGGTAACCCAGCGGGTAACCGTTTGGGAGGGCCCTGCCGGGTAGCCCAAACCTTGCCGGGGCCAATTGCCCAAGCTGGCCATGCAATCACTCCTTTGATGCCGCGCCGCGCGCGGTGCCCAATAAGTGCGCCCGTCCCGCAATCACGCGGGACATAGAAAGGCACACAATGACGACGGCAACAGACGAAGCACTCCAGACTCCATCGCCGCCACGCGAACTATGCGACCAGACCGAACGCCTTACAGAGTTTGAGCTGGTTCGCTTTCTCGAATACGTGAAGCTGTCGGGCGTAGAAGCAATGCGGCTTTTCGAGCTTCCCAGAATGGCGAATAGTGACTGCCGCCAACAGGTCGCGGATGAGATGCAATACTTGGCCGAAATCTCCTCGCGGCTGGTCGGGGAGATACGGGCTGCACGACGAGCCAGAGGGCAAACTGATCTTAGCGGCTTCGCTTATTGGCCAATCAGCGACTGGCAACAGCACTTACCACAACGGTCCCGTTTTATCGCATCACCCGTAACCTCTACATTGTGAAGACGCCGGAAAGCGCGACGGACCCGAAGAGTTACTCCATGATTGAAGATCTTTTCAAACCGGCAACGCGAGCCATTCAATTAAACGGCAAGAAATTCAATCCGAGCAACAACATCGACCCGAGTGCTGAGTACGGCAAGGTCGTGTTTGCCGAGCGGATCGTAGCACCGAACGCGAAAACAATAGATTTCTCAGACTTTACGCCTCTGCTTGACCGAATCGCGGCGACCATCGCGCATCACGCTACGCTTGTTGCCGCTGGTACTGTCTGACGCCTATCGGGCCGGGTCTTGTCTCCGCGAGTTTCCCACGCGCCCCACATGCAGACAAAAGAGAAACGGGCTGCCCGAAGACAGCCCGTTCGCAAGGCGCGCCGATGGTGCTGGCGCTACTTCACCGAAATCTGGCCGCGCGCGAGGGCGGTGCCGATGATGCCGCGCATGTCCCAATCTTCATGGCGCTCGCCGGCCTTGATGAACTCGCCGACCGTCATGCCGGACTTGAACTTGGAGAACTTCTCATAGGCGACGGTGCCCTTGCGGCGCGGGTTCTCTTTCACAAGGACGGTGATTTTGGCGTCGTCGCTGAACTTGGCCGCGACAGCCGCGCCAGCCACCAAAGCGGCGACCATAACCAGAAACGCGCCGACAACCAGACTGACCAACGAAACCAGGATCTGAATCTTCGGCCAAGCCGTGATCCAGCGCGAATGTGTCAGCGACGATGAAGATGCCCTGTGCCGCCAACAAGGCGCCTGCCTTTTCGGTGTTTGTGCTGAACAGCGTTGCGCAGCCGCTCGGACGCAGCGACCGGTCAAGGCCGCTGGAAAGATTCTGGACCCGTGGCGTCGTGCTCGCCAGAAGCGGGAACGCCGAAGACCCAGCCGAAGAATTGCTGGAACATCGCAGCGTCAGCCCAGCGACTTCACGATCTCTTCGGTCATCTTCTTGGGCGTCGCCGAAGAGCATCATCGTGTTGTCGCGGAAGAACAGTTCGTTCTCGACGCGGCATAGCCCGAGCCCATGCCGCGCTTAATGAGAGCACGGTCTTGGCTTTTTCCACGTCGAGGATCGGCATGCCGAAGATCGGCGATTTGGGATCGGTCTTCGCCGACGGATTGGTCACGTCATTGGCGCCGATGACGTAAGCGACATCGGCCTGCGCGAATTCGCCGTTGATATCTTCGAGTTCGAACACTTCGTCATACGGCACGTTGGCTTCGGCCCAGCAGCACGTTCATGTGGCCCGGCATGCGGCCCGCAACGGGATGGATCGCGTAAGAAACCTTCACGCCTTCTTTTTTAAGAATGTCCGCCATCTCGCGCACGGCATGCTGCGCCTGTGCCACCGCCATGCCGTAGCCCGGCACAAGATGATCACGCTGCCCGCGTTTTTCATGATGAAGGCCGCGTCTTCGGCCGAGCCTTGCTTCACAGGACGCGTCTCGGTCTTGCCGCCGCCGCCCGCGGCCACTTCACCGCCGAAGCCGCCCATGATGACGGAGACGAAGCTGCGATTCATGCCCTTGCCATGATGTAGGAAAGGATCGCGCCCGATGAACCGACCAAGCGCGCCGGTGATGATGAGCGCGGTGTTCTCCAGCGTGAAGCCCATCGCTGCCGCGGCCCATCCCGAATGGAATTGAGCATTGAGACCACGACGGGCATGTCCGCGCCGCCGATGGGGATAATGAGCGTGATGCCGAAGACGAAGCTCAGGCCCGCGATCGCCCGAGAATGTCCATGCCTGCTGCGTCGTCGCGAAGTAAACAATCAGCGCAATGATCGTGGCAAAGATTAGGATGTTCAGCGCGTGCCGCATCGGCAGCAGGATCGGCGCGCCGCTCATGTTGCCGTTGAGCTTGGCGAACGCGATGATCGAACCTGCGAACGTGATCGCGCCAATAGCGACCGCCCAAGGACATCTCGATCAGGCTCTGCATCCGGATCGCGCCTTCGCTACCGATACCGAACGCGTCCGGCGAATAGAACGCGGCGCCCGCAACCAGAACGGCCGCGAGACCGACGAGCGAATGGAACGCGGCCACCAGCTGCGGCATGGCGGTCATCGCGATGCGCCGCGCGAGCACCGCGCCGATGCCGCCGCCAATCGCGATGCCGCCGGCGATCAACCCCCAGGTCAGCGGATCGGTGACGCCCGCGACCCACAAGGTGGTCGCGACCGCGATCGCCATACCGATCATGCCGTTGCGGTTGCCCGCGCGGCTCGTGACCGGCGACGACAATCCGCGCAGCGCCATGATGAATAGCACGCCGGAGACAAGATAAAGAATGGCTGCGAGATCGGCTTTCATGGTTGCGATCCATGCGCAAGCTGTTCCCGCGAGGCTGCAACTTGCTCGTCCGGCGGCAGATCCATGTTGGTGAAGGCTGCGATCCGCCACGTGCCGCCATCGTCGGCGGCAACAAAATGCATGATGCCGCGCCGGTTCGGCCAAGGGGCACCTTGCGGATCGTAGGCACCATCCATCCGCCAACGCGCCGCGACCCAAGCAAGACCGGGTCCAAGCGGCAGGACACTGGGAGCATCCAGCCGCAAAGTGCTGTCCCGGAACATGCCAGCGAGAATCTGCGCGTGTCCGTGCGCGATAGCCTCACGACCTTGAAGCTCGATACCGAAGACATTGGTGAATGCGGGCATCGGGCGCGAAACGCCAACGCGAACGCCTTCGCGTCATGCGCGTTCCAGGCGGCTTCCAGTGACTCGACGATGGCCTTCGCCCCTTGCTCGGCAACGCTCATGAGCTCTTCTCTTTTTTCTTATACATCGCGAGCATGCGCGCGGTGACGAGGAAGCCGCCGAAGATGTTCACGCTGGCGAGGATCAGCGCGACGAAGCCCAAAATCTTGGTAGTCCAAGCCATACGAAGTGCCTGTCCAGGATGAAGCGTCTCCTGAACCGCAGCTTTCATTCTTTCTTGGAATTGAGACTGCGTTAAATTCCCATCGTCTGTCTTTGCGACGACATGTATGGCCTGCGCATCACTGCCGACAACTGAGATATGTACTTCCTTTGGATACGTAGGAACGGAAACCGCAATCAGCGCGCCGACCACGATCACGGACGAGATCGCATTGGTTACGCTCATCAGCGGCGTGTGCAGCGCGGGCGTCACCGACCACACCACGAAGTAGCCGACAAAGATCGCCAGCACGAAGATCGAGAGCCGGAAGACGAAGGGATCGATGGCTTCCATGACTTATCCCTTGAGACTCGGATGCACGATTTCGCCGTCGCGGGTGAGGCCCGCGCCTTTCACGATCTCGTCGTCCCAGTTGAGGTTCAGCGCGCGGTCTTTTTGTCGACGATCAGCGAGACGAAATTGAACAGGTTGCGCGCGTAGAGCGAAGACGTATCGACTGCGAGCCGCGCGGGGAGATTGGTGTAACCCATGATGGTCACGCCGCCCGTCTCATAGACCTCGTTCGGCCTGGTGAGCGGCGTGTTGCCGCCCTGCTCTGCCGCGAGATCGACGATGATAGAACCCGGCTTCATTGTCGCGATCATCTCCGCGGTCACGAGCACAGGCGCCTTGCGGCCTGGGATCAGCGCGGTGGTGATGACGATGTCCCTGCTTCTTGATGTGCTCGGCGACGAGAGCGGCCTGTTTCGCCTGATACTCCGCCGACATCGGCTTCGCGTATCCGGCGGCCGTTTCAGCCTGCTTGAACTCTTCGTCTTCGACGGCCCACGAAACTCGCGCCAAGCGAGACGACCTGTTCCTTGGTGGCGGGGCGCACATCCGTGGCCGTCACGATAGCGCCGAGACGGCGCGCGGTGGCAATCGCCTGAAGGCCCGCAACACCCACACCCATGATGAACACGCGTGCCGGCGCGATGGTGCCCGCCGCCGTCATCATCATCGGCATGGCGCGGCCGAACGTGGCCGCGGCATCGAGCTCGGCTTTGTATCCGGCGAGATTTCGCCTGGCTCGACAACACGTCCATCGCCTGCGCGCGGGAGATGCGCGGAATGAATTCCATCGCAAACGCGCTGACGCCCTGCGCCGCCAGCGTCGCGGCCGTCTCTTTTTCCGTGTACGGAGCAAGAAAGTGCTGCCAGAACCGCGCCCTTCTTCATCGCGGCGATCTCGTTCGCGTCCGGTCCGCGCACTTTCAGGACGACGTCGGCATCCTTGAGCGCAGACGCCGCATCGGGCGCGATCATCGCGCCGGCGGCGGTATAGTCCGTGTCGCTGAACTTCGCGCCGTCGCCCGCGCCGGTTTCGACAAGGACATCAAGGCCGAGCCCCTTGAACTTCTTGACCGTCCTCCGAGTCGCGGCGACCGCGCGTTTCGCCGTCGCGGCGCTCTTTCAGGGACTGCAAGGTTCATGGGCGCCCCTCGGGCGAAAGGCGGCTTAGTTGTGGGTGCGGAACAGCATCAGCAGGAACATTGCAATGCCGATGAAGACAATCGAAAGCTCGGTGAACTTCACGAACCCCGCCCAGGTCTTTTTGTGCTGGGAGATATCCATATGCCCCGGTTCGTAGTCGTGATCGGCCGCCATTGATTCCCTCGAATTCTGAAACGGCGGGGACTATAGCAAAGGCGATTGTGGGGGGCAACTAGACCCTGCGCGTCGCGACCGAATGGTTCCAGTCGGTCAGCAGCGCCCGAAGTGCCGCAACAAAGGCCAGGGGCTGGTCCAGCATGATGTGATGCTGGGCCTGTGGAATCTCCACCACCGGCGCCGAAACCGGCGCCGAACGGCCGAGGATATTGAACATGTACTCCCCGATGTCGGGCGGCAGCAGGATCGAATGCTCTCCCCGGAATATCCCGATCCGGCATTTTGTTTCACGCAGGCGCTGGGCCGTGTCGCCGATGGAGAAGTGCCGCCAGATCGCGGGATCGAACTTCCAGGTGAAACCGGTCTGCCCATTTTCTTGGGGGACCTCTTTCAGCGAATTCCGCGCCACCCAATCCACGAGATAGAGGTTCTCTGCCGTCTGCGGCGGCATCAGGCGGAAGCGCGCCAGCGCCGCGGCCAACGTCGGATAGACATGATGCGGCTTGATCACGCGGTCCGGCGGGCGCCCTTGCGGTCCGGCGGATTGACCGGCGAATCGACGATCACCGTTCCGGCCAACCGCTCACCATAAAGCGCGCCGGTCAGGATGGTCACGAAACCGCCGAAGCTGTGCGCAACGATGATCGGCGGCTCCGTCGGCACGAACATGTCCGCGTCTTCGCAGACCGCGATCTCCTCGCGGGCGAAACGCTCCATGGAATAGAAATCCTTGCGCCAGTCGCTGTCGCCCATGCCGGAGAGATCGATGGCCGCGACATTGTAATCACGCGCCAGCATGGGCGCGATGAAGTCCCACCAATGGGCATGGGCCGCATTGCCATGGACAAGCAGCAATCCCGGCCGCGCGCGGTCGCCCCAGCGCTGATAATGGATGCGCGCGCCATCGACCTCGATGAAGTTGTGTTCCGGCGCTAAAGCGATCTGATCCTTGAACCATTTTGGCGCCGGGGGCGGCGAGCCCGACAACGCGGCGAAGCGGCCCCTGGTTCTCGTTGACCGTGAACATTTCCGGCTGCGCGCCTTCGACGGGGCGGAACGGGCGGCAGATCATCGTCATCGGTCATGGCTGAAAGCTGGCACGCCTAAGCCAGCCATTCAATCCAGGTGCCGTGCGGATGGGCGTTCGCGAGGAGTTTCTCGTCGCGCACGCCGTCGGCATAGCGGGTGAGCTTGACGGTACATTCCTTGCCTTCAAGTTCGTAGGCCAGCCGCCACACCGGCCGGCGAAGACCGGCAACGATGAGAATGTTCTCAAGCGTTTCGCGCATCGCCGCACTGAACTGATAGACGGCAATGGTGTGATAGACGCAGGGCCGTTCGATCCGGCGGAATTTCCGCGAGCGCGTCGGGCAACAGATCGAGTGCGTCACCGTGGTGGATCGGCGGCTTTTCCTGCGCGAACAGTTCTATGGCCCGTTCAAGACGGCGCATGCGCGAAACCTGATCCGGCCACATCAACGCGCGCAACCAATCGCGATCATCGTCATTGGCGAGATCGGCAGGGTTGAGTTCGAGGCCGACGCGTCCAGCGACACGTGGCGTTATATCGAAAGGCGGCATGTGTTCGCCGCGCAACTCGCAATCGATCACCAGCGGCGCATCAGGGGTGATGCTTGCGGCGACCGCACCCTCGCGCGTGAATCGCGCGCCGTAGCGATCCCAGATCATGTTCAGACCCGCACTCGGTCCAACTTCGACCAGATGCAGCGGCGCATCGCTTTCTTTTGTCAGTGCGCGAAAACCCGCATGAAGAATGGCAGACCGGCCGACTTCGTTTGTGTTGGTGATGCGCGTTTCGATGAGATGCGCAATCTCGTCGTGATGAAGATGACGAAATCCTTGAACAACGGAAACGGATCCTCGCCTTCGGGCGGCGGCGTGCCCAGATCGCGATAGTGCCGCCGGAGTGGATGATCCGCACCGCGCAACAACAGAAAATGTACTGCGCCCAAAATCATGTTCGCCGGCGGCTGACCCGCCCGCGCGCGCACTGCCTGCGCTTTCAAATCCTCGTCTTCACCGATACCCAGCGCGAGGCGGCTATAAAGCGGGGAACCGATGCGTGCGGCGTCCTGCGCGAAGAACGTCCAGTAATCTAAAGGTTTGTCACTCATAAGTCGCCCATATTTACCGGCTGTTCACCATGACGAACTCTCTTCTGTCCGGCAACGTCCCGAACGAAGACAAAGTTTAAACCCGCCTTTACCTCTGACAGCCGAAAATCGCGTTTCAACGCCCGAGGAATGCGATGGCGCAGACAGTTCTTATTGTCGATGACGATCCCGTACAGCGCCGTCTGCTGGAAGCCGCGATCACGCGCTCAGGGATGTCAGCCGTCACGCGCCGGGCGGCCAGCCTGCGCTCGACCTGATCAACGGGCCGCGCGGCGAACAGATCGTGCTGATGCTGCTCGATCTTGTCATGCCGGACATGGACGGATTGCAGGTGCTTGCGAAGTTACGCGTTAGCCATCCCGATCTCCCGGTGATCGTGCTGACTGCGAAAGGCGGCATCGATTCCGCCGTCGAGGCCATGCGCGCTGGAGCGAATGATTTCCTCGTGAAGCCCGCGAGCCCGGAACGCATCACGGTTTCGATCCGCAACCAGCTCAAGATCGCACGCTGTCGCATGAAGTGACGCGCCTGAAAAAGAAAACCGACAATCGCCTGACCTTCGAAGACCTCGTTGCGAAGTCGAGCGCGATGCGTCAGGTGTTCCGCCTTGGCGAGCGTGCGGCGCAATCCAACATTCCGATCCTGATCGAAGGCGAGAGCGGCGTTGGCAAGGAACTGATCGCGCGCGCGATCCAGGGTTCGTCCGACCGTTCCGGCCGTCCGTTCGTGACCGTGAACTGCGGCGCGATTCCGGAGAACCTGATCGAGTCAATCCTGTTCGGCACGAGAAAGGTTCGTTCACCGGTGCGACCGACAAGCATCTCGGCAAATTCCAAGAAGCCGACGGCGGCAACCTTGTTCCTCGACGAAATCGGCGAACTGCGCATCGACATGCAGGTGAAGCTGCTGCGCGCATTGCAGGAAGGCGAAGTCGATCCCGTCGGCTCCAAGCGCCCCGTCAAAGTCGATGTGCGCATTGTCTCCGCCACCAACCGCGACCTCGCCGAGCTGACGCGCGAAGGGCGGGTTTCGCGAAGACCTCTATTATCGCCTCAACGTCTTCCCGATCGTCATTCCACCGCTGCGCGATCGTCACGAAGACATTCCGGCACTCGCGCGCCACTTCATCGAGCGGTTCGCCGCCGAAGAACACAAAGGTGTCGCGGAATGACCCCGGAGGCGTCCGATCTGCTCGAACGCTTCGCGTGGCCGGGCAATGTCCGCCAGCTTGAGAACACGATCTTTCGGGCCGTGGTTCTGTGCGATGGATCGCAGCTCGATGTCTGCGACTTCCCGCAGATCGCGGCTGCGATGGGGCGTCGAAGCGCGCACGCGTCGTGTCATGCCCGATGTGCCCGTCTATGGCGCGTCGCCAGCTCGCACAGCCTCGCAACCTTTGACGTCGCCTTATGCCCTGCTCGCCGTCGATGGCGCGGGGCATATGCGCAAGCTCGAAGACATCGAAGCGGAAATCATCCGCCTCGCGATCTCGCGCTATGACGGGCACATGTCCGAAGTCGCGCGCAGGCTTGGCATCGGGCGTTCGACGCTCTACCGCAAGCTCAAGGAACTCGGTCTTGAGCCTGCGGAAAGCGAAACCGAATTTCCGCCCGCGCGTCAGGCGTCCTGACGGAGCAGGCCGGACAGTTGAAGGTCGGCCCGCTCCGAAGATCAGATCAGCATGCCGCCGGAAGCTTCGATGCGCTGGGCATTGACCCAGCGATTGTCATCCGACAGCAGCGACGCAATCATCGGGCCGATATCCTCGGCAACGCCATGCCGGCCGAGCGCCGTGTTATCCGCGATCATCTCTGGATGCCGGATTGGCGCGTATCATGCCGCCGTTGAAGTCGGTCGCGATGGCGCCCGGCGCAACCGTGTTGGCCGTATCCCGCGCGCGCCAGCTCTCTCGCGAGATAGCGGGTGAACACTTCGATGCCGCCTTTCATCATCGCGTATGCCGACGCACCCGGCATGGAGAAGCGGGTAAGACCGCTCGATACGTTTATAATACGGCCGCCATCATCGATCAGCGGCAACATCTTCTGGGTCAGGAAATACACGCCCTTCAGATGCACATTCACCATCGCGTCAAACTCAGCCTCGGTCGTGTCGGCGATACTCTTATGGAATCCGGTGCCGGCATTGTTGACCAGATAGTCGAATGTCTTGCGGCCCCAGGTATCGTGAAGCGCAGTCTTCAGTTCCGCCGCGAAAGCGTCGAAGCCCGCGACGACGGACGTATCGAGTTGCAGCGCCACGGGCTTTGCGGCCCTGCGCCTCGATAGTTTTTACAACCTCGGCGGCATCATCGGCCTTTGAATGATAGGTGATGACGGAGTCCACGCCTTTGCGGGCGAGGTGTTCTGCGGTGTTTCGGCCGAGGCCGCGGCTTCCGCCGGTGATCAAAGCAATTTTCATGTCCAAAGTCCTTTTGGATGCGTGGACGAGAATGTAATTCTGCAATAGAGTTGAACAATACTGCCGTTTTTGACTTGTGTGTTCAGAAAATACGAACAATGGATCAATTGGATTCCATACGCCTGCTGGTCCGCGTCGTGGAGCGGCAGAGCTTCCAGTGCCGCGGCCTCCGACCTCGGCATGCCGCGCTCCACCGCCACCACGGCCATCAAACAGATGGAGGACCGGCTGGGCGCACGCCTGCTGCAACGGACCACCCGCCATGTGGACGCTGACGCCGGAAGGCGAGATCTACTACCGCCGCTGCAAAGCGATCCTGGCGGAGGTCGAGGATGCCGAAGCCGCGCTGACGTCGCGCGAAGTGCGCGGGTTGCTGCGCGTCGATGTGCATGGCCCCATGGCGCGCGCGTACATTCTTCCCGAGCTGCCCGCGTTTCTCGAACGCCATCCGGCGCTGACGTTGTTCATCGGTGAAGGCGACCGCTACGTCGATCTTGCTGCGCGAAGGATTCGATTGCGTCATTCGCGCAGGCGAGATTGCCGACAGCGAGATGATCGTGCGACGGCTTGGGATTGCGCGCGAAGCGACCTTCGCCGGCCCGGCCTATCTCGCGCGTCGCGGCCACACCGCAAAGCCTCGACGATCTTCGCGATCATGAGATGATCGGCTTTGGCCTCGTCACGCACGGGACAGGTGCTGCCGCTCGATTTCATCGTCGGCAATACGCTGCGCACGATGACGCTGCCGTCGCGGATCACGGTCACGAATTCCGAAAGCTATGGCGCTTTGGCGCGCCTCGGCTTCGGGCTGATGCAGGCACCACGTCATCGCTATGAAGAGGATTTGGTGAACGGCACACTGGTCGAAGTGCTTCCCGAGCATCCGCCGTCGCCGCTGCCGATTTCGGTGCTCTATCCCCAAAAACCGTCAGCTTTCGCCGCGCGTGCGCGTGTTCATCGACTGGCTGATCGAAATCGTGGTGCCGAAACTTTAGCTGCGCATGCCGAGTGCGCTCAGATAGAGATCGAGCATCGCTTCCTGTTCCTGCAGATCGGCCTTGTCGAGTTTCCGCATGCGCACGACCTGGCGCATGATCTTGGTGTCGAAGCCCTGCCCCTTCGCCTCGGAATAGACTTCGCGAATGTCCGCGGTTAGCGCAGAGCGCTCTTCTTCCAGCCGCTCGACGCGTTCGATGAAGGAGCGCAGATGTTCTTTGGCAAAGCCGGATTTGGCCATCTTCGAAAACCTCGCCGTCGCCCTTCGAGGGCCACTCTCGTGGCCACCTCAGGGTGACGATTTCAAACAAGCGTCATCCTGAGGTGCGAGCTGAAAGCGAGCCTCGAAGGATGACGCGGGGCCAGACACATAGGAAAGTGCGGCGTTCCATGCAACGAATTGTTCAAACCTAGCTGTGGGTCTTTGCGAAGCCGCGAAAGCTGCCTGCTGTTCCGGCGTCGCTTCCCGTCTGATATCTCTTTTTCCATTCCGAAGGCGGCATGCCGTAGACGATCTCGCGCGCCTCGTCCTTGCCGAGTGCGATGCCTTTCTCGGCGGCAGCCTCGCGATACCAATCGCCCAGACAGTTGCGGCAGAAGCCGGACAGATTCATCAGATCGATGTTCTGCACGTCGGTGCGTCCGCGCAGATGTGCGACGAGGCGGCGAAACGTTGCGGGCCTCCAGTTCGGTGCGGGTGCGTTCGTCCATGGCAATCGTTCCCTGTGTGACAAGCGGTCGTGTGAATTGAATGTGCGCGGGCCCCATATCGGCAAGCGCCGCTTCGATGATAGGCGCCAGCCGCGCGGCAAACGCGCGCGCCGGTGCCATATCGCCGATCAAATCCTGCCGGATTTCGATCAGCACATGCGGCAATCCGTTCATGGTACCGTGGCGATAGAGGCAATCGTTTTCGAGTTCGCCGGAATAAGGTTCGTTGTTGCCAACGACGAAGCCTGCCTCCGCAAGACGCGCCATCAAAGGCCGCGCCCAGCCGCCCGTCACGATCCCACAACACGCCGAGCTCCCACGGCCGCGCGCGGCCTTTCCAGGCTGGCGTGAAGCTGTGCATCGAGATCACCAACGGAGCGGATGCGGTCTTCGCGAGTTCGGCTTCGATGCGTGCGTGATATGGCGCATGGAACCGGGCGATCCGTGACGCTATCTCGGCCGCATCGGCGCCGCGATTGCCCGGAACGATGCTGCCATCGGACAGTTTCATCACCAGCGTCGGATCGTCCTCGGCCGCGATTGAGATCGATCAGCAGCCGCGGACCAGCGCGCCAGCACCGCCCGCGCGCCGAAATGCGCCGCCAGCGTGCGCGTGACCTCCGCTGCACCGATGTCGCAGGCGATATGGGTTCCGAACAGCTTGGCCTCGAGTCCCAGATCGCCGTAGGCCTGAGGCAGCGCATTCGAGGCGTGGTCGCAGATAAAGAGCAGGTGCGGGTGGCCCTGACCCGGACAAATTCGAACGGCGCATCGGTCATGGAAAAGCGATAATTGGCCGGCATATCCGGTGCAAGCGTTGACTGGCCGGAACATCGGGGGCCACATCGAATCCCATGCGAATTCTGCTTCTGATCCTTGCGGGCCTCTCCGCCGCCAGTCTGTACTGGCGGGATTGGAGGTGTGCAATAAAGGAAAATTTCCGGCCAGGGTCGCGCTCGGCCGGTTCGACGGCAAGAACTGGTCGAGCGAAGGCTGGTGGACCATCGCGCCCAAGAATTGCGCATCTGTCATCAAGACGCAGCTCGACGCGCGCTACTATTATCTCTACGGCACCGACACAGCCTCCGGCGTGTGGGATGGCGAGACCAGTTTCTGCACGGCATCCGCGGCGAAATTCTCCATATCGGGACGCGCCGACTGCACAAAGCGCGGGTATGATCGCAAACGATTCTTTCAGGTCGATACAGAAGACAACCTCAACAAGGTCGTACCCCTGCAATGAGACGCCGCCGCAAAACGAAAATCCTAGCCACGCTCGGGCCTTCATCGTCGTCGCCCGAGAAAATCCGCGCGCTGTTCGAAGCCGGCGTTGACGTTTTCCGCATCAACATGAGTCACACCTCGCACGCGGCGCTGGCCCAGTTGCGCGGCGATGTGCGCGCGCTGGAAGAAGAGGTTGGCCGCCCGATCGGCGTGCTGGTCGATCTGCAGGGACCCAAGATACGTCTCGGCACCATTCCCGGCGGCAAGCGCATGCTGATGGAAGGCGACCGTGTGCGGCTGGTCCGCAAGGTCGAATCCGACAACGACATCGATATCCCGATTCCGCATGCCGAGGTCTTCCAGGCGATGAAGCAGAAGCACGCGCTGCTGATCGACGATGGCAGGGTACGGCTTCGCCTGTTCGGCGTGAAGGACGACACGGCGGAAGCGTTTGTCGAGGTTGGCGGTGAAATCAAGGATCGCAAGGGTGTGAACCTGCCCGATACGCTGCTTCCCGTGCCTGCGATGACGCAGAAGGACCGCAGCGATCTCGACGCGGCGCTCAATCTCGGCGTCGACTGGATCGCGCTCTCCTTCGTGCAACGTCCCGAAGACGTGGCGGAACTGAAAAAGATCGTCGCCGGACGCGCCGGCGTGTTGGCCAAGATCGAAAAACCGAAGGCGCTGGACTCGCTGCCCGAGATCCTCGAACTCGCGGACGCGATCATGGTCGCACGCGGCGATCTGGGCGTCGAGCTTCCATTGGAGGCCGTACCGGGTAAGCAGAAATACATCACGCGTCTGGCGCGGACCGCCGGCAAGCCTGTCGTCGTCGCGACACAGATGCTGGAATCGATGATCACCATGCCGGTGCCGACGCGCGCGGAAGTTTCCGATGTCGCAACAGCGGTGTTCGACGGCGCCGACGCCGTGATGCTGTCGGCGGAGACGGCGTCGGGCTCCTATCCGGTCGATGCGGTCGCGATGATGGACCGCATCGCTGCGTCCGTGGAGGACGACGATGTCTATCGCTCCATTGTCGAGGCGCAGCGCACGCCGCATGAGGCGACTACGCCAGACGCGATGATGGCCGCGGTCCACGAAGTGACGCAGACCATCCACGCGCGCGCGATCATCTGCTGGACGGCATCGGGCGCCACTGCGCTGCGTGCGGCGCGCGAGCGTTCGGAAGCGCCGATCATCGTGTTGACGCCGAACCTGCAGACCGCGCGGCGCATGTCGCTCGCCTGGGGACTTCACAGCGTTCACACCGAAGACGCGCACGACATGGACGACGTGGTCGATCGCGCGACACGTTTCGCGTTTCAGGAAGGCTTCGCCAAACCCGGCGACCGCGTGGTGATTACCGCGGGTGTGCCGCTGGGCACACCGGGCGCGACCAACATGTTGCGCGTTGCGTTCGTGGGCGGTGAAAAATAATTGGGCTAAATCCCCTGACCTTCGACGTCTTTCTCGAGCGCGCGCAGATGCTTTGATGCGCCGTCGAGCTGTGGATCGAGCGCGAGTGCGCGACGATAGAGCTTCAGCGCACCCGGCTTGTTGCCATAGTCCTCGAGCAGATCGCCGAGTTCGCTCATGGCCTCGAACTGACGAGGGTTCAGCGTCACGACCTTTTGCAGCGACAGCATTGCGTTCTCGTCGTCGCCGGCCTGTTGTTGAAGCTGCGCGCGCTGATGCCAGCCTTCCGCGAAGCCGGGTGCCAGGCTGGTGACCGACGTAAACAGCTTCGTTGCAACGGCGTCGTCGCCCTCCGCGAGTGCGACAGCCCCACGCGCCATCAAGAGATCGACGCTCGCGCTTCCCGACTGTTCGAAATAGGCGAAGATCTGGTCCTCAATCGGCTTGGCTTCTTCGGTAGACTCGGCCTTGGCGAGTTGCGCAAACAAAACATCGATCGGCGGCTTCGATGGGTTATGCGGGGGTGTAGGCTTCATCGGCGCTGCCGTAGCGGCACCGACAAGCAGGATCAGAAAGACCGGAGCAAAACGCATGCAAAACCCTAATGCGCCAATGTGGCTTTTTCCAGAAACGCAGGCGTCGCACCCCCTTCGGCCCAGTCGATCAGCTCCGCGATATGCGCGATCGGCGGTGCGTCGGGCCCGGTAAGATGGTGCAGGCAGCCAATATTGGCCGTAGCGATCAAATCAGGTTTCACGGCTGCAATGTTGGTGAGCTTCCTGGCACGTAATTGGCCCGCGAGCTCGGGTTGAAGGATCGCATAACTCCCCGCTGAGCCGCAGCAGAAATGACTTTCCCCGATCTCGAAAACTTCGAATCCCGCACTTTTGAGCAGCGTTTTCCCGGCGTCAGCCAGTTTGAGTCCGTTCTGCAGCGAACACGGCGCCTGCCACGCAACGCGGACCTGTTTGCGTGTAGAGGCGAGCGGAACCGCCAGATCGAGGAAGTCCTTTGCCTTGGCCGCGAAGGCCGCTGCACGCGGCTTCCACACGGGATCGTCCGCAAACAGATGCGCGAGATCTTTTAGATAGGCGGAACATCCCGTGGCCGTAATAAGCACGCCATCAAAGGGGCCTTCTTTCTCGAACGCCGCGATGGCGCGCCCGGCCCAGTCTTTGGCCTGTTCCTCCTTGCCGAGATGATGGGTCAGCGATCCGCAACATCCGGCGCCGGCGAGTGGAACGAGTTCATAGCCACGCCGTGCCAGCACGCGCCGGACGGCGGCGTCGATCCCGGGGGCCAACACTTTCTGTACGCAGCCCGGCATCAGCGCGATGCGCTTGGCGTTCGCAGCGATGGGTGGATTGGATACAGAAGTTGTCTCGCCATGCCGCTTTGCTCCCATCCACGCCATCGCACCGAGACGGCCCGGCAGCCAGCGTCCGAGTGGCGCAAACAGAAGACCAAGCCTTACCAATGACGGCCGCGGCATCACCGTCGCGAGCAGCCAGCGCAAAAAACGATCCGCAAGTGGCCGCTTGTAATGCATCTCGATATGCGCGCGCGCGGTATCGACAAGGCGCGCATAGTCGACGCTCGACGGACAGGCGGTGCGGCACGCGAGACAGGGAGAGACACCGGTCGGTGTGGAGCACCGTTTCCGCCGACGGCGTCGCATCTTCCTCCAGCATCTGCTGCATCATCACGATGCGGCCGCGCGGACCGTCGCGCTCGTCGCCGAGCAACACATAGGTCGGGCATGTCGCTGTGCAGATGCCGCAATGCACGCAGTTGCGAAGGTTTTCTTCTGCCGCGGCGAGATGCGGATCGGCGAGCTGCGCAGGCTGAAAATTCGTGCGCATCAAACGCCTTCATACATCCGGCCGGGATTGAAAATCCCCAGCGGATCGAACGCAGCTTTCACAGCACGGGTGAGTGCGGTGCGTTTCGATTGTTCAGGATGAAAGGGAGCGACTCGCTTGCGAGTTTCTTCGCTGGCGCGGACGAGAATTGCGGTGCTCCCGACCCTATCAGCCACAGAGCGCCAATCAGACCCACTGAGGCCTGCTGTTTGCGATAGCCACAATCGCGTTCCAGCCCAATCGGCAGACCAACGTCCATCAAAGTCGTACACACAATCGGCCGCTGTAGTATGCGGAATTTGTAGAAGCCAAACGTCCTCCAACGCATTCTCGAAGAAGCTAGCGCCCCCAATACCGGCAAAGAGGGTCGGGCTGGCCTCTATCTCTACAGGCGAGCACCCTTTCAGCAAATCATTCAACAGCTGGCTCTTTTCAGACAGCGTTGAGCTCGAACCTTCAAGACGAATGACAGCGAAGGAGCCGTTTACTATCCCGCCTCCTCTCTGCGGCATCTCTCCGAGCTGCCTTGCAACCCCGTTCGATAAAAGCGCAACACAAGTGGCCTCAAGCGAACTGCTCCAGACCTTTCTGAGAAGCGCCAGACCTTCCTCATCTTGAAGCCCACCAATTGCGAACGTGCTAGACACTTCTCGTTTGGGAAACACGCGCAGGGTCACTTCCGTCAGCACGCCAAGTGTTCCCATCGCGCCGCACATCAGCTTTGGCAGATCGAAGCCGGTGACATTCTTCACAACCTTGCTACCGCCTTTATAGGCTTCTCCAAAACCATTCACCGCGCGGAAGCCTAGAAGATGATCGCGCGCGCGGCCGAAACGGATCGCCGCCGGGCCATTGGCATTCGCGGAAATCGCGCCGCCGATGGTGGGCGTCCCCTGAGAGCCCAGCAGCGCGCGCCAGTCCTGCGGCTCGAAACCGAGACGTTGGTTCTTTTCGGACAGCACGCTTTCGATATCAGCCAATGGCGTGCCGGGCTTCACGGTGACGATCAGCTCTTCGGGTTCATAGTTCAGAATGCCGCTCAAGCCTGAGAGATTGAGAACGTCGTCGCATTGTGTCGGGCGGCCGAAACTTTGCCGCGTGCCCCCGCCGACGATCTCCAGCGCGCGGCGATGTTCTCGCGCGGCGCGCACGGCATCGAGAACATCGGCTTCGGAGAGCGCAAAAATCTCGGCCATCAGAACCGCGGCAGATTGGGATAGGGAATGCGCCCGTCTTTCACATGCATGTGGCCCTGCTCGACACAGGCCGACAACGTGGGAAACACTTTGCCGGGATTGAGCAAACCCGCACCATCGAACGCGCATTTGAGACGCTGCTGCTGCGCCAGATCGGCCTCCGTGAACATCTCCGGCATCAGGTCGCGTTTTTCGACGCCGACGCCGTGCTCGCCGGTCAGCACGCCGCCAACCTCGACGCAGAGTTTGAGAATATCGGCGCCGAACTGCTCGGCCTTCGCAAGCTCGCCCTCCTTCATCACATCGAAGGTGATGAGCGGATGCAGGTTTCCGTCACCGGCATGGAACACATTGCAGAAGCCGAGGCCGTATTCTTCCGCCATCGCGCTCATGCGCGCGAGCACTTCCGGCAATTTTTTACGCGGGATCGTGCCGTCCATGCAGAGCATATCCGGCGCGAGACGCCCCATTGCGGGAAACGCTGCCTTGCGTCCAGCCCACAACCGCGCACGTTCGTCTTCGTCGGCAGCTTCGCGAACCTCCGCGCCACAGCCGCGCGCGATATCTGCGATGCGCGCAATGGCGTCGTCGACTTCGGATTGAATGCCGTCGGCATCGACGATCAGCACGCCTTCCGCGCCGCGCGGATAGCCGGGCGCGCTGTAGGCTTCCACCGCTTCGATGCATCGGCGATCCATGAACTCCATTGCCGCGGGCACGATGCCGCCGGCGATGATATTGGCGACGCATTGTCCTGCATCGGGCACGGACTTGAACGCGGCGAGCAGCGTGCGCGTCACGGGCGGCTTGGGAAGAATGCGCACCGTCGCTTCGACCACGACGCCGAGCAATCCTTCAGACCCCGCAACGATACCGAGCAGATCATAACCGCCGTCGCTTCCGCTTTTGCCGCCGAGTTCGACAATGTCGCCATTGAGCGTGACGAGTTTGACACCGAGAAGGTTGTTCGTCGTCAGCCCGTATTTCAGGCAATGCAGACCGCCGGAATTCTCCGCGACGTTGCCGCCGATGGTGCAGGCAATCTGACTGGACGGATCGGGTGCGTAATAAAACCCATGGCTTTCGACTGCGCGCGTGATTGCGAGATTGGTGACGCCTGGCTCCGCCACCACGCAGCGGTTATCGAGATCAATCTCTAAGATACGGCTCATACGCGAGAGGCCGAGCAGGATACCGTCCGCGCGCGGCAGCGCACCGCCGGAGAGCGACGTGCCAGCACCGCGCAGCACGATCGGCACGCCATTCTCGCCCGCAAATTTCAAAATGGCCGCGACTTGCACCGCCGTCTTGGGCAAGACGCACACGAGCGGAGACTGGCGATAAGCGGTGAGTGCGTCGCCATCGAACGCAGCGAGTCCCGCGCGTTCCGACACTACGCCATCGGGCACAAGCGCCTTCAGACGCGCGACGATCTCCACGCGGCGGTTCAGGATAGATGGATCGGGGGCGGCGAGTTCCACGCGATTCCCAGTATCAGGATCGCGACGACGCTATCACAAAGACAGAATTAGCCCTGGCGCGCTTTGAAGCGGGGGTTCTTCTTGTTGATGACGTAGGTGCGGCCACGGCGGCGGATGACGCGGCAATCCTTGTCGCGCTTCTTGAGAGACTTGAGGGAGTTACGGATCTTCATGACGACCGGACCTGAAAAAGAGCGCGGAAACTAGTGGCGGGGGTGTGCCCTGTCAACCGCCTCAGTTGCATGATTTTTGCCGCATTTCCGCCAGTTCTGGCGTACTAAATGAAGACAAATTGGGGATTCTTTCATGGCGCTGACCGTTGGGACATGGATTGGGTCGCCGGCCCTGGCCGTTATGGCCCTTCTCTCCCCCGCGCTCGCGGGCCAGAGCCAGACCTTTAACCCGTCGGATCAGGACGCAAAATTCCAGACCTTTATCCATGACGAGCGCGCGGTCGCGATCGCGGCCGGGATCAAGCCGTCGGTCTATGACGCGGCGACGGCGAACATTCACCGCAACCAGCGTGTCGAAGACCTGAACCTCAACCAGCCGGAATTCGTACGGCCGGTCTGGCTCTATCTGGACAGCGCAGTTTCCAACAGGCGCGTATCCGACGGACAGCAGGCGCTGAGCGCAAACTTGGAGACGCTCACATCCATAGAGGCGAGATACGGTGTGCCGAAGGAAGTGGTCGTCTCGATCTGGGGAACGAGAGTGATTTTGGTCACGGACACGAGGCGTTCAACATGTTCGAGGCGCTGGCGACGCTGGCCTATGACGGGCCGCGCGCCGATTACGCACGGCCGGAATTTCTCGCCGCACTCAAGATCATGCAGCAAACAGCATTTCGATGCCGCGACGATGACGTCGTCATGGGCCGGCGCGTTCGGGCAGACGCAGTTCACGCCGACGACATTCCTGAAGCACGCCGTCGATGGCGATGGCGACGGCACGATCGATCTCTGGCATTCGAACGCGGATGCGCTCGCCTCCGCGGCCAACGTACTCGCCGATGCCGGATGGCAGCGCGGCGCGCCGTGGGGATATGAGGTTCGATTGCCAGCAAGGTTCGCATACGATCAGGCCGATATTGATACCGTCAAACCCATCGCGGAATGGCGCAGGCTTGGCGTAACGAAGGTTTCGGGTGCAACGCTTCCCGCGAACCAAGAGACCGGCGCGGTCTTTCTGCCCTCCGGTGCGCGCGGACCGGCCTTCATGGTGTTCGACAATTCAAAGTCATCCTGAAATACAACAACGCAACGTCCTATGCGCTCGCAGTCAGTTTGCTGGCGGACCGCTTGAAGGGCGCGACGCCGGTGCAGGCCTCATGGCCGCGCGATGAGAAGCCGCTGACGCGCGACGAGCGCATCGCGTTCCAGACCTATCTCACGAATCTCGGCTACGACATCGGCGCCATCGATGGCGTGCTGGGACGGAAAGCGCGCGCGGCATTGCGCGCATGGCAGAAGGCGCACAGCATAGCCGCGGATGGCTTCCCCACCGAAGACCTTCTCACCCGCGTTGCAGTGGATGCACAGGGGAAAGGCTAAGCGTTCGGCGTCTGCATGTCGGCGGCTTCTTCGATCTGCTCCTCGTCAGGCGCGATCAGTCCCGCGTTCTTCAGATGCGGCGAGAACAGCGCATAAAGATAACAGATCAGCATCAGCCCGCCGCCGAACAGGAACGGTGCGCTCGGCGATACGCGATAAAGCCCCGTCGCCAGCATCGGGCCGAAGATAAAGCCTGCGCCAGCCGTTGCGCCGGTCAGGCCCGCAATCGCACCCTGTTCATGCGGATCGACGGAGAGCGAGGCCGCCGCCGCATAACCCGGCCGCACCATGCCGAAGCCAAGACCATTGATCATCAGCGCGAACACGAGTGGACCGAACTGGCGGCTGATGGCAAACAGCGCGAAGGACGCGACGCAGATGCCGCCGCCCCAGCGTATCAGCGTGCGTGCGGAAAGACGAAAACGTTGCACCACAATCAGCTGCGCGAACACGCCCGCCAACGCGCCTGCAACAAGACCGATGCCCGTGTATTGCGGCGCCTGTTTCGGCGTGTAGTGCAGCACGTCGATAAAGAGATAGCCGATGGTCTGAATCGGCACCGCACCCGCGGTCGAAATCCCGATGCCGAATACGATGAACGGCCAGATGCGGCGGTCATGCCATTTGAGCGCGCGCCTTTGTGCGGCGTGAACATGCGGCTTCGTATCTTCGCGCAGCAGGAACCACACCGTTGCAGCGCTCGCGAAGGCCACGATGGCCACGAAATAGAACGGCGCGAACAGGCCGAACACGACCAGCGCCGAGCCTATGCCGGGGCCAATGGTGGTGCCGAGACCGAAGGCGGCGCTCAAGGTCGCGACACCGCCAGTGCGCTCTTCGCGCGTGGTGCGGTCGGCGATATAGGCCTGTGCCGCGGGCGATGTGCCCGAACCGAATATCCCGTAGATCGCACGCGCCGCAATCATCATCGGATAGACGATGGCGACCGCGAGGATGCCGTGGATGCCGAGATCGGCGATGGCGGCAAACGATGCGAAGGAAATGCCGAACGCAATCAGGCCCAGAAGAATGACCGGCTTGCGGCCCCATTTGTCGCTCTTGCCGCCCCAATAGGAACTGGAGAACAGCCAGACCGTCGCCGACGCAACGAACGGCAGCGAACCTTCAAACTCGGTGAGGCCGAGGCGGCGCACCAGCGTCGGCAGGATCGCGAACATCACCGATTGCCCCGCGCCCATGCAGATGAGACTCACGAACAGGATCGCGAGCGCGCGCTCGGTCTCGTTGTCGGCAACGGCGCTGAGCATGCGCTCCGCCAGCGCGCGGGCGCGGCCGCCGCCGTCTTCGGGATCGAGGTGAATTTGCGGCATCTTCAAAACGTCTCTGGCCGCTCGCCATGCCGCCGTCAAGCGCGCCATGGGTACACCTCCGGCCGATTTTAGGTTAGCTTCATCTGTAAGACACGGAACGTAAGTGATTCGATTTTGAACCCCCAATACAAGGACATTGAAATGACGAAAAGATTCATTGCCTTGGCGGGCGCATGTATCGCACTCGTTTGTTCTTCGGGCGCGTGGGCAGAAATGACCGACGCCAAAAGCGGAAGACCGGCCCCCCAACAGCTCGTTCAAAAAGCGATGAAGGGACCGCTGGCATTTGGCTTCATCGGCTCTGACGGCACCGTCGCGTCGGGCTCCGGAAATTTCAGCGCGACCGTCAGTTCGGGCACCTATTTCATCAAGATCAAGAAGGTCGATTACTTCTATTCGAGCTTCTCGACCGCGGTGACGCCATCCCTGCCGCAGGTCAGCTACTGCACGACGGACAGCGCGGGGCGGCAAGCTGATCGTGCAATGCTTTGACGCAACGGGCACGCTTACGCCCGCGTCGTTCGGTTTCATCACCTACTGACCGGTCGCTGCTGTTGTTTCGTCAAACCTGCGTGGCAGACGCGGGGATTTTTGAAGCATTCACGAATGCCGCTTGAAGCGGACTTCCGATGAATCGCTGCGGCCTTGGCTATCTACCACAGTGATGTGCGCGATGCCTTCGCCGCTCGGCGCGTAGAGCACCGGCTGGAAGCGGTCGAACGAGCCGACCAGCGCGCCGTTCACCAGCCACGTTAGCGGCGCACGGCCGCCTTCGGCTTTCAGCACAATGGTCTTGTCCTTCGCATCGGCTTCGGGAAGCGGCACAGTCGAACCGTTTGGCGGGAAGACGACGGAAGGCGGCGGCACGACGGTTGCAACGGGCTGCTTCGGTTCGCTTTCCTTTCGGAAGATCTGCAGTGACGGCGGCAACTGCTCCGACGATTGCACCAAGATTGCGCCAGCGGGCACGGAAGGCGGCGCGCACTTGTCGGCGGGGAGCAACTCGAACGTCTTGAGCAGAATCGGCGCCGCGCTCTCGCGCCCGATATGGCCGGGGCGCGGCGTGCCGTCTGCGCGGCCCACCCACACACCGACCGTGTAATCGTTCGAAAACCCAACCGACCACGCATCGCGAAATCCATACGACGTGCCGGTCTTGAAGCCGATGGTGCGATGACGGTCGAGCCCCTGCCCCATCGCCCAGCCTTCGGGCAAATTCACACCATCGAGAATGTCGCGCAGATAATAGGACGCGACCGCGCCGAACAGGCGATGCTTCGGCGCATCCGGCGTGCCGCCGACGAAGCGTAGGCCCTGCGCCTGTCCACCTTCTGCAATGCCGGCATAGAGCATCGTGATGTCGCTGAGCGAAATGCCCAAGCCGCCGAGCGCCACCGGCAAACTCGGCGTCGCGTCGTGGGTGGGGAAGTAAAGTTTTGCGCCCGCGTTCTGCAGCGTCTCGGTGAACGCGAGCGGACCGACGCGGTCCAGCACCATCACCGCCGGCACGTTCAGCGACATGCGCAGCGCGTCGCGCGCCGTAACCTCTCCCTGAAAACCGCCGTCGAAATCGCGCGGCGCGTATTCGCCGAAATTCGTCGGCGCATCTTCCATGCGCGACAGCGGGTGCAGAATCAGATCGTCGAAGGCGAGGCCGTAGATGAACGGCTTGAGCGCGGAGCCTGGCGAACGCGCGCGACGGGCGAGATCGATCTGCCCGGCCTTGCCCCAGTAATCCGTGCCGCCGACATAGGCCACGACATTGCGCGTCTTGTTTTCGACTGCGACGATGGCGAGCGTGGCGCCATCGTCGAAGTAACCGCTCTCCTGAACCGCCATACGTTGGATGGCGCCCTGCAGTGAGGCATCAAGCGTGGTGACGATGCGCGGCGACGCGTTGGTCGCGACCAGATGATCGGCCAGGTGCGGCGCGGTCAGCGGCATCGCCTGGCGCGCGAACGGCACGCCTTCCTTCATCGCGATGGCGGCATCGGCGGCGGTGACGACGCCTTCATCGACCATGCGGCGCAGAACCTTGTCGCGGCCCTTAAGCGCGCGGACGGCATGACGGTCGGGCCGTTGCTTCACAGGCGATTGCGGCAGCGCCACCAGCAGCGCCGCCTGCGCGAGATCGATGCCGTTCGGCTCGCGCCCGAAATAGGAAAGCGACGCCGCACGCACGCCTTCCAGATTGCCGCCGAACGGCGCGAGCGTGAGATAGAACGAAAGAATTTCGTCCTTTGAATAACGCTCCTCCAATTGTACCGCGCGGATCATCTGAAACAGTTTGGTGCCGATCCCGCGCGGCCTCGGCTCCAGCAGACGCGCGACCTGCATCGTGAGTGTCGAACCGCCCGATATGACATGGCGCGTGGAGATCAACTGCATCGTCGCGCGCGCCATTGCCAGCGGATCGACACCCCAGTGATCGTCGAAGCGGCGATCTTCATAGGCCTTCAGCAGTGTGAGATAACGTGGGCTGACATCGCGTACGGTGGTGTGGATGCGCCAGTATCCGTCCTTCGTCAGATACGCCCGCAAGAGATGCCCGTTGCGGTCCACAACTTCGGGCGACAGCGTCTTCGCCCGCGTCATATCCGGCGGATTTGCGACATCGGCGGCGGCGAGCGCGCAGATAAGACCGAACAGCGCGAATGCTGTCCTGATCAGACGCGCACGCCACACAATATTCACGGCTTGATCGTCACGCTCCCGACCGTCGTATGCGCGGCCACACCCGGCGCATACATGTCCTCGACATCGCCGCCGGGCATGACGAACGTGCCTGTCGTCGTCGCGCGCGCGATGTAGGCGGTGCGGAAGGTCGGTTGCACTTCGGCCTTTTTCCTGTCGTCGCTGCGATATTCCGAGCCAATGGTGAAGGCGCCGACATAACGGTCGTCGCGCTTGTCGGTCATCGTCATCTCATTGACCGTACCCAACCAGCTATACGCCTTTCCATCGTCGCCGGAGAGCGTGCCCTCGATCTCCAATCCCGCGGGCAGAAGGTCGATCACGCCCATCTGGTGATAGTAGTTGTTGGGCATCGATCCGGAGAGCACGATCATCACGCGGTCGTTCTGATGCAGATTGGAAAGATCGGCCGGCGTTCCGTTCATCGTCCACACTTGCTTCGTCAGCGTGACGCCGTTCGCCGATGCCGGTAGCGGCTGCGCGGGCGTTCCCTGCACCGATGTCGTGCGCCACACGCTCGCGTCGCCCTTGTTCAGGAAGGTTAGACCTGCATTGAGCATTTGTGTCGAGGGCGACAGCCGAATAGCGCCATCGCGCGGCGTCGCCTGTTTGCCGTCAATGAGAATATTGAGCGGTGCCTTCTGCCGCGTCAGCTCATAAGCCGCGCGCAGCATCCACGCCTTCTCTTGCGTGGTCGTGGCGTTCAGGCGCATATCGTATTGATCGGCCTTCTGCATGAGCGCCGGAATCAACTGCGCCTCGTTGCTTTCTGCGGCCAGCGCGGTGGTAGCCGCCAAATCCCGCAGCGGTGTGCCATAGTCGCTGGCGGAATCGGCGTTGCGATCTTCGGACATCGCCGTAGCCAAGGCCCGATTGAAACCGTAGCTCGCGCGCGAACGGTCGCCCACTTCGGCGGAGGCCGCGCCGGTCAGCGCGCTGGCGATAGCGGTCTTGAACTCCGGCCCCGCGCGTGTCGCTGAAATAGCGCAGATCGCTGATGTTCACCTGCCCGACGCGCGCCAGCACATAGAACGCATAGGCGCGGGTCGCATCATCAGCGGAGTCCGAGGTCGACTCGCTCTTCAGCCAGGCGGCACCACGGCGCAGCGCGTCGTTCGGCACGACATAGTTTTTCTGCTTCGCCTGGAACAGGAAATCGAGCGCGAACACGCTGATCCACGGGTCCGCATCGTTGCCCGGCGCCCACATGCCGAAATTGCCAGCATAGTTCTGCATGTCGAGCACGGCATCGATGGCCTCCTGCTCGCGCGCATGCAGCGCCTGATCGCGCGGCAACCCCGCGAGATCGGAGAGATCGTTGAACACGAGCAGCGGCATTGCGCGGCTGGTCGTCTGCTCGATGCAGCCATAGGGATATTTGTCGAGCCAGCGCAGCAGGCCGGGCACGTTGTTGTAGCCGTGCGCGGACGAGACCGTCAGCGCGACGTTCGACGTGCCGCTATACAGATCGGCGATCAGATCGTGGTTCGCGACATAACTCTGGTTCGGTGCGAACGGTGCGATCTCATCGCGCGCGACGTCAAGCTGCGGCGCGCGCGCCTGGATCGGCCAACTATGCGCGACGCTGTAGCCGTTCGGGCCCGTGATCTTCAGCGTGACATTGGAAATGCCGATACCGTTTGCGCCGATGGCCACGGGCACAAGCACGCGCTGTCCGACCTTCAGCGACTGGCTGATCACCGTCGACACTTTGCCCGCGAGCGTGACCGGCGCACCCCGCGGAAACCGTGGCGATGTAAGTACCCGGCGCGCCTTCGACATTGTTCAAATTGAGCGCAGCCAGCGCGTGATCGCCGGGCGCGAGGAAGCGCGGCAACACGATATCGGCCACCACCGGATCGCGCACGGTGAGCGGCCGGTCGGCATGGCCGAGCTTGTCCTTGCTGATCACCACCGCCATCAGGCGCAACTCGCCATTAAAGTCGGGAATGTCGAGCGGTACGTTCGCCACTCCACCAGAGCCAACCTTCACCAATCCCGAGAACAGCGACACGGTCTTGATTGGCACAACGCTGAGCGAACGTCCGCCGAAACTGTCTCCGCCTTCGCGCAACGATCCGATGGGCCCCTTCTCCGCATGGATCAGGCGGCCGTAATCGTCATGCATGCCGACACCGAGACGACGCTTGCCGAAATAGTAAGTGTTCGGGTCAGGCGATTTGTAGTCGGTAAGTTGGAGAATGCCCTCGTCCACCGCCGCAAGCGTGAGATAGGCGTCTTCGCCGGAGCCGAGGCCCTTCACCCGTGACGGGAATGACAATCTTCTGCCGCGGCGTGATCTTCGACGGCCCGCCGATCTGCGCGGTGAGCGTGCGCGGCGAATTGTCGAGCGTCAGCCACACAAGACCGATAGAGCGCACCGGCTCATGCCCGCTTGCCTGCGCCAACGGACGATAATCGGTGACGAGCACATAAGCGCCCGGTCCCCAATCTGCTGAGACGGGAATGTTCACCGTCGTGCCGCTCGCCGGTGCATCGACAAGCTGGGAGGAGAACACACGGTCGCCTGCGACGACGACCAGCGCCTTGCCGTCCGCGGTCGGCTTGATGTTGATCTTCGCGGTTTCGCCCGCGCGGTAAGTTGGCTTGTCCGCCGCCACCGGAATGCGATCCGGCCTGTCGCCTTCCGCACTCGCGGCCCAACCGGACCAGAACTTGTACGACACCGCCGCGCCCGATTTTGTATCGGTGAGCGTCAGGCGATAATTACCATACGGAAACGCCATGCCGAGTTTGGTAAAGCCGCCGCTCCCGCCGACGGACATCGTGCCCGATGTGACGAGCCGGTCGCGCGTCGTGGACTGGTATTTCCACTGACCATTGTCCTGATACCACTGATACGACGTCTCCTGACGCACCCAAGAATAGGTGAGACCGGAAAGCGCGATACGCTTGCCGTCACCGTCCAATGCCACCGCTTCGAAACTCGCGTGCGCGTTCTCCGCGACCGAGCCGTATTGAAAAGCAGGCCGGATGCCGAGCACGACATCGCGCGTATGCACGGGGATTTCCGTCGTCTTGCTGGTCGTTCGTCCGCCGGGTTCGTGGATCTGAACCTTGATCATCGCCTTCAACGGAAAGGTCGTATCGGCCAGATCGCCTACCGGCGCAATGGCATGCGTTACGCCGGTCGCGTCGGTCTGCGGCACGTTCATGGTGATCGAGACATCGGAGAACGTGTCGTCCTCGCGCCCGAACTGCCAGCCGTCGTAATCCTTGAACGGTGTCGGATCGGACACGATGCGCGTCTCGCCCTCGCCCGTCAGCCCTCCGGCTGGCGCGCCATACAGAAAGCGGCTCTCGACCTTCACCGAAATATCGCTGTTGGCTTTCGCGGCTTTCGTTTCCGCCGTGAGCGTGACTTTGAGTTTCTGCGGCACGAAATCCTGCACGTCGAACTGCACACGGCCGACCGCGGGGGCATTCTTCGACGTATCGACGTAGGCCGCAATCTGCCAGCGGCCATGCGGCGCGGTTTTGGAAAGCGGCAGCGACCATGTCGCCGTTCCGGCTTGAAGCGACGCGCCGGGGATCGTGGTACGTGACACTTCCAAGCCATCGGGACGTGTCGCCACCAACGTCATGGGTGCTGTCTGTGCGGCACCGACGCGATCACGCAGCATGGAGGTGAGTTGCACCGTCTCGCCGGGGCGATAGACTCCGCGCTCTGTATAGAGGAACGCGTCGATCGGCCCCGGCGTCTCGCGGCCGGTGACGCCGCGGTCGGTGAGATCGAACGCCGGGCGGCGGAGATCGAGGAAGCTGAAATCCTGATCCGCGCCATAGGCCATGACCACGACAGGCTCCTCGCCGCCCGTGGCGCCCATCAGACCAGCATCGAAATCGGCGCGGCCGCTGGCATCGGTAGTGACGTTTGCAAGCTCGTTGTTGTCACGCGCGACCAGCGACAGCTTCACGCCTTTGAGCGGCTGCGCATTGGAATAGGAGCGCGCGAACACGGTCAGCCCGTTCGCACCCTGGAATGTTGTGAGCGCGATGTCCGAGTCGATCACCCATTGCGCGGCAATCGTGTTGTCGTCTTCGTAATACGAATCCGAATCCTTCTTCTTCGCCGCATCCATCGCCAGCAGCACATAGGCGCCGGGCTTCTTGTCCTTCAGGATCTGGTTGATGGGGATCAGGGTCACGACGTTGTCGTTCTTGACGACGTTCACGTCCATCGTGCCCTGCCAGATCAGCCTGCCCTGGCTGTTCTGGAGATCGTTGTCCTTCCAGCTGTAGAGCGTCGTCTGATCGACCACGCCGCTTTCGATCTGAGAGAGCAGACGGTCGCTGACGCGGATCAACTTCACGCGAAGGCTCGAAATGTTGACGGTCGTGACCGGAACGCCCTGTGCATTGTCGCGTGGCAGGATAATGCCGCCGGAAAAGCGCACAACCGAGGGCTTGTCGCGCAGTTGGACCGGGACGGTCTCTTCCTCGATAAGCTTGTCGCCGGCGGCGTCGGGGAGCCCGGCTTTCAGCTTGATGTTATATACGGTGTTGAAGTCGAGGCCGGAGAGACAGAGCCGCGAATCCACGACGTGGGAAGCCACGCGCGTCGCGGGATCGATGGCGATATAGTCCTCGTATCGCGTCTTGCCGGAGGCATCGAGATCGCGCGTGAAGACCATGCACGCCTCGGCCTGCGGCTTGGTGGTGTCGACATCCAGACGGCGGAAGACGAACTCGCTGCTTTCGGCCACCTGCGCGGGCGTCGCGCCTGTCGTGATCTGGTGAAAGCCTTCCGCAAGACGGTCGAATATGCTGCCGTTCTCGGCGCCGTTCGGCCTGCGTCCGCCGAGTGCATAAAGCCCGGCCAAGGCCGCGATGACGACAGCCAGAACCGTTCCGCCGATGATGAGAAGACGGCGAGAATTTCCGCCCATAAGAGCCCCCGAACAAGCCAGCGTTCAGACTACGCGTTCGCAGTCGAAGCGGCAATTGAGAGAGAGTCGCCAAACAAAACGGCGGGATGGTGACGAAGTGTGTTTTTGAACTCAAAAGCTGAAAATAATTTCGTCATGGCCGGGTCAAGCCCGGCCATGACGAAGGAGTTGTATGCTCGCCTACTTTGTAGCGCGACAATCGACCCGTCCGTCCGCGAAGACACAGTGGTGTTCGACAGTGCCGGACGAATCGTAGAGTGCGATATCCCAGCCATTCGCCTGCTTGCTCATCAACAGAAAGCTGAAGCCGTTGACCGACAGCCCGTCCTTCACCGACACACCGGACGAGCCCTGAAAGATCGCGCCCTTCAAATCCTCCGGCGTCTTGTCGAGAAGATCGCCGCCGCCGCCGGCAACGATCTGCGGCGGCACCTTGTCCTTATAGTTGATGGCTTCGAATGTGTGGATGTGGCCCGCGAGCAAAAGCGCAACCGGCTTCGGGATGCCCCCGGTTCCCGCCGCTTCGATCATCGTGGCGTTGCCACCCATGGGAACGCCGAGCGGACCGCTGATCGCCGCCCAGATAGGGCGATGCATCAAAAGCCAGACCGGCTGTGTTTCGTTTCCGAGCGCTGCCAGTTCGCTGCGATAGGCGGGGACCACGCTGGCATCGACGGCCGTGTCGGGTGCGTTCGCGTCGTCCATCACGATGAGCTTCATCGTAGCGAGCGGCACAAAATAGGGCACGGTGTGATCGGCGCAGATGTTTGCCGGATCGAAGCGCGCGGGCGCCAGCAACCGTGTCCATCCGGGGCCGGCGCGCTGGCAATCCTCATGGTTGCCGCGCACAAACACCCACGGTGCCGCGGCAAGCAGAGGCTGCGCTGGCGTGAAGAAATCCGCCGCCCAGGTCGGCCAGTTGTCGCCAAATGGCGTGCCCTGACAGCCTGCATCGTTCGCGGGGCATGCATTCTCTCGGTACAGATAGTCGCCGACATGAATCACAAGATCAGGTTTCAGGTCCGCCGCTTTGCGGGCCAGGGCAGAGAACGGCCATTGCTGCGCGTCGTTGCAAGGCTGGATCGCTGAACCTTTCAGGCGGCAGCCCGTATCGCCGATCACCAGAATGCGCTGCGGGTCGGCAATCATTTTCGGCAACGGAAAATGCTCCGCCGGTTCATTCGTTGTGGCGAGTTCGACGTCCACCCCGCCGGAGGGAATCAGGGCGCTGCACACGAGCGCGAATTCGCCATTCGCTTGCGCGCGCGCCTGCATGGGCAGGTAAGCATGCTGGGTTGCGAGCCGCGGACACTCGTTTCCGCTCATCACCGCGCGGACGTCCCTGGTACCGTAAGGGCCAAGTTGCTCCCAATAGGCCAGAACTTTTCCGGGGCCTGAGACCGCCGCTTGTGCCGAAACCGGCTTCGGATTTGCGCTGGAGGAGGTAGGCGGAGGTGGATTGCCGCCGGTGCACGCTGTCAGTGCCAAGGCAATGATGGGGAACGCAAGTCTGCGCATGGCGATTCCTATATCTCTTTCGCGGCGCGATAGCCGCTGCGCACCGCGCCTTCGATAAAACCCTGAAACGCTGTCGAGGTGTGCTCGCCCGCGAAATGGATGTTGCCCTCGGCCAGCTTCTCGACGCCGCTGAACCCGGTGTATTGCCCTACGTTATATTGGGACCACGCGCCAAGCAGACGCGGCTCCAGATTGCCGTCGTTCACCCAGGCGAGTTTCGGCCCAGCATTCCACGACGCGGTGACGCCGGGCAGGATCGCTTCGTATTGCGCCAGCGCGTCGTTCACCAACGCCGACGGCGCCGGTCCCTGCACCTGCGTGAGATTGTATTTGGAAGCGAGCCCCTGCCCCTCTGCGCCGCCTGGCACGACGATCAGGATTTCCGTGTTCTGACGGCCGTTCGCGGTTTGATAGGTGCTGCCGTCCCAGCTTCCGTCGAACGGCGCCTCGGTGAGCGTATCGCCGCTATAACCGTCCTTCGTCCAGGGATGCCCTCCGACCTGAATCTGCAGTTTCACATTATTGCCGAGCGGAAGGTTGGCGATCGCCTGCTGCTTGAGCGGCGAGATCGTGACCTTCGAGAGATCGACATTGCGAAGCGTCGTGAACGGGATCGCCAGCACGACATGATCGGCCACGGCCTCTACCATCGACCCGCTATTGTCGAAAGTGCAGGTGAAGCTGCCGTCGCTGTTCTCGGCCAGCGCAATGAGTTGGTGGCCGAGATTGATCGCACCCTCTGGAAGAATATCGATCAGCCCGGTGATGAGCTGGTCGTTGCCGTTCTGCAGATGCCAGCGTCATCGGACCCCGCGAGCATGGGATGCAGCGGAGACTGATACCCATCCTTGGTGCTGTCGTTATAGCCCAGAATATAGATCAGGTTCAGCGCCGACTGGTTTTCCGGTGGGCCGCCATATTCGCTGATGACGTCGCTATAGCAGAGCCTGCCGAACGGGCTGTTCAATCCGCCCGGCACATATTTGTCGATCCATTCGGGCACCGACATGCGGTCCCATGTCAGCGCCGTGTGGGAATGGCGCAGATAGTTGGCACCCGGCGCCTCGCGCACCGCCTGACGGAAGAGCTTATAGCCGAAATCCTGCCAGTCTTTGTTCAGCGCCTGCTGGTCGTAGCGCACGCCGCCGAACCAGTACGTGTCCTTCACGCCCTTCGGATCGCGATAGGTGTTCTCCTGCGTCAGACCGAAATGCTGCGCGAGCGCGAGTGTCTGCGCGTGTTCGGAGGAAATAAATTCGGCGTGCTGCTCGGCGACCTGACCATTCTGGAAGTAGCCGCGCAGAGTCTGAATCCGCCCGCCGGTGCGCGTGTCCCATTCATAGACCTGCGCCTGGATTCCGCGCTTGTGCCAGAGGCGTTGCGCACAGCAGAGCCCGGCGATGCCCGCACCCACGATCACCACGCGTGGCTGGCCGATGGCAAAGCTCTTGCGCGGCAACAGCATGGCGGCCGAACCCGCAATAGCGCCAGCGACGATCTGGCGGCGGGTCGGCGCGCGTTCGGCGCGCATCGCGGCGACCTCGTCCACCGGCGCGCCGGTCAGCGCCGCTTCGTGGCAAACGGCGTCCGCCTCGCGCAGCATTCGCGTCAGCGTCGAACGATAGGATTTGCGCATGGGCGGACGATCCGGTTTGTTGGATCAACGCTATCACGCCATTCGCAATTCGGAGATGAAACAATGTCCTTAAGTCTGTCAGGCCGCACCGTCCTGATTACCGCGCCTCGTCCGGATTGGGCCGGCATTTCGCGCAGATCGCATCTGCCGCAGGTGCAAAGGTCGCGGTTGCCGCACGGCGTGCCGACAGGCTCGACGCGCTGGTGACGGAATTGGGCGCGAACGCCGCCGCGGTCGCGATGGATGTCGAGGACGAGGCGTCGGTCGTCGCAGGCTTCGATGCGGCGGAGAAAGCGCTCGGCCCGATCGATACCGTCATCGCCAATGCGGGCATGAACCATCGCGGCATGGCGCTCGATCTCGCCATCGAGGATTTCGACAAAATCGTGAGCGTCAATTTCCGCGGCGTGTTCCTGACCGCGCGCGAAGCGGCAAAGCGCATGATCGCGCATGGCTCGAAGGAATCGAAGCGCGGCCGCATCCTGATCGTCAGCTCGCTCGGCGCACACAAGGTGCTTCCAGGCCTCGTGACTTATTGCGCGACGAAGGCGGGTGTCCTGATGATGGGCAAGGCGTTCGCGCGCGAATGGGCGAACCAGGGCATCAATGTGAATTCGATCTGCCCCGGCTTCATCTCGACCGAGCTGAACGACACGTTCCTCGAAAGCGAGCCGGGCCAGAAGATGATCTCGGGTTTTCCGCGCCGCCGCACGATGCAGGAAAGCGACCTCGACGGCACGGTGCTGCACCTGTTGTCCGACGCCTCGCGCGCCATCACTGGCGCCGGCGTTCACTGTCGACGACGGCCAAGGGCTATAGGGAGTGTTACGGCGGCGGTGGTAAAGTCGAAACGGCGCAGAAACGAAGGAACATCGATCATGGTACGTGAAGAAGACGTGTTGGCCCAGCTGGACAAACCGCGCGCACTCTATGGCCTGCAACAGCGGCTCGATCCCAGCAACAAAAGCACGGATGCGCTGCAGGAACTGCTCATGCGCATGCGCACCGCGGGCACGGTTAAATTCGACATCAAGACGGGGAAATGGAGCAAGGCGTGAGGCCGCTCGCCTGAACGCCGTTCCATATGTGGCTAAAGATTCGTTTCGCAGATGCCGCCGCAAGCCTATTACCGAAAAGCCATCTTGTAGCCACGATATTCGCCGCTGGAGTTCGCCTCCGCTCACGTTTGTTGATTGCAAAATGAGCAGGGGCCGTTGTGCGGGAATTCTTGATCACGGGCGCGATCATGGCTGTTATCGGGGCGGTGGTTTTCGGCGCGGCTTTGCTCACGATGATCCTGATCCAGATGCCCACCTGGTGATGGACGTTCGACAAGACTGATCGTCGCGTTGCGTGAAAAACCGCATTGATCGTGCTACTATCGTGCGAACATTGGTAGAAGCGCGGGCGAAATAATGATGATTACCGCACTTACCGTTGCCGTGGGCTTGGTCGGAAATCCCGGCGGACTTCGCTGCGCAACGTGGATCGATTTGAGGCAGCACCCTCCGTCTGGAGCGGTTGTAGAGGCATGGGTGAATGGCTTCGCCGCCTCGTTCGATACCGACCGGCGAACCGCGCCGCCACATCTCGAAAACAATGTGTTGGACAAACTAGACGAAGATTGCGCGAAACACCCGGACATGGGAATTGCGGACATGCTTGAAATTGAGCGCGCGGCAATTGATTCAGGTCAACATATGCCGCCGCCGTCACATTAGAACAGCACCCCCGCTTGAAGCGCAACGCTGTCATCGCCATATCGATTATATCCTTATAGAAGTAACGACTGCAGTTCGCCGGACGAAAGCCTGCGCGGGTCCCTGGCTTTCCGCGATAGGCGAGTTCCCACGGCTTCCCCCGAAAAATTTATTTTGGGCCCGCCTATGCAACATCGAAGCTGGATTGAACCGCTCGATTTTAAGAATCGCGGTTCAAATGGGCAACGGAATCCGGCCGCGCTGAACCGAAACGCACCGGCAAACGTACAGCATTGCTGTAACCGTCATGACGGATAGAGCGAATTGAGGTAGTGTTAGACCCGACGAAACGAGGAACACTTATGAAAACTTCGTCATCCACACGCCGCAGCTTTTTGCAGACCGCCTCCGCCCTTGCGGCGCTGGCGCCGTTCGGCGTCCACGCCGCGCCGCAAATCATCGCGATCGAGAATTTCTCGGCTGCCGGCAAAGACATCGGCACGGTGAAACTGCCCAAAGTCGTCAAGAGCGAGGCCGAATGGAAAAAGATGTTGCAGCCTCTGCAGTTCGAGGTCACGCGTCACGCCGACACCGAACGCGCCGGCACCGGCATCTATGCCGAGAGCACAGGCGACGGTCTTTACCGCTGCATCTGTTGCGACACGGCGCTATTCGACTCGAAGACGAAGTTCGATTCCGGCACCGGCTGGCCGAGCTATTGGCAGCCGATCTCGAAGAAGAACGTGGTCGAGATCAGCGATCATAGTTTGCTGATGGATCGCACCGCCGTGTCGTGCGCACGCTGCGACGCGCATCTGGGCCACGTCTTCGACGACGGACCGAAGCCGACGGGCCTGCGCTACTGCATGAACTCGGCGTCGCTGAAATTCGTACCGCGCGCGAAAGCGTAAAGGAGAGAGAAATGAAACTTCGTTCCCTATTGCTTGCCTCTGCCCTCATCGCCGCCACCGGCGCTGCACGCGCCGACGAGACATCGAAGCCCCTGCCCGCGCCCGCGATGGCCAGTGCGTCATCGAACCTCAAGAGCGAGAACGTGGTGCTTGCCGGCGGCTGCTTCTGGGGCATGCAGGGCGTGTTTCAGCATCTGAAAGGCGTGAGCCAGGTCGTGTCGGGTTATTCCGGCGGCGCGAAACCAACTGGTGGCTATGAGGAAGTGTCGAGCGGCACCACCGGCAATGCGGAATCCATCCGCATCACCTACGATCCGAAACAGGTCACGTTCGGGGAGATCCTGCGTGTCTATTTTTCGGTGATGGACCCGACCGAACTCAACTATCAGGGCCCCGATCACGGCACGCAGTATCGCTCCGCGATCTTCACGACCAATGCCGATCAGAAGCGCGTGGCCGAGGCGTATATCGCGCAACTCAAAATGGCGCACACATTCTCATCGTCCATCGTCACTCAGGTCACGCCATTCAGCGCCTTCTATCAAGCCGAGGACTATCACCAGGATTACCTGATCCATAATCCGGATCAGCCCTATATAGCTTTCAACGATCTGCCGAAGGTCGCGACGTTCAAGAAGTTCTATCCGCAGATGTTCCGCGAGCAGCCGGTAATGGTGTTCCCGAACCGGTCTTAATCCACCCAGCTGTCGCCGTGCCGTTCCGTCAGCGCGTATTGTGCTGACGGGCCGGATGTTCCGGCTGCGTAAGGCAACGGCTCCATGCCGCGCGCCTTCCAGCCATCGGCGATCGCGTCGATCCAGGCCCACGCCGCTTCGGTCTCGTCGCGGCGCACGAACAGAGTCTGATTGCCGGCGAGTGCATCGAGCAACAGCCGTTCATAGGCGATCCGGCGGCGCGTCTTCTTGTACGCATCGATCAGGTTGAGGTTCAGGGACAACGGTTTCAATTCCATGCCGCCGTGATCGAGGCTCGGCGTCTTATTCATCAGCGAGAGCGAAATCTCCTCTTCGGGCTGCAAACGGATCGTGAGCCGGTTCGCGACCAGTCCGCGACGCGAGAAGATCGAGTGCGGCACGGGCTTGAACTGCACGACGATGAGCGTCGAGCGCTCCGCCATGCGTTTGCCGGTGCGCATATAGAACGGCACGCCGGCCCATCGCCAGTTGTCGATATTGGCGGCCAGCGCAACGAAAGTTTCGGTGTCGCTTTGGCCGCCGTCTTTCTCCTGTGCGTAGCCCGGCACCGCGCCACCGTCGGAATAGCCCTTGGCGTATTGACCACGCACCGTCTGTTGTTCGGCCTCGTTCTCGCCAATGGGACGCAACGAGCGCAGCACCTTTACCTTTTCATTGCGCACAGAATCGGGTTGGAGATTGGCCGGTGGCTCCATCGCGATCAGACACAGAAGCTGGAGCAGATGGTTCTGCACGATGTCGCGCAACGCACCGTAATGATCGTAATACGACCAGCGTCCGCCCGCGCCGTTCGTTTCGGCGACGGTGATCTGCACGTGCTCGATGGAGTCCTTGTTCCACAGCGGCTCGAACAGCGTGTTGGCAAAGCGCAGCGCCAGCAAGTTCTGCACCGGCTCCTTGCCGAGGTAATGATCGACACGGAAGATTCGATCTTCGGTAAACGCGCTCTCCAGCGCCTTCTCGATCTCGATGCAGGATTTGAGATCGTGACCGAGGGGCTTCTCCACCGCGATGCGCGCGTTTTTTTGCGCAAGACCGGCGGCTTTCAGGTGCTGCGCGATGGCGCCGAAGAAATCCGGCGAAACCGCAAGATAGAACACGATCTCGGCCGAGCCATCGAGCTTGCCCGCGATCCCTTTATATAAGGCGTCGGTCGTGGCATCGCCCGCGACATAAGACAGGCGCTTTGCGAATCGCGACCACGCCTCCTCTGAGAACTTATCCCCTACGCGCCCTGCGAGGGATTTGTGCAACTGATCGACAAATTCGCCATCGGCCATGCCCGTGCGGCCGGTGCCAACAATGACGAGGTCCGGAGGCAGCAATCCGTCCGCATCCAGAAAATAGAGCGACGGAAACAACATCGTCCGCGCCAGATCGCCGGTCGCGCCGAAGAACACAAAAGCTTTTTTCCCGGTCATTTGGAGGTCCGATCTTTCAAAATTGGGGATGTATGCCCACAGATGCCGACAATAACGCGTGAGAAACGCAGGCGGCGCCTGCCTTCGTGCCGCAGGATGCCGCCAAAACCCTGCCATAAACGCGGTAAATATCCGCGACGGATAAACTACCAAGCTGCCGCCCGCGTAAATGATGACTGGCCTTGCCGGGTGCGGCTCGGACGCTTAGATGACATAATCCAACGGCCGCCTGCCGAACGCGGCGCTAGGGGATAGATGCAGCTTTTCATTCATGGAGCCGGATTGGCCGCCACCGCATTGGCGCTCATCAGCGTCCTGTATGCGCTTGGCGCCATTGCCTTTGCCGGGCGATTCAAAAATGCAGGCCATGCTGGGCCGGCGCGAACGCCGCCGGTGACGTTGCTCAAGCCACTCCATTTCGACGAACCGCGTCTGCGCGAAAATCTCGAAAGTTTCTGCCGCCAATCTTATCCCGCCCCGATACAGATCGTGTTCGGTGTGCAGGACCCGCTCGACCCCGCGATCAAGATTGTCGAGGCGCTGAAACGCGCGCACCCACGCATCGACATCGAATTGGTGATCGACACGAGACTTTACGGCGCCAATCGCAAAGTCTCGAACCTGATCAATCTGGTCGAGCGCGCAAAGTATGACGTGCTGGTGCTGAGCGACAGCGATATCTCCGTTGGCCCGGAATATCTCCGCACTGTCACTGGCGCCTTGGAACAGGCCAGAGGCGGTGCCGTAACGTGTGTTTATGCCGGTGCGCCGCTGGACAACATCTGGTCGCGCTTCGTCGCCATGGGCATCAACTACCAGTTCATTCCGAACGCATTGTTCGGCGCGACCACGCATCTCGCGTCGCCCTGTTTCGGATCGACTATCGCGCTGCGCAAAGACCTGTTGCGCCGCATCGGCGGCATGCACGCGTTCTCCAATCTGCTCGCCGACGATTATGAGATCGGCCGTGCGGTTCGCACACACGGCCACAGCATGACGCTGGCACCGGTTGTGGTGTCGCACACCTGCGGCGAGAAGAGCCGCCGAGAGATGTTCGATCACGAACTACGCTGGGCCCGCACGATTCGTTTGTTGAATACAGGCGGACATCTCGGCACGTTGGTGACTCATGCCTTGCCGCTCGCGCTGATCGCCATGGCGCTGAACGGCGTCACTTTGCTGACTGTTTCGGTGCTTGGTGCGGCGCTTCTGGCGCGGCTTTGCGTGAAGTGGCGCATGGACCGCGTCCTTGGTACAAGCGCCGGCCCTGCCTGGCTTTTGCCGGTGCGGGACATTCTGTCTTTCGTGATCTTCCTGGGCTCGCTGGCCGGCGGAAACATCCAGTGGCGCGGGACACGGTTTCTGGTCGCCCCCGACGGCGTTCTTTCGCATCAATAAGGATTTCAGTCGCATGCGTACGCTTTTTCTGCAGGCTCCCTCTTTCGATGGTTTCGATGGCGGCGCCGGTTCGCGCTACCAGGCGAAGCGCGAGATCAAGAGCTTCTGGTATCCGACCTGGCTCGCACAGCCCGCGGCTTTGGTCGAGAATTCCAAGCTGATCGACGCGCCGCCACACAAGACCTCGCTCGCTGAGGTCGTAGGACAGGCGAAGGATTTCGACCTCGTCGTCGCGCACACTTCCGTGCCGTCGTTCAAGTCGGACGTGAAGGTGATCGAGGCGCTGAAAGCCGCGAACCCGAACCTCAAAGCCGGGCTCATCGGCGCCAAAGTGGCGGTGAACGCGGAAGGCTCGCTGAAGGACGGCGCGGCCATCGATTTCGTCGCGCGCAACGAATTCGACTTCACCATCAAGGAAGTCGCCGACGGTCACGATTGGTCGTCGATCAAAGGACTATCGTTCCGCAACGATCAGGGCGTCATCGTACACAACGAGGACCGGCCGATCCTGCACGACATGGACAGCCTTCCCTTCGTCACGCCTGTCTACAAGCGCGATCTGGTGATGGAGAATTACTTCATCGGCTATCTGAAGCATCCCTACATCTCGATCTACACCGGCCGCGGCTGCAAATCGCGCTGCACCTTCTGCCTATGGCCACAGACGGTCGGCGGGCACACCTATCGCACACGCTCGGTCGGGCATGTGATCGAAGAGATCAAATGGGCGATGAAGGCATTCCCGCAAACCAAGGAATTCTTCTTCGACGACGACACCTTCACCGACAATTTGCCCCGCGCCGAAGCCATCGCGAAAGAGCTCGGCAAACTCGGCGTGACTTGGTCATGCAACGCCAAAGCCAATGTGCCGTATGAATCGCTGAAGAAGCTGAAGGAGGGTGGCCTGCGCCTGCTGCTCGTCGGCTACGAGTCCGGCAACCAGCAGATCCTGCACAACATCAAGAAGGGCATGCGTATCGAGGTCGCGGAGCAGTTTACCAAGGACTGCCACACGCTCGGCATCGCGATCCACGGCACGTTCATTCTGGGCTTGCCGGGCGAATCCAAAGAGACGATCCGCGAGACGGTCGAATTTGCCAAGCGCATCAACCCACATACGATCCAGGTGTCGCTCGCGGCACCCTATCCCGGCACGTTCCTGTTCGATCAGGCAGTGAAGAACGGCTGGCTCGATGCCGCGAATGCAGAGCTTGTGGACGACAGCGGCATCCAGATCGCTCCGCTGCATTATCCGCATCTCTCGCACAACGAGATCTTCAATTCACTGGAAGGCTTCTACAAGGAGTTTTATTTTCGTCCGAGCAAGATCGCTTCGATCGTGGGCGAGATGGTGCGTTCCACCGACATGATGAAGCGCCGCCTGCGCGAGGGGGTTGAGTTCTTCCAATTCCTGCGCGAGCGCAGAGAACACGCGGCTTGATCTTTCCACTGTCATGGCCCGCGAATGCGGGCCACCCAGTTGGCTTCTGCGTGAGCGCGCAAGATCGAACTGAGATTCTCCTGTTCTCAGAAGAGCGGACGTCACCTGGGCGGCCCGCAGTTGCGGGCCGTGACAAATACTTATGAAACAACTCATCGTCACCGCTGACGATTTCGGCGCCGCGAAGGAAGTCAACGAAGCGGTCGAGCAGGCGCATCGCGAAGGTATCCTTACGGCTGCGAGCCTCATGGTCAGCGCACCCGCCGCCGACGACGCGGTAGAACGCGCGAAGACGATGCCGAATCTGCGAGTCGGATTACATCTCACGCTGGTCGATGACAGGCCGACACTCCCCGCCGCTCAGATCGCGGGCCTTGTCGACAGCGACGGCATGTTCCGCAGCGACATGGGGCGCGCCGGAGCGGCAATGTTCTTTCTACCGAGCGTGCGCAGGCAACTCGCCGCCGAGATCGAGGCACAGTTCAAAGCCTTTGCGGCGACCGGTCTCAGCCTCGATCACGTGAATACGCACAGGCATTTCCATCTGCATCCGACCATCGCGGCGCTGATGATGAAGATCGGCAAGCGCTATGGGGCGGGCGCGACCCGCGTGCCGTTCGAGACGGACAATCCGTTCGCTGCATGGCTGCGCCGTTCCTATCGCGCGAAAGGCATGCGAGTCGCGGATCGCGTCTATGGCCTCAAATGGTCGGGCGCGATGACGAAGGAGCGGCTCGATGAGATTATCGGCGCTCTGCCTGATGGTCTCAGTGAAATCTACATGCACCCTGCAACAGGCCCGTACTCCGGCTCTGCCAAAGGCTATCGCTATCCGGAGGAACTGGCGGCGCTATTGGACGTTCAAATCATTGAAAAGATTAAATCTTCCGGCACAGTGTGCGGCGGTTTTGCGGATTTCGCACCCGCACACTGACGCGCTAAACTACGCATACAAGGAGTTTCCTGTGAGCAGTTCTGCCCTCGCTTTGCCCGATATCGCCGTCGATGCCCGTCTGAAGCCTGGCAACGGCCCGATCCGCACTGGCAGCGAGGCGCACAAGGTTTTGTTCTGCAGGACGCTGCTCGACACCTTCAATCCCTACAAACCCGCCGTCATCGACTGGCCTACGCTGAAACCGGACGAACTCGCGCGTATCACGTCGTTGCCGATCTGGGACATTGCGGTGCAGACCGAGAACCGCGCGGGACTGAATGTCTGTACCTATGCCGAAGGCGTCACCGATCCCTTGCTGCGCAAGGCGATCGAACTCAACGGATACGAAGAACGCCGTCACCGCCATGTGCTGTCGAACCTTGTCGAAGCTTATGGTATCAAGCTCGCGCCCGAGCCAGTCTATGCGCGCCCCCGCGATCCGGAATGGGCGTTCATGGTCACGGGCTACAGCGAATGCATCGATAGCTTCTTCGCCTTCGGTCTGTTCGAGACCGCGAAGCGCTCAGGCTTCTTCCCGGAGGAACTGGTCGATACGTTCGAGCCGGTCGTGCACGAAGAAGGCCGCCACATCCTGTTCTTCGTGAACTGGGTCGCGTGGTGGCGCCGCAACATGCCCTGGTGGCGGCGTCCCTATTTCGAAGCGAAGGTTCTCACGGTGTGGGCGTTCCTCATCTGGGAACGCATCGGCATCGCGAACGATGTCGGCAATGGCGAACAGGACAACAACTTCACGCTCCACGGCGCGGATCATCTGGGCGACGGCATCAGCGTCGGCAAGCTGATGGACACATGCCTCGCCGAGAACGATCGCCGCCTCGGGGCATACGACAAGCGGCTGAAGCGTCCGCGCTTTGTACCCTTCATGATCCGGCTGATCCGCCGCTTCATCCCGAACTGAGCGCGATGAAGCTCGGCGTCATCCTCGCCGCGCTCGCCGGCCTCGCGCTCGCCGCGTGGCTGGTGTTCCACGTTGGATTTTCCTCGGTGCTTGGCGCGGTCGCGTCGGTTGGATGGGCCGGGTTCGCTATTCTCTGTGTTTTTCAGCTGGCCCTGTTCGCCGTACTGGGCGCGGCCTGGTATGCGCTCATGCCCGGCGCGCGCATGGCGGCCTTCATCTGGGCGCGCATGGTGCGCGATTCCGCGGGCGAGGTTCTGCCGTTCTCGCAATTCGGCGGGATTCTGATCGGCGCGCGTGCGTTGGTTTTGAACGGATATTCTGCGCCGGCCGCTTTCGCATCTTCGACCGTCGATCTCACGACGGAGTTGATGGCGCAGATCGTGCTGCTCGCCATCGGCATCGGCATCTTCGTCGCGCGTTTTGGCATTCATTCCGGTGAATTGCCTGACACGACGCTGGCGGGCATTGCGTTCGTGATCGCCGGCAGCATCGCATTCATTGTGCTGCAACGGCGCGGGGTGACGCTCGCCTCCTCTCTTGCAGCCCGGTTGTTTCCTGCCGCGGAGCAGCATACGCAGGCGTTCGGACGCGAACTTGAAGTGCTTTATCAAAGCCCGGCACGTCTGGCCTCGTCGTCTTTCGTTCATCTGATCGGCTGGATCGCGAGCAGCATCGCGACCTGGCTGACAATCCGCCTGATTGGCGGACACATCGATATTGCCGGCGCGATCGCCATCGAGAGCATTCTGTGCGCACTGCGCAGTGCTGCCGTCGTCGTGCCCGGCGCGCTGGGCGTGCAGGAGGCGGGCTATGCCTTGCTGCTGCCGCTGTTCGGTTTGCCGGCAGAAATGGGGCTTGCCGTGTCGCTTCTGAAGCGCGCACGCGAGATCGTCATCGGCGTACCGGTGCTGCTCGCCTGGCAGGGCATGGAAGGACGCCGGGCATTCGCGGCGCCGAAGACATGAGCGACACGGTCCTCGTCACCGGCGCGTCCGGCTTCGTCGGCTCCGCCGTCGCGGGCAAGCTCGCCGAGCGCGGCCATCGCGTGCGCGTGCTGATGCGCAAAACGAGTCCCAAGACCAACCTTGCCGGCCTCGATGCCGAGCCCGTCCTTGGCGACATGATGGATGCCGCCTCGATGCGAAGCGCGATGCAAGGTGCGTGCTACCTATTTCATGTCGCGGCCGACTATCGGCTGTGGGCGCGCGATCCCGAAGAGATTGTGCGCAACAACCGCGAGGGTACGCGCAACGTGATGGAAGCAGCGCTGGCCGAAGGCGTCGAGAAGATCGTCTACACCTCCAGCGTCGCGACGCTGAAACCCATTGCCGGACGATCCGCCGGTGAAGATTCCCGCCACGATGAGCAAACCGCCATCGGCGCCTACAAGCGCAGCAAGGTCGTCGCTGAACGCGTCGTAGAAACGATGATCGCTGAGCATGCGTTGCCCGCAACCATCGTGAGCCCATCCACGCCCATCGGCCCACGCGATGTGAAGCCGACGCCGACAGGGCGCATCCTGGTCGAGGCCGCAACCGGCCGTATGCCGGCCTATGTCGATACCGGCTTGAACCTCGTCCATGTCGATGACGTGGCGGACGGCCATCTGCTCGCGCTCGACAAGGGCAAGATCGGCGAGCGTTACATTCTGGGCGGACAGGATGCGACGCTTGCACAGATGCTTGCTGTGATAGCAGAACTGTCGAACCGCAAGCCGCCGCGCATCAATTTGCCCCGCGCGCCGCTGTATCCGCTTGCTTATGCGGCGGAGGCTTTCGCATCGCTCACCGGCAAGGAGCCGTTCGTCACCGTCGATGCGCTGAACATGTCGAAGTATCACATGTTCTTCTCCTCGGCGAAGGCGGAGCGCGAGCTTGGGTACAAAGCGCGGCCCTATCGCGAGGCGCTCAGCGATGCGCTCGCATGGTTCAAACAGGCCGGTTACCTGAAATGATCTGGGTGCTCGGCTTCGTCCCGCTTCTCGCGTGGCTTTATCTGTTGTTCGGACGCGGCATGTTCTGGATCACGCGCGAGCGCGACGACCGCGATGCACCTTTGCCCGAAGCGTGGCCCAGCGTTGCAGCGGTCGTTCCTGCACGCGACGAGGCGGACGTGATAGTATGTACGCTCGGCAGCCTTGCGGCGCAGGACTACAGAGGCTCTTTCCGTGTGATCCTGGTAGACGATCAGAGCAGCGACGACACCGCCGCCATCGCGCGCAGTCTCAACAGCAACAGACTTACGGTCATCGCCGGCGCGCCGCGTCCTGCCGGTTGGACCGGCAAACTTTGGGCTGTGAAGCAGGGTATCACAGCGGCAGGCTCACCGGACTATCTCTGGCTCACCGACGCCGATATTGCACACACCAACAACAACCTCTCCAAGCTTGTTGCGCGTGCGGAAGCGGAGAATCTCGTGCTCACCACGTTGATGGCGAAATTGCATTGCGGCAATGCGGCGGAGCGGCTCTTGATCCCCGCCTTCGTGTTCTTCTTCGACATGCTCTATCCGTTTGCTTGGGTGAATGATCCGAAGAACAAGATCGCCGCGGCGGCGGGCGGCTGCATGCTCATCAAGCGTGAGGCGCTGGAGCGTGCCGGCGGGATCGACGCGATCAAAGGCGAGATCATCGACGATTGTGCGATGGGGGGCGTGATGAAGGCGCAGGGCCCAATATGGCTTGGCCTCACAGACCGCAGCGTCAGTGTGCGGCCCTACAGTTTCGGCGACATTCGCAAAATGGTTTCGCGCTCGGCTTACGCACAACTCGGCTATTCGCCGTTGCATCTCGCGGGCACGTTGATCGGCATGTTCCTTGTCTATATTGCCGCACCGTTCGTCGCGATCTTCGCACACGGGGCGGCGCAACTCGCGGGGATTGCCGCTTGGGCCGCGATGGTAGTCGCGTTCGCGCCGATGCTGCGGTTCTATCGCCTCTCGCCGATCATCGGGCTTGCGATGCCGTTGATCGGTGCGCTGTATGGACTGTTCACGCTCGATTCTGCGATCCAGCACTGGCGTGGACGCGGCGGGATGTGGAAGGGGCGTGCGCAGGCGATGGGGAAGGCATGAGCGCGCCAACCCAAACTTCAAACCTCGCCTCCGGCAAAGGCCACAAGGACGAGAACTTTCCCGTCGCATCGTGGCTGATCCGGCCGGCGCACCGGCCATCGGTCCTGGCGTTTTATCGGTTCGCGCGCGCCGCCGACGACGTGTCCGATCATGCGACCGCGACGCCGGAAGAAAAGCTCAAACTGCTCGACGAGATGGAGCGCACGCTGCTCGGCGAACTCGACAGCGCGCCGGAAGCCTTCGCGTTGCGGCGCGTGCTGAAAAAGCATGGCTTGAGCGAACAGAACGCAATGCTGCTGCTCGAAGCGTTCCGCCGCGACGTGACCAAGCTGCGCTATGCGGATTGGGACGAGCTGATGGATTATTGCCGCTACTCGGCGATGCCTGTTGGCCGCTTCGTGCTCGACGTGCATGGCGAGTCGCGCGACACCTGGCCGTTATCGGATGCGCTCTGCGCCGCGCTTCAGGTGATCAATCATCTGCAGGATTGCGGGAAAGATTATCGCGAACTGAACCGTGTATATATCCCGCAGAATATGTTCACCGATACCGACGCGCTAAGCCGCGACAAAGCAACACCGGAGTTGCTGAACGTCATCGCAGCGCTGGCCAAGCGTACCGAAAGCTTGCTCGCGCAATCCAAACCGTTCGCAGGCCGGATCAAAGACCGCCGCCTCGCCCTCGAAGTCAGCATGATCCACACCTTCGCCGAGGACCTGAACAAGCGCCTGCAACATCGCGACCCCTTGTCGGAGCGCGTGCATCATCGCAAATTGGAACTCATGCCGCTCGCATTTCGGGCGTTCCTCGGATTTCTCGGACGCCGCCGCACATGACCGCAAAGGAAATCCAGGCCGTCGAGGCGAAAGCGCGCGGCAGTTCGTTCTATTCCGCGATGAAACTGATGCCGCGTGCCGAACGCGAGGCGATGTTCGCGATCTATGCCTTCTGCCGCATGGTCGACGACATCGCCGATGACGGTATCGGCACGCGTGAGGAGCGTTTCGCGCAGCTCACCGAATGGCGGCACGATCTCGATACGCTCTATGCCGGCGAGGTGCCGGTCAAAAGCGGGTTCTTAAAAGAAGCCGTCGCGCGTTACGGCCTGCGCAAAGAAGATTTCCTCGCCATCATCGATGGCATGGAGATGGATGTGCATGCCGATATCGTGGCGCCCGATCTCGTCATGCTCGATCTCTATTGCGACCGGGTGGCGAGCGCGGTCGGGCGCCTGTCGATCAAGGTGTTCGGCATGGATGAAGCTCCCGGTTTCGACCTCGCGCATCATCTCGGCCGCGCATTGCAGCTCACAAACATTTTGCGCGATCTGGACGAGGATGCCGGTATCGGACGGCTCTATCTGGCGCGAGAACATCTGGAAGCGGCGCGTGTCGCGATCACGGATCCAAAGACGATCCTCGCGCATCCCCAGATCGATGCGGCGTGTCAGATGTGCGCGCGCCTGGCACATGAGCATTACGCCAAGGCTGACGCCGTTATGCGCGCAAAGCCGAAAGGCAATCTGCGTGCGCCACGCCTGATGGGCGCGGTCTATAGTGCGATCCTCTCCGCAATGGAAGCGCAAGGCTGGGATGCGCCGCGCAGGCGCGTGAGTCTGCCAAAGTCACAACTTGGGATGCTGGTCCTGCGCAACGGGTTGTTCGGATGAAGGACAGGCGCTTCCATGTGATCGGCGCAGGGCTCGCCGGGCTTTCCTGCGCCACCGCGCTGGCCGAGAAAGGCGCGCGCGTCGAAGTCTATGAAGGCGCGCCGCGGGCAGGCGGGCGTTGCCGCTCCTATGTCGATCCCGTGCTCGGCCAGACCATCGACAACGGCAATCATCTTGTGCTGTCGGGCAATCACGCGACGATGGACTATCTCCTGCGCATCAAGGCGCGCAATCGTCTGGCGGGTCCGGAAAAAGCGCGCTTCGATTTCGCCGATGTGCAGAGCGGCAAGCACTGGACTATCGCGCCGAATGAGGGGCCGGTGCCTTACTGGACGTTCGCCAAAACCCGCCGCGTGCCGGATACGAATTTCTCCGACTACGCCGATCTCGCCGGTTTGATGTGGGCGCGCGAGCCAAAACGCATCTGCGATGTCATCCGATGCGAAGGCCCATTGTGGGAGCGGTTGATGAAGCCGTTCCTGCTCGCCGCGCTGAACACCGAACCGGAGACCGCATCGGCCGCGCTCGCCGGTGCAGTCATCCGTGAGACCTTAGCGAAGGGCGGCCGCGCATACCGCCCCCGCATCGCGCATCCAACGCTTGCCGCAGCGTTCGTCGAGCCGGCGCAGCGCTACCTCGCCGACCGGCGCACCAGCATCCAGCTTGGGCAGCGCCTGCGCCGTGTCGTGTTCAGCGACACACACGCCGCGGCTCTCGAATTCCCCGACAACATCGTGCCGCTGTCGCGCGATGACACGATCATCCTTGCTGTGCCGCCGTGGGTGGCGAAAGAACTGCTGCCCACGATCGCCGCACCGGACGATTTCCGCGCCATCGTGAATGCACATTTCAAGATGGCCGCACCCGCGGATAGCCCGTTGATGCTTGGCGTCATCGGCGGCACGGCAGAATGGATATTCTCCTTTCCTGACCGTATCTCCACCACGATCAGCGGCGCGGATCGGCTGGTGGACATGGACCGCGACGCGCTGATCGCGCTGATCTGGAAGGATGTCGCAACCGCCTTAAACATCACCGCGCCGATGCCGGAATGGCAGATCGTGAAGGAGCGACGCGCGACCTTTGCCGCGACACCGGAACAGGCCGCCAAACGCGCGCCTGCAAAGACAGCATGGTCCAACCTGTTCCTTGCCGGCGACTGGACGGCCACCGGCCTGCCCGCAACGATTGAGGGCGCCGTCAGATCGGGTCACAAGGCAGCCGAGTTGGCGCTGGCCCACGCCGCCGTATAATGGCGGCGATGAACCAGATCAGCATCGAAGAGAACAACTGGGCCGCCGTCGAAGCGACGGTTCGCGGCGCGACCAAGGCGCTGCTCGACCTCCAGCGCGATGATGGCCACTGGGTTTTCGAACTGGAAGCCGATGCCACGATCCCGTCGGAATATGTGCTTCTGGTGCATCATCTGGCCGAGACGCCGAACCTCGAATTGGAGCGCAAGATAAGCGTCTATCTGCGCCGCATCCAGGCAGATCATGGCGGCTGGCCGCTCTATCACGGCGGCGCGTTCGACATCAGCGCTACCGTGAAGGCGTATTTCGCGCTGAAAATGATCGGCGACGACATCGATGCGCCACATATGGTGCGCGCGCGCGAGGCAATCCTGACGCGCGGCGGCGCATTGAAGGCCAATGTGTTCACGCGCATCCTGCTCGCGCTCTATGGCGAGACGTCGTGGATGAATGTGCCGACGGTGCCGGTGGAGCTGATCCTATTGCCGCGCTGGTTCCCGATTCATCTCTCCAAGATGTCATACTGGGCGCGCACGGTGATCGTGCCGCTGCTGGTGCTGGCGGCGAAGAAGCCCGTCGCGCGCAACCCGCGCGGCATCCATGTGCCGGAGCTATTCGTGCCCGGCGGCACGGCAGCATCGAAGCGCGCGCCGCATCAGAGCGCGTTCTGGTCGGCGTTCTTCGGCGCGCTTGACTGGGTGCTGAAACGTGTCGAACCGCTGTGGCCGAAAGGTCTGCGCCAGCGCGCCATCGACAAATGCGTGTCGTGGACGACGGAGCGGTTGAATGGCGAGGACGGCCTCGGCGCGATCTATCCCGCGATGGCCAACAGCGTGATGATGTACGACGTGATGGGCTATACGCCGGACCATCCGGATCGCGCTATTGCACGACTGTCGGTCGAGAAGCTTCTGGTCATCAAGGACGACGAAGCCTATTGCCAACCCTGCGTCTCGCCGATCTGGGACACGGCGCTGATGTGTCATGCGTTGTTAGAAGCGAAGGATTGCGATGCCGAAGTCGCACGCGGTCTCGAATGGCTGAAAGACCGTCAGGTGCTCGACGTCAAAGGTGATTGGGCCGAGGAGCGGCCGAATGTGCGGCCCGGTGGATGGGCATTCCAATACTGGAACAACTACTATCCCGATCTCGACGACACGGCGGTGGTAGCGATGGCGCTGCATCGCTTCGACTCCGCGCGCTATGGCGAGGCGATTTCGCGCGGCCGCGAATGGGTCGAGGGCTTGCAGAGCAAGAACGGCGGCTGGGGCGCGTTCGATGCCGACAATGTCTATTACTACCTAAACAACATTCCCTTCGCCGATCATGGCGCGCTGCTCGATCCGCCGACTGATGACGTGACGGGGCGTTGCATCGGATTGCTGATGCAGCTCGGCGCGATGGCGGACGATCCGCATGTCAAAGCGGGTGTCGATTTCCTGCGCAATTCACAACTGAAAGACGGGAGTTGGTTTGGCCGTTGGGGCGTGAACTACATCTACGGCACTTGGTCCGCGCTAGCAGGACTGAATGCCGTCGGACTTCCGCCGAGCGAACCGATGATCAGCCGCGCCGCCGATTGGCTGATCTCCATCCAGAACGAAGACGGCGGCTGGGGCGAAAGCTGCGACAGCTACAAGCTCGATTATAAGGGTTATGAACGCGCACCATCCTGCGCCTCGCAAACAGCCTGGGCGTTGATGGGCCTCATGGCAGCGGGCGAAGTCGATCATCCCGCAACGGTGCGCGGCATCCGCTATTTGCAAAACACGCAGCAGCAGAACGGTCTCTGGCCCGAAGACACCTACACTGGCGGCGGGTTCCCGCGCGTGTTCTATCTGCGCTATCACGGCTATGCGAAGTTCTTTCCGGCGTGGGCCGTGGCGCGTTACCGCAATCTCAAGAGCGGCAACTCACGCGCAGTCGCGCACGGGCTGTGACCGTCCTCGCCATCGTCGGACTGAAGCGCGAAGCGGCCATCGTCGCGGGCCCGCAGGTCGTTCCCGTGATCGCGGGCAACAGCGGCATATTACGGCAGCGCATTCAGGGCGCGCTCGATCCCGGCGTGCGTGGAATCATCAGCATCGGGATCGCAGGCGCGCTATCGCCAGAGTTAAAAGCCGGCGACTGCATCATCGCTTCCACGATCATCGCCCAAGCAACGCGCTTTGACACCGACAACGGTTGGACCGCGCGTCTGCGCCGAGCACTCCCCGATCCGCGTGTCACCCCCATTGCAGGCAGCGACCGGATCGCGGCGACGGTCGAGGACAAGGCGACACTCTTCAGGGAGACCGGCGCCGACGCCGTCGATATGGAATCGCATGTCGCCGCCGCCGTCGCGCGCGAGAACGGATTGCCGTTCGTAGCATTGCGCGTGATCTCCGACCGCGCCGATCACACTTTGCCGCCGGCAGTGCTGGCGGCGATGAAGCCGAATGGCGGCATCGCACTCGGACGCGTGCTGAAATCGATAGCGCTCCGGCCGACGCAGATCCCCGCGCTGATGCGCACAAGCCGCGAGTCGGAGAAGGCGTTTGTCGCCCTACTCCGCTGCCGCGATGTTCTGGGGCCGGGCCTTGGCTGCCCTTATCTTGAGCCGAAACACGAGAGATAAGAAAACTTCGACCGGTTGGACGGAAGTTGTTCGTGCTACTCTTTTAAGAACTCCTCAACGTCGACTAGGAGACCTCGAAGGCTATCCGCATCACCAAACCGCCCATTGTGGCAGCTGATGCCGGATCTGGGTAAATACCGCATGATACCCTGAACCTTTGACTCGAGTTCTTCGGCGGAGACCCAACTCACGCCCCATCGCTCTAGCATTTTATTGGAGGGTCGGCCTCTCCACCCACGATCATAGAAGCGGTTCATCCACTTGTTCGTCAGCTGCACGTTACGGCCGCAGGCCTCATATAGACGCTTCACATGGACATCCACTCTCATCGAAGCAGAACCAAACGTCTCCTCCTCCCGAGAAACATTTCTGTCGTCTCTTTCGGGCCAACCGACAAGCAGCAAGCTGAACAGATAATTACGTAGCCTGAACTGCACTTCAAATCCCATGTGAGAGGGCTTTGTAAACTTCGCGTCTAATTTCAGTAGCCCGGGCTGCAGTATTTCAGCCCAAAGCTTCCGCGAATTCCCACTCAAGCCCTTACTGAAATTCTCAGGGGTACAAAGTGGTTTTACCGGTGGCGCTAGTGAGTCGGGAGCAGTTTCGAAATTATAGGCATTCTCGATACCATCTGCTGCGGGTCTGTACCACTGCACGCGATAGTCCATACCCGTTTCAGAAGGAATCCCACGCACATAAGCTAGCGGTCCGTCGTGCAAAAATTGCGCGCCATAAACTTCGTAAGATTTATCGAGTATATCAGTAAGGACCATCGCGCCGTATGTCCCATGCTTGAGATGCGACGCATTCTGTTATTGAGATCACGAGCTGGAACTAGTGCTCTGCCAATATGGGCCTGCCAAAGTTCAAGAACTTCTACAAAAGAATTGGTAGACAATGGAACTGTTAAGGCTGGCATTGTCTTTTCTTGCGATCTCAAGAATTTTGCTGTGTAAAGTAAAATGTCTGACCATTCCATCTTACTGATCGCTTTTTTGTATCTCGTAAGTTGACTACCCCAAATGAAATCCCCCTTCTCCGAAGTTTTGTCGAACTTTACTTCAACTAGCCATACCATCCCATGTTCGTCCGCAATCATTAGATCAGCGGCACCGTTACCTCCATGCCAACCAGCGTCATGCAAATCAAGTTCATGCGCCCACACAAATGTATGCAAGCCGACCTGAGATTTGAGACTATCTGGGAACGTCGCTAAGTGATGAATGACGCGCTGATGATAGTCGATTTCGTTCGCGCAGAACCTGTCCACACCGACCCCGTCTAACTATACTCCGCCTGCGCGCTTTTGCACAAGAAAGCACGGTAACCAGAATCGGCAGCTATTTCATCAGGTATGCGAATTCACTACTCCGCTGCCGCGATGTTCTGGGGCCGGGCCTTGGCTGCCCGTATCTCGGCCTGCTTTAGCTCGACATGCTTTGAGAACACGAACTCGGCAGGACGCTGCTTCGACGTGTCGATGTCCTTGGCGAACGGTCCTTCGGTCTTCACGCCGCGCATCGCGAGCGGGATCAGTTTCGTCGGGTGTTTGACGGAATCGATGACGGCTGTGCCTTCGAAGCCGCAATGGACCATGCAATCCTGGCACTTCTCGTATTTGCCGACGCCGTATTTGTTCCAGTCCGTGTCTTCCATCAGCTCCTTGAAGGTCTTCACATAGCCTTCGCCGAGCAGATAGCAGGGCTTCTGCCAGCCGAACACGCAACGCAGCGGCATCGACCACGGTGTACATTCGTAGGTCTGGTTGCCTGCGAGAAAATCCAGGAACAGCGAAGACTGCGTGAACTCCCAGTTCTTGCCGCCATTGCCGCGCGAAAGGATATCGCGGAACAGGTTCTTGGTGCGCTCGCGGTTCAGGAAGCTGTCCTGATCCGGCGCGCGCTCATAGGCATAGCCCGGCGAGATGGTGATGCCGTCTAGCCCCATCTCCATCATCAGGTCGAAGAACTTCGCCACGCGCTCCGGAATGGCGTTGGAGAACAGCGTGCAGTTGATCTGGGTGCGGAAGCCTTTGGACTTCGCGAGCTTGATCGCGTCGATGGCTTTCTCATAGACGCCGTCGAGGCAGACCGAATGGTCGTGCATCGCCCGGTCGCCATCCAAATGGATCGACCAGGTGAAGTTCGGATGCGGCTTGTACTGGTCGATCTTCTTCGACATCAGGATCGCATTGGTGCATAGGATGACGAACTTGTTCTTCGCCAGGAATCCTTCGACGATCTTCGGCATCTCGCGGTGGAGCAGCGGCTCGCCACCGGCGATCGACACGGCAGGCGCGCCGCATTCGTCGATGGCGTGCATGCACTCGTCTAAGCTGAGGCGCTGATTCAGAATGTCATCCGGATAATCGATCTTGCCGCAACCGGCGCAGGCGAGATTGCAACGGAACAACGGCTCGAGCATGAGCACGAGCGGATAGCGCTTCACACCCGTGAGGTGCTGCTTCATGACGTAGGAGCCGATCTTCGCGGCCTGCTTCAGCGGAATACCCATTGGATCTAATCCCTAAGCTCTGCGGGGAGCCTGAATTCGATATGTTCTTTCTTGCCGTCCATCTGCGTGACTTCGACCGGCGCGATCTTGGCGAGCGCGCCGATGACATGCTCCACCAGCGCTTCCGGAGCCGAGGCCCCCGCGGTGAGGCCGATGGAGTTCTTGCCACGCACCCATTCCGGATCGAGTTCGCTGCCATCCGCGATCAGATAGGAGGGCACGCCGACCTCCCGCCCGATCTCGACAAGCCGATTGGAATTGGAGGAATTTTTCGCGCCGACCACGAGGATCACATCCGCAACCTTGGCCAATTCGCGCACGGCCATCTGGCGATTTTGTGTCGCATAGCAGATGTCGGTGGTTTCCGGCCCGACGATATCCGCAAATTTCCGCTTCAATGCCACAATGATCGATTTCGTATCGTCGATCGAAAGCGTCGTCTGCGTGATGTAGGCGACGGGCGTATCTTCCGGAATCGTCAGCGCATCCACATCGGCATCGGATTGCACCAGCGTCACGGGCGCACCCACCTGCCCCATCGTGCCTTCGACTTCGGGGTGGCCTGCATGACCGATCAGGATGAGCTGGCGGCCATGGGTGACATAGCGCTTGCCCTGATTGTGGACCTTCGAGACAAGTGGACAGGTCGCATCCAGAACCGGCAGGCCACGAGCCTTCGCCGTGCTGACCACCGTCTGCGGAACGCCATGCGCGCTGAACACCGTCACTGCGCCATCGGGCACCTCGTCGAGTTCCTCGACGAAACGGGCCCCCTTGCCTTTCAGCGTATCGACGACATGCTTGTTATGCACGATCTCATGGCGGACATAGACCGGCTCGCCGTATTTCTCGAGCGCACGCTCCCACGATGTCGATCGCACGCACGACACCCGCGCAGAAAACCGCGGGGCTGGGCCAGTACGACACGCATCATGCAAGGGCTCCAAGCCGTCCGGGCCGGCGAGGCCGCGGCGACGAAAATGTTGTCTGCTCTGTCCGTATTTTCTAGAAACGCGCCCGGTGCCGCAATGGCTTTATTGCAACGCAACAAACAATAGTCGAGGGTCTAAAAACCTGTGCCAATCCTCTGTGATAGTCTGAAATTCTGTGTGGATATTGCGCGGGGGCGGCCACGCCTTTGGGGCAAACAAAGCGATATGAACGATATTTTACAGGCCAAAGCGCATGCTGGCCTTCTCCAGGCGATGGCCGAATCGGCCAGAGCCGTGGAAGCAACGCTGGAAGAGATTCTTCCCAAGCCGCATGGACTGCACACACGCATCCACGAAGCCATGCGCTACGCCATCTTTGCGGGCGGAAAACGGCTTCGGCCTTTCCTCGTGATGCACTCGGCCGCGATGTTCGGCGTGCCGCCGGAACGCGCCGCGCGGGCGGCGGCGGCGATCGAAGCGCTGCATACCTATTCCCTGGTGCATGATGATCTGCCCTGCATGGATGACGACGATCTACGCCGCGGACGGCCCACGACCCACAAGGCTTACGACGAAGCGACGGCGGTTCTCGCGGGCGATGCGCTGCTGACCATCGCATTCGAAATCCTCGCAGATGCGGCGACACACCCGAATGCCGATGTGCGTCTGAAGCTGATAACTCGTCTTGCGGAAGCATCCGGCAGCAACGGCATGATCGGTGGCCAGATGATCGATATGCGCGCGGCGGAAAGCTCGTTCGGTGCGGACGAGATCATGCTGCTGCAAAGGCTCAAAACCGGACAACTGTTCGAGTTTTCCTGCGAGGCCGGGCCGATTCTTGGCGAGGCGAGCGATGCGGACCGCAAGCGGCTTCGCGACTATGCACACGATATGGGGCTCGTCTTCCAGATCACCGACGATCTTCTCGACGTGACCAGCACAGCCGAGAAAACCGGCAAGGCCGTCGGTAAGGATCAGGATCAGGGCAAAGCCACATTGGTCTCGATCTATGGTGTCGAGGGCGCACGCGCCGAAGCCGAAAAGCTCGCGCGTCGCGCTGCCGACACGCTCTCGAACTATGGGCGGGAAGCAAATCCTCTGCGTGAACTGCCGATGTTCCTTCTGGATAGGGATAGCTAACGCAATTGCAACGAAATTCCGCTAAAAATGTTATGTTTTCATATTCGCATCGATAACGAGGCAGACCGATGAAAAACGCGTTGTTCGGGGCAGTTTCGATGGTTGTGATGCTGCTGTTTGCACCGCTGATGGTGGGTCAAAGCCATGCCGCCGACGCCGACCCCGCCGCGCAGACGGTTCAGAATTTCTACGATGCGCTGCTCGACTCCATGAAGCACGGCAAGGAGCTCGGGCTTCAGGGCCGCTATAACAAGCTCAAGCCCGCGGTCGAGCAGGCCTATGATCTCCAAACCATGACGAAGTTCGTGGCGGGGCCGGGCTGGCCGGGTTTTTCCGCCGCCGATCAACAGGCGTTGGTGGACGCGTTCGAGCGCATGACCATCGCGAACTATGCGAGCAACTTCGACGACTTCAGCGGCGAAAAGTTCACGGTCGACCCGGCGGTCCAGACCCGCGGCACGGACAAGATCGTGATGAGCAAACTGGTCACCGGAAGCGAGACGATTCCGTTCAACTACCGCATGCGCCAGACCGGCGGCTCCTGGAAAATCATCGATGTCTATCTGAACGGCACGATCAGCCAGCTTGCGACCAAGCGTTCGGATTTCGGGTCGACGGTATCGGTTGGCGGTGCCCCGGCGTTGATCAAAAAGATCAATGAGCTGTCCGACCAGCAGATGAAGAAAATAGCCGGAGACGGACCCAAAAGCGCGGGTAAGAAGAACAGCGTCGTCACCAACGTCCACGCCAGCGAGATCATCAAAAGTTCGCCCATGCTGGCGGTGCCGGGATGGCTCGACAGCCATAACGTGCCGAAGCCTGAGGCTGTGGTCAGCGCGCTGAAGATCACCGCACGCGTCAAGCTCGACTGCAGAAGGTTCTGCGCACCTGCCCGCCACGCGACGACGAAATAGATATCGAACGCGACGCCGATTCCGAGCAGAAGCGGCAACGCGATGACATTGGCAAAGTTGAGCTGCAACCCGATCAACACGCAGGTGCCGAGCGTCAGCAATCCGCTCAAGAAAAGCGGTGTCAGCGTCAACAAGACATCGCGCGGACGGCGCAGAACGATGAACAACAGAATGGTGATGGCGATGAAAGCCCAAAGTCCGGCCTGAAGGAATGCGCCCATGATCGCGTCGCCGGATTGTCGGATCGACAGCGGGGCGCCGGTGGCATCGGGCACCACGCTTGTCACCGCGCGCGCGAATTTGCGCAGCGAGGCGTCTGTGCCGCTGGTATCTTTCGGAAACACCTGGACGCGCGCGGTTGCCATTCGGCGCGACCCAGTCTCGGATGAAGTCGGCTGGCATAGTCTTGAGCGAGACGGGCGCCGCCTGAAGCGACAGACGCAACTGATTGAGCAAGTCTGAAGACCGGGGATAAGGGCAGCCTTCGCCCGCGTTCGCATTGCCGGATCGCCCTGCGCGAGCGCATCGAGAATCGAAGCGAGACGGAGCGCATCTTTATTCGCTGGTGTCTGTGTTTTGCCAACGGCATCGCGCAGAGATTTTGCGGTCGTGTTCAAACTGGCAACGACGTCCGCGTCGCTAGGCGGCGGCTTGACGCTGAACGGATTGACCGCGGCATCGAGAAGGAAAGACGCATCGCTGAGCAGCGCGAGTTTCGGCGGCTGATCTTCCGGCACAAAACTCTTCAGCGTCAGGACCTGCCCGACTTCCGGCAGCCCGGACAGACGCTTGCCTATTGCATCGGCGGCATCGAGCGATGGTGCGAGAACGTCGATCGTGTTCGGCGATGTCTGCGGGTCTTTCATCAGGTCGAACAGAGTCGAAACGGATTCGACCTTCGGGCTGCGAAGATGAAGCGGATCGAAATCGAACCGCAGGAACGGAACGCTGACCAGCGCCGCAAGGCTCGCGGCGGCCGCAGCGCCCAAGATCAGGCCGCGCCTGTCCCGCAGAACGGCATCGATGGGTGCGAGCGACCGGAAGCCCACGTCTTCCGCCTCGCCGCGCGGACCAACCAGCATCAGCAGAGCGGGCAGCATCGTGATTGCAAGAACGAACGCCACGATCATGCCGATGCCGGCGATCAGGCCGAGTTCGCCGACGCCGATATATTTGGTCGGCAGAAATGAGAAAAAGCCTGCCGCCGTCGCCGCAGCAGCCAGCGCAAGCGGCTTGCCGACGCCGTGCCCGGCACGGACCAACGCCGATTGCAGATCGCGCACGGCATGACGCTCGGCGCGATAGCGCACGCAATATTGGATTCCGAAATCGACGCCCAAGCCTACGAACAGTGCAACGAAGGCAATGGAAATGATGTTGAAGACGCCGACCGCCGCGAGACCCAATCCCATCGTCAGCGCGAGACCGGTGAACAGCGTCACGAGAATGCTGAGGATGATGCGAAACGAACGCACCGCGAGCCACAGGGTCAGCGTCACGGCGAGGAACATCACCGTGCCCATCAGACCCGCACGCTCCGCGAGTGTCGCGAACTCCTCATCGGCGAGCGGCACAGGGCCGGTCAGGCGCACGCGCACGCCTTTGTCCGGAGTCAGTTTCAGATCACGCGCGGCGGCGCGTATTGCATCGGCCGCCGCAGCGCCCGGCGAGAGCGCATCGAAATTGAGGGCTGGCTGGACTTCGATGAAGCTGCGCAGCCGCGATGGATCTGTGGTGCCGGTCACGAGCGACGACCACGACAGATATGCCTGGCCGCCTTGCGTGACGGTGCCGAGCGTATCGCCAATTGCTTTGATCGGCTTGTCGAGCTGGTCGAGTTGCGCCTGGCCGTGCTGCACGCCGAGAAGCGCGGTCGAAAGACCATCCATCACGCCGCGCAGGCTAGGATCGGCTGCCAGGCCGCCGAGAAATGGCTGCGCTGCGATCAGTTCTTGCGTCGTCTTCTTCACGTCAGCCTGCGAGAAGAACAGCAAACCGTTCTGCAGGAAGAATGGACCACCCCCTGGCTGGCGCACGATGGGAAATAGCTTCTTTTGCGTCCCTAGCTTCTCAGCGAGCAGGCTTTGCGCGCGTCCCGCGAGTTCGGGCGTTGCACCATCGATCACGACGAGAATCAAATTGCTCTGCTGCGGAAACAGCGCGTCGAACCGCGCCTCCGTTTGCGCCAGTCGAGATCGGGCGAGATCAGCTTCTCGCTGTCGGTGTCCATCTTGAAATGCTGCGCCGTATAAGCCCCGGCGGCCAATGCGGCGAGCACGAACGCCGCCACCACCATGCGCGCATGGCGGCAGCACAGGCTGACGACCGTCTCGATGAACGCCATGAAGGGCTGATCCGCAAGGTGCGTTTTTCAGATAGAGGAGAAAGACGCGGCGCGATCAATTCGCCGTCATATCGACGTCGGACGGCATGCGGTTGTGAATCTGATCGTCGCGCTTCTGGGCATAGGCCTCGCGCATTGCGGCGTAATAATCCATGGAGCTGCGCTCGATATCGTGCAGCTCTTCGATGGCGCGCGCGCGCCCGTCGACTGTAGAAAACAGGCGTTCACCGAGCGAGGACGTAATATTTGCCGCTGTAGCTTACATAGCCGAGAGGGCTGAAATAGTGATCGACGAAGATGCGGCCTACGGCATCGCGCGGAAGCGTCGGTCCAAACAACGGAAGAACGAGATAAGGACCGCCGGGCGTACCATAAACGCCAAGCGTCTGGCCGAAATCCTCCGGCTGCGAGGGCAAGCCCATCTCGGTCGCGCGGTCGTTCCAGCCCAAAATTCCCACGGTCGTGTTCACGCCGAAGCGTTCGGCCGCTGTCCCCGCGCGCTTGAATTCGAGCTGCAAAACATCGTTCGCAAAACTCACCGGTAGCCCGATATTCTGCAACACACCATGTAAGCCATCGCGCAAACCGCCGGTACGGAGGATCTGTAGAACACGGCCGCAGGCTCGGCCGCGTTGCTGTCGAGCTTTTGATTGAACCAGAAAAACCGGCGGTTCAACGGCTCCAAAGGATCGTCCACCAGTTTTGCTGGGTGTCGACTGACAGCCCATAAGCAAAAGACCCAGCGCATACAGCACTGCAACGCGAAACGTTTGCATTGTTTTTCTTCCCACCTGCGGGAAGATTAAAAAGAAATTATAGGCCCGTCCATGCGGGACAGCGATTCAGGTTAAGAGCGGACGGTCGATCAGCACGGCCAGTAACAACGCCGGGCCGCCATGGGCGACCCAGGCGTGGTTGGTTCCACGCTGGATCACGATCTGGCCCGGTTTGATGCGGGTTTCAGTGCCTTCCAGGATCAGGCTGACCTCGCCTTTCAGCAGGCAAATCACATCCAGCGAATGTGTTTCGTGCATCGCGGAATGGCGGCTTTGATCGATGATATGATGCTCTGCACCAAAGCCAGCGAATGCTGCGCGCGTCGCGGCATCGAGCGCTTCTTTCGGAGTTCCCTCCGGCACTGGTTCGATAACGAACCAACGCACCTTCACACTTTGGTGAGGTGGCGAGAGAACGACGGTTCCCTTGCCGTTGTCCTTCGTCTCCTTCGGGTTCAGTGCAGCGACAACACTGTCGGTCCAGATTTCGAGGAGGCCGCCGCGGCCCTGCGCGATCGTAGCGTCGGCAGGCGGACCGTCGATGATGATCGTGGACTTACCGTTCGCATCATCACCGGTGATGACGCGGCGCAATGTCTCCTCGAAAGGGGCGTACATCAGAATACCTCGAACAGACCAGCCGCACCCATGCCGCCGCCGATGCACATCGAGACGACGACTTTCTTCGCGCCGCGGCGCTTGCCTTCCATCAGCACATGGCCGGTCAGGCGCGCGCCGGTCATACCGAAAGGATGGCCGATGGCGATGGAGCCGCCGTTCACGTTGTACTTCGCCGGATCGATGCCGAGCTTGTCGCGCGAATAGAGGCATTGCGAGGCGAACGCCTCGTTCAATTCCCAAAGATCGATGTCGTCGATCTTGAGGCCATGACGCTGCAGCAGGCGCGGCACGGCGAACACCGGGCCGATGCCCATCTCGTCCGGCTCGCAACCCGCGACGGCCCAGCCCTTGAACAGACCCATCGGCTGAAGGCCCCGTTTCTCCGCTTCCTTGCCTTCCATGATCACGACCGCGGCGGCACCATCGGCAAGCTGCGAGGCATTGCCGGCGGTGACGTATTTGTCCGGGCCTTTGACCGGCGGAAGCTTCGAGAGTCCTTCCAGCGTGGTGTCGGGGCGATTGCACTCGTCCTTGCTCACGACGTAGTCGACGATGGATTCTTCTTTCGTCTCCTTGTTGACGACTTTCATCTTGGTCGCCATCGGAACGATCTCATCCTTGAACTTGCCCGCCTGCTGCGCCGCAGCCATGCGGCGCTGGGATTCGAGCGAGTATTCGTCCTGATATTCGCGGGAAACGTTGTAGCGCTTTGACACGACATCGGCCGTGTCGATCATCGGCATCCAGTAGTCCTTGTACATCTCGACGATGCGCGGCTCCGTGCCACCACCGCCGCCGCCCTGATAGGTAATCGAGTCGACGCCGGAGCCGACGACGATCTGCGCGCCGTCATCGATGACATAGCGCGCCGCATTGGCGATGGCGTTAAGTCCCGAAGAACACGCACGATGCACCGTGACGCCGGCCGTCGTGACCGGAAGACCCGCAAGGAGCGCCGCGCCGCGCGCGACATTGCCCGCCGCCGCGACGCAACCGGCAACGACGTCTTCGACTTCCGCGGGCGCCACGCCGGAGCGCTTCACCGCATGCTCAACCGCATGGCCCAGCATCGCCATGTTCGACGTGTTGTTGAACCCGCCTCTGGCCGCTTTCGCGAGACCTGTACGGGCATAAGAAACAATGACCGCCTCACGCATTGAAGAATTCCTTTCCTAGTTCCGCCACAATCCGCTCGCAGTCTTCGTTTGCGCCTTCCTGGGGAGGAAACATATGGCTGCGACTATTCAATCCAAAACCGGCGATCTTGTCGTCGATATGAATACCACGCCGCTCATTGACGTGATGCTGTGCTTCTGACATTGCTTATCATCACTTTGCCGATGCAGACGCACGCCATCAAGTTGGCCATGCCGAGAGGGCTGCCAATCGGCCCGCCGCCAGTCATTGTGACCATCGGCATTGATTTTGATGGCACTACGACATGGAGTGGCACTGAAGTAGATCGACGGACGTTGGATGCTTATCTCGTAGACGCCGCGCGCAAAAGCCCGCAGCCGAATATCGTGATTAGTGCCGATAAACTTACCGGGTACAATCGCGTTGCCACAGTGCTTGCCGACGCGGCTCGCGCTGGCGAGACGCACATCGGCTTTGACGAAACCAACTGGCACTAGCGTCATTTCGCGTCCGCAAACTTCTTGCCGTCTGCGACGAGCTTTTCCAGAAGCGCGGACGGTTTGAATTGCTCGCCTATCTTCGACTGGAAGTCCTTCATGCCGGCGAGGACCTTGTCCAAACCGATCTGTTCGCCCCAGTACATCGGGCCGCCGCGATAAACGGCCAGCCGTAGCCGTTCAGCCACACCGTATCGATGTCTGAGGCGCGGATCGCTTTCTTTTCTTCCAGAATCTTCGCGCCCTCGTTGACCATCGGATAGAGACAGCGCTGCAGGATTTCGTCGTCGGAAATCTGGCGCGGATTGATGCCCTGCTTGGCGCGGAAATCCTGAATGACCTTCTCGGTCACCGGCGACGGCTTGGCGTTGCGGTTCTCGTCATAGTCATAGAAGCCCGCGCCGGTTTTCTGACCGCGGCGGTCCATCTCGCACAGCACCTCGCGCAGGGTTGAACTCTTCGACTGTTCCTTGACCCAGCCAATATCGAGACCGGCGAGATCGCCCATCGCGAACGGTCCCATCGGGAAGCCGAAATCGTAGAGCACGCGATCCACATCCCACGGCATCGCGCCTTCGAGCACCAGCGCGTTGGCTTCGCGTGTGCGCTGCGCGAGCATGCGGTTGCCGACGAAACCGGGGCACACGCCGACCAGCACCGCGACCTTGCCAATGGTCTTGGCGAGCTTCATCGAGGTGGCAATGACTTCCTTCGACGTCTTCTCACCACGCACGATCTCGAGCAGGCGCATCACATTCGCCGGCGAGAAGAAATGCAGCCCGATCACGAATTCCGGCCGCTTGGTCGCCGACGCGATCTCGTTCACGTCGAGATAGGAGGTGTTGGTCGCCAGGATCGCGCCCTGCTTCACGATGCCGTCGAGTTTGCCGAAAACATCCTTCTTGATGTCCATGCGCTCAAACACCGCCTCGATCACCAGATCGCAGTCTTTGAGGTCTTCTAGATTAAGCGAGCCGGTGAGAAGGCCCATGCGCTTCTCGACATCGTCCATCGTGAAGCGGCCGCCCTTGGCGCTGCGCTCATAATTGCCGCGCACGACTTTCAGGCCGCGGTCGAGCGCATCCTGCTTCATTTCGATGATCGTGACCGGGATGCCGGCATTGGCGAAGTTCATCGAGATGCCGCCGCCCATCGTGCCCGCGCCGATGACGCCGACCTTCTTGATCGGAATCGTCTGCGTGTCGTCGGGCACGTCGGGAATCTTGTTCGCCTGGCGCTCGGCGAAGAACGCGTAGCGCTGCGCCCGCCGATTGTGGGCCGGTCATCAGACCCATGAACAGCTGACGCTCGGTCTTCAGGCCCTCTTCGAAGGTCGCGGAGTTCACCGCCGCTTCGATGCACTTGATGTTCGCTTCCGGCGCGTCGAAGCCTCGGAACTTGCGCGCGTTCTTCTTGCGGAAGTCGGCGAAGATTTCCGGATGGCCCCTTTGCAGGTTCGAGTTTCGCGTTTTTCTCGCGCACTTTCTTGAGCGGCTTGTTTTCGGCGATGCATTTGCGCGCAAAGGCTATGGCAGTTTCCTTAAGCTGACCTTCCGGCGCGAGTTCGTCGACCAAACCCATGTCGAAACATTGCTTGGCCGGCACGTGCTGTCCGCTCGTCACCATCTCCAGTGCCTTCTCAACACCGGCGATGCGGGGCAGACGTTGCGTTCCGCCTGCACCCGGAAGCAGGCCGATGTTCACTTCCGGCAAACCGCATTTCGCGCTCGGCACGGCGACGCGGTAATGCGCGCACAGCGCCACTTCCAGACCGCCGCCCAGCGCCGTGCCGTGGATCGCAGCGATAACGGGCTTCGGCGACTCCTCTATTTCTTTCTGCACGTCGAACAGGCTGGCGCCTTTCATCTGGCCGCCGAATTCGGAGATGTCGGCGCCGGCGATGAACGTCTTGCCCTCGCAGATCAGCACGATGGCTTTGACGGCTGGATCGGCCTTCGCCTGCTGAAAGCCCTGGAACAACCCGTCGCGCACAGCAGCCGACAGCGCATTCACTGGCGGCGAGTTGAGCGTGACGACGGCGATCTCGCCATCGTTCGTAAGATCAGTGACCGGATTGATGGCCGTCATGTGCGTTTTCCCTGAAATTCTGGTTGCCGACAAAAAATCAGGCGGCGCGGCGGGAGTCGAGTCCGTTCGAGGCTGACGCAGCGGAAGCGCTAGGCTTTCCCAAGCGCGAGATCGCTCACATACGGGTTGGTCTTGCGTTCCCAGCCGAAGGTCGACATCTGGCCGTGACCGGGGACGAACTGCATGTCGTCGCCGAGCGGCCAGAGCCGTGACGTGATCGCATCGATGAGCTGTTGCCAGTTGCCCCGCGGCAGATCGCAACGCCCGATCGATCCCTTGAACAGAACGTCGCCGACGAACGCGATCTTCGCGCCCTCGTGAAAGAACACGACGTGTCCCGGCGTGTGGCCGGGACAGTGGCGCACGCCGAACACGACCTCGCCGACCTGCACTGTGTCGCCGTCTTCGAGCCAGCGGGTGGGCAGGCAGTTCTCCGCATCGCCGAAACCGGGACGGCGCGCATTGCGGCCGAGGTCTTCCAGCAGGAATAGATCGTCCTTGTGCGGACCTTCAATGGGGAATGCCGAATTCACGCGCGAGCTTCGTCGCGCCGCTGGCATGGTCGAGATGGCCATGGGTGAGCAGGACTTTCTCAAGTGTGAGCCCCTGCGCCGACACGGCTTCCTTCAGCCGCTCGACCTCGCCACCGGGATCGATCAGCGCCGCCCGGCTGGTTTTGGTGCACCAAACCAGGGGAGCAGTTCTGCTGATATGGCGTTACGGCAGGATCGCAGCTTTAAGAGGAGAGTCTGACATTCCGCCTGCTTAAAGACTGGTTTTGGAGCCGTCCAATCCTCTGCGAACGAACCCGTGTTTCTTTAACTCTTGAAATATAATTACGTGAAATGCCCTCTGAACCTCTACCATTCGCTAACCTCGTGACAGAAATGAAATACCAAATCGCCCCATGTCATAGGCATGTTTTCTTTGAAGTGTGTCTTTTCGCTCTGATACGCTCTGGGGGAATTTGGGATGAGAGCAAACGGCGAACGTGTGATGAGGGTATCGGCGATCCGCGCGTTTTGCGTTGCGGGCGCGTTTGCTTATGCGGCAAGCGCGGCCTGCGCGTATGCGGCTGCGCCCTCCACGGCGCTCGACGTAACGTCTTATTCCACGGCGGTCGATGGCGCCGAGGGCCGGGCAAGGCTCGCCGCGGAATTCGACCTTGAAACCTGCTGGCGCACCGCTTCTGCCTGATGGACCGCAGATCGAGCCAGTCAATTCATTCGATGTGTTCGGCGTCATTCCGGTGAGTAGCGACATATCGTTCAGCCTCGGTGCCAATGCCGATCTTGCGGGCAAGTTCGACGCGTTCGACGCTGCCGGCAGCAGCACGTACGACAATTTGTTCTTCTCCGCGTCCGCCTTGAATTCTCCTTATGCGTCAGTCGCGGACGGCGGAACGTTCGCCTCCCTCAATGTTTCGCTTTCCAACGATCTCAACGTATCGGTCGGCGGTGCATCTCTGGCGCCGGGAAACGATTTCTATGCCATGAGCCCGGCAAACACGATTGCGCGGCTCGGCGGCGCACCGCTGAATTTCGATTCGCGCAGCGCAAATTCGCTTCTCGCCGGTATTTCCTGGAACATCGCGCCATGGGCCGGCATCGGACTTACGGCATCGCAGACCGGCGAACACAACGGACTTCTCGGAAGCTTCACGCCGGATGTGACTGAGGCCGATACGACCGCGCTCGGCGTCTCCGCGCGGCTGCAACTCGGCGATGGTTGGATGACAACCGCCTCGTTCGCACAAGGCATCACGAAGCTCGATCTCAAATCCGGCCCGGACGGCGAAGTGGATCAGATGCGGTCGCGCTCTTACGGCTTTGCTGTCGCGAAACGCGGCCTGTTCGGCAATGACACGATGGGCCTCGCCGTGTCTCGCCCGGCACCCGGCACGATCGGGGGATCGGAATTCTCGCTATTGTCAGAGGCCGGAACTTTGCCGCAGCTTGTCCAGAACAATCACCTTCTGGAAGGCCAGACACCGGAAACCGATTTCGAACTCGGCTATGTCACGACGTTCCTGGATGGCGCAGTCGCACTGCAGACCAACGCTGCCTATCAGGTGAACTCGGGGCAGAACGGCACGAACGCTGTTTCACTGCTCTCACGCGCCAAGATCAAGTTCTAAGCTGCAGAGATTGCCTCTCTGTATAGGCGGGTCAATGAAACGTTGCCCGCGCGACTGCGCTTCGCTACAACGCGCCGCTTCCAGCAATTCACCAAGGAAATTCCCATGGGCCGGGCCGCAATACGTTTTTCGTGATGAAGGGTCTGTCGAAGACCTATCCCGGCGGCAAGCAAGTGCTCAAGGACATCTGGTTGTCCTTCTATCCCGGCGCCAAGATCGGCATCGTGGGCGTGAACGGCTCCGGCAAGTCGACGCTGATGAAAATCATGGCCGGAATGGACAAAGAGTTCACCGGGCGAAGCGTGGGCGGCCGATGGCGTGCGCATGGGGTATCTGCCGCAGGAGCCGCAACTCGATCCGGCAAAGAACGTGCGCGACAACGTGATGGAAGGCGTGGCGGCGAAGAAAGCGCTCGTCGATCGCTATAACGAAATCGCCGCGAACTACACCGACGAAACCGCCGATGAGATGTCGAAGCTGCAGGACGAGATAGAAGCGCAAGGTCTGTGGGATCTCGACAGCCAGGTCGATCAGGCAATGGATGCACTGCGCCTGCCCCGACGGCGATGCCAGCGTCGAAAATCTTTCGGGCGGCGAGAAGCGCCGTGTCGCGCTCACCAAATTGCTGCTCGATGCACCCGACATCCTGCTGCTCGACGAACCGACCAACCATCTCGACGCCGAGTCCGTGCAATGGCTTGAGCACACATTGCGCGAATACAAGGCTGCCCTCGACAACGTCACGAGATGGATTCTGGAACTCGAATCGCGGCAAGGGCATCCCGCACGAAGGCAACTACTCCACCTTCCTCGGCGTGCAGGAAAAGCGCCTCCACCAGGAAGGGTCGGAAGCCGCGGCGCGCGAACGCGAACTGGCACGCGAACGCGAGATGGATTTCGCAGTCACCGAAGGCGCGTCAGGCGAAGTCGAAGGCGCGCATCAACGCCTATGAAGAACTGCTCGCGAAATCGCAGGAGCAGCGCTCCGGTCCGGCGCAAATCCTCATCCCGATTTCGGAGCGTCTCGGCGCGCGCGTTGTCGAAGCCGAAGGCGTTTCGAAAGCGTATGGCGACCAGTTGCAGTTCGAGAACCTGAACTTCAAACTGCCGCCCGGCGGCATCGTCGGCGTTATCGGCCCCCAACGGCGCCGGCAAGACGACATTGTTCAAAATGCTGACCGGACAGGAGCAGCCCGACAGCGGCACGCTGAGCATCGGCGACACGGTCGAGATGGGCTATGTTGGACCAGTCGCGCGAACGCGCTGGGATCCGAACAGACGGTCTGGCAGGAGATTTCCGGTGGCACCGACCATCCTCGAATTCGGCAAGACCAAGATGAACAGCCGCGCCTATGTCGGCGCGTTCAACTTCAAGGGCGGCGACCAGCAGAAGAAGGTCGGGTCAGCTATCGGGCGGCGAGCGCAATCGCGTGCATCTGGCCAAGATGCTGAAATCCGGCGCCAACCTGCTGCTGCTTGACGAGCCGACCAACGATCTCGATGTCGAAACCCTGCGTGCGCTCGAACTCGCGCTGGAGGAGTTCGCGGGTTGCGCGATGATCATCAGCCCATGATCGCTGGTTCCTCGACCGCATGGCGACGCATATGCTCGCGTTCGAGGGCGACAGCCACGTCGAGTGGTTCGAAGGCAAACTTTCAGGATTACGAAGCCGACAAGAAAGCGTCGCCTCGGCATCGACGCCGACCAGCCGCACCGCATCAAGTACAAGAGATTTGCGCGCGCCTAGCGCTCGTTCTTGATCTCGGCGCCGCTGCGGTACTGCGCGGTAAGCTGATTCAAGTGCTGAATCAGCGCCGGAACGCTGCCATTGTGCTGGGAGAGGAATGCGCTGAACTGGTCGCGTTCCTCGATGGCCAGCGAGATCAAGCCGCCATTGGATGTGCCGACGCTGACATCGACGATCATTGGCCTGCCGGTGTCACTCTCTCACGCGAAAATCGACTTCCAGCGGGTTGCCGCTGCGATCACTCGGATCGACCAGGGTTGTCTTTACGACATCGTCGTTCGGGCCGACCGAGTTTGAGCCCGTGACCTTCAACAACTGACCGGAATACTTGTTGAAGTAGGACTGATACACGGCGATCACATAGCCGCGGGAAAGCGGTATTGAAGCCCGCGACGTCGGCAGAAGACGCCGTCCGCCGCGCGTTGCCGAGCGTGAATTTGGCGATCCGGTCGATGTCCGTCAGGCCTTCCAGAAAGGTCTGAAATTGCGCGGATCGTTGCGCTTCCGGCAGGCCCTTGTCGCCGAGAATCCGCAGACCCTTGTCGATAATTGACCGAAACAAACGATTCCGCCTGGCTGGCGGCAGCGGCGCCATGCGGCAGGGCGGACATCGCGGCCAAAGCCGCAAACCGCGGCTATCGCCAAACGCCGCACCGGCATCCCAGCGGTTTGCCAGTGAAAGAGATGTGAAAGCCATATCGCCCATCCAATCGAAGTTCCAAAGTACAATGCGCCAATCGGCCTAATGCTCCGGCACGATGTGGCAAGTTCAAGGCAGCCACATTACAGATCCGGAAGGTCCTTGGTATCGGGTTTTCCGTTGCGAATCTGGCTCGCGCGATACTGACGGTAGAGGCTGCGCGTCGAAGCATAGAAATCCACGGACTGGCGCTCGATATCGGCGAGGGTATTCGATATTGCGCGCGCGGGCATCCAGCACCGTCATGTATTCACGGCCGGCCATCCACCAGATGTGTTGTTTGAACTCGATCCAGGTCAGCGGATCCATTGCGATATCGCCCGCGCGTCCAATGGTTATCGCGTGGCGAACTCGGGCCCAGCACCGGCAGTATCAGATAGGGATTTCCGCCCCACACCCCAAACGCCCAACGTCTGACCGAAATCCTCTTCGTGGTCTGGCATCCTGAAATGCGTGGCCGGATCGAACAATCCACCGACGCCGACCGTGGCATTCACCGTGAAGCGCAGCAGTGTCTGGCTCGCAGCGCGTAGGCTCGCCCTGCAACAGGTCGTTGGCGAACGTAATCGGCAGATCGAGATTGACGAGCAGATCGTGAATCCGGTCGCGGCCGAACTCCGGAACGAACCGGTCATATCTCTCGGCAGTCGGCAGAAGGAACGTGCGGTCGAGCATCTGGTCGAACGCGAAAATCTTCCGGTTCGTCGCCTCATAGGGATCGCCCGGATCCGTGGCCTGCCCAGCGGACGTGCTTGCGCATCCGGCCAGACAAAGGCCAAGCGCCGCGACAAACTGCCTGTCTGATACCTCGCACGTCCCCAAACGCCCGCTGCCGGGCCGCTTTATGCCTGCCCCCGGCGATTCGGATCAATCGATTTTCAAAGTCGTTATTGCATAATCATATAAAGATATGTTTATATGTATCGACAGGAGAAAGCGTTGGAAAAGCTGGTTGCCATGCTGCGTGCCGCAGGGGATCCCACCCGCCTGCGGCTTCTGCTTTTGCTACGGCAGGCCGAGCTGACCGTGAGCGAACTGACCGACATCGTCGGCCAGAGCCAGCCTCGCGTATCGCGCCATCTGAAGCAGCTCTGTGATGCCGGGCTGAATCGAACGCTTCAAGGAAGGAAGCTGGGTATTCTACCGCGCCGCCGATACCGGGCACGGCGCGGAGCTGAGCCAGTTGTTGTCGACTCTCGCGTCGGCCGAAGCCGACCTGAAACGCCTGAGCGTCGTGCTGCGAGCAGCGCGCCGCAGAAGCCGCCGCCTATTTCAAAGCCAATGCCGCGGAATGGGAACAGCATCCGTTCGCTTCAACGCCCCCGACAAAGATGTGAGGCGGCGGTTGCGCGCCTGCTTGCACACACTCCAATCGAAAATCTCCTCGATGCCGGCACGGGCACAGGCCGGATGCTCGAATTGCTTAGCTCCCAGGCGAAGCGTGCCGTCGGCATAGACGTGAGTCCGGAGATGCTTGCCATCGCGCGCGACCGGCTGATGCAGAGCGGTCTTACGCAATGCCAGGTGCGGTTGGGCGACACCTATCGCCTGCCCTTTTCCCGATGGCGGCGCGCTGACCGGTTTCGACGCCGTGCTGTTTCATCAGGTGCTGCATTATCTCGACGATCCGGGCGCTGCCGTGGCCGAAGCGGCGCGGGTGATGCGCCCGAGTGGACGCTTGCTGATTGCGGATTTCGCCTCGCATGACCTCGAATTTCTGCGCACGGATTTCGCGCATCGCAGGCTCGGTTTCTCGGACCGTGAGGTACAGGGCTGGTTTCAGGCGCGGGTCTCAAATCGGTCGCAAGCGAAGCCATCGCGCCGCATGTTTCGCAAAAAGGGGCCTCGAAGGAAAAGCTCACCGTGAAGATCTGGCTGGCACAGGCTTCGGCGCGCGCGCGTGCGGAGGCGGCATGAGCCTTCGCGAACTCGTCGCGGACGATAAACCCATCAAGGTGTCGTTCGAATTCTCCCTCCCGCCGAAAACACCGGAAGCAGAAGAACAATTGTGGCGCGCGATCCGCAGGCTGGAGCCGCTGTCGCCTGCATTTGTTTCGGTGACCTAAGGCGCAGGCGGTTCGACACGAGAGCGCACCCACGCGACCGTCAAAACGCATCGTGGACGAGACATCGCTGTCGCCCGCTGCGCATCTGACCTTCGTGGCGTCCCCCGCGCGAAGAGATCGACGAGATCGTGCGCGGCTATTGGGACGCGGGTGTGAAACACATCGTGGCGCTGCGCGGCGACATGCCGGATATGAGCGGTACTTACACACCGCATGGCCAAGGTTATGCCTCGACGCCGGAGCTGATCGAAGGTATCCGCCGCATCGGCGATTTCGATGTCAGCGTATCGTGTTTATCCCGAGCGCCACCCGGATTCCCCGTCACGCGATCACGATTCTCGCGCTGTTGCGCAGGAAGATCGACGCCGGCGCCTCGCGCGCCATCGCGCAGTTCTGCTTCGACAGCGAGGCGGTCGCCCGCATGCGCGACCGCGCGGGCGGCGCAGGGCATCTCCGTGCCCATCATCCCCCGGCATGATGCCGACCACGATTTTCAAAGGCATTCAGCGCATGGCGCAACGTTGCGGGCGCGCACGTGCCGGAATGGATGGCGCGCGTCTATGATGGCCCTCGACAACGATGCCGAAAGCCGCCGCACCATCGCCGCTGCGGTGATGGCCGAACAGGTCGCGGAACTCCATCACCTGGGCTTCGACCAATTTCATTTCTACACATTGAATCAGTCCGACCTCACCTATGCGGCGTGCCGCCTGCTGGGTTTGCAGGCCAAGGAAACAGCATGAGTTTCGACCGTCAGTCGCGCATTGCTTGGATGAAGGAGGAAGCGAAGAAGCGCATCTCCTGCTCGACGGCTCATGGGGCGTGATGATGCAGGCTACAAGCTCGGCGAAGACGATTTTCGCGGGCAAGCGGTTCGGCAATCATCCCAGCGAGTTGAAGGGCAACAACGATCTTCTGACGCTGACGCGGCCGGATATCGTGCGTGAGATCGGGCATGCCTATCTCGCCGCCGCGCGGACATTCTTGAGACCAACACCTCACCTCGACAGAGACCTCACAGGCCGATTATGGCCTCGCCCATCTTGTCGGTGAGTTGAACCAGGAAGGCGCAAGGCTGGCGCGCCAGATCTGCGACGAAGTCAGCACGCCGTCGCGGCCGCGCATCGTCGCCGGTGTCATCGGGCCAGCGAACCCGCACGGCCTCGATCTCGCCTGATGTGAATGACCCCCGCGTTCCGCAACATCACCTTCGACGATTTGAAGCGCACCTATTTCGAGGCGGCGTGCGGATTGATCGGCGGCGGTTCCGATGTGCTGATGATCGAAACCGTGTTCGACACTCTGAACGCCAAGGCTGCGATCTTCGCCATTGAAGAAGCGTTCGAGGAACTGGGCGAGCGCCTGCCGGTGTGGATTTCCGGCACGATCACCGATCTGTCCGGCCGCACGCTGACCGGCCAGACGCCGGAAGCGTTCTGGCATTCGATCCGTCACGCGAAGCCGTTTGCGGTGGGCCTCACTGCGCGCTCGGTGCGAAAGAACTGCGTCCTTATATCGCCGAGCTTGCCGCGGCGGCCGATACGCTGACCAGCGCGCACCCCAATGCCGGCCTGCCGAACGAATTCGGCGGCTATGACGATACGTCGGAGAATATGTCGGCGCTGATGGGCGAGTTCGCGCGTTCGGGCCTCGTTAACATCATCGGTGGCTGTGCGGGCACGACACCGGAGCACATCAAGGCATTCGGCGAAGCGGTCGAAGGCATCGTACCGCGCGTCATTCCCGAGAAGCCGAAATATATGCGGCTCTCCGGTCTGGAGCCGTTCACGCTGACGCCGGGAGCTGAACTTTGTGAATGTCGGCGAGCGCACCAACATCACGGGCTCCGCCAAATTCCGCAAGCTGATCGCCGCCGACAATTACGAAGCTGCGCTCGACATCGCGCGCGGACAGGTGGAGAACGGCGCGCAGATCATCGACATCAATGTCGACGAAGGCCTGATCGATTCCGAAGCGGCAATGCGGCGCTTCCTGCTGATGGCGGCGGGCGAGCCGGACATCAGCCGCGTGCCGGCGATGATCGACAGCTCCAAATGGAGCGTGATCGAGGCGGGCCTCAAATGCGTGCAGGGCAAAGGCATCGTCAACTCCATCTCGCTGAAGGAAGGCGAAGCCCGCGTTCATCGAACACGCGAAGCTGGTCATGCGCTATGGCGCCGCCGTGGTCGTGATGGCATTCGACGAACAGGGACAGGCCGATACGCGCGAGCGCAAGATCGCGATCTGCCGTAGAGCCTATGACGTGCTGGTGAACAAGGTCCGGATTCCCGCCGGAAGACATCATCTTCGATCCCAATATCTTCGCGGTCGCGACCGGTATTGAGGAGCACAACGAATACGGCACAGCCTTCATCGACGCGACCAAGACTATTCGCGAAGAGATGCCGCTCGCGCATGTTTCCGGCGGCGTGTCGAACTTCTCTTTCTCATTCCGCGGCAACGATACTGTGCGCGAGGCGATGCATTCCGTGTTCCTGTTCCACGCCATCAAGGCCGGAATGGATATGGGTATCGTCAATTGCCGGCCAGCTCGCCGTCTATCAGGATATTCCGACGCCTTTGCGTGAAGGCATCGAAGACGTGCTGTTCAACCGCCGCGCCGACGCGACGGAACGGCTGCTTGATCTCGCGAAACACCTACAAACGCGACGGCGGCGCGATAGAGGTCGAAGACGCGGCATGGCGCAGCCTGCCTGTTGGAGAACGTCTTACGCATGCTCTCGTCCACGGCATCGACTCCTATGTGATAGAGGATACCGAAGCCGCGCGGCTCGCCGCGTCGCGCCCGCTGGACGTGATCGAAGGGCCGCTAATGACCGGCATGAACGTCCGTCGGCGATCTGTTCGGCTCGGGCAAGATGTTCCTGCCGCAGGTCGTGAAATCCGCGCGGGTGATGAAGAAGGCGGTCGCGCATCTCTTTCCGTTCATGGAAGCGGAGCAGGCGAAGAACCAGACGAAGGAACCCGCCGGACGCATCGTCATGGCGACAGTGAAGGGCGACGTGCATGACATCGGCAAGAAACATCGTCGGTGTGGTGCTGCAGTGTAACGGCTATGAGGTCATCGACCTCGGCGTGATGACGCCGGCGCAGAAAATCCTCGATGTCGCGCGCGAGAAAGGCGCGAATATCATCGGCCTCTCCGGCCTCATCACGCCGTCGCTGGACGAGATGTGCCATGTCGCGGCGGAAATGGAACGGCAGGGCTTCGACATTCCGCTTCTGATCGGTGGGGCCACGACCAGCCGCGTCCACACCGCGGTCAAGATCGATCCCAACTACCGCCGCGGACAAACGGGTGCATGTTGAACGATGCATCGCGCGCCGTCGGCGTGGCGTCGAGGCCTGCTCAGCAAGACCGCACGGGGACGACTACGCCGCCGGTGTGCGCCGCGACTATGAAGAAGTCGCGGCGCGTCCACGCGGCACGCACAGGTCCGGTCAAGCGTCTCTCGATAACCGACGCGCGGGCGAACAAGATCAAGACCGATTGGACGAGTTATACGCCGCCGGTCCCAACCTATTTCGGGGTGCGCAACTACGGCCCCTACGATCTCGGCGAACTCGCGCGCTATATCGACTGGACGCCGTTTTTCCAGACCTGGGAGCTGGCCGGAAATTCCCGGCGATCCTCGAAGATGGAAAGGTCGGCGAGGCGGCGCGCGGCCTCTACACCGACGCGCAGAAGATGCTGACGAAGATTGTGGATGAGAAGTGGTTGACGGCGAGCGCCGTCGCCGGTTTCTGGCCCGCGAATTCCGACGGCGACGACATCGTCCTGTTCGGCGACAAGGCGCGAAAATTCCCACTCGCGTCGCTCCACACGCTGCGTCAGCAGATGCACCGCGAGGCGGGGCGCCCCAATATGGCACTGGCCGATTTTATCGGGCCGAAGGGCGTGGCGGATTTCATCGGCGGCTTTGCGGTGACCGCGGGCCTCGGAGAAGAAGCGCACATCAAGGCGTTCGAAGCGGCTCACGACGACTACAGCGCCATCCTGTTGCGCGCCCTCGCCGATCGGCTCGCGGAAGCCTTCGCGGAACGCCTGCACGAGCGCGTGCGCAAGGAATTCTGGGGTTACGCACCGGACGAAAATCTCGCCAACGATGCGCTGATCGCCGAAACCTATCGCGGCATCCGCCCGGCGCCCGGCTACCCCGCGCAACCCGACCACACCGAAAAAGGCACGCTCTTCAAGCTGCTCGATGCCGAGGCGCGCGCCGGGATCAAACTGACCGAGAGCTACGCGATGTGGCCGGGATCGTCCGTGAGCGGATTATATTTCTCGCATCCCGAAAGCCGTTATTTCGGCATCGGCAAGATCGAGCGCGACCAGATCGAAGACTATGCCGCGCGCAAGGGTTGGACTGTCGAGGAAGCCGAACGCTGGCTGGCGCCGATCCTGAACTACAACCCGCGTGCGGCAGCCGCTGCGGCTTAAGCATCGCAATCTTTCCGGAAAAGAATATCCCTGATAGCTTCATCGCGAACCGTATCAGGGGCTGGTTCGTGACTGCGCTTCGATTTCTAACCTGTCTGGCGATGTTACTACTCAGCTCTGCTGCGCAAGCCTCGATTCAAATTGAGCCATTGCGACGGGTTATCGACCAGCACCAACGAATCGGTGGAATTGAGCCATTGCGACGGGTTATCGACCAGCACCAACGAATCGGTGGAGCGAAATTTATCGCATATCCGTTGCCACTGTCCGCTGGAGATCGACTTCACGTCAGAGTCGAAGTACAGGGCGGTCTCAATAATGCAGTCCAGATGGAGCTAGTCGATCCAGAGAACTATCAGCTGTTGGCCGCCGGTCGACAGTTCACGTTTGCGACGGCAGCCTCACCCCGCATAGCTGGGAATGGCCACTATTCCTTCATTACACCTGCGACGAATACTTACTACATCGTGGTTGACAACAGAGCCAACCTCTTTCAGCGCGACTATAAACTTCGGGTCGACGAAAACGATGGCACGCAAACCGAGCGAGAAAGGAAACTCAGAGAACTTTACACTGGTCGCTACAGCGGGCTCAAAAAGATGTTCCGCTTCCGAGATTTTGACATAGCATTTCGATCATGCGGTGTGGCGAACGCCTTCTCGAATCCCAACATCACCATTTGCTCTGAACTGGTCGATGATCTGGAAGACAAGGGTATTTCAGATGTCGAACTCTGGGTGTTCTTTCATGAAATTGCTCACACCCTGCTCCGAACGTGGGACTCCCAATTTCGACAATGAGGACGATGCAGATCAATTTGCGACTGTACTGCTGACGTTTATTGGAAAGGAGAATATCGCACTTCAAGCTGCACAATGGTGTGCCTCTCAAGACTCGCGAGGAGAAGCGCGGCAAGCGCTGCTCACGAATGATCGACATAGTCTATCAATTCAGCGTGCGCGAAACATTTTGAATTGGCTCAGCCGAAAGAACGAACTCGAACGTCGATGGCTGCACGTCCTAATTCCAAACATGACAGACGGCTTTTTGGGTTATCTGGTAGGTCGGGCAGCCACTTATTCGAAAGCGGATGCAGACAGCATTGCCATTTCACAGCAACTAAAAGACGAACTGAAGCGGCGTCATGGCTGAGGTTTTATGCCAATGTCTTCGCCCATTCTTCTGCCCAGACGTGGAGCGGCATCAGTAGATCGAGCAACGCGGCACCCTGCGCAGTGAGCGCGTAACCACCCTCACCCAACGTGACAAGTTTCGTTTCGCGCAGCTCTGAGAGCCGCGTGTTGAGCACACTTGGCGCAATGCCGCAGGCCTGGCCAAGCTCACGGAAATTGAGCCGCCGCCCTTCGCGCAACTCCCAGATCACGCGCAGCGACCAGCGCCGTCCGAGCAGTTCGAACAGCGCCATCCCGGCGCGCCCCGATTTCGAGCCGCGCACGGGCTTGCCGGGCTTTGGAATCCGTTTCGTCATCGAACCTTCGCTATTATTTTAATAGCATAAAGAAACGCTCTGTGCTATGAAAATAGTAGCACGGAACAAAGGATCGCGCCATGACCCCGCGCATCGCCACCGCCGACCCACCCTATTCGCCGGAAATCCAGTCTGCGCTCGACCGCGTGATGCCTTTGGGCGTACCGCCGCTTGTGCTGTTCACGACGCTGGCGCGCAACCCGCGTGTGTTCCAGCGCTTCATGGCGGGCGGCCTCCTCGACAAGGGCACGATCACGCTGCGCGAGCGAGAGATCGTCGTGAACCGGACCACCGCGCGCTGCGGCAGCGAATACGAATGGGGCGTGCATATCGCCTTCTTTGCCGAGGCGAGTGCGCTTACGCCCGAACAGGTCTGCGCCACCGTTAAGGGCGATGCGGACGATCCCTGCTGGACGCTGCGTGAAAACCTGCTGATCCGCATGGTCGACGCACTGCACGACCGTGCGAACATTGACGATGTTCTGTGGGCTGCGCTGCGCCAGGAATTCGACGAAGCACAGATGATCGAACTCATCGTTCTCGCCGGATTTCATCACATGGTGTCCTTCGTCACGAACGGCCTGCACCTGCCACTGGAGGACGGCGCGGCGCGGTTTCCGGCATAGAGGATTTTTTTCCTCTATCGCCCTTGATATCCTATTGGGCGCACCCATTTCATGCGTGTGAAATGCGCGACTGCTTTGTACAGAATTGCCGCACATCCGCCGTTGCGATGCAGCGAAGGAAACACTTTTTGCTTTATGGTCAATCGCTTAACAGCAGAAAACCCGAATTGAATTGCAAAATTCAACGGGGAATATACCGCAGCTCAGCAAGGAAATTTCGTAACATTTCGGCGCTGCAGCGAAGGACAGACTTTTCCTTGCGGAATCAATCACTTGGGTAACACGAGACGTATTTGAATGCGAAAACGAATAAAACTTCGCGCTGTTCTGTACAGCACTGCTGTACACCTCAGCCTGTCCTTCCAAACCCGCCGCCGCCGGGCGTCTCGATCTCAATGGCGTCTCCGGCCTCGACCTCGGCTTCATCCCGGCCACGCAGAAGTTCACGTGTGCCATTGGCGCGGATCACAGTGGTGACGCCCTTCGCGCCATCGCCACCACCTTCGAGACCGAACGGCGCGGTCTCGCGCCGCGTAGACAGAATCGCCGCTGTCATTTTCTCCCGGAAACGGATGTGCCGGACCGCGCCGTCGCCGCCGCGATGCTTGCCCCCGCCGCCCGAGCCATGACGGATGCCGAACTGCTCAACGATCACGGGATAGCGCTGCTCCAGAATCTCCGGATCGGTCAGCCGCGAATTGGTCATGTGGGTGTGCACGGCAGAGGCGCCGTCGAAATAGCGCCCCGCACCCGCACCGCCGCAGATCGTCTCGTAATATTGGGTACGTTCGTTGCCGAACGTCAGATTGTTCATCGTGCCCTGGCTCGCCGCCAGCACGCCCCAGCGCGCCAAACAAAGCATCGACGACCGCCTGGCTGGTCTCGACATTGCCGGCGGCGACCGCACCGGGCGCGCGCGGATTGAGAAGCGAGCCTTCCGGCACAACGATCTGAAGCGGCTTCAGACATCCCGCATTCATCGGAATGTCGCTCTCCACCAGACAGCGGAAGACATAGAGCACGGCAGCCTTCGTCACCGATCCCGGCGCATTGAAATTGTTCGGCTGCTGCGGACTGGTGCCAGTGAAATCGATGCGCGCGGACCGCGCCGCACGATCCACCGCCACCGCGACCCTGATCGTCATGCCGCCATCCATCGGCATCTCGAATGTACCGTCTTTCAGCGCACCGATGACGCGGCGCACTTCCTCCTCAGCATTGTCCTGCACGTGGCGCATATAGGCTTCGACCACCGCGCGCCCATGCAAAGCACAGATGCGTTTCAGCTCCTGCGCCCCCTTCGTGCAGGACGCGGCCTGGGCCTTCAGATCGGCGATGTTTTGGTCCGGATTGCGCGCGGGCCACGCATCGCTTTCCAAGACCGCGCGCACAGCTGCTTCATCGAACAAGCCAGCGCGCACCATGCGAATGCCGCCAAAAAGAACCCCCTCTTCGGCGATGGTCTTCGAGTAGGGCGGCATCGATCCCGGCGTGACACCGCCGATATCGGCGTGGTGCCCCCGCGACGCGACGAAGAACGCACGCCCGCCATCCACAAACACCGGCATGACGACCGTGATGTCGGGAAGATGCGTGCCACCGTCATAGGGCGCGTTGGTGACGAAGACATCGCCCTCGTGCATCGCGGGATGCTTGCGCATGATCGCGGTGACGCAATCGCCCATCGAGCCCAGATGCACGGGCATGTGCGGCGCATTGGCAATCAGCGCGCCGTCGCCATCGAAAATCGCGCAGGAGAAATCGAGCCGCTCCTTGATGTTCACGCTGGACGCCGTGTTCTGCAGCGTGACGCCCATTTCTTCGGCAATCGCCATGAAAAGATTTGCGAACACTTCGAGCAGAACCGGATCGGCTTGTGTGTTCGTGACGGCCTGCACTGCCCGCGGCGTGACGCGTTGAGTACAATCGCGCGCGACGGAGCCACCTCCGCGCGCCAGCCGGCTCCACCACGATGGTCTGATGCGGTTCGATCAGCAGTGCTGGACCGTTTACCTGTGTACCGATGTTCAACGTGCCGGCCGAACAGGTCGATGCTTCGTGCCATATGCCTTGCGAGAAGAAGCGGACAGACCGCTTGTCCACGACCTGCCCAGCAACGCGCGGCGCCACGAATTCCACGGGCACAGCGACGCTCTCCACTTCGACCTCAAGCGACTCAGCGACCAGCGCTTTGCCTTCAAAACCAAAACCGAACCGGCGCGCGTGATCGCGCTCGAACGTAGCGCGCATATCGTCGCTAGCGCTCAAAGCAATGGGCAGAGTTGTGTCGCTGCCCTCGTAGCGGATAAGCAGCCGGGTAGAATGCCGTGTCGCGCCGCTGCGGCCGAGCTGATCTGCGATTTCATGGCGCGCGGTCCCTATCCATTCGGCGGCGCGCGCCTCCGCCATCGCAATCGTCTCCGGATCAAGCGAACGTCCGATCGCGCCATGCTTCACGACGCGCGGCTGCGCGAGTTTCATGCCATAAGCGGACAAAAGTCCCGACAAAGGATGGATGAATATCTCGGTCATATCGAGCGCATCGGCTACGAGACAGGCATGTTGACCGCCGGCGCCACCAAAACAGCTGAGCACGTAACTCCGCACATCGTAACCCTTTGCGACGGAGATCTTGCGGATCGCGTTCGCCATGTTCTCGACGGCGATACGGATGAAACCGTCCGCAATGGCCTCAGCGCTCCGGCCATCACCGGCCTCGCGCGCCAGCGCGTCGAAAGCTTTGCGCACAGTGCCTTCATCGAGCGGTTGGTCGCCACCGCTTCCGAAGATCGATGGAAAGAATTCCGGCCGCAGTTTTCCGAGCAGGACGTTTGCGTCCGTGATGGTGAGCGGTCCGTTCTTGCGATAGGATTTAGGCCCCGGGCTGGCGCCGGCGGAATCCGGACCGACCCGGAAGCGCGCGCCGTCGTAATGCAAAATCGAGCCTCCCCCAGCGGCGACGGTGTGGATCGCCATCATCGGCATGGACAGGCGCACGCCTGCCACCTCTGTCTCATAGACACGTTCGTATGCGCCGTCGAAGCGCGCGACATCCGTGGAGGTGCCCCCCATATCGAAGCCGATCACATGGCTGATTCCGGCTTCGCGCGCCGTCTCCGCCATGCCAACTACGCCGCCGGCAGGACCGGAAAGAATCGCGTCCTTGCCGCGGAAGAAGCCAGGCGCGGCCAATCCGCCATTGGAGGTCATGAAGAACATTTTGACCTTGTCGCCCAACGCGCCCGCGACCTTCGCCGTATAGCGACTCAAGACGGGCGAGAGATAGGCATCCGCTACGGTTGTGTCGCCACGCGAGACGAATCGCGGCAACGCCGCGATCTCATGACTGGTGGAGACCTGCGTAAAGCCGGCCTCTCGCGCGATGTCCGCTGCGCGCTGCTCGTGCGCGGGGATAGCGATAGCTGTGCAGGAACAAGACGGCGCAGGACGTAAAGCCATCGGCGCGCGCAAGCGTCAGGTCGCGGCGAAGCTTGCCTTCATCAAGCGGTTGGCGGATTTCACCATCCGCTGTCACGCGCTCCTCGGCTTCGACGACGCGCCCATACAGCATGTCGGGCAACACGATACGACACGCGAACAGCTTCGGACGGTTCTGATAGCCGATGCGCAGTTGATCGGCAAAGCCGCGCGTCGTGACCAGCACGACCTGGTCGCCCTTGCGCTCCAGCAGCGCGTTCGTCGCCACCGTCGTTCCCATGCGCACCTCGCCTACGGAGCCTCCGCGCGCGAACCGGCGAATTCCTTCGAGCGCAGCATCGTCATAGGCGTCGCTCTGCGAGAGCAGCTTCATTGTCGAGAGCGTTCCGTCCGGCGCTTCAGCGACGATATCGGTGAAGGTGCCGCCGCGGTCGATATAAAAATTCCATTTGCTCATGGCGTAACCGCTCTTGAAAGAATGAAATGATCGTAAGGCGATCGCGGATTGCGTCGCAATTGTGCCCAGATTGGCTTAGAGCTTTCACGCATGTCCATCTGGGGGAAAATCACCGACGCGGCCGGCGCCTTTCTGCGCATGCTGAGCGACTGGCAGAAGAGCAGCGCAGACGTCGCCTTTACCATCGCCATCATCGGTCTGTCCGCCAAGATGGCGAAAGCCGACGGCGTCGTGACAGGCGATGAGGTGAAGGCTTTCGAGCGTATTTTCCGCGTGGCGCCGGAGGAGGCTAGGAATGTGCGGCGCATGTTCGACACCGCTCAACGCGACACGGCAGGCTACGAGACCTACGCGCGTCAGATTGCCGGCCTATTCGCCGGCAAGCCCGGCGTTCTCGAAGACATTATGGATGGGCTGTTCGAGATCGCCAAAGCGGACGGCGTCTTTCATCCTGGCGAAGCGGCGTTTCTGGAGCGCGTGGCTGACATCTTCGGATTTGCACCGAACGAGTTCCGCAGGATTCGCGCATCGCACTTTGCACCAGACGCGGCGGACCCCTATGTCGTTCTGGGGGTGGCTTATGACGCGGGTGAAGATGAGATCAAGCGGACTTATCGCAGGCTCGTGCGCGAAAACCATCCGGACAGTTTGATTGCCCGCGGCGTTCCACAGGAATTTGTGCATCTTGCGACGGAAAAGCTTGCCGCAATAAACATCGCTTACGAGAAAATAGAAGCAGAGCGCCGTCTCAAAAATTGACCTTCTAAATACCAAATCACATTTGGCCAACTAGCTTGCATGCTTTTCTTTTAAGCGTGAGGAAAGGTTGAATTCTTTTTGTGCCGTATCGGACGGCCTGGGAAAAATCAATCGACGATTGTGCCAGACCCTGGAGTCGATGAAACGGTGACGGTGCCCTGCACTTGGCGCGCGAACACTTTGAGGCAAGCGGTCTCCAATGCCGGATTTGATTGCTTCAGAAGGAAAATCCGCATCCGTTATCCCGCACGGCAAGATGAAACGCATCGTCTTTGGGCTGAAGAGCAACATAGATTTTGCTCGCCTGCGAAGGTTCGGAAAAGGCGTGCCGGAACGCGTTGGCCAGCGCCTCGACGGTAAACAGCGCGATTGGAACGGCGATTTCCCCGGGCACGTTGAGTTCGACGACGTCGACCTCGATTGCAACCCCAGCGCCAGCTGCCCCAACCCCTTCTGCCACCTGGCGCGTTAATTCCCTTAGTAGCCGCTGGAGATCGACGCTGGTCTGATCTTCGACTCGTTCAAAAGGCGATGCACAAGCGCAAGAGCATTGATTCTCGCCTGAGCTCGGCCAAGCGCCTCTTTCACGGTCGGGTCGCGGGATTGTGCCGCTTGCAGGCTCAACAGGCTCATCACGACCTGAAGGTTATTCTTAACGCGATGATGCGTTTCGCGGATCTGATGGGTCTTGTGCGCCACAGCCTCTCGCAAACTCTTATCCCTGTCTTGAATGCCTCGGCCATATTCTCCATCGCGCTGCCGAGCAATTTGAACTCCGCTGGCGCGTTCTCAAGCTGGGGTTTGAGCCGGTAATGACCCCCGCGATATGCCGCGGCAACGCGCCGCAAATATGCTATCCACTGCGTGATTTGGCGTTCCGTTAGCGAACCAGATGGCGCCCCATGCCAGAGCAATCATCGCGATCGGCAAGAGAAGATCGGCCACGACATGCAGATAGGTTGGGCCGAAGAGATGCGACTCACGCATGCCAAAGCCGACAAAAATATTGTTCCCGGAGAGTGGTGCGGCCGAAAACGTCCAAGGTTCTCCCTTGGCGTCATTGCGCGTTTCAAGACCGCCAAGCAGTGTTTGCGAAGCGGGCATCGTCGAAAACAGAGTACGCGCAACTGTCTCGTTATTCGTTGCCATGATCTGACCTTTCCGATCGAACACAGAAACGACTGCGCCTCGGGGGAGGTTTCTTGCTTTAAGGATATAGTCCAACCATTTAGCGTTTACGCCCATGGCAATCGCGCCATTGAACGCGCCATGAGCGTCTTGAAGGGGAAGTAAGGCGACGATGATCGGACCGTGCGTCACGGAACTGATAACCTGCCCGCTGACACTGAATTTCATGGAAGATTTGGCGGCGTTAAAAAGCGCAGGATTCATCAGCATTCCCTTCGATTGTGGAGAGCCGAGCAAACAACCTTTCCTGTTTTGTCTCCTCTTGAGATATTGGTAATGAACCGCACTCCGATAAGCACGTCGGACAGTGTGCGATCACATTCACTTGTCACGTTACGAACATCGTCCAAATGCGCGAGCGTGCGTAGCATCTGTTCGCTGGACGCAATGACGTTCTCTTCGCTGGAGGCCGCAGCCTGCACCGATTGAGTGAGGCGATCATGAACGTTGATGGCGCCACTTCGCGCTCTCTCAATCCCTTGAAAGACGCTAACGATCGCAATGGGGGGTAAGGGCTATGGTGACGATAAAGATTAGCCGGAACCGAAGCGATACTATGCCTTTAGGAAGAAGATCCCTTTGCGCGTCGTCCTGGGTTTGATTCCGGACCGGGTTCTTCGGCCGAAGCCAATCGATCGAGTTGCGCCATGATGTCACGAGCGGCGTCTCCCTGATCCGGCCGTTGAGTAGGCGGCAGGTTACCCTCGCCTTCCAAAATTTCCATTAGTGCTTTACGGGCACGTGCAACCCGGCTTTTCACAGTACCGATTGCGCAATGGCAAATTGCTGCAGCATCCGCGTAGGAAAAGCCGCCTGCACCCACCAATATTAATGCTTCACGCTGTTCGTCAGGCAATTGGCGTTAATGCACGAGCCGTGTCCGAAAGGTCAGCTGACCAGCCTTGGTCCTGACTTGTTCCGGGCAATCGCTCCGCAGCCTCCTGATCCCACGGCGTTTGCCGCCAAGCTCGCCTACGATCCGAATAGAACTGGTTGCGAAGAATGTTAAAGAGCCAAGCTTTTAAATTTGTACCTGGCGCAAACGTGGCGCGAGATTGCCATGCTTTGACCAGCGTCTCCTGAGCCAGATCGTCGGCGCTATCGTGGTTGCCGCATAAGGAGCGCGCGAAAGCGCGCAAGAAAGGGATTAGCGCCAGCAAATCGTTTCTGAAGTCTTTGGTGTCCTGTTCATTTGCGAACTCAGACTTGGCAACATTTTCTCGCGGCATCACGATTTCTTCTCCGCAGGCTTTTGGCCAGCGTCGTCCGACTCATCGATTTGACGAAGAAGATCGAGAAACTCATCCGGGACGGGTTCACTTACGACACCATCATAGATGCGCCGAAGTTCTCGCCCGATTGCTCGCTGGCGAGTTCTGACGGCACGAGTTTGATCGCGGTTCTGATCGTCGTCTTTGGCCAAGGCCTCGGTCCGTTGTGCGCGCACGCCCGACAAATCCAATCTCCAACATATTCGGCTGGCGTTTCAATCCCAAAGTGACACGCCCCGCCGCCTTGAAGTACCTAACGCTCCGACCAAATGATGGTTTCCGGAGGGCAGGGAACTTTTTTCCCTAGCGTACGTTCCCAGTTCGCTGTTTTGTGAGCATTAACCTCAGGGAGCTTGGGCTATGTCCGTGACGGAGACACTCGCGCCGCATCTTCCATACCTGCGCAGGTATGCGCGAGCCCTTACGGGCAGCCAGTCCGCGGGAGATGCGCAAGTCCGCAGAGCACTTGCTGCATTATCTTCAGGAGAAAGAAAGCTTTCCGAAGGCGTTTCGGCCAAATTGGGACTTTATCGGGTATTTCAATCTGTGTGGGCCAGCGATTCGAGCCCTCCTCATGCCTCCAGCGTCGGCGAAGTTGCGCGCCCGGATAGTTTGCTCAAAGCGATTTCGTCTTCAGGAAGAGCGGCCCTTTTGCTCACATCTGTAGAGGCATTCAGCCTGGAGGAGGCGGGGCTTTATACTCGATCAGCAGCCAAACAACGTTTGAACGCAGCATTCTTGAAGCACAGGATGTCATAGACCGGCTTTTGGTATCCCGTGTGCTTATTATCGAAGATGAACCGATTATCGCGCTCGATCTCGAAAATTTGCTTACCGAACTTGGGCACAAAGTCGTGGCCACAGCGGCAACGCGCGACGAAAGCTGTGGCCAAAGCGCGCTTAGAAAAACCGGGGCTTGTTCTCGCTGACATCAATCTTGGCGAAGGAGGGTCAGGCATCGACGCGGTTGGCGAGATACTTCAAAGTTTCAATATACCTATAATCTTCGTCACGGCTTATCCGGAACGCCTCCTGACTGGTGAACGTCCCGAGCCGACCTATCTGATCGCCAAACCATTTCTGCCGGAAACCATCCAAGCTACAGTGAGCCAAGCGCTGTTTTTTCACCCAGAGCCGGTTGCTTGACGGGTCAAAAAAGAGTTTTGTGAATCAATTCGAGCGAAGGGAAAAAGCTGCTCCGGCGTTCCAATGTCAGCTCTCGACGATGAGTTTATAAAGCGCGCACTTTCTGCCGCTCCGACGAGCTTGTATGTCTATGACATACAGAGCGGGCAGAACATATTTCAAAATCGCTATCTTTCGGAGTTGCTGGGATACCCACCTGCTGAGGACGGCAGCGATTGGCTGTCTCTTATCCATCCAGAGGATGCTGATCGCCTTCGCGCGCACCGCGATGGGCTAAAAAAAGTTCAGCCGGGAAAAAAACGGTTTCTGCGGAGTTTCGCGTCCGCGATTCGAAAGGATCGTGGAGATGGTTCCAGGTGCGCGACACGCTTCTATCTCAAGATGGTGAGGTCGGCCTAACCTTGCTGTTGGAAGCACGTCAGAAATCACCGAACACATAGAGGCGGCTCAACGTACAGAACTTCTCGCGGAAGAGATGCGTCATCGCGCGCGTAATCTTGTGGCGATCGTTCAGGCCATAGGCCGGATGTCGCGGCCGAAGAACCAGCCGGAGGCAAACAAACACATCGACGCATTCATGGGCCGCCTGTTAGCCCTGCTCAATACAGGCGAGATTATTCTGTCTTCTGAAAAGCGAACTGCTGACCTAGCGGCAGTTGCCATAGCAACGCTATCTCCCTTTGGAGCAGCTCAATGTCGCCAAGAATAACGACGTCGGGTCCGGCCATATTACTACCTGAGCGCATCGCCGGCGGTCTGGCTATGGCATTTCACGAACTTGCTACGAATGCCACAAAATACGGCGCATTGTCGGTAGAAAAAGGCACTGTTGCGCTCACTTGGGTGCTAGCGGGGGAACCTGCAAAACCCTTCTCTCTATCGACTGGAAAGAACAGAATGGGCCAGCTGTTGCTAAACCGACCACAGAAGGCTTTGGAGGACTTGTCATCCGCCAAAGCGTAATTCGGGAACCTAACGGGGAAGCTATCATCGAGTATGCGCCAAACGGCCTGAACTGCCGTTTGAAATGCGAGGTACACGGCTAGATCGGCGGTGCCCTGTCGCGTAGCGTCCCCGAAAGCGCACTGATCAGGAACAGGACAATAAAGGCCAAAAGAAGCAACTTCGCTATACCGCCAGCAACGCGGCCAAGGCAAAAAAGCCAAAAGAGCCGCGACAAGCGCCAAAATCAAAAAGTCACCGCCCAACCAAACATTCAAGCTTCCTCAACACGTCTAAGGAAAACACCTCAAACTCGCGCCCGTTCCGTGAGAAACGAGAATTTAGACAGGTCGGGCCTTTGGTTGATCGAGGATGCAAAAAAACCTTTGAGGCACCTCCTCAGCAGTGACGGCATTGAAATAAGTTTCCAATCCTTTGGCGATCACCTTGTGTCTGACTCTTGCAGCTCTCAGCACAGCAATATGGGCTAGTTGTTTTCTTATCGCAGCATCATCAGATGCGGCATTCGTGCTAGCTGGTGGACTTATTGCTGACATTCTGCGTTCCGGCCGAAGCGTCACAGACGCGGCTATCCAACAGAAAACTCCCCGTAAAACAAAGCGTTCCCGAAGGCGGGAACCTTTTGGGCAACTCGCCGTTAAAATACCGATCTATGTGGAAGGGGATTAGACATGACAATGACTGCCACGCTTGGTCCTCATCTACCTTACCTGCGGCGCTATGCACGCGCTTTAACCGGCTCTCAGTCTTCAGGAGATTCCTACGTTCGAGCCTCTCTTGAAGCCATACTCGCTGGTAAGGCGGAGTTGACGCAAAACGTTCCCCCGAAGATCGCGCTGTATCGGCTTTTCCATACCCTTTGGGCGACAACTGTAGCGGACCTCCAAATGCGAATGATTCTCTCACCGTTGCTGAGCGACGGTTACAATCGCTGCAACCAGGAAGCAGGGGAAGCGATTTTACTCACATCGGTCGAGGGTTTCACTACCGGCGAAACCGCACTGGTACTGGGCTGGCCGCTGGATGAGGTAGAAAGCGCTATCGCTGCCGCATCCCAAACCATCGACAACGACTTGGCTTCGCGGGTTCTGATCATTGAAGACGAGATGATTATTGCGCTGGATTTGGAAAACCTTGTGACTGAACTCGGTCATACGATGATCGGCGTTGCCACGACGCGTCAGGAAGCCGTCGCTTTGGCGAATGAGCATAGGCCTGACCTGATCCTCGCCGACATTCAGCTGGCCGACGGCAGCTCTGGGATAGACGCTGTCACCGAGATCCTAGGCGAACAGAACCTTCCGGTGATCTTTATTACCGCATTTCCGGAATGTCTGCTTACGGGCGAACGGCCGGAACCGACATATCTCATTCAAAAGCCTTTTTCGCGCGATACGGTGCGCACGACGATCGGACAGGCACTTTTCTTCCATAAGCCCGCTGCATCGGGCAGAGCAGAAAGTCGAAGTGAAGAGCCGCAAACGGCGCACGCTTAAGTGCTATAAAAGATCGGCCTTTTAAGCATTCTTTGATGCTTTAATTGCTTCTTATCTTAAAGCGCGGCGAAGCTGTTCTATATCGAACGGTTTTGTGAGTTGCTCTGCTTTGTCGGGCAGGCCAACAGCATCTCGTTCAAAAGAAAAACCGCTTGCGATAACAATTTTTAAGTTCGGGCGCAGGCGAACCGCCTCTTCGACAAGCTGCTTGCCGGACATGCCTGGCAGCCCCAAATCTGTCATTAAGATCGAAATCTGCGGATCGCTACGCAGCAGGTTCATAGCGTCCTCACCGTTGGCGGCCTCAACCGCCAGAAACCCAATTTCCTCGATCATATCGACAGTCGTCATGCGTATCAGCCCGACATCTTCGACGACTAACACTTTTTCCTTTGCAGGGTTGTTCTTTCGAGCATTGGATTCCGAAGCGCTTACCGTTGGATCAAGCAAGCTCCTGAGCTTTCTTGCGAGCTCATCACGGCTGTATGGTTTGCTGAGCAAGAATACATCATCGTCAAGCTTTCCGTTATGGACGATCGCGTTTTGCGTGTAACCAGATGTATAAAGCACCCTGATATTCGGATGAAGTTCCTGTGCGCGACGCGCGAGAACGCGCGTGTGAATGGGTCCAGGCATGATGACATCGGTAAAAAGTAGATCGATGGCCACACCGCTGCCCAAGATGGCGAGTGCCTGTTCGGCGTTTTCAGCCTTCAATACCGAGTAGCCGAGTTCGCTTATCATGTCGACGACAGCGCTACGCACGGCATCGTCATCCTCGACAACTAAAATACGCTCGGTGCCCCCACGCACAGTGCCAACGGAAAGAACACCGGAGCTTTCCTGAGGAAGTCGCGTTCGCGGAAGATAAAGCTTTACGGTCGTGCCTTGGCCGATCTCGCTGTAAATTTTGATATGGCCGCCCGACTGTTTGACAAACCCGTATACTTGACTCAACCCAAGACCAGTGCCGCGGCCTTCGGGTTTTGTCGTAAAAAATGGTTCGAACGCACGGGAGATGGTCTCTGCCGACATTCCGTTTCCCGTATCGCTGACTGCGGCCATGACATATTGACCGGGTGTCACTTCAAGATGCTGCAGCGCATAGGCATCATCCAGAAACGCGTTGGCAACTTCGATCGTGAGCTTTCCGCTATTCGCCATAGCGTCGCGTGCGTTTATCGCGAGATTGAGAATCGCATTTTCCACTTGGCTACGATCGACGAACGTGTTCCACAAACCTCCTGCAACAATGCTTTCCACTTCGACGCCTTCGCCAAGAGTGCGCTGCAGAAGGTTCGTCATATCTTGTATGACACGCCCGACATTGAGAGAGCGCGGATCCAGCGCCTGACGGCGTCCGAAAGCGAGCAGCTGCGAAGTCAGACGTGCGCCGCTCGCGGCTGCGCTGAGAGCGCTGTTCAAGCGCTCGACATTCTGACGATCGGTTTGAATCTCTCTCGAGACGCGTTCCAAATTGGCGCTTACGATCTGCAATATATTGTTGAAATCATGGGCTACACCGCCCGTGAGATGTCCAATGGCTTCCATTTTTTGGGCCTGCCGCGCGACCAGCTCGGCTTGCACCCGTTCGGTAACGTCTACGCAAACGATAATGAAACCGCCGGTGGGAACGATTCCGCGATAGACATCGAGTTCCAGGCCATCCAACGAAACACGGTGAAATCCTTTATCGGGCAAAGTGGTATTAGGCGCGTCGAGCAGCATAGCGGCCGCGCTTCCGACGTTTTTCTGAATCTCTGCGAGAAAAACTCCCTTGCGCGCGAGATTTATCGGCAAGCTGAACAGTTTGAAAAAAGTATCATTGAAGACACACAGTTCGCCGCTTGACGCGAACATCGCGATGCCATCACGAATGGTATCCAGCGTGGTTTGCAGTATCGCGGACTCGTTTTCGAGCTTTTTCTCGCTGCTCATAAGTCTGATGTTGTTGCGCACCAAAAGAAGCGCCGTTGCAAGCAGAACAAAAAGCGCCACCATTGCAGCCAGCGTGGTTGCCACAATTTCATTCCGCTCGGCGAGATGGCGCGCCGCGATGCGCTGTATCAAAAGCCTATTTTCTTCGGAGGTGCCCCCTCGCAGCTCTTCGCGCAACTCATCCATTTTGGCGTTGCCGATATCCATCGCAGCCAGCAATTCGGGTGTGGCGGCGAGAGTGGAGCTTGCCTTGGACAGCGTGGTATCGAGAGATTTGAATCGGGCGTCGAGAAGCGATGCCAACCGCGGTCCGCGGGCCATCTGGCGTGGGTTGTCGCTTGTCATGCGTCTGAATTCAGCGAGGTCGCCTTTGGCGTGTGCGATGCCTTGCCTGTAAGTGTCCAGAAACCGCGTCTGCCGCGTGATGATATAGCCGCGCTGCCCCGTTTCTGCTTCCTCAACATCGGTCAAGATGGACTGAAGACGGCCGATCACCTGATAGGTGTGAACGACCCATGACTGTTTGGCGCGTTCATCGACTGCGAATTGCACCGAAAAATATGCCATGACCGCCAGCAAAACGAACAGCGGTATGACGGCCAGCAAAACCCAGCGATCTGTGAACAAAATCTGCCCCCTGACAACCCTTTATGAAAACAGCTCTAACGAAAAAAAGTTCCAACCGCTGAATCGAATAAGGCATCATCCTGCATAGAAATTTGCCGCTTTTCCAAACTATTCCTCAGATGAGCGTTGGACGCGATTCTTGGAGCATGGAGACAGCTTCGGTCCAGTGGCGTGCTAATCTAAGCGAATTTCGCTCTTCGAACTTCTTTTGCCCAGCACGCATCACGATGCTCGCGGTCTGCAGTTTTGGTCCGCACGGCCCTTGCGTTTGTGACGTGGGAAACACCGGTTTTGGAAGATCAATCGGGCCACTGGTTGACAGCCTTAGGGCTTTTTCTGCGGCTTGCATTGGAGGCCGGGGTGGGGATAGTTCGGGCCCGCAATTAAGTGTCGCCCCCGTACTGGGCGCCCGTTTTAGAGGGCTCAATCGATGAAAGCACTGGTCAAATCCAAGGCCGAACCGGGCATCTGGCTGGAAGACGTGCCGGAGCCATCTTACGGCATCGACGACGTGCTGATCAAAGTGCTCAAAACGGGCATCTGCGGCACCGATGTTCACATTTATAATTGGGATGCCTGGGCGCAGAAAACTATCAAGCCGGGCACGGTGGCCGGCCACGAGTTCGTCGGCAAGATCGTCGCGGTCGGATCCAACGTTCACGGACATAAGGTTGGCGATCTGGTCAGCGCCGAGGGACATATCGTCTGCGGCCATTGCCGCAACTGCCTCGCCGGACGCCGCCATCTCTGCGCCAACACGCTCGGCGTGGGCGTGAATCGCGACGGCGCGTTCGCCGAGCTGGTCGCCGTTCCCGCGCCGAACATCTGGCATTGCGATACCAACGTGCCGCTGGAGATTTATGCGATCTACGATCCGATGGGCAACGCGGCGCACACGGCACTTTCTTACGATCTCGTCGGCGAGGATGTGCTGATCACTGGCGCAGGGCCGATCGGCGTCGGCGCCGTGCCGATGGCACTCAAGGCCGGTGCGCGCTACGTCGTGGTGACGGACGTCAATCCGTATCGCCTCGACCTCGCCAAGAAGATGGGCGCAACCGCCGTCGTAAACGTGGCGAAAGACGATCTGCGCCAGACGATGAAAGAACTCGGCATGAGCGAGGGTTTCGACGTTGGCCTTGAGATGTCGGGCAATCCGGCCGGCCTTCGCCAGATGATCGACACGATGGCGCATGGCGGAAAGATCGCGATGCTCGGCATCCAGTCCGGCGAGACCGGCGTCGATTGGGACGCGGTCGTGTTCAAGGGTCTGAACCTGCGCGGCATCTATGGCCGCATGTTCGGCGAGACCTGGTACAAGCTCACCTCGATGATCCAGAGCGGCATGGATATCTCGCCGGTCATCACCCATCGCTACTCCTACAAGGATTTTCAGCAGGGCTTCGACGTCATGCGATCGGGCAATTCCGGCAAGGTCATCCTCGACTGGAGCGAGCTGTGACGGCCGCGCTCGATGAAAGCCTGAACACCGATCTGTCGGCGATGGCGAAGGCGGGGACGCTCAAGACCTTCCGCCACATCACTGGGCCGATGGATACCGAAGTCACGATGGCGGAGAAATCCGGTCGCGTACTGGTGCTGTCGTCCAACAATTATCTCGGTCTTGCCGATCATGCCGACGTGATTGCCGCAGGCCGCAAAGCGCTGGAGGAATACGGCGCGGGCACCGCATCGGTGCGCTTTATCTGCGGCACCTTCTCGATCCACGAAGAGATCGAGAAGGCATTGGCGAAGCTCTCGCGCACCGAAGCGGCGCTGACTTATGTCTCCTGTTGGACCGCGAACACCGGCCTGATGCCGGCGATTGCGGGCGAGAACGATGCACTGGTCTCCGATGAACTCAACCACGCCTCGCTGATCGACGGGTGCCGCGCCTCCAAGGCACGCCGTCTTGTCTACAAGCACGCCGACATGGCCGATCTCGATGCCAAGCTCGATGCTGTGAAAGGTTCGCGCCGCATCTTCATCGTCACCGACGGCGTGTTCAGCATGGAAGGCGATATCGCGCCGCTTCCCGACATCATCGCGCTGGCGAAGAAACACGGCGCCTCGATCATCTTGGACGATTCTCACGGCACCGGCGTCATGGGACCGAATGGCCGCGGCACAGCGGAACATTTCGGTGTAGAAGGCCAGATCGACATCATCACCGGCACACTCGGCAAGGCGCTTGGCGGAGCCGCGGGCGGATATGTCGCCGGATCGAAAACGGTCGTCGATTACCTCATGCAGGTTTCGCGTCCGCAGCTTTTCTCCAACGCATTGCCGGCAACGATTGCCGCGAGCGCAGGCAAAGCCGTCGATATTCTCAACAACGAACCGCATCGCGTGGCGCGCTTGCACCAGATCACGCGCAACCTGCGCGACGGGCTCAAAGCCCGCGGTTTCAAACCGCTCGACGGCGAAAGCGCTATCGTGCCGATCATCGTGGGCGACACCGCCTTCGCCATCAAAATGAGCCAGGCGCTGCTCGCCGAAGGCATCTTCATCACAGGCTTCGGCTATCCAGTGGTGCCAGAAGGCACGGCGCGGCTTCGCATCCAAGCTTGTGCAACACTGACCGATGCACAGATCGACTTCGCGCTTCAGACGTTCGAGAAGGTTGGCAGGCAACTCGGCGTGATCTGACGCCGGGCTCTAGCGTCAGGCGCGCAACTCAATATCTGGAGGCTCCCGCGCTAAAATCCCAACGGCTTGAGATTTAATATCGCATTCTCAACAATTTTTGGCGCGCGCGAGAGAGGTGCCGATTTGAACCTCACTTTCTTTAAGGGGTACCCCACCCGCTTATGCAACACGCAACGAAACAGGCATTCATCGCACACAGATGGCCCTGTGGCGGATGAAGCGCCCGCACGGATCTTATTCTCGATCCTTTGCGCGCGCGAACCCGCCACGACGCAGACTTTCCGGCAGGCCGCCAACATCCGTTTCGAGGCGGATCAGAACGGCGCCGTTCAAGTCTCCCCGGACTTCGTGCGGCCCGCGACGGGTTCGACGGCGTGGCATTGCCGTCTTCTCTCACCTCATTCTGACCGCACACGGATGCGCGCAAGGCTGCACCCTTGTCCTGTATGTCCTTGCAACCTCTAGTCTTTGGGCCAGCGGCCCGCATCGGCGTGTTCCTTCGATACTCACGAAGGAACAAATAGGGATCGAATATAGGACTTCAAGAGCGTATATAGGATTTATTTCTGATAAATTATCAGCTATAAGTTGAGCGGCGAGTGTGCGGGAGTTGCCACACACGCGCCTTTAACTGGGTTTGCTATGCCTGCTCCGAAAAGGGCCAGAACTATCGCTTTTCGGTCCTCGTAGGCACAATCTTTGAAAACACCAAATACGCTCTCCGGGAGTGGTTCCGCGTCATTCACATGATGCTGACGGCTAAGAAGGGGATTAGGGCTCTGCAAATCCATCGCACTATTGGGACTGGCAGCTATCGCACCGCTTGGAGCATGTGCCATCGCATCCGTGCCGCCCTCGTGGACACCAACTTCCGCAAACTCATGGGAATTGTCGAAGTCGATGAGACCTACATCGGCGGCAAAAAGCACAACAAGCACGGGCCGCACCCGCGCAAACATGGGCCGTCCACAAAGACCGCCGTTATCGGCGCCGTAAGCCGCAAGGGCAGCGTTATCGCCCGTGTGCTGGATAACGTCACCAAGGAAGCGATGCGGGCTTTCGTTCGCGAGACAGTCAGCACTGACATTTCCCTGCTCTCTACAGACGAACATCGCGGCTATCACAGCCTTGGCTTTGAATATCCCCATGGGAGTGTCCACCACGCCCGCAAGCAATACGTTGTCGGCGCGATTCACACGAACACGATTGAAGGCTTCTGGAGCCTCGTGAAACGCTCGATTGTCGGTTCCTACCATAAGGTTAGCAGGAAATACCTTCCTCTTTATATTGCAGAAGCACAATTCAAGTACAACGCTTGAACGACAATATCTTTGGGGAAGCGATTAGAGGATGCTGAAAGATCGCAGCTACGCGGTTGGGTGCGTACTGGCGATTCTATTTCTGATTGGATTGTTTGTCTTAGCGAAGTTTGATTCATCGCCCGCCATCCTTGGCCCAAACTATGAGACAAATTACTCCAGCGATTACGCACCCAAACACGAACCCGGAAACGGGATTGTTGCCGAGACCAGCGACGATAAAATCGCGAGATATACCTGGTGGCTTGCTGCGCTCACCGCTGTACTAGCGGGCGTCTCTATCTATCAGGGATGGATGCTTAGAAGCGCTGACAAAACCAACCGCGTGATTGCAGAATCCGCCAAAGCAAGCGCTGACGCTCTGCCGAATGTCGAACGCGCCTATCTTTTTCTTGAAACGATTTCCGATGGAACTAGCACTTCCCCTTTCGGGGGAATTAAAGACATTACCTTCAACCCGAGGCCACGCGGTTTTTTTCATCCCGACGACGCTGAGGATGGTGAAGGGCGTGATGATGACATGCGTGGATCGCAACACGCCTTGCGATTTAGAAACCATGGGCGCACACCGGCGATTATCACGTCGCTGAAAACAGATATTCGCTATTTCTTTCGTGCGCCGACACTGACAGCTACAGAAACCAAGCTCCCGAAAGGCCCCTTCATAGTCAGTGGGGGCAGCTCTCTGACGAATTTTACGCTGGCCTCACAATTACACGAAAAGATTGGAGTGAATTGCACGGCCTCGGCGGCATATTTGCCATTGGAGAGATTTCTTACCTTGATGTTTTTAACAGGCCGCACACCACCGGGTTCTGTTGGAAATGGAGCCCGTATCTGAATGAATTTCACATCGCCGAAAATCACAGTCTGAATTTCTTCACCTGACGCGCGAGCATGACCAGTAAGCACAGTCAGAAACACCATCAAGCAAACGAGCAGAACAACGGCCTGTCCCCCGAGGGAATTCGCGATATAGAGTCTGGGCGAACGGCAGATACGAAGATGTACAAAACTAAGCCGTCAGAGCGGCCTTGATCAGATGTCCTGGAGTTTCCTCTTGCTCTCCGTCTTCGCCGGAATCGCGATATTCGGATCTCTTAGAACAGGAAAATCGCTTGAACCCGTGTGGCGGCGCGCACCGGAAATAATTTGGCGCGACAAGAATCCGCGTGATTTTTGGGCAAGCATTTTTTTGGCTTTTGGCGTGCTCATATTTCTTTTGTGGAGCGCGATTTCTGCGTGGTCATGGTGAGACGAGGTTTCGCAACACTTCCCATCCCGCGCCAACTCCAGTGATTGCCAACCAATCGCATCCCTATTGGCCCGACGCGGGCACCATTTTGTACGGCCCATATTGATAATACTTCGGCCTTCGATCCAGCCTGAGATGGAGCCACGGCACGCCGAGGCCTGCGGTGCTGACCCAGAAGCGATCCGGCGACGACGCCAAGCGCCTTTCGATCTCCAGCGCCAGACAGCGAAACAAGGCGCGTTGCTGTTCACGAGGTCCAAGACGCACGAACGCCGCGATATGGCCATAGCAGCGAACATCCGCAATTCTTCGCGGCGCAATCAAACGCGCGGTGTGACCGAGATTGTCGAAGGCCGCGATCAAATCCGGCCCGGAGAAATGGTCCGCAAAATCTTCATCGTTCGCGCGCAGCCACGCCAACATATCGGAGGAGATGATTGCGCACTCGAAGGCATTGTCGAGCGAAGCGCTCGCCGTGGGCGGCGTCTCCCAGAAGAACGCTTCGTAAGGCGAGGCCCCGAGCGTTTCGGCGAAGAAATCCTGAAACGCTTCGTTGTCGCGCCACAGCGCGATGACGCCGCGAACGCTGAGCGGCTTTTTGCCTTTTGCTAGCGTGAGAATTTCGCCCGCGCCGTCAGCGATCGCCGTGCGGCGCACCGTCCACATCGCGTGTTTGTTTAGCATGTCCGTGCTGCCCGCGATTGCGTCGCCTCCAAGCGCAGCGCAGAATAGACAAGAACTCTGGAGGGCATCATGCGTGTCTCGCCGCGTATCTATGTCATTGTACAGTCTATTGTCGCGATTGTCTTTCTAGCTATCGTGCCCGGACATGCCGCGACGTTCAACGTCATCTACGATTTCTGTGCAAAGGCCTCCTGCACCGATGGCGGCACTCCATTGAGCGAGATTTTCGTCGATGCCGCAGGCCATCTGTTCGGAACGACTGCGGCCGGCGGAACGGCAAACGGCGGGACCTTCTATGAACTCACGCGCGATACGCAAACGGGCAAATGGAAGCGCACCACGCTTTATAATTTCTGCTCGAAGGCGAATTGCACCGACGGCTCCTCTCCTTTGGGTAGATTGATCGCGGACGCGAGCGGAAATTTTTATGGCGTGGTCTATTCGAACGGCGCCGAGGGCGGCAATGGTGTGGCCTATGAGCTTTCACCGGGCGTACGCGGAAAATGGAAGTCAAAAACACTCTACACATTCTGTTCGAAGGCGCAGTGCACCGATGGTTTCGGCATGGCGGGCGGCCTCACCTACAAGGGCGTACAAAGCGGGCTTGCCTATGACGGCAAGTCTCCGCTTTACGGCGCAACGCGTTTCGGCGGAAGCGTTGGTCAGGGAATTGTCTATGCGCTTACGCCCGCGCGCGGGACATGGACGGAGAGCATCATCCACGATTTCTGCACCGAAACGGAAAGTTGCGATCTGCATGACGGCTCGAATCCCGCGGGTGAACTCGTAATCGACGCGGATGGCAATCTCTTCGGCGCGACGGAGGGCGGCGGGCCCAATTTCGGCGGCACGCTGTTCCAACTCTCTCCTGATGGCGCGAATTGGGATGAGACAATCCTGCACAGCTTCTGCGATCAAACCGGCTGCGAGGAAGGGAACATGCCGACAGGCGTTGTCATGAACGCCGCCGGCGACTTGCTGGGCTCAACCCAGCAATCCATCGGTCAGGAAGGAACCAGCGGCGTCACGTTCAAGCTCGCGCCGAACGGCGACTACAGCGTATCTCACAAATTCTGCAGCCTGGCCGATTGCGCCGACGGAATGCAGCCCTTATCCAACGTGTCGATCGATGCCGCGGGAAATCTGTTCGGAACGGCAGTGTCGGGCGGCGGTAATGACGGCGACCCGAACCATGGCGGCGGCGGGGTGTTGTTCAGGATCACGGCAGCGGGCAAGTTCAAGGTGCTGCACAGTTTCTGCGCGATGGCGAATTGCGCCGACGGCGCCTACCCGGAGACAAGTGCGGTGGCCGGTGCCGATGGTCATCTCTATGGGACGACAACCATCGGCGGGAAATTCGGGAAAGGCGTCGTGTACGAAATCGTGCCCTGACCGGCGCTCGATATCAGGGTGTCGGCACGGTGGTCGTATATGTTTCGCTGCTGAAATTGCCTTTCAACAAGAAACCAACACACCACACCTGTGTCTGGCTTCCGTCGCCAATGGGCTGATGCGAGCATGCGCCCATCTCGTCGCCGGTCGTGACGTCGAGATTCCACGTCTTGCCGCCGTTCTTGGTAAAATAAATGCCGCCGACATTCGAATAGACATTCCCGCCCGCAGCCCAGCCGATTTTCTTGTCGAGGAATTCTATCTGGCGGATCGGCCAATCCGTATTCAGCACGCGGCCGCTCCATGTCGCCCCGCCATCCGTGGTGCGATGCAGCCAGCCCGCGACCTCCGGCGAGATCTCGCCGCCGCCCGTCCAGCCGTTTTTGTCGTCGACGAACAGCGTCGGCCCATCGAACACGGAGTCGGCCGGCGGGCCGCAGGTCCAGGTTGCGCCGATATCGCCGCTTTTGCAGAAGGTGATGCCGGAAGCGAACGCACTCTTGTCTTTCAGCAGCGTGAATTGATTGCCGAACCAGCCGCCATTCGGATCGGGAACGTCCGTCTGCCAGTTGTCCGGCTTCTTCGTCCACCACGCGATGTTCGGATCGCTGCCGGAGGTTCCGCTGCCGTTCATCGCGAGGCCATGACCCGTGCCCTTCGTGAAACGCACGCGCCCTGCCCACGCATTCGTGCTTAAGATCGTATCCGGCTGCCACGTCGCGCCGCCGTCATTGCTCTGCGTGAGGATTCCTTCGCCCGTGGAATCGTCGAAACCAGATGCGACGATGGTCTGGCCGCTGACCTGAATGCCATAATAGTAATAGGGGAAGCCGCGGTTGAGGATCAGCTTCCAATTCGTGCCGCCATTCGTCGTTGCCCAGACCTGGCCAAGCTCCGCCGCCGCATATCCCGCCGTCGGAGATACGAACACGATGTCGTGGACGACGGCACCGGACATCGTACCGAGTTTTGTCCAGGTGTTGGCGCGTTCGCCCGCAGGAGTGATGGCTGCACGCGAAGGCGAAAGCCCTATCGATCGCACGGCGGCTTGCTCCCGCGACGAACCGGCAACCGGAATGTGCGCACTCACATAGCGCGTCGTGTCAGCGTGCGCGTTCGCGCAGGTACCGACGAGAATGGCTGTGCCGATGAGAGCGTGCAGGTTCCGCATGATCTGCTCCGTATGGTGGACGCGCGAGAGATTAGACCCACCGACCGGAATCGCAATCGTTCATACGAATCGCGGGATCGGACCGTTGTGCGGCGTCTGATCCGGCAGATCCACGACCGCCTCGTCGATATAGCACCAACCCCAGCCTTCCGGCGGATCGTAACCTTCGATGATCGGGTGGCGCGTCGCGTGAAAGTGCTTGGTCGCGTGTTTCATCGGCGAGTCGTCGCAGCATCCGACATGGCCGCAAATCCGGCACAGGCGCAGATGCACCCACGGCGAATGTATCTTCAGACACTCCTCACAGCCGAGCGCGCTGGGCGTGACCTCGCGAACCTCTTTCACATGCACACAATTGTCAGACACGGACGGGACCTCCCGATGGATTGGCAATCTCGCTCGCCTTGCCGGTATCGGCGAGATAGGCATGGATGGTGGCGACGACCTGCGCACCTTCGCCGACACAGGCCGCGACACGCTTGACCGAGCCGGAGCGCACGTCGCCGATGGCGAAGACGCCGCGCTTGTTCGTCTGGAACGCATAGCCGCTCTTGGCTGCCGAAGCATCGGCGCGCACGAAACCCTTGGCGTCGAGTTCGATGCCGGATTGCGCGATCCAGCGCGTGTTGGGCGCGGCGCCGATCAGCAGGAAGAGATGCCGGATGTCGTGAGTCGTCTCCGTGCCTGTCTTGTTGTCGCGGCACGTCACACGGTCGAGCGCACCGTTCTCGCCGCCCAGGCCCACGATTTCGTGCTGCACCAGAACTTCGATGTTCGGCTGCGCCGCTATGCGGTCGCAAAGATAACGCGACATCGTAGCCTCCAGCCCCTTGCCGCGCACGACCATCCTGACTTTCGCCGCCTGCGTCGCCAGATAGACCGCCGCCTGCCCGGCCGAATTGCCGGCGCCGACAAGCGCCACGTCCTGGTTCGCGCACAACTTCGCCTCCAGCGGCGAGACCCAGTAATGCACATGCGCCCCTTCGTAATCGGCGAGGTTGGAGACATTGAGGCGGCGGTATTCCGCGCCGCTCGCGATCACCACCGTGCGCGCATTGACCGTCTGCCCGCTCGCCATATGCAACGCATAACACGGCACGCCGTCGAACATCTGCTCGGCGAGGCTTTCGACCTCTTCGGGGATCGCCATCTCGGCGCCGAATTTCTGCGCCTGATTGTAGGCGCGCGCCATCAACGCGATGCCGGTGATGCCGGTGGGAAAGCCCAGATAGTTCTCGATGCGCATTGAGGCCCCTGCCTGTCCGCCGAACGCGCGGCAATCGAGCACGATGACGTTCAAGCCTTCCGACGTCGCATACACCGCGGCGGCAAGACCGGCAGGACCGGAACCCACGATCGCGACGTCGTAGACGACGTTGGGATCGAGCGCATGCGTCATGCCGATGCAGCGCGCGAGCGCGTTCACGCTCGGATTGCGCAGCATCGTGCCGTCGACGCACAAGACGATGGGAAGCTCGCCCGGCGACACGTGGAAACGCTCGACCAGCGTTTTCGCGCAGGCATCGGTTTCGGGATCGAGACGTTCGTGCGGATATCCGTTGCGGCCGAGGAAATTTTCCAGCCTGAGCACATCGCGGTTGCCTTCCGCGCCCACAATGATCGGACCGCCGACCTTCTGCTCCAGAAGACCGACGCGGCGCAGGATCAGGGCACGCATCACGCGCTCGCCGATCTCGGCCTCGGCGATGATCAGTTCGCGCAATTGCGGTGGCGGAATCTGGATTGCTTCCACATCCGAAAGCGCCTGTGCATCGACCAGCGAGGGCTGGCCGCGCAGTTGCGCCAGCTCGCCCAGAAAATTTCCCGCGACATACTGCACGATGGGCCGGTCGGAATTGCGGCCATGCGGCGCGACATTCACATCGCCCGACAGGATGATTTGCAGTCCCGTCATCGCCTCGCCCGCGCGCGCGAGATAATCGCCCTTGGCGAATTTGCGCGCCGTGCCGAAGCGGCGCAGGCGGTCGATCTCCGCCGGCGTCAGCACGGGAAACATCTGTGCGCGGCGGGTGTTCAGAACGGAATCGGGATTGTCGGACATGCGTGCTCGCGTGTTGGGCACGCACAAACTAGCGGACACAAACTTCGCCGCACAGAATTGACTTATCCGCCGGACACGCCAAAGGGCGGGTTCGCGCGCGCTGCGGCCTTTTCTTTATCGCCGTTTCAGCACGCAGACCGGACCCGTCCGCTGCATCGAGGCTACGGCAGGCGGGCAACATCCGGGACGAACCGGATAAACCCGCACCTTTGCCTCGCCTCGGGACTCGCGAGATAAGCGGAGATCGCGAGCCGGCACGTCTGCACGCGCAAGCGATCTTGATCCCTCACCTCACCCGGATGCGCGCAAGCTCGCACCCTCACCCTGTATGGTCTCGCGTATTGCATATTTCGGGCGACAAAAGCCCGGCATTGGCCTGTTCCTTCGATATTTCGAGAAAGAAATAGGGATTAGAAGAGGACTTGAAGTGTATAAGAGGAAAATATTCCATAACGTTCACCTATTGCGATATCATATATCATGTGATACCATAAGCGATATGAGACTTGTCTTGGACACAAGTGCGGTGGTGGCCGCGATGCGAAGCCCAACCGGGGCATCGGCGGCTCTTCTGCGTGCGGCGCGGCAGCGGAAGGTTACGCCCGTGGCGAATGTAGCGCTCGCATTGGAATACGAAGCGACTTGTCTGCTGGCCGAGCATCGGCTGGCAGCAGGTCTCAGCCTCGAAGAAACAGAAGTCTTCGTCGATGCTGTGATTGCAATGTGCGAACCCGTCGAGAACGCATTTCTCTGGCGGCCGCAATTGCGCGACCCGGGCGACGAGATGGTTTTGGAAGCGGCCGTGAACGGACGCGCGCGAAGCATCGTTACGTTCAATCGCCGCGACTTCGAAATCGCGGCGCAGAAATTCGGCGTTGAAGTGTGGCTTCCAGCGGAAGCTCTAAGGAGCATCGAGCGATGAAAAGTGCGCAAAGCAGCTATCCACTCAGGCTGCCGCGATCCGTGAAGGCGGAAGTGGAACGCAGGGCAAAGAAGGAAGGCGTGAGCATCAACCAGTTCGTGGCGACCGCGGTTGCCGAAAAGCTCGCGGTGATGAACACAGCGGAATTCTTCGCAGACCGCCACAACCGCGCGGACTACGACGCCTTCGACCGCATCATGGCGCGCAAGGGCGGAGAAAAACCGCGCGAGGGAGATGAAGTCTGATCGGCCAACGCGCTCGGCTGTAACTCATCGCCACTTCATCGTAAGCGGCACGGTCTGTTTGGCAACGGACCCGCATCATCGGGAACGATGCGCGCGCCGTTTCGTTTAATGCACGCATCACGAAAGGACATCACATGACAACGCCATCCGGCCACACGAGCGCCATTCTGGCCTCCCGCGTACACGGTACGAACGTTTACAATTCCGCGGGCGACAAGATCGGGCAGGTCGAAGACATCGTGCTCGACAAGCAATCGAACCGCATCATGTTCGCGGCATTGGGCGTCGGCGGTTTTCTCGGCATGGGCGAGAAGTTCCATCCCATTCCGTGGTCGATGCTCGACTACGACAAGGACAAGGGCGGATATGTCGTGCCGGTCAGCAACGATGTGCTGAAGAACGCGCCGACATCGGATTTGAGCGATCTCACCAAGAACGACGGCAAGTTCGGCGACCTGCGCGAAACGTCTTACGCCTATTACAAAGTCAACAGGGACTGGTAGGCGTTAGACCCAAAACACAAAAGCCCGCTTCGCATGAAGCGGGCTTTTTGTTTGCGCCGATACCGATTCCGCTCAGGGTTCAAAAATCTGCACGTAGTTATAGAAGTTGCCGGTGAAGGTATTGCTGCTGCCACCGCCGAAACAATACAGGTGCCCGTTATATGCAGTGCCACCGGCATAGGTGACCGGTTTGGGCAAGCCGGCTTGCGCGGTCCAGGTGTTCGTGGACGGCTTGAAAGCTTCGGTTGTTCCCAAAGGAGAAGCCCCATTGCTCGCCCCGCCGGCCACGTAGAGATTCTTGCCGATCGCGGCGTAACAGGCCTCGTCGCGCGGCAGGGGATCGGCGGCCAAAGCCGTCCACGCATTGCCGGACACACTATAGGATTCAGTGTCCCCCCTATCGCCGGAATTCGTGTTGTAGCCGTCAGCGGACACGATGGTACTTCCGAACGCGCCCGCGGCAGGTTCCGATTTGGACAGCAGCAAATTCGCCTCTTCGCTCCAGATGCCGGTTTTCGTATCGTAGCTCTCGACGGTGGCCAGTCTTTCCGTAGCGTTGCTGCCGCCGATGACATAGATGACGTTGCCGTCAACGGCGCCCGCCGCATCGCCTCTCGCCGCCGGCATCGCTTTTTTGCCGGCCGACCATTTATTCTTTTTCGGATTGTACACATAGACGGCACCGGTCACGCCGGAGGCGGTGTAGCCGCCTATAAAATACAGCTTGTTGCCAACGGCAGCGAGCACGCCGCCATGTGCCGGCGTGGGCAGCGAAGGCCCGGCGCTCCAACTATCCGCCGCGACATCGTAGATCTGCGTGGCTCCGATATTTCCGGAACTGTTGTATCCCCCAACAACGTAGATGTTACCCTTGAGCGCCGCGACCGCGGGCGCCTGGGCAGGGATGGGCATCGCCGTTCCGCTGACCCATGTATTATGCGTCTTGGCCAAGCACGGCGTGCCGGCCAGAAGCATCGCGCAACACAGCACCGGCAATCCCGACCTTGTGGCATACAT
>JBBCHP010000011.1:0-82416 GCA_037201525.1 Rhizomicrobium sp. | reverse complement strand
GCTTCGACAAGCTCGGCACGAGAGGTTTCAACACTCCCTCACCCCGAGCCTGTCCAAGGGTGAGGATAGCACGCTTATCCGACGCGCGCGGCGCGCTTTTCCGCGGCCTTGGCACGACGTTGCTGGCGCTTGCCCGGCTCGCCCTTCTTGTTCGTATAGACCTTCTTTTTGAAAGTCGTTGTGACAGTGCCGCCGGCCTTTTCGATGGCCTCGCGCGCACCGGATGACGCACCGGCAACTTCGATATCCAGTTTCGCCTTGATCTCGCCCTTGCCGAGCAGACGGATGCCGTCGCGGCTCTTGTGCGCCAGCCCGGCCTTGCGGAGAACTTCTTCGGTGATCTTTACCGAACCGTCGAGGCGCTTGTCGTCAATCGCCTTCTGCAGACGGCCGATGTTCACTTCGGAGAAGTCGTTTGCGAAGATGTTGTTGAAGCCGCGCTTCGGCACGCGCATGTGCAGCGGCATCTGGCCGCCTTCAAAGCCATAGACCTTCGTGCCGGTGCGCGCCTTCGCGCCCTTCACACCGCGTCCGGATGTCTTGCCGAGGCCGGAAGACGAACCACGGCCGACCTTATCCTTGCGCTTGTGCGCGCCGGGATTGTTGCGGATTTCATTCAGCTTCATCGTAACTCTCCATGGCCGGGCGGCATCAGCATGACCGGCCATCCGACCTATTTCTTGTCTTCTACAACTTCGACCAGATGCTGCACCGCGCGGATCATGCCGCGCACCGAAGGAGTATCCTCAAGTGTGCGCGTCGCGTGCATCTTCTTAAGTCCGAGCCCGCGAAGGGTTGCCGCCTGGATCTCAGGCCGGCGTGCAGCGCTTCGGACCTGGCGAACCGTGACGGTCTTCTTCGCGTCGTCTTTTTTCTCGGCCATGACTTAGTTTCCTGCCGCCGCTTGTTCGCCTTTTTGACCTTCGCGACGCGAGATGATGTCTGTCACGCTGCGGCCACGGCGTTGTGCCACCATGCGGGGGCTCTGCTGGTTTTCCAGCCCATTGAAGATTGCGCGAACCATATTGTACGGGTTGGACGAACGAGCGACTTGCACACCACGTCGCCGACACCAAGCGCTTCGAACACCGCGCCGCAGGGGACCGCCCGCGATCACGCCGGTACCAGCCGGCGCCGGACGCACAACCACTTTGCCCGCGCCATGATGGCCACGTACTTCGTGATGCAGGGTGCGCCCATCTTTCAGCGGTACCTTGATCAGGGGACTTCTTGGCTTCGTCGGTCGCCTTGCGGATCGCTTCGGCACTTCGCGCGCCTTGCCGTGACCGTAGCCGACGCGGCCACGCTGATCGCCGACAACTACGAGAGCGGCGAAGCCGAAACGGCGTCCGCCCTTCACGACCTTGGCCACGCGATTGATGTGGACCAGCTTGTCGACGAACTCGTTGTCGCGCTCTTCGCGATCACCACCGCGTTCCCGGCGTCTTCCTTCTTCACGTGCCATGCTTAGAACTCCAAGCCGCCCTCGCGGGCAGCGTCCTGCGAGCGCCTTGATGCGCCCGTGATAGATATATCCGCCGCGATCGAACACGACCTGCTTCACGCCCTTGGCGATCGCGCGTTCGGCGATCTTCTTGCCGACCGATGACGCGGCTTCAAGGTTGTAAGTCTTCGCGGACTTGCCTTCCTTCTCGTTGCTCGATGCGGCGGCGAGTGTCGTGGCCTCGGTATCGTCGATGATCTGGGCATAGATGTGCTTGCCCGAACGGAACACGGACAGACGCGGACGGCCCTGCGCGTTGGTCGCAAGGCGATACCGCGTGCGGCTCTTGCGCTTGTCGAATGAAGTGACGTGCTTGACCATGGCTTATTTCTTCTTGCCTTCCTTGCGGGCGAACATACTCGCCGGCATAGCGCACGCCTTTGCCTTTGTAAGGCTCCGGTTTGCGATAGGCGCGGATTTCCGCAGCAACCTGTCCCACCAACTGCTTGTCGATGCCCGTAACAGTCAGCATCGTCGGCTTTTCCGCCGTGATCGCGATGCCGGCCGGAATCGGATAGCTCACGTCATGGCTGAAGCCGAGTTGCAGGCTCAGGTTCTTGCCCTGCACCCGCCGCACGATATCCGACGCCCTGGATTTCCAGCTTCGAGGTGAAGCCTTCGGTTACGCCAACGACGAGGTTGTTCACGAGCGTGCGGCTCAGGCCCCACATGGCGCGTGCATTCTCCATTTCCTCGCGCGGCGCGACGACGACGCTGCCGTCTTCCTGGAAACGCTGACCGCCGGAACGAGCGTCACTTTGAGCTCGCCCTTCGGGCCCTTAACCTTCCACGGTCTGACCTTCGACCGTGGCGGGTAACGCCCTTCGGCAGTGCGACCGGTTTTTTGCCGATGCGTGACATCAAACTTCTCCTAGAACACCTGGCAAAGAACTTCGCCGCCCACGTTCTTTTCGCGTGCGGTGGAGTCCGTCATCACGCCCTGCGGCGTCGAGACAATGGAAACGCCCAGGCCCTGACGATGCGGCTTCAGGTCCTTGACCGAGGTATAGACGCGACGGCCTGGCGTGGACACGCGCTTGAGTTCGCGAATGACGGGACGGCCTTCATGATACTTGAGTTCGATTTCGAGCTCCTTGCGGCCCGTGTCCTTGAACTCCATTTCCGCATAACCGCGGATATAGCCCTCTTCCTGCAGCACATCGAGCAGGCGGACGCGCAGACGCGAATTCGGCGACTTGATCTTCGCGGTGCCGCGAAGCTGGCCGTTGCGGATGCGGGCGAGCAGATCGCCGATCGGATCGTTGATTGCCATACCTGTCTCCTACCAGCTCGCCTTGGTCATGCCAGGGATCTGGCCGAAATTCGCAAATTCGCGCAGCGCGATACGCGACATCTTGATCTTGCGGTAATAACCCTTCGGACGGCCACTCACCTCGCAACGGTGATGGATGCGCACTTTCGAAGAATTGCGCGGCAGTTTCGCGAGTTTGAGGCGCGCCGCAAAGCGGTCTTCCGGCGCGACCGACATGTCGTCCGCCGTCGCCTTCAGCGCGGCGCGCTTGGCTGCGTATTGCGCGACCATCTTCTCGCGCTTTTTATTCCGGTTGATCTGGCTCAGTTTTGCCATTTCGCTCGCTCTTTCAGTTCATGAACGGGAATTGGAAGCCCTCGAGAAGCGCACGCGCCTCTGCATCGGTCTTCGCAGACGTATTGAAGATGATGTCCATGCCCCACACCGTCTCCGTCTTGTCGTAGTCGATTTCGACGAACACGATGTGCTCCTTCAGGCCCATCGCATAGTTACCGCGGCCATCGAAACTCTTGCCGTTCAGCCCGCGGAAGTCGCGGACGCGCGGCAGCGCCATCGTGATAAGGCGATCGAGAAACTCGTACATCTTATCCTTGCGCAGCGTGACCTTCACGCCGATCGGCAGGTTCTCGCGGATCTTGAACGACGCGATGGCCTTCTTGGCGCGCGTGGTCACGACCTTCTGGCCGGCAATTGCGGTCAGATCGTTGACCGCGGCCTGAATCTTCTTGCTGTCGCTCGCCGCTTCGCCTGCGCCGATGTTCAACACGATCTTGTTGATCTTCGGAACCTGCATCGCGTTCTTGTAACCGAACTTTTTCATCAGCTCGGGCTTCACGACCTCGGCATAACGCTTCTTGAAACGTGGCACGTAATCGGGATCCCGCGCCTGCTCGCCCAGAGCAACCTGCGTGCCCGCAGACTTCTCCACGCGCTTGCTGGCCTTCTTCTCGGCCTTTTCGGCTTCGCGCGGATCGCCCTTCGGCGCCTTCGCGGCCTTTTCTTTTCCTGCCTCAGACATCGATGACCTCACCGGACTTCTTGGCAAAGCGGACCGTGCGGCCGTCGCCCAGAACCTTGAATCCAATGCGCGTCGCTCCACCCGAACTTGGATCGACATGCGCAATATTCGAAAGATGCACAGGCGCTTCCTTGTTTACGATGCCGCCTTGCACACGTTGGGTCTGGCGCTGATGGCGCTTGACCAAGTTGACGCCGGAGACGAGTGCGCGGTCTTCCTTCGGAAACACCTTGAGCACTTCGCCTTTTTTGCCCTTATCGCGGCCAGTCGTGATGATTACGCGGTCGCCTTTTTTAATTTTCGCCGACATTACAGCACCTCCGGCGCGAGCGAGATGATCTTCATATGGTTCTTGGCGCGCAGCTCGCGAGTGACCGGTCCGAAGATGCGCGTTCCGATCGGCTCGCCCTGGGCGTTGATCAGCACGGCGGCATTGCCGTCGAAGCGGATCAGGCTGCCGTCGGGACGGCGCACGCCATGCGCCGTGCGCACGACCACGGCCTTCAACACTTCGCCCTTCTTCACGCGGCCGCGCGGAATCGCTTCCTTCACCGACACGACGATGGTGTCGCCGACGGCGGCATAGCGGCGATGCGAACCGCCGATCACCTTGATGCACATGACGAGCTTGGCGCCGGAATTATCGGCCACGTCCAGCTCGGTTGACATTTGAATCATAAAACCACTCCCGAAGCCTTGCGGCCCTTATTTCCCGCCAACGCGCTCAAACGCTTCCCAGGTCTTCAACTTGGAAATCGGCTTGCACTCGCGGATGCGAACCACGTCGCCCATCTTGAACTCGCCCTTTTCGTCATGGGCGTGATACTTCTTCGACCGGCGCACGGTCTTGCCCATCACCGGATGGGTGAAGCGGCGTTCCACCTTCACCACCACGGTCTTGGCGTTCTTGTCGCTGACGACTTCGCCCTGCAGCACGCGCTTCGGCATACTTTTCTTCCTTATGCTTTCGCCGAGGCGCTGGTGCGCTTTTCGGTCATAACCGTTTCGAGGCGCGCGATTTCCTTGCGCACCGAACGAACGCGGCCGGTGTTTTCGAGCTGCCCGTTGGCCTTCTGGAAGCGCAGGTTGAACTGCTCCTTCTTCAGCTTGGACAGTTGATCGCCAAGTTCGTCCGCGCTCTTGGTGCGGAAGTCTTCGGCGGTCGTCGGGTTCTTTACAGATTTCTTCGCCATATCAGGCCGCCCGTGCAATGAACTTGGTGTGAATCGAGAGCTTGCTCGCGCCCAGGCGCAGCGCTTCCTTCGCCGTCTCGTGATCGACGCCGTCGATCTCGAACAGGATGCGGCCCGGCTTGATCTTCGCCACCCAGTATTCCGGCGCGCCCTTGCCGGAGCCCATGCGGACTTCGGCAGGCTTCTTCGACACCGGCACATCCGGGAACACGCGGATCCACACGCGGCCGGCGCGCTTCATCTGACGCGTGATCGCGCGGCGGGCCGCTTCGATTTCGCGCGCGGTGATGCGCTCGGGCTCAAGCGCCTTGAGGCCATATTCGCCGAAGTTCAGCGCCGTGCCACCCTTGGCAACGCCATGGATGCGGCCCTTGAACTGCTTGCGGAACTTGGTGCGTTTCGGTGAAAGCATCGTTCTATCTCGTGTTCGTTAGGCAGCTGGTTGTTGCTGCGGACGACGCTCGCCGCCGCGGCCACCACCTTCGGCCGCTTCGGCCATGCGTTTATCCTGGGCCATGGGATCGTGCTCCATGATCTCGCCCTTGAAGATCCAGACCTTCACGCCGCAGGTGCCGTAGGTCGTCTTCGCCGTCGCGACGCCGTAATCGACATCGGCGCGCAGCGTGTGCAGCGGCACGCGGCCTTCACGGTACCATTCCACGCGCGCGATTTCCGCGCCGCCGAGACGGCCGCCGCAGGTGATACGAATGCCCTGCGCACCCAGGCGCATCGCGGATTGCACCGCACGCTTCATCACGCGGCGGAATGCAACGCGACGCTCAAGCTGTTGCGCGATATTCTCGGCGACGAGCTTCGCGTCGATTTCCGGCTTGCGGATTTCGACGATGTTCAGGTGCACCTCGTCGGCCGTGTACTTCTGAACGTCGCTCTTCAGCTTTTCGATGTCGGCGCCCTTCTTGCCGATCACGACGCCGGGGCGGGCGGAGTGGATCGTAACGCGGCACTTCTTGTGCGGGCGTTCGATCACGATCTTCGACACGCCGGCTGCCTTGAGTTTGTCGCTCAGGTATTCGCGGATCTTGATGTCCTCCTGGAGGAGCTTGCCATACTCCTTCTTGCCCGCGTACCAGCGCGAGTCCCAGGTGCGGTTGATGCCGAGACGGAGTCCCGTCGGATTGACCTTCTGACCCATTAAGCGGTCTCCTTCGCGCGCTTGGGCGCGGCTTTCTTCGCAGATGACTTCTTCACAGCCGGTTTCTTGCCGCCCTTGGCGTCGGATTTCGCGGGCTCTTCGGCGCGCTTTTCCTCGACCACGATCGTGATCTGCGCGAAGGGCTTTTCGATCGACGCGCCACGCCCACGCGCGCGGGCATGGAAGCGCTTCAGCACCATGTTCTTGCCGACACTTGCCTCGGTCACGACCAGATCATCGACATCGAGATCGTGGTTGTTTTCGGCATTCGCGATGGCGCTCTCCAGAACCTTCTTCACTTCGTGCGCGACGCGACGCTGCGAGAATTTCAAGGTTGCGAGAGCCTGCTCGGCGCGCTTGCCACGAATGGTCTGCGCGACGAGATTGAGCTTGCGGGGAGACGTGCGGATTCCGCGGCCAATGGCCTTCGCCTGGCTTTCGGAAAGAACGCGGGCGCGTGCTTCTTTACCCATTAGGCTTTCTTCGCTTTCTTGTCACCGCCGGTGTGGCCGCTAAAGGTACGTGTCGGCGAGAACTCACCGAGCTTGTGACCGACCATGTCCTCAGTGACGAGCACGGGGATGTGTTTCTTGCCGTTGTAGACGCCGAAGGTCAGGCCGACGAATTGCGGCAGGACCGTCGAACGGCGCGACCAGGTCTTGATCACGTCCTTGCGGCCGCTCGAGCGTCCGGCTTCTGCCTTCTTCAGCAGATAACCATCGACAAAAGGACCTTTCCAACTGGAGCGAGTCATATCGAATTACCCTTGGCTCTTCTTGGCGTGGCGCGAGCGCACGATCATCTTGTTGGTGCGCTTGTTCTTGCGCGTCTTGGCACCCTTCGTCGGCTTGCCCCACGGCGTGACCGGGTGACGGCCACCTTTGGTGCGGCCTTCGCCGCCACCATGAGGATGGTCGATGGGGTTCATCGCGGTACCGCGAACGGAGGGACGCTTGCCCTTCCACACATTGCGGCCGGCTTTGCCGATCACTTCGTTCATGTGATCCGGGTTCGACACCGCGCCGATTGTGGCCATGCAGGTGAGCAGAACCTTGCGCACTTCTCCGGAGTTAAGGCGCAACGTCGCGTAACCGGCGTCGCGGCCGAGATACTGCGCGTAGGTGCCGGCGGAGCGCGCAACCTGCCCGCCCTTGCCCGGCTTCATTTCGATATTGTGCACGATGGTGCCGACCGGCATCGCGCCGAGCGGCATCGCATTGCCAACCTTCACATCGACCTTTTCGCCCGACACGACCGTGTCACCGACAGCCAGACGCTGCGGCGCGAGAATGTAGGCAACCTCGCCGTCCTTGTACTTCAACAGCGCAATGAACGAGGTGCGGTTCGGATCGTATTCCAGACGCTCGACCTTCGCGGGTTGATCGAACTTGCGGCGCTTGAAGTCCACCAGACGATAGCGCTGCTTGTGACCGCCACCCTGCCAGCGCACGGTGACGCGGCCGGTGTTGTTGCGGCCACCGTGACGGTGCTGACCCTCGGTGAGCGACTTGACTGGGCCGCCTTTGTGCAGGCCCGAACGATCGACAAGCACCAACTGGCGCTGGCCGGGAGTCGTCGGTTTGTATTTCTTCAGTGCCATCTTACAGACCCGTCGTGATGTCGATCTGCTGGCCCTCTTCGAGGGTCACGATCGCTTTCTTGTAATCGCTGCGCTTGTAAGGGCGGCCGCGCGCGGCCTTCGTCTTGCCCTTCACCGTAATGGTGTTCACGCCCTTGACCTTCACCTTGAACAGCTCGGCCACCGCCTTGGCGATTTTCGGCTTCGTCGCGTCGATGGAGACGCGGAAGACAACCTGGTTCGCTTCGGTGAGCAGTGTCGCCTTTTCCGTGATGAGCGGCGACAGAATCACATCATGATGCATCTTGCTCATGCCAAGCGCTCCTCAATCACCTTCAGCGCTGCTGTCGTCAGCACCAGCTTGCCGGACCGCATGATGTCGTACACGTTCAGGCCCTTCGCCGGCAGCATTCCGACATGCGAGATGTTGCGGGCGCTGAGATGGAAGTTCTTGTCGAACTCACCATCCACGATCAGCACTTTCTCGAAACCTAGCGCGCCGAACTGCTTTGCAAGCTTGGACGTCTTCGCTTCCGCCGTCTTGGCTTCATCGAGCACAACAAGCGCACCGTCTTTCGCCTTCGATGAAAGCGCGTGCTTCAAGCCGAGCGCCTTCACCTTCTTCGGCAGATCGAATTCATGGCTGTGCGCGACCGGACCCATGGCCTTCGCGCCGCCGACGAACAGCGGAGCGGAACGCGCACCGTGACGGGCCGTACCGCCGCCCTTCTGTTTGCCGAACCTTTTCTTCGTGCGGTTGATTTCCGCGCGGGTCAGCACCTTGTGCTGGCCGGAGCGCCGCTTGGCGAGTTGCCACACGACGACGCGCTGGATCAGATCCGCGCGCGGCTCGAGACCGAAGATGGAGTCGTTCAGTTCGACTTCTCCGGCCGACTTGTTATCGAGGTTGAGAACCTGCGCTTTCACGGTTAGCCCTCCGCCTTCTGCTCAGCCGCAGCCGGAGCCGCCGCTGATGTTTCGCGCTTCTTGACCGAACCGGGTATCGGAACATCCTTGTGCGGACGCTTCACGGCATCGCGCACCATGACCCAGCCGCCCTTCGATCCGGGCACAGCGCCCTTGATCATGATGAGGCCGCGCTCGACATCGACCTTGGCGACTTCCAGGTTCTGGGTCGTGATGTTGTCCACGCCGTAATGGCCATGCATCTTCTTGTTCTTGAACGTGCGGCCCGGATCCTGACGGCCGCCGGTACCGCCGAGCGAACGATGCGAGATCGACACGCCGTGCGACGCCTCAAGACCGCGGAAGTTCCAGCGCTTCATCGCGCCGGTGAAACCGCGGCCGATCGTGACGCCGGTCACATCGACCTTCTGGCCTTCGATGAAATGATCGGCCTGAATGACATCGCCGACATCCAAAAGGTTCGCAGCATCGACACGAAACTCTGCGAGTTTCTTCTTCGGCTCGACTTCGGCCTTCGCGAAATTGCCACGATCGGCCTTCGACAGGCGCTTCGCCTTGGCGAAGCCTGAGCCGAGCTGAACGGCGGTGTAGCCGTCGGTCTCTTCTGTACGCTTGCCGACGACCTGACAGCCATCCAGCTTCAGGACCGTGACAGGCACATGCCGGCCGTCCGCCAAAAATAGGCGAGTCATGCCGACCTTCTGTGTGATGACGCCCGTGCGCATCGCGTGAGCGCTCCTTAAAGCTTGATCTCGACGTCGACGCCGGCCGCGAGGTCGAGCTTCATCAAAGCGTCGACGGTCTGCGGTGTGGGGTCGATAATGTCGAGAAGACGTTTGTGGGTGCGGATCTCGAACTGCTCACGGCTCTTCTTGTCTACGTGCGGCGAGCGGTTCACGGTGAAACGCTCGATGCCTGTCGGCAGCGGAATCGGTCCGCGAACCTGGGCGCCCGTGCGCTTCGCCGTGTTGACGATTTCCCGCGTCGAATTGTCGAGGATGCGGTGATCGAAGGCTTTCAGCCTGATCCGGATGTTTTGGCTTTGCATGTTCTAGTCCTTAGCCTTCGTTCACGCGCTCGACTTGTTCTTACTTAATAATACTAGCGACGACGCCGGAACCGACGGTTCTTCCGCCTTCGCGGATAGCGAAGCGCAGCTTCTCTTCCATCGCGATCGGCACGATCAGCTCGACCTCGATCGAGATGTTGTCGCCCGGCATCACCATCTCCGTGCCTTCCGGCAGCTTCACGATCCCCGTCACGTCCGTCGTGCGGAAGTAAAACTGCGGACGGTAGTTCGCAAAGAACGGCGTATGACGCCCGCCCTCGTCCTTCGTCAGGATGTAAACCTCCGCCTTGAACGTCGTGTGCGGGGTGACACTGCCCGGCTTGGCCAGAACCTGGCCGCGCTCCACGCCCTCGCGGTCCACGCCGCGCAACAACGCACCGATGTTGTCGCCGGCCTGGCCCTGATCGAGCAGCTTGCGGAACATCTCGACGCCGGTGACCGTGGTCGAGGATGTCGGACGGATGCCGATGATCTCCACCGTCTCGCCAACCTTCACGATGCCGCGCTCCACCCGGCCCGTCACAACCGTGCCGCGGCCCGAGATCGAGAACACGTCCTCGATCGGCATCAGGAACGGCTTGTCGATCGGACGCTCAGGCTGCGGAATGCTCTCGTCCACCGCCTTCATCAGTTCAAGCACCGCATCGTGGCCGAGCTTCGGCTCCTTGTTCTCCAGCGCCATCAGCGCAGATCCGCGGATGACCGGAATGTCGTCGCCCGGGAAGCTGTAGGACGACAGCAGCTCGCGCACTTCCATCTCCACCAGATCCAAAAGCTCCGGATCGTCGACCATGTCGCACTTGTTCATGAACACCACCAACGCCGGCACGCCGACCTGACGCGCAAGCAGGATGTGCTCGCGGGTCTGCGGCATCGGGCCGTCCGCCGCCGACACAACCAGGATCGCGCCATCCATCTGCGCAGCACCCGTGATCATGTTCTTCACATAGTCCGCATGGCCGGGGCAGTCGACATGGGCATAGTGGCGGTTCGCCGTCTCGTACTCCACATGCGCCGTCGAGATCGTGATCCCGCGCGCCTTCTCTTCCGGAGCCTTGTCGATCTGGTCGTACGCCGTGAACGTCGCCCCACCCGTCTCCGCCAAGACCTTCGTGATCGCAGCCGTCAACGACGTCTTGCCGTGATCGACATGACCGATCGTCCCAATATTACAATGCGGCTTGTTCCGCTCAAATTTCGCCTTCGCCATGACTCTATCTCCGTATACTGATGATTAGGCGTACTTAGCTTTGACTTCGTCCGCGATCGCCTGCGGAACCTGCTCGTAGTGATGGAATTCCATCGAGTACTGCGCGCGGCCCTGGGACATCGAACGCAGCGTGTTGATGTAACCGAACATATTCGCGAGCGGGACCATCGCGGTCACGACCTGCGCGTTGCCGCGGCTGTCTGTGCCCTGCACCTGACCGCGACGCGAGTTCAGATCGCCGATGACGCCGCCGAGGAAGTCTTCCGGCGTCACAACTTCGACCTTCATGATCGGCTCAAGAAGCTTCACCGCACCGCGCGAGGCAAGTTCGCGGAACGCAGCACGCGCCGCGATGTCGAACGTCAGCGCGTTGGAGTCGACTTCGTGATACTTGCCGTCCACGAGCTTCGCCTTGAAGTCGATGACCGGGAAGCCGGCGAGAAGACCGCTTTCCTTCTGCGCCTTCAGGCCCTTTTCGACCGAGGGGATGAATTCTTTCGGGATCGCGCCGCCGACGACGTCGTTCTCGAAGACAAAACCTTCGCCCGGCTCAAGGGGCTCGAACTCGATCGTCACTTCGGCGAACTGGCCCGAACCGCCGGTCTGCTTCTTGTGCGTGTACTTGACCGTGACCGGCTTCGACAGCGTTTCGCGATAGGCCACCTGCGGCGCACCGACCGTGGCATCGACCTTGTAGGTACGGCGAAGGATGTCGACCTTGATGTCGAGATGAAGTTCGCCCATGCCCTTCAGGATGGTCTGGCCGGATTCCTGATCGGTCGAGACGCGGAAAGACGGGTCTTCCTGCGCAAGACGCACCAGCGCCATGCCCATCTTTTCCTGATCGGCCTTGGTCTTCGGCTCGATGGCCACTTCGATGACCGGATCGGGGAATTCCATGCGCTCCAGGATCACCGGATTGTTCGGATCGCACAGCGTCTCGCCGGTCGTGGTCAGCTTGAGGCCGGCAAAAGCGACGATGTCGCCCGCGAGCGCTTCCTTGACGTCTTCGCGCGAGTTCGCATGCATGAGAAGCATGCGGCCGACGCGTTCCGTCTTGTCTTTGACCGAGTTCAGCGCGCCCGTGCCCGAGGTGATTGAGCCGGAATAGACGCGCACGAAAGTGATCGAGCCGACGAACGGGTCATCCATGATCTTGAACGCAAGACCGGCAAATGGCGCCTTGTCGTCTGCGGGACGCTCGACTTCATTGCCCTTGAGATCGACGCCCTTCACCGGCGGAATGTCGAGCGGCGACGGCAAGTAATCGACGACGGCGTCGAGCAGAGGCTGCACGCCCTTGTTCTTGAATGCCGAACCGCACATCACCGGCACGAAGTGGAATCCGATCGCACCTTTGCGGATGCAGCGCTTGAGGTCTTCAACACCCGGCTCGGTGCCATCGAGATAGGCCGACATCAGATTGTCGTCCTCTTCGACCGCCATCTCGACGAGCGCGGTGCGCAGTTCTTTCGCCTTCTCGGCGTATTCGGCAGGGATTTCGACTTCGTCGAACTTCGCGCCCAGCTGTTCGTCGTGCCAGATCAACGCCTTCATCTTCACGATATCGACGATGCCACGGAATTCGGCTTCCGTTCCGATCGGCCACGTTAGGATCATCGGACGCGTGCCGAGACGGTCGATCATCATCGTAACGCAGCGCGCGAAGTCCGCACCCGTACGATCCATCTTGTTCACGAAACAGATGCGCGGGACGTGATATTTGTCGGCTTGGCGCCAAACCGTCTCAGACTGCGGCTCAACGCCGGCAACGGCGTCGAACACGGCAACCGCGCCGTCCAGAACGCGCATCGAACGCTCGACTTCAATCGTGAAGTCCACATGGCCAGGCGTATCGATGATGTTGATGCGATGATCGTTCCAGTAGCATGTCGTCGCGGCGGACGTAATCGTGATGCCGCGCTCCTGCTCCTGTTCCATGAAGTCCATGGTGGCGGCGCCGTCGTGTACTTCGCCAATTTTATGGCTCTTGCCCGTGTAATACAGAATGCGCTCGGTCGTCGTCGTCTTGCCGGCGTCGATGTGCGCGGCAATGCCGATGTTGCGATACTTGTTGAGCGGGGTCGTGCGGGCCATGAGACTGAACTTCTTTAAGCGTTACCAGCGGTAATGAGAGAAGGCGCGGTTGGCGTCGGCCATCTTGTGCGTGTCTTCACGCTTCTTGACGGCTGAGCCGCGATTGTTGGCGGCATCCATCAACTCACCAGAGAGGCGGCCCATCATCGTGGGTTCGCCGCGTCCGCGCGCAGCCGTGATCAGCCAGCGTATCGCGAGCGCGCGGCCGCGATCGGTGCGCACTTCAATCGGAACCTGATAGGTGGCGCCACCGACTCGGCGCGATTTCACTTCGATCGCCGGCGCGACGTTCTTCAGCGCTTCGTGGAAAACCTGGATCGGATCGGTCTTGGTCTTCTGCTGGATCGTATCGAATGCGCCATAGATGATGCCTTCGGCGGCGGACTTCTTGCCGTCATACATCAGGCTGTTCATGAACTTCGCGAGGACCAGATCGCCATATTTGGCGTCCGGAGTGATCTCGCGTTTATCGGCGCGGCGGCGGCGGGACATCTGATGCTCTCCTTATTTCGGACGCTTGGCGCCATAGAGGGACCGGCGCTTCTTGCGGTCCTTCACGCCCTGCGTGTCGAGCACGCCGCGAATGATGTGGTAGCGAACGCCCGGAAGATCCTTCACGCGTCCGCCGCGGATCAGCACGACCGAGTGCTCCTGAAGGTTATGACCTTCACCGGGAATATAAGTGAGTGCTTCGAAACCGTTGGTCAGACGAACCTTGGCCACCTTGCGAAGCGCCGAGTTCGGCTTCTTCGGCGTCGTCGTATAGACGCGGGTGCAGACGGCGCGCTTTTGCGGGCATTCCTGCAGCGCCGGCACCTTATTGCGCTTCGGCTTTTCGCCGCGTGGCTTGCGGATCAACTGATTGATCGTCGGCATTCGTCTTCCTCGTTGGCGCCGCTCGCACGGCAAAACAAAACGGGGCGCGCGAGCCATCTCTGGCCTGCCCCTGACACGCGGAGGACTCGTGTGAGTCGCGCGGTTCAACGCTTTAAACTGGCTTCCCAACAGCGTTTTCGCGCGTTTCGGCGCAAACTGCCTGTCCTGGAAGGTGGCGCTATATAGAAGGGTCGATTTTACGGGTCAAGCCTTGGGAAACGATATTTCGCGGCGCGCAAAACTCTGCCGAAAGACCGGAATTTTTGCTGGTCCCGCTGCTCCCAACAAGCATCCAATATTGACACGCTATACCGAATACGTCACGAGATTGACAATCAGTCGCAATATCATCATATAAGAGCAGAACAAGTTGGAACCAGCGAATGATCGTCTGCGTCTGCAACAGGCTTAACGAAGCCAGGATTTGGAATGCGATCGACGACGGCGCGAAATCGCCCGAAGCGGTCTATGCTGGCTGCGGTGTTAAGAGGAATTGCGGACGATGCCAGGAAACGATCGCCGGAATGCTGGACGCCGACAAGACGGCCAACGTGCTGGACAAAGCGGCATAGGCCCCCACCCCACCGCTTCGGTCGCAGGCGATCCCGAAGTCATTCGTTTCCTCAATGTCGTTCTGAAGAACGAACTCACCTCGATTAATCAGTACTTCCTGCATTCGCGCATGCTCGCCGATTGGGGTTTGAGCATTCTCGCGAAAAAGGAATACGACGAATCCATCGACGAAATGAAACACGCGGATCTGCTGATCCAGCGCATTCTGTTTCTAGGCGGGCTTCCGAATCTTCAAGACCTCGGCAAGCTGATGATCGGCGAGAATGCGCAGGAAGTCTTGCGCTGCGATTTGCGGATGGAACAGCAGGCGTCTGCCGATCTGAAACTCGCCATTCCCCATTGCGAAAAGGTCAGGGATTTCGTCTCACGCGAGTTGTTCGTACACATTCTCGAGAATGAAGAAGAGCATATAGACTGGCTGCAAACGCAGTTCCGCTTGATCGAGCAGATGGGTATCGAGAACTATACGCAGCTTCAGACCAAGCCGAATGAGTCCGGTACAAGCTAGAATACCGTCATCGCTTCGCGCACGGCCATCACCATCAACACAATGGTCGAAAGCGCGAATACCAGAAAACGCATATTGACGATGTTGACCGTGCACTGGATCAGCGTGTGCAGGACGCGCAACGCCACATATCCCCAGGCGAGATAGACATAGAGCGCATCGGTATGCCCGCCGAGCACGATGACGAAACAAAGCGCGTAAAAGATCGTCGGCTGTTCGAGAAGATGATTATAGTTGTCGGCAACGCGGCGTGCCGATGACGGCAAGATATTAAGCGAGCCTGGATGTGCCGCGGATTGGGGATCAATCCTTGCGGCCTGCATGGCGGGGATGCGCGTCGCATACATCCAAATCCAGACAAGCAGTGTGAGAGATATGAGCGCCAGCACCGGCGCGAGCATGGATGTCATGACCGATCCCCTTTGGTAACGCCGTAAAGCCTAGACCGAGTCGGGTTTTCGCCAGTCACGCAGCAGACACAATTTGCGACTAATTCGCATTGACAACAGGAGCGTCATCCGTGATGTTCCAGTCTAGTTGCGAACGATTATCATTTAAGAGGGTAACATGAAATCGAGTACGCGCTCCAAGCTCATGCTTGGCGCCGCCAGCGTCGGCATCACGTCCGCGACAGCAATGTCAGCGGCATTGGGCCAGACCGTCGTGGCCGACAACGACAGTTCGAAAAGCAAGGACCTCGAAACGGTCGTCGTTACGGGCCGGCGCACCGACCTCGATCTGCTACCGAAGAAAATTCTCGACACACCGCAATCGATCAATGTCGTTCCGGCCGAGATCATTCAACAGCAAGGCGTAAACAATCTTCAGGATGCCCTGCGCAACGTACCGGGCATCACGCTGAACGCGGGCGAAGGCGGTACGCATGGCGATCTCATCAATCTGCGCGGATTCTCCGCCGGCGACGATTATTTCATGGACGGACTGCGCGACACCGGCCTCTACGATCGCGACACGTTTGACTACGATTCCGTCGAAGTACTGAAAGGTCCAGCATCGACGCTGTTCGGCCGCGGCTCGACGGGCGGCGTAGTCAATCAAGTGATGAAGACGCCGCAGCTTTTCCCGCTCCAGGATTTCTCCGTCACCGGCGGCACCAATTCCGAAATCCGCGCCACCGCCGATATCAACTATGTGCTTGGGGACGATATGGCAGCGCGAATTGCGCTGATGGGTCAGGACAGCGGCGTCGTCGATCGTCCCTACGTGCGCAACCAGCGCTGGGGTGCCGCGCCTTCCTTTGCCTGGGGCGTCGGCACCAACACGAGCTTTACGCTGAAATATCTGCATCAGCAGGAAGACAATCTTCCGGATTACGGCATCCCCTTCCTGTTCGATAAACCCGCGCCTGTGTCGCGCGACACATTCTATGGTCTGCCAGCCGACGATCGCTTCAAGACCGACGTCGATGTTGTGACCGGCAAATTCAGTCACACCTTCAACGACACGTTCACCTTCAACGATACCGCACGCTACGGCTCATACTGGTTCGACTCCCGTCAGACAGGATCGATTTACGGTTCGGCCAATTGCTTCACCGATGCTCTGTCGCCTTACTATTACACTGGCGCCACGCTCTGCTCCGCAGTTAGCGCTCCTGCCCCTGTCACATTGAACAATCCGCTCTATCCCGTGACCGGAACGCCGGTGCAGGACGTTTGGGTTCTTCGCGACCGCCCAAGCTCGGAAGGCGTGATCACCACTATGATGAACAATGCCGATCTGACGGCGAAATTTGCGACCGGAATGCTGTCTCACACGGCGATCTTCGGCATCGAAGGAGATTCCGAGATCGCGAGCCTGACGCGGTACGTCAACCAGGATGACGAGATCCTCCCTGTGCCGCTGCTCGACCCCGATCCGAACGAGCAATTCGCGGGTCTGCATCAGACGACGATACGGCAGAAACCAGTGACCAGCACAAAAACGCTTGGCATCTTCGTCAACGACACCATTGATATCGGACCGCAGTGGACGTTGACCGGGGCGGTTCGCTTCGACCATTTCACCGCGCACTATATTCAGCCGGTCGGTACCGTGTCGGAGTTTTCGCACGTCGACAATATCGTGAGCCCGCGCGCCGCACTGGTCTACAAGCCCTCGGACGATACGAGCGTGTATTTCTCGTATGGTACCTCGTTCAATCCGTCGGCGGAGTCTCTATCGCTCTCTGCCAGCAACCAGGCTCTTGCGCCCGAGAAAGACCGCACCTTCGAACTCGGCGGCAAAGCGCAGGTCCTCGACGGCTTGCTTTCGCTGACCGCCGCGCTCTTCAACACCGAAATGACAAACGCACGCGTCAGCGACCCGGACAATCCCGGCCTTCAATCACTGGCAGGTACCGAACGCGTGAATGGTTTCGAGTTCGACGCGCAGGGCCGCATCACGCCGAACTGGGAAATCGTAGCAGGCTATACTTATCTCGATCCGACCGCCGTCGGTCTGGCTGGCGCCGATGCGGACGGCAACCTGATCCACGGCCCGATCCCGAACACGGCGCACAATCAGGCGAACCTCTGGACCACCTACGATTTCGAGAACGGTTTGCGGATCGGGGGCGGCGTGAACTACATGAGCCGGGTCAGCGCGGGAACGGACAATGCCACCGTACCGGGCGAGATCGTAGTGGCGCACGTTCCTTCGCACGTTACCTTCGATGCGATGGCGGGTTACACTCTCGATGACCGCTGGAGCGTTCAGGTGAACGGTTACAATCTCAGCGACAAATACTATTACGTGAACTCCTACTTCACGCGTCCCGGCGAGAACCATACAGTACCCGCGCCCGGACGTACTTTCCTGTTCACCGTGAACGCGAGCCTCTAAATCGCATGCTCCTTCGCATCCCTCAGATTCTGTCCGCCGAAGAACTCGCGCATTGCCGCGCGCGCTTGACGGCGGCGGTCTGGGGCGATGGCAAGGTCACGGCGGGTCATCAATCTGCAAAAGTGAAAGAAAACCTGCAGCTCGCGCAGGACAGTGCTGAAGCGCGCGAGCTGGGCGCGCTGGTGGTGGGGTGCCTTGGAACGCAGTTCACTTTTCATCAGCGCGGCACTGCCCAAACATATTTTTCCGCCTCTGTTCAACAAATACGAGCCGGGCATGGGTTTCGGCGCGCATATCGACAACGCGATCCGGCAGATCCCCGGTGCGCCGCGGCGTTTGCGCACCGATGTTTCGGCGACGCTTTTCCTCAATGCACCGGAAGATTACGGCGGCGGCGAACTTATCGTCGAAGATACCTTCGGCGCGCACAGCGTAAAACTCCCCGCAGGAGATATGATCCTTTATCCCGCAACATCGCTTCACCGCGTGGCGCCGGTGACGCGTGGCGCGCGCATCGCATCGTTTTTCTGGATCCAGAGCATGGTGAAAGACGACGGAGAGCGGACCCTGCTTTTCAATTTGGATCGCGCGATCATGCAGCTGGGACAATCCGTGCCCAACGATCCCGCGCTCCTCCAGCTCACCACTGTCTATCACAACCTCGTTCGCAAATGGGGCGAGACGTGAACGCGCCGCAATCCGCCCATGCCTGGCGCGTTGCCGCACTCACCATGATGCGGCCCCGACGAATTGCGTGCGCTGCTCGGCAGCAGCGAAGCAGCACCTTGGGTGGAAGCGGCGGCCGCCTGCGGCATGCCGGAAGCACAGCTTCTTCTTGGAAGGCTTCTGCTCGAAGGGCAAAGCGTCGCAAAAGACCAGCAAGCCGCTTTCGCGTGTTTTCTGTGCGCGTCCAGGGACGGCGATATGGAAGCACGCAACATGGTCGGCCGCTGCTATGAAAACGGCTGGGGGCACGGCGCAGGATTTTGCGCGCGCAGCCGAAAACTATCGCGGCGCCGCGCAGGCAGGTCTGGCGTGGGCGCAATACAATCTCGGCCACCTCCTGCTCGACGGACTCGGCGTTGCGCGCGACCGCAACGAAGCCTTTATTTGGTACATGCGGGCGGCAAGCTGCGGGCATGAGCGCGCGATGAATTTGGTCGCACGCTGTTTCGAGGAAGGCTGGGGCACGGCGCGCAATCCGGCTGCCGCACGCAACTGGTACCGCAAATCGGCCTTCGGAGGATATTTCCGCGGCGCTTATAATTATGCGTCCATCCTCGCAGCGGAAGGATGCACGACAGGAGCCCGCCTTTGGTTCCAGCGTGCGCTCGCAACGGCTCCGGAGCCGACACGCATGAACATCCTGAATGTCCTAGCCCAGCATCCGGAACCGCAATTCCGCGCGCTTGCCGGGTAACACAGGCGTGATTGCCCCGGCGGCGCGTTTCGGCTAAGGGATCGGATGTAATGCGTCGCAGTCCTAACCGAACAAAAGCTTTGTCGCCACGGGAAACCGCGCTGCGCACCATCATCACGCTTTTCGCGATGCTGGCGTTCGGGCTGCAGAGTTACGTCACCCCAAACGCATATCCATTTGGCGCCCGATACGTTCGCGCCTTATTCCAAGCTCGTTTCCGAATCCGGCAAGGATCACCAGCCCGACAAATTCCCGGCGAATGGCGATCCGGCAAACTGCCCGATCTGCCAGGAGATCGCGCATAGCGGCCAGTTCGTCACGCCGAGCATGGCCGTTCTTTTCGTCCCGACGGCCGCAATCTCGATCATCACGCTCGTTTCGGACATTGCCGTCATTCCGGAACGCACGTCGCACACCTGGCAAAGCCGAGCCCCACCCCACCACTGACTTCTCGTAGTTCGAACGCCCCGACCACCTGATCCTCGCGAGACTTTTTCGCGCAGGTGCGTGGGCAACCAGGCATGACGCTTCACATCCGAAGCGACGCGCCGTCCATCGAATTTGTGGAGTTCAGCATGTCCCGCGTTTTTCTTCTGTCGTCCGCGGCAGTCGCAGCCTTGTTCAATGTCACTTCCCCCGCTTTGGCACAGGCCGAAGGCGGCTCAACCCAGCCCATCGAGACCGTCGTCGTGACGGCGCAGCGCCTTGCTCAAGCACGCAACGGCATCCAGACCCAGACGGGTGCATCGACCTATACCATCACGTCCAAAGATATCGACGCCCAGCCTGGCGGCGAGAACACGCAACTCAATCAGGTGATCCTTCAAGCGCCTGGCGCGGCACAGGATTCCTTCGGCCAGTTGCACATCCGCGGCGAGCACAATGGCCTGCAGTACCGCCTGAACGGCATCATCATCCCGGAAGGCATCTCTGTGTTCGGGCAGACGCTCGATCCGCGGCTTGCGGAATCCGTGAAGCTGATTACCGGCGCCCTGCCCGCGGAATACGGCGACCGTACCGCCGGCATCATCGACGTGCAGACAAAAGATGGCATGTTCGATCAAGGCGGGCAGGTCGGCGTCTACGGCGGAAGTCACGGGCCAGCTCACGCCGAGCATCGACTACGGTGGCTCTGACGGCAGCTTCAACTATTTTGTCCTCCGGCGATTACACGACCGATACCCTGGGCATCGAGTCGCCCGACGGCAGTTCCGATCCGCTGCACGACCGCACCAAGCAATGGCACGGCTTTGCGTTCCTGCAGGATATTCTGGACCAGAACAGCAGCGTGACTGCGGTCCTCGGCACATCGAACGATATGTTCGAGATTCCGAATTCACGCGGCCTCAATCCCACCGGAATCGATAACGTCACGGGCCTTGGACCGGACGGCGTGCTGGAGTCAAACGGGCAGACCGATTTTCTCAGCAACGATCTCGACGAACGCCAGCGCGAGATCACGCATTACGGCATTCTAAGCTATCTGCGCACGTTCGGCGCAGTGGATATGCAGGTGAGCGCGTTCGGCCGGTACTCAAGCCTCTACTACACGCCGGGCGGGGATATCGGCGATCTGCTCTATGACGGCGTCGCGCAAACCGCCTACAAGCGCGACGAGGCCTATGGCCTTCAGGCAGAGGCCGCGTGGCGCGCTGGCGCAAACCACACCATCCGTTTCGGCGCGATCTATCAGGCCGACGACCTCGTCAGCAACACGTCGTCCGTCGTGCTGCCGGCGTCTTGTTCGGGCAGCGGCACACTCGCCGATCCGTTCAATTCCTGCGTTCAAACGAGCGACGTGCCATTCACTATCAACTCGGGTAACGACGACAAGCACGCCTGGAGCTACAGCCTCTATGTCCAAGATGAATGGAAACTACTTACGAACCTCACCCTGAATTACGGGTTGCGTTTCGACGAGTTTGACGCGTTCGACCACGAGAGCCAGGTCAGCCCGCGCGTCAATGCGGTGTGGACGCCGACCGACACGACGACGGTACACGCGGGGTTCTCGCGCTACTTCTCGCCGCCGCCGATCGAGTTGATCTCCGACACGGACGTTGCCGCGTTTGCAGGAAAGACGACGGCGACACCGCTCATCACCAATAACACCACGCCGAAAGCCGAGCGCGCAGACTATTACGATGTCGGCGTCGAGCAGAAGATCACGAACGAACTCTCGCTCGGCCTCGACAGCTTCTACAAAGCGTCACACAATTTGATCGACGAAGGACAGTTCGGCGCGCCGATCATCCTCACGCCGTTCAACTATCTCACCGGGCGCCAATACGGACTAGAATTCACAGGCACCTATGACATCGATGCGTTCTCCAGCTATCTGAACGCGGCGTATGAGCGGGCCGACGGCAGGGACATCGTCTCGAGCGAATTCCAGTTCGATCCGGGCGATCTTGCCTATATCGCGGACCACTACATCCCGCTGGATCACCAGCAGATCCTTACCCTCTCCGCCGGCGCGTCTTACGCATGGCTTGGCACGCGCTTCAGCGCAGACATGCTGTATGGATCGGGCCTGCGCAAAGACGGCGACACGCCGAACGGCGAACACGTTCCCGGTTATGTCCAGGTCAATGTCGGCGCCAGCCACGCGTTCGACCTGCCGGTTGCCAAAACGGTCACCGCGCGCTTCGACGTGATCAACCTGTTCGATGAAAAGTATGAGATCCGCGACGGCTCCGGCGTCGGCGTCGGTGCGCCGCAATGGGGTGCCCGGCGCGGGTTCTTCTTCGGTCTATCCAAGGCGCTTTAGGCGGCGCGGCGGCAGGAAGCGTGCGCCGCGCCTCCTGCCGCCCGCTAGTTTAAAGCTCTCCAAATCGTAAGGATCGGCCATGAATTCTCGCAGTGTTGTGATTGCAGGGCGGTCTTACTGTTGCACTTTTCCGCGCCATTGCTTCTAAAGTGCTCAAATTGAAAAGGGGTTTGATCATGGAATTCTCCAGGCAGAAAATACGCACGCTTGCCCTCACCACTACGCTCGGCGTGGCGCTGATCGGCGCATTTGTCTTCGCCGCCGCGCCGGACAAACCGGCAGCGCCGCCGGTCGAAGGCGCGGGCCGGTTCTTCAAACCCGATGCAGTGACGACCGAGGGATCGGTCTCCACCGCGTCCGGCCGCGTCAATTACACCGCTGTCGCGGGTACGATCGTCGTCCATGCCAAGAATTGGGATGACGTTGCGGTCCCAGAGGCCGAGAAAAGCGACAAGGATGTGCAGGCCGACGCCGCGAAGAATCCATCCGCCGAAGCTTCCATGTTTTACGCGGCCTATTTTCGCAAAGGTGCGAGCGCCAATACGCGGCCGATTACCTTTATCTTTAACGGCGGCCCCGGCTCCGCGACCGTGTGGCTGCACATGGGCGCGTTCGGGCCGAAGCGCATCAAAACGTCCGACGACTCCCACACGCCCGCCGCGCCTTATCAGGTGGTCGACAATGACGGCAGCCTTCTGGACGCGAGCGATCTCGTCTTTATCGATGCGCCGGGCGCGGGCTTCAGCCGTATCGCCGGCAAGGACAAGGAAAAGGCGTTCTGGGGAGTCGATGAAGACGGTCACGCCTTTGCCGAGTTCATCAACGAATTCCTGACGAAATACTCGCGCTGGAATTCACCAAAATATATCTTCGGCGAAAGTTACGGCACCACGCGCGCGGCAGTGCTCTCCAACCTTCTGGAGAACCAGTACGCCATCGACCTGAATGGCGTGATCCTGCTGTCGCAGATCCTGAACTTCGACATGAGCGTCGACGGACCGAACGTAAATCCGGGCGTCAACCTGCCTTATCAGCTCGGTCTTCCAACCTATGCGGCAACGGCCTGGTATCACAACAAACTGCCCGGTCAGAAACCGGCCGACCTGCGCAAATTCCTGGGCGAAGTGCAGCATTTCGCCATGGGCGATTATGCGATGGCGTTGCAGGCGGGCTCGGCCCTCAACGATCAGCAGCGCAACACCATTGCGCAGAAGCTTCACCAATATACCGGCCTATCGGTTGCCTATATCCTGAAGGCTGACCTGCGCATCGACGGCGGCATGTTCGAGCAGAACCTGCAGACCGAGGGCGACGTCACCACAGGACGTCTCGACACACGGTTTTCGGGACCGTCTCTCGATCCGCTGAACAAGGAAGCCGACTACGATCCGCAGTCCGCCGCCATCAGTTCGGCCTACATCGCGGCGTTCAACGACTATGCGCGCAACGAGTTGAAATACGGAAACGGACGCAAGTACATGCTGTTTGCGCCGCTGAACGACTGGGATCTAAAGCATCAGCAACCCGGCCAGCAGCAGTCGCTGCAGACGCCGCTGAACGTCATGCCCGATCTGGCAACGGCGATGAAGACCAACCCGAACCTGAAGGTGATGCTAAACGCTGGTTTCTATGACCTCGCGACGCCGTACTACGAGGGCATCTATGAGATGCGGCAGCTGCCGATCCCACGCAAGCTTCAGGCCAATATCGAGTACAAGCAGTATGAATCCGGCCACATGGTCTACGCGCACGAACAATCGCTCAAAGAACTCCACGATAACGTCGCGGACTTCATCAAGCGCACGAGCAATGTGAAGTGAGTTTACGGCTTCTGCGCGTTGCAGGCTAGCCTTTGCGGCGCACACGGGCATGGGAATGGCCATGTCCGTGACCTGCGCTTTGACGCTTTCCCCGCCCATCGGAGATTTCGGCGGGAACCGTAAAAGTTCTGCCGTACCGGACACCGCGTTCCGCGATAACATGATCTCCGAGATGCTTCACCGCGTCCGCACTTCCGCGCAACACATTTAATTCCAGGCAGGCGCCGTGATCGAGATGAACGTGCATTGCCGCGACCGAGAGGTCGTGATGATCGTGGAAAATCCGCGTCAGCCGTTTTGAAAGATCCCGCGCATCGTGATCGTAAACGTACATAAGGGCGGCTATGCACGACTCGTTTCCCTCTTCGCGATCTTCCTGTATCTGCCGCAATCCATTGCGAGCAAGATCGCGAAGCGCCTCCGATCTGTTCTGGTATCCGCGCGTTTCGATGAGCGCATCAATTTCCGCGGCCAGCGCGTCGTCAATGGCAATCGTTATGCGTTGCACGCGAAATCTCCCCAAGCGCAGCGCTCTGCCGAGGTATGACGACTGGACAAGATCATCATACCAATTTAGTCTATTGAACTAGTATACATAATGCAATTCGCGAGCCCCTTTCCATGCAGTTATCCCTGCGTGAACCCATCCGCATGGGGTCAGCGCTGACTATTGTTCTTTGCAGTTTCGCGACCGCCTCTCTCGCCGATTCAGCGACACCAAAGAAAAACGGCAAGAAGGCCGAGAGCATTGAAACTGTGGTGGTGACCGGCCGGGCGCGCGACCTGACGGGGATTGCCGCTTCGGCCAATCAGGGAATTGTCGGCGCCAAAGACATCGCCTTGAGACCTATTCTGCGGCCCGGCGAAATCGTGGAGAACGTGCCGGGCGTGATCATCACGCAGCACAGCGGCAGCGGAAAAGCGAACCAGTATTTTCTCAGGGGGTTCAATCTCGACCACGGAACGGACCTGGCGGTGAGCGTCGACGGCGTTCCGGTCAATATGCCGAGCCACGCACACGGTCAGGGATATGCCGATCTGAACTTTCTGATCCCCGAACTTGTCGAGGCCGTCGATTTCAAGAAAGGCCCCTACTACGCCGATGTCGGAGATTTCGGCTCCGCAGGCGCTTTCAACATCCGGTACTACGACGAACTTCCCAGCGGTCTCATGCGCGTCGAAGGCGGCCAGTTCGGTTATGGCCGCGGCGTGATCGCGAACAACGCCGCGCTTGGGTCGGGCAACGTGATCTATGCCCTCGAACTCGAACACAATGACGGTCCGTGGGTGAAGGGCGACGACGCGCGCAAGATCAACGGGCTCGTCCGCTATTCCAGGGCGGCGAAACCGATGGCTGGTCGTTCACGGCCATGGGGTATCACAACATCTGGAATTCGACGGATCAGATTCCCGATCGCGCCATTTCGGGCGAAAGCGATCCGGTGGGCGCACCGCCCCCGCCGCCGGAGACATTATCTCCCGCTGGGGAGAGATCGATCCTTCGGATGGCGGCAAGACGGGCCGCTATGGTCTGACCGGCGAATGGCATGACGCAGGCGACGGTCACAAAACGAACGTGATGGTCTACGCGACCTACTACGATCTCGACCTGTTTTCGAACTTCACGTACTTCCTCGAAGATCCCGTTCACGGCGATCAGATCGAGCAGCAGGACCACCGCTATGTTCTTGGCGGCAAGGCAAGCCAGACCTGGTTCGGCGACATCCTGGGGGCGCCGATGGAAAACACGGTCGGTCTGGATGTTCGCAACGACGACATCCACAATGGCTTGTTCCATACGGAAGACCGCATCCGGATCGGAACGACGACCATCAACAGCATCGCGGAGACGAGCGCGAGCCCCTATTTCGAAAGCCGGACAAAATGGACGGACTGGTTTCGGACCGTGCTCGGCGTTCGCGGAGATTTCTGCTGGTTCGACGTTCAGAACATCGTGGGTGGAAATTCCGGGAATGTGCAAGCGGCTCTCTTCAGTCCGAAGCTCAGCCTGATTTTCGGGCCGTGGGACAAGACCGAATTTTATGTCAATGGCGGCTATGGCTATCATAGCAACGATGCGCGCGGCGTCGTTTCCAATGTGGACCCTGCGACGGCCCTACCCAGAAGCAAAGGCGCGGAAGCCGGCGTTCGCACCACGATCCTTCCCGGCCTTCAAAGCTCTTTGTCGTTCTGGTTGCTCGATCTGCAATCCGAACTGGTGTGGGATGGCGATGAAGGCACCAACGAGCCGAGTGGCCCGACACGGCGCTATGGTATCGAATTCGCGAACTTCTACACACCGACAGATTGGCTGACGATCGACGCGGACTATGCGTGGTCACATGCACGGTTCACCGACGATGAGCCGGACGGAAACTATGTACCGGAAGCACTTGTCGCGATGCTTGATGGCGGCGTCGCTGTACACGATCTCGACGGCCCACTTTCCAAATTCTACGGAGGTCTCCGGCTCAGATATTTCGGTCCGCGCCCTCTGACGCAGGATGGAACGATAAAATCAAAATCCACCACGCTTCTGTATGCCGATATCGGCTATGCCATCGACGAGCGATGGAGCATCGCGCTGGATGTTTTCAACCTCCTCGATGCGCGGGCAAGCGATATCGACTACTTCTACACGTCACGCCTTCCCGGCGAGCCGCTGGAAGGTGTGGACGATATCCAAACCCATCCGGCAGAGCCGCGAGAATTCCGTGTGGCCGTGACGGCACGACTGTAAAACTCAGGCCCTCATTGGCGAGAACGACACGCCGCCGATTTGAAGCTTGCCGTTGACAACAGGCATCCGTTGGTTTCGGCATGGGCAATGATGGGCGCCGGATCGGATACGGCAATATCGACGCCAACGATGCCAGAGCCATCCGCATCGACGGGGTCGACAAAACGAACCGTCGCGCCGTCGCATTTCAGAGCCGTGCCGTCGCGTTCCGTTTGCAGAAGCTCTGACCAGCGTGCAGCCGCCGCTTCCGGATCGCGTGACTGCACCGTGGCGCCAACGATGCCCTTGATGTCGGCTGGCGCAAGGCAATTCCTCCAATTCCGCCCGGCGGGTGGCCAATCGCCGAAACGCTCCCGCCACGACGAGCCGTCACCGGCCGTATCGATGGAGACCAGAACGCCGTCGAAATCCTTCGGGTGGAAATGCGTGAAGGTGTAGTGCGGCTTGTCCCATTGCGCGATGCTGCGCAGGCCCTTGGCCACAAGCCTCTCCCGATGCGCCAACGCGTCCGGTGCCTCGAAGATCAGCATGTAACCCGCATCGCCGCCACGCCGCGCGAGGTAGCGCCCCGCCGATGCATCGACCGTCACCGGCTGCAAGATCTCCAGAAATTCGCCGCCCACCGGCATCACGACATTCACCAATCCGAACGTCGCGACGGCTGGATCGCGAAACGCCACGTTGAGCCCGAACACGGCGTGAAGCTGTGCCGCGACCGGCTCCAGGTCTTTTGCCACCAGCGCAATCTGACGAAGCCGCATTCTTGTCCTGTTCAGGCGAAGATATTGCGTGCCAGATCGCTCGAAGCTTTGTCGAGACGCGCGTCGTTGGTCCAAAGCGCACCGCAGCCGTGATGTTGCGCGCAGGATAAATGTAGGGCATCCGGCGTTTTGAGACCGTACCGGGCTCTGATTTCAGAAGCACGCAGATAAGCGGGTTCGGGAATATCAAGTTGGCTGAACTGTTGGAAGAACTCCAAGAACAGCTTCCGTGCAGCGGAATCGTTTGCCTTCGACGGACCGACGAGACATTCGAGTTTGACCAGTGGCGATATTGCGAGATCGTCCGCGCGGTGCTTTGCGATCATCGCCCTACAACGATCTCCCGCTCCCCATCCTTCTCAAACGCATAAATCAACACACAACTGTCGAGATAGATCAGTCCCACGCGTCACGCTCTGCCTGAATACCGGCGTCGATTTCTTCAGCCGAGCGTCGCGAGCTTTCTGGCAACGGATTCTCTTTGAGCCATTTGAGAATGCGTTCGGGATTACCCGGGGGCAATTCCTTCGCATCTTTTTTTATTGGCAAAAGACGCGCGACCGGCTCGCCGCGATTGGCGATCACCACTTCTTCTCCGGCCTGCGCTGCCTTGATGAGCTGCGAAAGGCGGTTCTTGGCTTCCAGGACGTTGACTTTCATAGCCGATCCTCGATCTGGCTAACTTAGCTAGCACACCTGGCCAGAAAGAAAAAGGGCCGGTATCGCTACCGGCCCTTTGTTCGTTTCGCTGAGACGCGGATTACTCCGCAGCTTGCGGCGTTGGCCCTTCGATCTGCGCGACGGGCGCGTTCTTCGCGTTCTCTTCCTGGATCGCGCGATCGCGTTCGGTCGCGACGTGACGCAGACGCGCGATGGCGCCGCCCGTGCCCGCCGGGATCAGGCGTCCCACGATCACGTTCTCCTTCAGGCCTTCGAGCGTATCGACCTTGCCGTTGACGGCCGCGTCGGTGAGCACGCGGGTCGTCTCCTGGAACGATGCTGCCGAGAACACTGAACGCGTCTGCAACGACGCCTTGGTGATGCCCAGAAGGATCGGGCGGCCCTCGGCGTGCTTGCCGCTGGTTTCGTCCGCCTTTTTGTTCGCCTGCTCCAGCTCGATCTGATCGACGTGTTCGCCGGCGAGCAGCGTGGTATCGCCGCCCTCGGTGATTTCCAGCTTCTGCATCATCTGGCGACAGATCACTTCGATATGCTTGTCGTTGATCTTCACACCCTGCAGACGATAGACGTCCTGGATTTCCTTCACGAGATAGACGGTGAGTTCCTCGACACCCTTGATGCGCAGGATATCGTGCGGCGAAGGATTGCCTTCGACGATGTAATCGCCCTTCTCCACATAATCGCCCTCGCGCACGCTGATGTGCTTGCCCTTGGGGATTAGGTACTCGGTCGGTTCGATCTTGTCCGACTTCGGCTTCACGATAACGCGACGCTTGTTCTTGTAGTCCTTGCCGAACTCCACGAAGCCGTCGGTCTCGGCAAGAACCGCCGCTTCCTTGGGCTTGCGCGCTTCGAACAGCTCCGCCACGCGCGGCAGGCCGCCCGTGATGTCGCGGTCTTCGCGCCTTCGGTCGGAATACGCGCGAGCATATCGCCGGCTTTGATGTGCGAGCCTTCATCCACCGAGAGAATGGAGTCGATGGGGAGCGCATAGCGCGCCTCACCGCCACCCGACAGCTGGATCGTCTTGCCACTCTTGTCGACAATCACAAGCGTGGGGCGAAGCTCCGTCGCCTTCGAACCCGTGCCGGAGCGGCTGTCGATGACGACGCGGTTGGTCACGCCCGTCTTTTCGTCGGCCACTTCCTTCACGGACACGCCGGACACGATCTCCTCGAACTTCACCGTGCCTTCGGCATCGGTGAGGACCGGGATGCTGTTCGGATTCCATTCCGCAAGCCTGTCGCCACGCTTCACGGTCGCGCCCTCGTCCACCTTCAGACGCGCGCCGTACACGATGCGGTACGACGCACGTTCCTGACCCTTGGAGTCGGTGATGACAACCTGCATGTTGCGGCCCATCGCCATCAGCTCGCCGTCGGAGTTCTTAACGACGTTGCGGTTCACGATCTTGACCTTGCCGTCATACGACGCCTCGATCTTCGACGAACCCGCAACCTGCGCCGCACCGCCGATGTGGAAGGTACGCATGGTGAGCTGCGTGCCCGGCTCGCCGATCGACTGCGCCGCGATCACGCCGACCGCTTCGCCGATATTGACCGACGTACCGCGCGCCAGATCGCGGCCATAGCACTTGCCGCAGACGCCTTCGCCAAGCTCGCAGGTCAGAACCGAACGCACGCGCACTTTCTGCACCTGCGACTTGTCGATTTTCTCCGCAAGGTCTTCCGTGACTTCCTTGTTGCGCTTCAGAAGGATTTCACCGGTCTCCGGATGCTTCACATCTTCCGCCGTGGTGCGGCCGAGGATGCGCTCCGAAAGCGACGACACGACCTGACCGCCGTCGATCTCGGCCTGGACCGTGACACCCCTTTTGGTGCCGCAATCTTCCGCCGTGATGATGCAGTCGTTCGCCACGTCGACGAGACGGCGGGTGAGATAACCCGAGTTCGCCGTCTTGAGCGCGGTGTCGGCCAGACCCTTACGCGCACCGTGGGTCGAGTTGAAGTACTCGAGCACGGTCAGGCCTTCCTTGAAGTTCGACAGGATCGGCGTCTCGATGATCGAGCCGTCCGGACGGGCCATCAGGCCGCGCATACCAGCAAGCTGCTTCATCTGCTGCGGGCTGCCGCGCGCGCCGGAGTGCGACATCATGTAGATGGAGTTCATCTCCAGGACGCGGCCCGTGTTCGGGTCGATCTTTTCTTTGGAGATTTCCTTCATCATTTCGGCCGCGACCAGATCAGTACACTTTGACCAGGTATCGACAACGAGGTTGTACTTCTCCTTGTCGGTGGTCAGACCGTCCTGATACTGCTGCTCGTACTCGCGCACGCGATGGCGCGTCTCGTCGATCAGCTTGGTCTTGGTGTCGGGCACGACCATGTCGTCCTTGCCGAACGAGATGCCGGCCTTGCATGCCTCCCGGAAGCCGAGCCCCATCACCGCATCGGCGAACAGCACCGTGTCTTTCTGACCGCAGTGACGATAGACCTCGTCGATGATGTGCGAGACTTCCTGCTTGCGCAGAAGCGGTTCACCAGCTCGAACGGGATCTTCGGGCTGCGCGGCAGGATTTCCGCGATCATCATGCGGCCCGGCGTGGAGGCCACGCGGCGCACGATCGGGTTGCCGTTCTCATCGACGGTCCTGTAACGCGCCTTGATCTTGGCATGTAGCGTGACCGCGCCCGCGAACAACGCGTGTTCGATCTCGCCGATGTCGTTGAACATCATACCCTCGCCCGGCTCGTTCGGACGTTCCTGGCTCAGATAGTAGAGACCAAGCACGATGTCCTGGGTCGGCACGATGATCGGCTTGCCGTTCGCAGGCGACAGGATGTTATTTGTCGACATCATCAGCACGCGCGCTTCCAGCTGCGCTTCGAGCGACAGCGGGACGTGGACGGCCATCTGGTCGCCGTCAAAGTCCGCGTTGAACGCCGTGCAGACCAGCGGATGAAGCTGGATCGCCTTGCCTTCGATCAGCACGGGCTCGAACGCCTGGATGCCGAGGCGGTGGAGCGTCGGCGCGCGGTTGAGCAGCACCGGATGTTCGCGGATCACCTCTTCGAGGATGTCCCACACTTCGGCTTTTCTTTCTCGACCAGCTTCTTGGACTGCTTGACTGTCTGGCTGAAGCCCTTCGCCTCAAGCCGCGCGTAGATGAACGGCTTGAACAGTTCGAGCGCCATCTTCTTCGGCAGGCCGCACTGATGTAGCTTGAGTTCGGGACCGACCACGATCACCGAACGGCCCGAATAGTCGACGCGCTTGCCAAGCAGGTTCTGACGGAAACGGCCCTGCTTGCCTTTCAGCATGTCGGCAAGCGACTTCAGCGGACGCTTGTTGGCGCCCGTGATGACGCGGCCGCGGCGGCCGTTGTCGAACAACGCGTCGACGGATTCCTGCAACATGCGCTTTTCGTTGCGCACGATGATATCCGGCGCCTTGAGTTCGATCAGACGCTTCAAGCGGTTGTTGCGGTTGATGACGCGGCGATAGAGATCGTTCAGGTCCGACGTCGCGAAGCGGCCGCCGTCCAACGGGACGAGCGGGCGCAGTTCTGGCGGGATCACCGGAACGACGGTCAGGATCATCCATTCCGGACGGTTGCCGGAATCGAGGAAGGCTTCGGCGACCTTCAAACGCTTGACGAGCTTCTTGGCCTTTTCGCCGCCATTGCTCTCCGCAATGCCGGTGCGGATGTCATCGCGCAGCTTTTCGAGGTCGATGCTCTGGAGCAGCAGACGAATAGCTTCCGCGCCGATCATGGCGGTAAAGCCATCATTGCCGTATTCGTCCTGCGCTTTGTAATACTCGTCTTCCGTCAGAAGCTGGCGGTCCTTGAGCGGGGTCAGGCCAGGCTCGGTGACGATGTAGTTCTCGAAATACAGAACGCGCTCAAGATCCTTCAGCGTCATGTCGAGCATCAGGCCGATGCGCGACGGCAACGATTTCAGGAACCAGATATGGGCTACGGGCGACGCGAGTTCGATATGCGCCATGCGATCGCGGCGCACTTTCTGCACCGTGACTTCCACGCCGCATTTTTCGCAGACGATGCCCTTGTACTTCATGCGCTTGTATTTGCCGCACAGGCACTCGTAGTCCTTCACCGGTCCGAAGATGCGCGCGCAGAACAGACCGTCGCGCTCCGGCTTGAAGGTACGATAGTTGATCGTCTCGGGCTTCTTCACCTCGCCATGCGACCAGCGCAGAATCTGGTCGGGACTTGCGAGAGAGATTTTGATCCGGTCGAAGGTCGGAACGTCCTTCGTCTGGAAGACATTCATCAGCTCTTGATTCATTTACGAGCCTTTCTTTTCAATTTCAAAACTTGTCATGACCCGGCTTGACCGGGCCACCATGCGATCTATCCCACCCGGGTGACCCGCTTTCGCGGGCCACGACACCAAGGGGCAATTGCGGTTACGTCGTCGGTCCGTGCACCAGCTCCACATTGAGCGATAGCGAGCGCATTTCCTTGACGAGGACGTTGAACGATTCCGGGATACCGGCCTCGAACGTGTCCTCGCCGCGCACGATCGCCTCGTACACTTTGGTGCGGCCCGCCACGTCGTCCGACTTCACGGTCAGGATTTCCTGCAACGTGTAGGCGGCGCCATAGGCTTCGAGAGCCCACACCTCCATTTCACCGAAGCGCTGTCCGCCGAACTGCGCCTTGCCGCCCAACGGCTGCTGGGTGACGAGCGAGTACGGGCCGATCGACCGCGCGTGGATCTTGTCGTCCACAGGTGATGCAGCTTCAGGATATAGATGTAGCCGACGGTGACCTGACGCTTGAACGCCTCGCCCGTGCGTCCATCGAACAGCGTAACCTGACCCGATTGGGTGAGGCCCGCCTGGTCGAGCATCTCCACAATGTCGGCTTCCTTGGCGCCATCGAATACCGGCGTCGCGATGGGAATACCGGCGCGCAGATTGTCGCCGAGTTCGGCCAAGCCCTGCTCGTCAAGCTCTTTCAGACGCGCGTCGTCGCCGTACACACTCTTCAAGGCTTTACGCAGCGGCTCATATTTGCCGTCGCGGTTGACCTTATCGAGCACATCGCCGATCTGCTTGCCCAATCCCGCGCAGGCCCAACCCAGATGGGTTTCGAGAATCTGGCCCACATTCATGCGCGACGGCACGCCGAGCGGATTGAGCACGACGTCCACCGCCGTGCCGTCATCCAGATGCGGCATGTCCTCGATCGGAACGATGCGCGAGATGACGCCCTTGTTGCCGTGACGGCCGGCCATCTTGTCGCCGGGCTGGAGCTTGCGCTTCACCGCGACGAACACCTTGACCATCTTCATCACGCCGGGCGCAAGCTCGTCGCCGCGCTTCAGCTTCTCGACCTTGTCCGCGAAACGCTTGTCGAGGCGTTGCTTGGACTCGTCGTACTGCTTGCGCAGCGATTCGATCTCGCCCATCGCCTTTTCGTTGCGCAGCGCGATCTGCCACCATTGATGACGCGGGATCGTGTCGAGTACGAGCTGCGTGATCTTGGTGTCCGCCGCCATGCCCTTCGGGCCCGACGCCGCGGTCTTGTGCAGTAGGAGGTCAGAGAGACGCGAGAACATGTTGCGCTCTAAGATCGCGAGTTCGTCGTCGCGGTCTTCCGCGAGACGATCTTCCTCCGCCTTCTCGATCGTCATGGCGCGTTGGTCTTTATCCACGCCGTGACGATTGAAGACGCGCACTTCGACGATCGTGCCGGTGACGCCCGGCGGAACGCGAAGCGACGTATCGCGCACGTCGGCCGCCTTCTCGCCGAAGATGGCGCGCAGGAGTTTTTCTTCCGGCGTCATCGGGGTTTCGCCCTTTGGCGTCACCTTGCCCACCAGAATATCGCCCGCGTTCACGTCGGCGCCGATATAGACGATGCCCGCTTCGTCGAGGTTCTTGAGGTTTTCCTCGCCGACATTGGGAATGTCGCGCGTGATTTCCTCAGGGCCGAGTTTCGTATCGCGCGCCATCGTCTCGAATTCCTCGATATGGATCGAGGTGAAGACGTCGTCGCGCACGATGCGCTCGGAGATGAGGATGGAGTCCTCGAAGTTGTAACCATTCCACGGCATGAACGCGACGAGCACGTTCTTGCCGAGCGCCAACTCGCCCAACTGCGTCGACGGGCCGTCGGCGATGATGTCGCCTTTCTGAAGACGGTCGCCAACCTTCACCAGCGGCTTCTGCGTGATGCAGGTCGACTGGTTGGAGCGCTGGAACTTCTTGAGACGATAGATGTCGATGCCCGGCTTCGTGGGATCGGTCTCTTCCGTTGCGCGCACGACGATACGGGTCGCATCGACCTGATCGACGACACCCGAGCGGCGGGCCGCAATGGCGGAGCCGGAGTCACGCGCGACCACATCCTCAAGACCGGTGCCGACCAGCGGCGCCTCGGGACGCAGCAGCGGCACGGCCTGACGCTGCATGTTCGAGCCCATAAGCGCACGGTTGGCGTCGTCGTTCTCAAGGAACGGAACGAGCGCCGCGGCCACGGACACAAGCTGCTTCGGCGACACGTCGATGAACTCAACCTGATCCGGCGTGGTCATGACGAAGTTTCCGCCCTTGCGGCAGGAGACGAGTTCGTCGGTGATGCGGCCACGGCCGTCGATCGTCGCGTTGGCCTGGGCGATAGTGTACTTCGCCTCTTCCATCGCCGACAGATAGATCACCTCATCGGTGACCTTCTTGTCCACGACCTTGCGGTACGGACTTTCGATGAAACCGTACTTGTTCACGCGCGCATAGGTCGCGAGCGAATTGATCAGGCCGATATTCGGGCCTTCCGGCGTCTCGATCGGGCAGATGCGGCCGTAATGCGTCGGATGCACGTCGCGCACTTCAAAGCCAGCGCGCTCGCGGGTCAGACCACCCGGCCCAAGGGCCGACATGCGGCGCTTGTGAGTGACTTCAGACAAGGATTGGTCTGGTCCATGAACTGCGAGAGCTGCGACGAGCCGAAGAACTCGCGCACCGCTGCCGCGACGGGTTTGGCATTGATCAGATCGTGCGGCATGACGGTGTCGATATCGACGGCCGACATGCGTTCCTTGATCGCACGCTCCATGCGCAGAAGACCGACGCGGAACTGGTTCTCCATCAACTCGCCCACCGAACGCACGCGGCGATTGCCGAGATTGTCGATGTCGTCGATTTCGCCGCGGCCGTCGCGCAGTTCGGCCAAGGCTTTCAGGATCGCCACGATGTCTTCCTTGCGCAGGATGCGCAACGTATCCGGAGCATCAAGATTCAGGCGCATGTTCATCTTCACGCGGCCGACCGCGGAAAGATCGTAGCGCTCGCTGTCGAAGAAGAGCTGGTTGAACAGCGTCTCCGCAGTGTCGAGGGTCGGCGGCTCGCCGGGACGCATAACGCGGTAAATATCGATTAGCGCCTGCTCGCGGCTGTGGTTCTTGTCCACGGCCATCGTGTTGCGAATATACGAACCGATGGTGATGCCATCGACATTGATAACGGTGACTTCGTTGACGCCGGCATCGGCCAAAGTCTCCAGATGCGCGGCGGTGACTTCATCGCCCGCTTCCAGATGGATTTCGCCGGTTTCCGGATTCACATAGTCGAGCGCGCTGTAACGGCCGAGAAGATCTTCCTCGGTGAGCGAGACCTGCTTGATGCCGTCTTCCTGCCACTTGCGCAGATTGCGCGCCGTGATTTTCTGGCCGCCTCCGCGATGACGTCGCCAGTTTTGGCGTTCTTCCACTCGCCGACGGCCTTCGCATTGCGCATCCAGGCTGCATCGACCGGCGTATGCCAGGTGCCGTCCTTGTGCTTCTTGAAACTCATCTTGCCGTAGAAGTATTCGAGGATTTCTTCCTGCGTCAGACCGAGTGCATAGAGCAGCGTCGTCGCAGGCAATTTGCGGCGGCGGTCGATGCGCACATGCACGATGTCCTTGGCGTCAAATTCGAAGTCGAGCCACGAGCCGCGATAGGGAATGACGCGCGCGGCGAACAGCAGCTTGCCGCTCGAATGCGTCTTGCCCTTGTCGTGATCGAAAAAGACGCCCGGCGAACGGTGCATCTGGGAGACGATCACGCGCTCCGTGCCGTTGACGACGAAGGTGCCGTTCTCGGTCATGAAGGGGACGTCGCCCATATAGACGTCCTGCTCCTTGATGTCCTTGACGGACTTGGCGCCGGTTTCCTGATCCACATCGAATACGATCAGCCGCAGCGTCACCTTGAGCGGCGCGGCATAGGTCATGGAGCGCTGCTGGCATTCCTCGACGTCGTATTTCGGGTCTTCAAAGTGATAGTCGACATATTCCAGCAGCGAGGATTCCGAAAAGTCCTTGATCGGAAACACGGATGTGAAAACGGTCTGCAGCCCCTCGTCTAAGCGGCCGCCTTGCGGCTTTACGACCTGGAGAAACTGCTCGTAAGAGGTCTTTTGAACCTCGATGAGGTTCGGCATCTCAGCGACTTCGACGATCTTGCCGAAGTATTTGCGGAGGCGTTTGCGTCCCGTGAAGGAGAGTGTCATGCTTTTTGTATTCCTTGCCTGGCCGTAACCGGCTGTCCGCCAACCAAAAATCGATCAATAAAATGAAAACGACACCGGCTCCCCGGGAACGTGCCCCGGGAAGCTGGTGTGCATGAGAAATATGTTCGTATCGCGGTTTTTCAACCCCGCGAGCACTCCTTATTTCAGCTCGACCTTCGCGCCTGCGTCTTCGAGCTGCTTCTTGATCTTCGCCGCTTCGTCCTTGCTCACATCGGCTTTGACTCCTTCGGGGCGCCTTCGACGAGGTCTTTGGCTTCCTTCAGGCCCAGGCCGGTGATGGCACGGACTTCCTTGATCACGTTGATCTTCTTGTCGCCCGCTTCGGTGAGAACGACCGTGAACTCGGTCTTCTCGGCCGCCGGAGCCGCAGCAGCGGCAGCCGGACCGGCCGCAGCAGCCACAGGAGCGGCGGCGCTGACGCCCCACTTCTCTTCGAGCAGTTTCGCCAGGTCCGCCGCCTCGAGGACGGTCAGGCCGGACAGGTCTTCGACAAGTTGTTCGATCTTCGACATTTCTTTCAGTTCCTTACAGTTAGTTTCGAGTTGTGTGTTGTCTGTCGCTTACGCGGCTTCTTTCTTGGAATACGCACCGATCACACGGGCAAGCTGACCGGCCGGGGCTTGCAGAATCCCGGCAATCTTTGTCGCGGGTGCCACGAGCAGGCCCACGATCTTGCCCCTGAGTTCGTCGAGAGACGGCAACTCGGCCACGGCCTTCACGCCGTTGGCATCGAGCATCGTTGCTCCCATCGAACCACCCAGGATCACGAGCTTGTCGTTATCCTTGGCGTAGGCGATCGCCGTCTTCGAAGCCGCAATCGGATCATCGCTGTATGCGATGCCGGTCGGGCCTTTGAAGAGGTGGCTGATCCCCTCTACGGGCGTACCCTTCAGAGCGCGCATGGCAAGACGGTTCTTCGCCACCTTGAACGAGGCTCCGTTCGCGCGCATGCGCGAGCGGAGGTCGCTCATTTGGGCAACCGTCATGCCTGTGTAGTGGGCGACAACCACCGAGCCGGCATTCGCGAAGACGCTTTGCAGCTCTTCGACGACTTCCGCCTTTTTGGCTTTCTCCACTGTTTGCTCCTTTTAGTGGCCACCCGCTTCATTGCGTGAGGCCACTTACAACGACCAAGGTGGCGATCCCCCGGTCCCCTGTTGCTTTTCCTGCCCCAGGGTCCAACTCGAACCCTGTCTGCGCCGGATATTTAAGCGCCCCTTTGCCTAAGCTCTTGGGCACACCAGCGGTCTCGGACAGTTTTTCGGACCATCGCCGGTCCGAAACTTATGACTACGCCTCCGCACTCGCCGCGCCGACAGAGCCAAGCGAGATTTTCACGCCAGGCCCCATCGTCGATGAGAGGGAGATTTTCTTCATGTAGGTGCCTTTGGCGCCTGTGGGCTTCGCCTTGATGACGCTGTCGACGAACGTCTTCACGTTCTGGACGATTGCATCTTCGGTGAAACTCGCCTTGCCGACGCCGGCCTGAACGACACCCGCCTTCTCGACGCGATATTCGACCGCGCCGCCCTTGGCATCCTTGATCGCCTGGGTGACGTCCATCGTGACGGTGCCGACCTTCGGGTTCGGCATCATGCCGCGCGGGCCTAGCACCTTACCGAGACGGCCGACGAGGCCCATCATGTCCGGGGTCGCGATGCAGCGATCGAAATTCACTTCGCCCTTGTTCACGGTCTCGAACAGATCTTCGGCGCCGACGATGTCCGCACCGGCCTTTTTCGCTTCTTCGGCCTTGGCACCCTTCGCGAACACGGCGACACGAAGCGAACGGCCCGTGCCGTTCGGCAACGCCACGACGCCACGCACCATCTGATCGGCATGACGCGGATCGACGCCGAGATTGATTGCGACTTCGATCGTCTCGTCGAACTTGGCGGTCGCGCGCGATTTCACGAGCTTCACCGCTTCTTCGATGTTGTAGGCCTTGTTGGCTTCGACGCCTTCGACGGCTTTCTTGAATCTTTTGGATATGGTCATGGCGATTACCCCTTCACTTCGATGCCCATCGACCGCGCCGAGCCCTCAATGAGGAGCATCGCGTTGTCGAGGTCGTTGGCGTTGAGGTCCTTCATCTTGGTTTCGGCGATCTGACGCACCTGTGCCTTGGTCACCGATCCGGCAAAGCCGCGGCCGGGCGTCTTCGAACCGCTCGTGATCTTCGCGGCCTTCTTCAGGAAGTAGGACGCCGGCGGCGTCTTCATCGCGAAGGTGAACGACTTGTCCGAGAACACGGTGATCGTCACCGGGATCGGCATGCCTTTTTCCTGGTCCTGCGTCTTGGCATTGAATGCCTTGCAGAACTCCATGATGTTCAGGCCGCGCTGGCCCAGCGCAGGGCCGATCGGCGGCGACGGATTTGCCGCGCCTGCGGGCACCTGCAGTTTGACGTAACCAGTAATCTTTTTTGCCACTCTACATCCGCCTCCTTAGCGGTTTGCGGTGCGAACGAGCCTGGCTGGCTCTCCCGCGTTAAGCGCAGGTCAAACCTTCTCGACCTGCGTGAATTCCAATTCAACGGGCGTTGCGCGGCCGAAGATCGACACCGCGACCTTCAGGCGCGAACGATCGTCGTCCACTTCTTCGACCACGCCGGTGAACGACGTGAACGGACCGTCCGCCACGCGAACCTGTTCGCCGATCTCGAATGTGATCGTGTGCTTGGGATGCTCCGCGCCCTCGACCACCTGGTTGAGGATGCGGTCCACCTCCGCCTGACGCAGCGGCATCGGCTTGTTGTTCTGACCCAGAAAGCCCGTGACCTTCGCCACGTTCTTGACCAGGTGATAAACTTCATCCGTCAGCTTCGCGTGCAGCAGCACATAGCCGGGCAGGAATTTGCGCTCGGCATTGATCTTCTGGCCGCGGCGTACTTCCACCACCTCTTCCGTCGGCACGACGACGTCCGCGACGAATTCGGCAAGCTCCTGGAGCTTCGCCTGACGCTTGATCTCCTCCGACACCTTTTTCTCGAAATTCGAGTAGGTGTGGACGATGTACCACTTGGCGTCCGGATGGATTGTTGTCGTACGATGTACCACTTGGCGTCCGGATGGATTGTTGTCGTTCCCGCTTCACTCATCGCTTTAGCCCACCGCACCGATCAACAGGCGCTCGCCGTAAGCGAGCACCCAATCGACGACGAAAAAGAAAGCCATCGTAAGTCCGACCATGATGAACACCATCATCGTGGTGAGGACGCGTTTCCTTGAAGGTCGGCCAGGTCACCTTGTCGATGCCCTCGCGCCGCACTTCGCGGAAGAACTGGAAGATACCACGGCTGGCACGCGGAGCCGGCCGCCGGCCAATTCCTTGCCGCCAGTTCCCGCATCCACCGTCTTCTTGGTCGTATCAGCCATTCTCTTCTTTCACTGTCTTCAACTGGCAGGAGTGGAGGGACTCGAACCCACGGCCTACGGTTTTGGAGACCGCCGCTCTACCAACTGAGCTACACTCCTGTGCAGGGGTCACGCCCCCTACGAACTCCTTACTTTATAATACTAGCGACGACGCCGGAACCGACGGTTCATCCGCCTTCGCGGATAGCGAAGCGCAGCTATCTCTTCCATCGCGATCGGCACGATCAGCTCGACCTCGATCGAGATGTTGTCGCCCGGCATCACCATCTCCGTGCCTTCCGGCAGCTTCACGATCCCCGTCACGTCCGTCGTGCGGAAGTAAAACTGCGGACGGTAGTTCGCAAAGAACGGCGTATGACGCCCGCCCTCGTCCTTCGTCAGGATGTAAACCTCCGCCTTGAACGTCGTGTGGGGGTGGACACTGCCCGGCTTGGCCAGAACCTGGCCGCGCTCCACGCCCTCGCGGTCCACGCCGCGCAACAACGCACCGATGTTGTCGCCGGCCTGGCCCTGATCGAGCAGCTTGCGGAACATCTCGACGCCGGTGACTCGTGGTCGAGGATGTCGGACGGATGCCGATGATCTCCACCGTCTCGCCAACCTTCACGATGGCCGCGCTCCACCCGGCCCGTCACAACCGTGCCGCGGCCCGAGATCGAGAACACGTCCTCGATCGGCATCAGGAACGGCTTGTCGATCGGACGCTCAGGGCTGCGGAATGCTCCGTCCCACCGCCTTCATCAGTTCAAGCACCGCATCGTGGCCGAGCTTCGGCCCTTGTTCTCCAGCGCCATCAGCGCAGATCCGCGATGACCGGAATGTCGTCGCCCGGGAAGCTGTAGGACGTGCGGATGATGCGGCAGGCGATCTCGCCACGGTTGGCGATAAGCAGAGTGGAGATCATACCCGTTTCTGGCATATCCGGGGCGGCAATTTCCAGTTCGTCGGCCGGTTCCTCGATATAGACATCGTCAAAATTTGATCTCCGACGCCTCGTAGAGGTGCATTGCGCCTGGGTGCGCGGCGAGTTCCTGCAGTCGCTTCCACATCGCGCGCGATTCCGGCACGCGGAAATGGGTCCTGAGCGCTGCCACGCTTTCCCATCGCTCGGTGAAATGGAGCGTCAGCGGATCGTCGGCGTCGATGCTCACATGATGGCTGATACACCCCGGCTCGCTCCGCGAGCGGTGCACATGCTCGGTCGAGACCTTCAGCATCTCCTCGATGGTATCGGGGCTGGCGGTGACAATGCCTATGACGAGGATCATGCCCGCCAGGATAGCCGGGTAAGGTGACTTTCGCCATTCGCCGGTGCCGCAGAAAATTCACCCGCCCGGCTTTGGGCGCGCGCCACGAAACCCTATATTCTGACTCGGACCCCCTCTGGAAGGCTGCCGTTCCATGATTATCGCCCTGATCGTTATCGCGCTCATCGTCGTGTTCGCGATCTTCGCCTACAACCAGCTGGTCACGCTGCGCCAGGCGTGGAAGCGTGCTTTCGCCGACATCGACGTGCAGCTGAAACAGCGCCAGGATCTGGTGCCGAACCTGGTCGAGACCGTGAAGGGCTATGCCACGCATGAAAGCACCGTCTTCACACAGGTGACACAGGCGCGCGCGTCCGCCATGAAGGCGAATACGGTGGGCGAAAAGAGCGCGGCCGAAGGCGCGTTGTCCGGCGCGCTCACCAACCTGATGGCGGTGGCGGAGAATTATCCGCAGTTGAAGGCGAACGACAACTTCCTCAAACTACAGGACGAGCTCGGCGATCTGGAAAACAAGATCGCGGCGGCACGCCGGTTCATGAACAACGCGGTAGCGGAATATAACGGCGCGATCCAGAAATTCCCGGCCGTCGTGATCGCAGGACCGATGGGCTTCACACCGGCCGAGATGTTCACGTTGGATGAGACCGAGCGTGCCGAGACACGCAATGCGCCCAAGGTGAGCTTCAGCTAAGCGTGGCTCTGCAAGGTCTCACAACCTATCGGCAGAACAACAACATCAAGTCGATGGTGTTGTTGGCGATGTTTCCGGTTCTCTTGCTCGCGCTGCTCGGGTTCATATTTCTGTTCCTCGGTATCTTCAGTAATTCGCGCGAACCGTTCTACGCCTTCCACCTCTACTCCGTGCTGGGCACGGGCAGCGCGGTCGATCTCGCGCTGTCCGCTATCTATGCCTATTGGCCCATCGTCATCGGTGTGGCGGCGGTGTGGGTGCTGATCGGCTACTTCTTCAACGACGCGATCATCCACAGCGCCACTGGTGCGCAAGCCGTGACGCGCGTGGAGCAGCCGGAGCTTTATAACCTTGTCGAAAATCTCTGCATCAGCCGCGGCCTTCGCGTGCCGAAGCTCTACATCGTCGATACCGACGCGATGAACGCCTATGCCAGCGGCATCGATGAGCGGAGTTACGCGATCACAGTGACGAGCGGACTTCTCGCCGTGCTGAACAAGGACGAGCTGGAAGCCGTGCTCGCGCACGAGCTCACGCACATCATGGAGCGAGATACCCGTGTCCTCATCGTGACCATCGTGTTCGTGGGCATGATCTCGTTCCTGACCCAGGGCCTGTGGCGCATAATCCAGATCCAGTCGTTCTCGCGACGGCGCGAGCGGGACGGCAACGGCGTGCTGGTGTTCATGCTGATCGCGGCGGTGGCGTTCGCCATCGGTTATGCGCTGGCACTGGTCCTGCGCTTCGCGATCTCGCGGCGGCGCGAATACCAGGCCGACGCCGGTTCGGTGGACCTGACCAAGAATCCGGACGCGCTGATCTCCGCGCTGATGAAGATTTCCGAGAACCCCGACTTGCCGCATGTGCCGAGCGAAGTGCGCCAGATGTTCATCGAGACCCCACCGTCGAGCTTCGCCCTCGCCCAACTCTTCGACACCCACCCGCCCATCGCCAAACGCATCGCGGTGCTGGAACAACTTGGCGGGCATGCACCGGATAAATTGGCATATCCCGCGCCTACCCCGGCCATCGACGCACAACCTTCACCGGAGCCGCATCAACATGGGCCGTGGGGTAGTCGCCCTCCGATTGACGTAACCGATGTAATGATATACATTATAAATGTATATCATCAGGATTTTGTCATGCAGGTCGCGAAATGGGGCAACAGCCTTGCGGTCCGTCTTCCCAAGAAGGTCGTGGACGCCCTTGCATTGAAGGAAGGCGATGATGTGGAAATCGTCATCGCCGGAAAACGGGAATTGACGGTTGGCCGCGACCGCTCCCGTGAAAAGGCATTAGCGGAACTGCGCGCCCTCCAAAGGCCGTTGCCTCCCGGCTTCAGATTTGATCGCGACGAGGCGAATGAACGCTAGACCGTTCCTCGACACCAACATTCTCGTCTACGCCTTCGCCGAGAACGACGCGCGAAACGAAGCGGCGGTTCTGTTGCTTCAGGAAGGCGGCGTGATCAGCGTTCAGGTTCTGAACGAATTCGTCAACGTCTCACGCAAGAAGCTAAAACGGCCTTGGGACGAAATCGAAAGCGAACTCGCCGTCATTCGCGCGCTTCTCGCCCCGCCTCTGGGGTTGACCATGCGCCATCACGAAATGGCCGTCTCGATTGCCAAGCGGTTTGGCTTCGGACTCTACGACAGCCTGATCGTCGCCTCCGCCGCCCTGGCCAATTGCTCCGTTCTGTACACGGAAGACTTGCAAGGACGGCCAGATCATCGAGGGCGTGACCATCCGCAATCCGTTTTGAAGCTAGTCCACGTGTTCAGCTTGTTAAGGCGATCATGGCGCTGGTGCTTCGCTACGCGATCTCGCGGCGGCGCGAATATCAGGCCCTTGGCTGGACGATTACTCACCGTACCGATACCAAATAACAGCATCGAGCTCGACTAAGTCTTTGGCGGGATAACCAGGCTGAGCCTTCAATGCTCTGCGCATCTCGCGGGCAAGATAGATGTAATCCGCGCCTTCAGTAGATTTGGCAATCTTTCGGAGGGCCGAGTGCGCTTCTATACCTACGTACAGGCGTGTTCAGAATCGGATAGCGATCTGGGAACAGCAGACATAACATCTCCGAAAGCAACGCTCTGCGCGTGGGAACCTTGTCGCGCTTTAGCTGGTCAATCTGTTCTCTAACAACGTCATCTCGCTTATGATCTACCGCGCCAACGATTGAAAGAACGCTTTTGGAAAACGCCTGGAAATTGCTGTGTTTGCCTAGGATGGTGAATCCTTTTCCTTGGAGCCGGTCATCCACGCCATCACGATGCCCCCAGTACTCATCCAAACGTTCATAGCATTCTAATGAAGTGATACTTCCCGAGGCACAGCGCCGAAATAGATTTAACAGTCCAGTTTTGTGCTCACTGAAATTTTTGAGCTTACGGCGGTGTTCGCGGATGGCCTTTGCTCGCTCCGCGCGCGTCGGGAAGCCTACCAAATAGTTCGTCACTGTCTGCGGCCCCCCTTATTTCCCCCATCACTTTTTCCTAAAGGCGACGGCTTAGCCTCGATTGTAATTGCGTATCCATTTGCGTGTGACCGGTTCGCAGCTTTCCGCAATTTCTACCAGCCACGTTCTTACTCGATCATATTCCGTTGCCTTGATAGCGGAGACGACGTTGGCTTCGTAGTTGCTCTTAAACGCCGCATTTGTGAGATTAGACGAACCGATTAGCGCGTAGGTCCCACCACCTTGTTCTTTCCAGAAGAGAGCCTTGGGATGGAAGCCGTCAATACTGCTCGCCACCAAAACTCGCTCTTGAACCTTGGCGGCATCCATTCCAGCAAATTCGTGCAAGCCGCCTTTTTGGTTATTCCGAAATCCTTTCCTACGATGACGCGAAAACTATTGCAGCGAGAGTTTAGCTTGAGCGTCGAATCCCAATTGGTCAGATAAGCGCTAACCACAGTAAGCTCTACCGCTTCGGAGAATACCTTACGATAGAGCCGTTCGAGCTCGTTTTCGGTCTGAGGAGAATGAAGAAAAAGCTTACCATGTATTGGGACGACCGGATATTCCATGCTTTGCCTCACATCCTGAACACGCCGAATTTCGTGTCGCCGATGGGGGCGTTGAGACAGGCGGATAGCGCAAGCGCCAGAACGCGGCGCGTATCGGCGGGTGCGATGATGCCGTCGTCCCAGAGGCGCGCGGTCGCGTAATAGGGATTGCCCTCGTCTTCGTATTTCTGGCGGATCGGGGCCTTGAACGCTTCGGCCTGATCGGGCGTCCATTTGTCGGCGTCGCGGTGCACGGTCGCGAGCACGCTCGCCGCCTGCTCGCCGCCATCACGGAGATGCGCGAGTTCGGCCAGGAGAACAGGAAACGCGGCGAGTAGGCACGGCCGCACATGCCGTAATTGCCCGCGCCATACGATCCGCCGATGATGAGCGTGATCTTCGGCACCTGCGCGGTGGCGACGGCGGTCACCATTTTGGCGCCGTCCTTGGCGATGCCGCCGCTTTCGTATTTCTGCCCGACCATGAAGCCCGAGATGTTCTGCAGGAACAGCAGCGGAACGCGCCGCTGCGAACACAGCTCGATGAAATGCGCGGTCTTGAGCGCGCTCTCGCTGAACAGGATGCCGTTGTTGGCGACGATGCCGACCGGCATGCCCTCGATCCGCGCGAAGCCGGTGACGACGGTCGTGCCATAGCGCTTCTTGAACTCGTCGAGCTCCGAGCCGTCCACCAGCCGCGCGATCACCTCGCGCACGTCGTATTGCGTCATCAGCGACGGCGGCACGATGCCGTTCAGCTCCGCCGTGTCGTAGAGCGGCGCGCGCGGCGCGGCCACCGGAATGTTCGGCTGCTTCACATGATTGAGGCCGCTGACGATGCGCCGCACAATGGCGAGCGCGTGTGTGTCGTCGTTGGCGAGATAATCCGCGACACCGGAGACGCGCGTGTGCACGTCGCCGCCGCCGAGATCCTCCGCGCTCACCACTTCGCCCGTCGCCGCCTTCACCAGCGGCGGGCCGGCGAGGAAGATCGTGCCCTGGTTCTTCACGATCACGGTCTCGTCGCTCATTGCCGGAACGTAGGCGCCACCCGCGGTGCAGGAACCCATCACGCTCGCGATCTGCGGAATACCCAGCGCGCTCATGTTCGCCTGGTTGAAGAAGATGCGGCCGAAATGCTCGCGGTCGGGGAAGATGTCGGCCTGGTTCGGCAAATTCGCACCGCCGCTGTCGACCAGATAGATGCAGGGCAGCCGGTTCTCTCGCGCGATCTCCTGCGCGCGCAGATGCTTCTTCACGGTGATCGGATAATAGGTGCCGCCCTTGATCGTGGCGTCGTTGGAGACGATCACGCACTCGCGCCCTTCGACGCGGCCGACGCCGGTGATGATGCCCGCGGCGTGGATATCGCCGTCATACATGCCGTTGGCGGCGAGCGGCGAAAGCTCCAGGAATGGCGAACCCGGATCGAGCAACCGCTCCACCCGGTCGCGCGGCAGAAGTTTGCCGCGATCGGTATGCCGTTTGCGGCTTTTCTCATCGCCGCCGAGCGCGGCAGTGGCCATGCGATCTTTCAGCTCGCCGACAAGCTTCGCCATCGCCTCAGCGTTGGATTTGAAAGCTGCGCTGCTCGACGACAGAGAAGACTTAATGACGGACATTTTGCTTTGATTGATCCCTAATGACCGGCTCGCCGTCATCATAGTTATAGCCACCGGTGAAATCGACATCATACCTGCGCTTATCCACGCAATAGCCAAAAACAACGACTCCGCTGACCGTCTTGGCGACCATATCAAATGCGTGGTCCAAGGTGACATTCTTCAGCATGCGCGGAAGATGCGGCAGGCCGGGAAGCGGAGACTGAACTAAGACATCCATAATCTGATCGAGACCCTTCACATTCAATTTTTTCTCGGCCTCTGAGACTGCTTTGCTCTCGTGATTTCCATCACCGCAATTTCGGGGGTAAACCGTCCATCAGTCTCCAGATCAATTTGATGAACTTGTGTTTGCAGAAGTTCTTTTGGCACGTCACCAATGGTTATGCTGATCATACCGGTTTCGCCTTCGCGAACTTTGACCTGCGGATCGGCTGCAAACATATTTTGAACGATCGAGAGGCTTAACCGCGTCTCGACAGGATTTTTTACTGCAAGTTTTGGAAATGGGATTGGATGATTGTCGCCCTGGCATGTGGGAGAGCCGTAATACACGCGCGCGCCAGTCCTCGTGCGCTTTAACGCAGACCAAAGAAAGCCAAGTGCCTCGGTTTCATTCTGACTATTTGTTTCCCATTCATTCACATCTTCTGCAGCCTCTTCCTGTGCCTTCTGAATGAGAGCCTTCTGCTCCAGTTCTTTTTGGTCAACCAGGCCGGGCGTTGACCACGCAACACCGAAACCCAGCAAAACAAAGAGCCCAGCAAGACTCGTGATCTTCAATGCATTGGGCCGGGTTTCACGCATCAGATCAATTGCCCGAAACAGCGGACTTCAGCGCGATCATGCTTTGAATTCCGGTGCCGAAACCAAGTCTTGCAGAGTCACGCGTTCCACGCCTTGCGTGGGACCGATGGTCTCGATGTCGATGTCGCCGTTCGCAAAGAACTCAATTTCATAGACGGCAGACGGAATGCGCACTATCACCATGATCGCGTCTCGTGTGGATTCGAGGATGTATCCGATATTTTGTTCATCGAGATGGCCGAGAAACGCCAAAAGCTGTTCCATCGGATTTATCGAAGCGGCTTCATCTGTCATTGCGTTGGCTATTGCGTCTTGAATGTGTTGAGTTGCGAGTTGTCCTGCTGCGGCCGCATGCGGGCGGAGGCGAGTGCCATCTCCGCGACGTTTGCCTCCTTGTCGGAGAGGCGCACCAGGATCACCCAGTTGTTGGTGCCGAAATGTGCGACACGCCCCTCCCCGCCCTGCGGCAAGCCCCATTTCGTGATCACGTCGCGCGACATGTCGCCCACCGAAAGTCCGCCGACCGATCCCGCTTCCGGCCTGAACAGCCGGATCATCTGTACGCCGTCTTTTGAGGCCGTCACCTCAAGACCCTTGGCGTTGTATTCCAGCATGTCCCCGAACGTGGACGTGTTCACATCGTCGGGCGGGACCCAGCACGTCGAGCACATGCTGCTCGCTGTCGCCGAGTGTGATGCCGTCCACCATCGGTGGCTTGTCGTTCGGACCCCACGGAAACGGGTTTCCAAAGGCAGGCCCGGCGGCCGAGAGCGCCAATCCGATGACGGCGATGGCGCTGCAAAGCTTCATATTAGTTCCACCGCTACAGCTGTCGCTTCGCCGCCGCCGATGCAGAGCGAGGCCACGCCGCGCGTCTTGCCCCGCGCCTTCAGGGCGTTGAGCAACGTCACGATGATCCGCGCGCCGGACGCTCCGATGGGATGGCCAAGCGCGGTGGCGCCGCCGTTCACATTGACCTTGTCATGCGGAATGCCGAGATCGCGCATCGCGATCATGGCCACGTTGGCAAAAGCCTCATTGATCTCAAAGAGATCGACGTCATCCTTTGACCAGTTTGCGAGCTTCAAGGCCTTTTCGATGGCCCCTACAGGCGCAGTCGTGAACCAGCGCGGCTCGGCGGCATTACTCGCCTGGGCCACGATCCGCGCGATGGGTTTGAGGCCGCGAGCACTGGCAACATCGGCCCGAGTCAGAACCAGCGCCGCCGCGCCATCGGAAATCGAGGACGAATTCGCAGCCGTTACCGTGCCATCCTTGGCAAAGGCGGGCTTCAACGTCGGGATTTTCGCAGGATCGGCTTTGCCGGGCTGTTCATCGGTGGCGACCACCACTTCGCCTTTCCGGCCCGCGACCGTCACCGCCACGATTTCATTTTTGAAGGAACCGTCCTCCGTCGCCCGCTTGGCCCGCTTCAAGGATTCCGTCGCGTATTCGTCCTGTGCCTCGCGCGTAAATTGATAGTGCCGCGCGGCATCTTCGGCATAGGTGCCCATAAGGCGGTGCTCATAGGCATCCTCGAGCCCGTCGAGGAACATATGGTCCTTCACCTCGCCATGGCCGAGGCGGTAGCCGCCCCGCGCCTTGGGCAGCAGATAGGGAGAGTTCGTCATGCTCTCCATGCCGCCCGCGACCATGATGTCGGCGTGGCCAAGCGCGAGTTGATCGGACGCGATCATCACGGCCTTCATGCCGGAACCGCAAACCTTGGAGATCGTCGTGCACGGCACCGTGTTCGGGATGCCGGCGTGAATCGAGGCCTGACGCGCCGGCGCCTGTCCCAAACCCGCGGATAGCACATTGCCCATCAGCGTCTCATCGACATCGCCCGGGCTGATGCCCGCGCGTTCGACCGCCGCTTTGATGGCGATCGCACCAAGCTCCGGCGCCGACATAGCGGACAACTCGCCCTGAAACCCGCCCATTGGGGTACGCGCGGCGGAGAGGATAACGACTTGAGAGGCTTCCATGATTTTTGTCCGTGTTCTAGGGATGTCTAATATCTAGGCCGAGTTATCACGTAAGCAAACAGGCGGCCATCCGCTCACGACGTTTCCTCGAACAGCTCCCGGCCGATCAGCCAGCGGCGGATTTCGCTGGTGCCCGCGCCGATCTCATAGAGCTTCGCATCGCGCAGAAGACGGCCTGTCGCGAACTCGTTGATATAACCATTGCCACCGAGGCACTGGATCGCGTCCAGCGCCATGCGGGTCGCCGCTTCCGCCGCGAACAGGATCGCGCCCGCCGCATCCTTGCGCGTGGTCTGCCCGCGGTCGCAGGCGCGCGCGACGTTGTAGACATAGGCGCGCGCGGCAGAGAGCGTGACGTACATATCCGCGATCTTGGCCTGCATCATCTGGAACGCGCCGATGGGCTGGCCGAACTGCTTGCGATCGTGGATGTACGGCAGCACGACATCCATGCAGCTCTGCATGATGCCGACGCTTCCGGCGGCGAGCACCGCGCGCTCGTAATCAAGCCCGCTCATCAGCACGTTCACGCCGCCGCCTTCGCGGCCCATCAGGTTTTCTTCCGGCACTTCGCAATTGTCGAAAACGAGCTCGCCGGTGTCGCTGCCGCGCATGCCGAGCTTGTCGAGTTTCTGCGCCGTGCTGAAACCCTTCGTTCCCTTCTCGATCAGAAACGCGGAGATGCCGCGTGGACCGGCCGACGCATCGGTCTTGGCATAGACGACCAGCGTGTCGGCGCAGGGGCCATTGGTGATCCACATCTTGGTGCCATTCAGCACATAACGGTCGCCCCGCTTTTCGGCCTTGAGTTTCATCGACACGACATCGGAGCCGGAGCCTGTTTCGCTCATCGCCAGCGCACCGACATGCTCGCCGGAGACCAGCTTGGGCAGATAGCGGCGCTTCTGCTCCTCACTCGCGTTGCGGCGGATCTGGTTGATGCAGAGATTGGAATGCGCGCCGTAGGACAGACCCACCGATCCAGACCCACGACTGATTTCCTCCATCGCCACAACATGCTCAAGATAGCCGAGCCCTGCCCCGCCATATTCCTCTTCAACGGTGATGCCATGCAGACCGAGCTCACCCATCTGCGGCCACAGATCGCGCGGGAAAGTATTGGACTTGTCGATTTCATCTGCGCGCGGAGCGATCTTGTCGTCGGAAAAGCTGCGTACCGTATCCCGCAGCATGTCGGCGGTATCGCCGAGGCCGTGGTCGAGTGAGGGGTAAGCGTTGCGGATCATATAAATTCCAGGGTGAATGCGGCGCGATCCTATAGAAACGCTCCCACCTGTTCCAATCGTCAACGATGACAAAACCTCAGACAAAGCCTAATCTTTGGGCCAGATTTCCACTGGGCAGCGCACCATGAGTGACACTCTCGATCTCCATGCCGGTTCAACGGCCGAGGCACCGATTGCCAAGGACGGCTTGCTCGGCCGTTTTGCGGCGCAATATGGCGATGTCGCCGTACCCTTCGACGTCGCGATGCCCGATGGCTCGTTGCAGCGCTTCGGCAAAGGCGCGCCAACCTTTCGCCTGACGATCAACAATCAAAATGGCATACGCGCCATCACGACGCTCGATGAAGGTCGCATTGCGGATGCCTATCTCGCCGGCGACATCGATCTCGACGGCGATATGGAAAAGCCGTTCGCGTTGCGCGGCGACATGAAGGACTTTCATCTCTGGACCGAGGCTTGGCGCTACATACAGCCGTTGCTGTTCGGACAGGTGAAGACGAACAAACAGGCGATCAGTTCGCACTACGACATCGATTCCAGCTTCTTCCTTGCCTTTCTCGATCCCAAAACGCGGCCTACACCCAAGGCGTGTATGAGCGCGACGACGAAACGCTCGATGTCGCGACGACGCGAAAATTCGATTATGCGTTCGAGAAGCTGCACCTGAAACCCGGCGATCATATCCTCGAAGTGGGGCCCGGCTGGGGCGCGTGGTTCGAATACGCATCGGCGCGCGGCGTGAAATGCACCGGCATCTCGATCTCGAAAGAGTCGATCCGGTTCCTGACCGAAAAGGGCAAAAACCTCGGCCATGACTGGGAGTTGATCGAATCCGATCTGTTCGACTACAAGCCAGGCGTCAAATACGACGCCATCGTCATCATGGGCGTGATCGAACATCTGCCGGATTATCAGCGCGTGCTGGAGAAGTTCATGACGCTGGTCAAACCCGGCGGCCGCATTTTCCTAGACGGTAGCGCTTGTACCAAGAAATACGAACTGTCCTCCTTCATGGTGAAATACATCTACCCCGGCAATCACTCATTTCTTGTGCTGGACGATTTCCTCAACAAACTTGCAAGGACGCCGATGCAAGTGGAGGAAATCTTCAACGACACCTGGAGCTATTACCTGACCTTCGTGCAGTGGGCGAAAAACCTCGACGCACACAAGGACTCGCTCGTGCCTAAGTTCGGCGAGTTCAATTTCCGCCGCTTCCGCCTCTATCTCTGGGGCGCGACCTACGAATTCCTGACGCGAAGTTTGACCTGCTATCGCATGGTCATCCGCCTGCCGGAGTCTTCGTCCGGGAAATCTTAGCTGGCACGCGAGGCTAAGCTTCCGCGCAGTGGACGCGAAGAGACAGGTTGAGCTTTATCAAATCAATCTCTGCTGGAAAGCCAGGAACGTAGCTTGAACCTTGTTGACGGCCCCTAGCTTCTCAATCGCCTTGTTGAGGTGAAACTCAATTGTTCGCGGACTTTTTCCCAAAATGGAGGCTGTTTCTTTCGCGGTCTTCCCAAAACTGACCCATCGCAAGCATTCCTTTTCATGAATGCTAAGTGTCACTTGCTTGGGTTGCGCCAGGTGGAGGGTCGAAGGCAAGTGCTCCGCGCCGCCAAGAGGCGGGAATGTTTCCAGGGAAGAAAGGGCATGCTGCGCCATCATCGGCGTTATATCGGTTATGCAGCCGACGGCTCGCAACTCCCCGCCAACATCACCGATCAATGTTGCAACAGAACGAATCCAGCGCGGTGCACCGTCCTGATGGATAATCCGGAATTCGTTTGAGTATCGTTCATCGCTGGCGATGGCTCGATACAACTCCGTCAGATCAATCTTGGTGGCGTGATCGACATCGTCCGGATGAATATAGTCTTTGAACTGATCGATCGTCAGCACTCGCTGCGTGTCGTAATTTAGGCCCAATATTTCATGCCAACGACGACTGCAGCTCAGCGCGCCGCTTATCACATTGAAGTCCCAAATCCCTCCGCCAAGAGCCCTGATGACATAAGCCATACGCTCATGTTCTTTTTTGAGGTCGCTCTCTTCGTGTAATTGTAGAGAACGATTTTTGGTCGGCTTCATTTGACTCCCAACGGCATCGACGGCGAGTGATTCTGCGGCAGACCGCACGAAAATTTACGCATGGATCGCCGAACCCGGCACTAGTAAATCTACGAGATGCTTTTTGCTTGGAAAAGGCGAAATATCAGGGCGTTGGTCGCATTTGGAGCGCCGCGAGTGATGATATGAAGGCGGCCTCTGCGAACCTCAAAAGCAACTTTATCAACTTAAGCCGCGTATCGTATTTGATAGCGGACAAAATCAGAATCAACCGTATGCTGCTTGTCCGCGCGCTCCGAAACTTTAGCGCGTCGGACGTTCGGGAAGCAGATGATATCAAGCCCGCTTTGGCCATGATCTATGAGCGGCCGCCCGATATAGTTCTTCTCGGAGTTGCGATGGGGCAGACAGAAAAAGTGGAGTTCTTAAAAGGAATTCGTGACGCCGCCAAATCGCTTTCGGTGAACATCCCTTGTGTCGCGATTTCGGATGCCGTCTGTTCGGAAGACGGAGCCTGCACGATTTGTTTGGGCGCCGACAGCCATATCTCGATACCGTTTTCCATTGCGACTTTGGAGGCTCACCTCATCAAGGTTTTGAAGGATAGACAGCCTCGCGCTCGAGCGCTTCTTTCATGACACAAAGCGCCAGGATTGATGTCGAGCCCGGACCTTGAGCACAAAAAATCGCCAGGCGAGCAAAATTGATACCTACGTTGCTCACCGGGTGCTTAGCTGTCGAGAGTTGTTGGGCATGAGCCAGAAACAACTTGCCGGCCATCTAGGTATCAGCTTTCAGCAGGTTCAAAAATATGAGCGCGGGATAAACCGCATCAGCGCGGGCCGGCTTCTGCAGATCGCAACTTGTTTTGGTATTCCAATTGAATTCTTTTTTGATGGGCTTCCCTCCGAAGCCACCAACGAGCCTTTATTTCGCGGGCAGGAGCGTGTGCTGAAGTTCGCCATGACACGCGAAGGCTCGAAATTGAATAGGGCATACTTGGATTCAGCGTCACCGCATCAAAGAAAAATCGCTTTGGAGGTATTGCGGCTACCGGTCGCTGGCCGTCAACGAACTGTGCCCGGCTCCAATATCGAAAAGGCGTCATAGAGAATTCAACCCGCTGCCAAGGGCCTAGAAAGACGGCTGGTGCGGTCGAGAAGACTCGAACTTCCACGCCTTGCGGCGCTACCACCTCAAGGTAGTGCGTCTACCAATTCCGCCACGACCGCACGTCGGTAAGGAAATCACCGGTAGGGGCCGGGGTTTAGCAATCCGGCCCGCCAAGGGCAAGCGGGACTATATCCCCTCGCCGTCCAAACCGTGGATGCCGCATTCGTCCTTGTCGAGACCGGACCAGCGGCCGTCGCGATAGCTTTCGCCGGCCTGGACGCGCCGCGTGCAGGGCATGCAGCCGATCGACGGATATCCGTCTTCGACCAGCGGATGCTTCGGCAGATTGTGCTTCGCGATATAGGATTCGAGGTCGATCTGGGACCAGTCGGCAAGCGGATTGAAACGGAACCGGCCTTCGAAATATTCCACGCGGCCCATGTCGTAGCGTGCAGGGGTTTGAAAACGCTTGCGACCGGTGATCTGCGCAGCAAATCCTTCGAGCGCGCGGTGGATCGGAATGACTTTGCGGAAACCGCAACACGCATCGGTGTCGCGCGCCCACAGCGTGCCGTCTGGATCGGTCTTTGCCCGATCCGCCGGATGCGGCGCAAGCGTTCGGATATCGCCAAGCCCGAGTTCGTCCTGCAACCGGTCGCGGTAGCGCAACGTCTCGCCGAACAGCTTGCCCGTGTTGATGAACAGGACCGGCGTCGTCGGATCGATCTCGGCCACCAGATGCAGCAGCACCGCCGACTCCGAGCCAAATGACGATACGACCGCGGTGTCGCCGGCAAATTCTTCTTCGAGCGCAAGCTTCAGAATGCCGTGCGCGTCACGTCCCTCCGCCAGCGTCTGCAAACGCGCAAGCCTGGCGCGGGTCGCGGGATCGTTCACCGCGGCGCCTGCGCGGTCGAACGCACGCGGTGCAATTCCTCTGGAAAGATCGACGACGGTCGCACTCATGCGAGCCAGCCGTTTTGACGCACAAATTCGCGCGTGCGGTCCGAGACCTCGTTGGGAGCGAGCCCCTGCGTACGGCAATCGGCGCGGATAGCGGCGATCTGGTCGATGCGGCCTGTCCATTCATGGCCAAATGCGCGGTCGAGCCATTCGCGCAAAAGACGCGAAAGACCGGGTGCGCGGCCATTGGTCGAAACGGTGAAGGTCAGATCGCCGCGCCGCACGACGGCAGGCATATGGAAATCGCAAAGCTCCGGAACATCCTCGACATTCACCAGAATGCCCTGCGCCCGTGCCCGCATAGCCAGAACCTTGGCTGGCAGTACGTCCAAACCCGCGACGAAGAGCAAGTTCAAGCCCTCCAGAGACGCTTCAGGATCGACCGGAACAGGACTGACGCCGCCATCGGTAAGGGTCGCCATGCGCCGCGCCAAGCCCTCGCCAGCGCCACAAAGGCCTATGCGAAGCTTGGTTGGATCGAGCGTGATAGGCAGCACTTTGGCCTCCGGTTCTTCCCAGAGGTACTTATGACCTGCTATTAATGCAAGAAGTTAGTGGGGAATAATATATTGTACACTAAAATCGTGAGTTTTATTGATAGCCGCTCAAAAGACTGGTGATCGACACGCCGATCTTGTCGCCATGAATGACGATTTCGCCTTTCGCGACTGGCTTTTCATTGGCCAAAACGATCACCGGATCGTCCTGCCCGGCGTCCAGCTCAATGACGGCGCCACGGCCCATACGGAGCAGCTGGTGCATCGGGATGACCGAGCGACCCAAAACCACCGAAATTTCGACTTTGACGCCGTTGATGTTGGAGGACATGAAGGGATCCATGAATAACAGGCCCGATCCTCGCGCTCTTATGGTTTCGGAGGCGTTAATGCCGCCGGTCGAATGGCGGGTGGAATCGGGCCTCGTGTCCTACCCCGGCGCGGTCGCGTTCATGGAAGACCGCGCTACCGCCATCGCGGAGCATCGGGCGCGCGACCTGGTCTGGCTGATCGAACATCCGCCGATCTATACCGCCGGCACGAGCGCCAACGACGACGATCTTCTCGACGCACGCTTTCCGGTGTTCAGAACCGGCCGCGGCGGCCAGTTCACCTATCATGGACCTGGTCAGCGCGTCGGCTATGTGATGCTCGATCTCAAGCAGCGCGGCAGCGATGTGCGCGGCTTTGTACGCGACCTGGAAGAATGGCTGATCCGTACGCTCGCGGCCTTCAACGTGAAGGGCGAACGGCGCGAAGGCCGCGTCGGCATTTGGGTCGCGCGTGGAAAGCATGAAGACAAGATCGCCGCGATCGGTGTGCGCGTACGCAAATGGGTGACGTTCCACGGCGTCTCGTTCAACGTCGATCCCGATCTGACCCATTTCGGCGGCATCGTGCCATGCGGCATCAGCGAGCACGGCGTGACCAGCCTGCACGATCTCGGAATTATGGTATCGATGGCGGATGTCGATGTCGCGATGAAGCGCGCGTTCGAGGATGTTTTCGGACGCACGCTAGGCGCTACAGAGACGGACGCCGGTTGAAGCCTTTTTCCACCGGCGGCTCAGCATCGTGGATCTCGACGTTTTTGATCTTCGAACCGGCTGGCCCGCGCATGCTCGCGGCGACGAGCGCCTCGATATTTTTGGTGTCGCCGGAGGCAAGGATTTCGACCGTGCCGTCTGAGCGATTGCGCACCCAGCCGTCCAGATTCAATCGCGCCGCTTCCTGGAGAATGAAATTTCGATAACCCACGGCTTGCACATAGCCTTCGACCCGCAGGCGCACGGAAGTGAGGTCTTCGCTCATGACATCCCGTTAACACCTCCACACGAAAAGGTGAACATGGCGCGCTGCTCTTAGCGAGACAGGCTTTGAGCACAGACCCGCTATGCGTTGCCGAGGCATTGCCGCACTAGGAACACAATCGCCAACTTCAAACAGGCTGGGAACGCCAGAGGGGGATCGCCGGTGCGATCGAGATTGAGTGTTGTGGCCGTGGTGGCGGCCGCATTGGCAGGTTCATGCGCCTATGCCGATACGCCGCAGAGCAGTGTTCTGACCTACGATGCCGCTTTCTTCGCGGACGCCAGACCGAACACCGCCTATGACATGATCGGGCGCCTGCCCGGCTTCACCTTCACCAATACGGGGTCTGCCCGTGGCTTCGCGGGTACTGCGGGCAATGTCCTGATCGATGGCCAGCGCCCCACGTCGAAATCCGACGATCTGCAGTCGATCCTGACCCGCATCCCCGCTTCCGATGTCGAGCGCATCGACATAATCCGGGGCGGTGCGCCCGGCATCGACATGCAAGGGCTGACCATTATCGCCAATGTCATCCGCAAAAAGGGCGTATCGACGCAATGGGTGCTCGATGTCAGCGACAATGTCTTCGAGGACGGTCACACCGTTCCGAGCGCAACGCTGAATTTCACCGAGCACGCCGGCGATAGCACGTTTGAAGCGTCCGCCGCGCGCTATGCGGGATACGATGATTCCGTAGGCTGGGGTTTCCACAGGGAGACTTTCTTCAATCCCGACGGCTCGATCGCCGATATAGAGCAGCAGCGCGCGCACACGACGGGACAAGGATCGGGCGGTGGGTTCACGGGCGCCGCCACCGTTCCGCTGTTCGATGGAACGTTCAAGGCAAATCTCGCGCTGCAGGATTCGCCCTTCTATTCCACGGCGACTTATTTTGACGGAGTGAACACGCGCCGCATCAGCGACGATTCCGTAGGGCGCAACGCGGAACTGGGTCTGCACTGGAACGGCAAGATCGGTTCGTGGGAAGACGAGACGCTCGTATTGCAGCGGTTCGGTTTCTCGAAGGACGTCAACAAGTCGCTGCAACTGGGTGACGACGAAATTTTCAACTCGTCCAGCACGACAGGAGAATCCATTGCGCGCGAGACACTGCGTTACCCGTGGAACGATGCACTTACGATCGAGACCGGCCTTGAAGGGGCCTACAACTATCTCGACGGCGATACCGGTTTCATAGAGAACGGTATCCAACAGGTCCTGCCCGACGCCAATGCGCATGTCGATGAGAAGCGTGGCGAAGTGTTCGGTCAGGCGACCTGGAAAATTTCGCCGCAATGGTTGCTCGAAGCCGGGTCGCGATTCGAGTACTCGATCATCAGCGAGCAAAGCGACGATCAAGAGAGCCGCAGTTTTTTCTATCCAAAACCACGCGCCGTACTGACCTGGTCGCCGGACGCAAATGATCAGGTACGCCTGCGCTACGAGAAAGCCGTGGGCCAGCTGGACTTCGGCAATTTTATCGCGACCGGAAGTCTGGGCGGCGCCGGCGTGACGAGCGGCAATGCGAATCTGCGCCCCGATCAGCGCTCGCAGTACGAACTCTCCTATGAGCGCCATTTTTGGGACAAGGGCGCGTTTACGCTCCAGCTGATTCACGAGGAGATCAAGGACGTAGTCGATCTTGTGCCTGTCCAGGCGCCCGACGGAACATTCTTCGATGCGCCCGGCAATATCGGAAACGGGCAGAACAATCAGTTCAATCTTCAGATGACGCTGCCGCTCGACAAACTGGGTTTGCCCAACGGCTTGCTGAAAACCACGACGAACTTTCAGCTAAGCTCGGTGCGCGATCCTCTCACCGGCGAGAACCGCGTCATCACTGCAGAAAGACCCCAGGATATCGAGGTCGCGCTGACGCAGGATATCGACAGCTTGAAATCGACATGGGGCGTCAACTACTACAATTGTTGGGACGAACACTACTTCCGGCTTGAGCAAACACAGCACCGCCGTATCCTTCCACCGCTCGTGTCGGTTTTCTGGGAGTACAAACCCACGCCAGCTTGGAGCCTGCACTTCGAGCTCGATAATCTCGGCCAGTTCGTCTACGAGAACCAGTTCTTCGACTATGCCGGGCCGCGCAACGTGAATCCACTCGAAGAGGTCGAAGAACGCTCGATCAAATCGCAGCCGCGACTATTTGTGGAGGTGCGAAAGACGTTCGGCTAGGCAAATTCGAGGATCACGTCATCGAGGGCAAGGCTGTCGCCTTTCTTGACGTTGACTTTCTTGACGGTCACGTCGGCTTCCGCGGTCAGGACGTTCTCCATTTTCATCGCTTCCACAACGGCGAGCGGCTCACCAGCTTTGACTTCCTGCCCCTGATGGACATTGATCGAGACGATCAAGCCAGGCATCGGACACAGCAGAAGCTTGGAGTTATCGGCCGCGGCCTTCTTTGGCATGAGAGCGGCAAGTTCCGCAGCACGCGCGCTGCGCACGACGATATTGGCTGTCGAACCACCATGAGACACGCGCCAGCCACCGGTCGCGGGCGAAAGTTGCATTGCAAATTTACGGCCGTCGCTTTGCAGATACATCAGCGGTTCACCGGATCGCCATTCGACCACGGCTTCGAAGACTTTTCCGTCTATGGCGAGATGCAATGTTCCCGCCGCGAGGTAGGCGTCCGTAATTGTATGGGCGCGATCTTCCATCACGACCGAAAAGCGCGCGACGGACGGGTGCGGGCCGTTGAGCGTGCCGGAAATCCGTGAGGCGCGATCCTGTTTCGCGAGCGACGCGGCCACTGCTGCCGCGATGAAACGCTCGCGCGCGGCGGCATCGATGTCAAAGCCGTGAAAGCCTTCCGGAAACTCCTCCGCAATAAAGGCGGTGGTAATGGCGCCGGAGCGGAAGCGCGCATTGTGCATGATGGCATTCAGGAACGCGATGTTGTGGCGGATACCCTCTATGCGAAACTCGTCCAACGCCGCTTCCATTGCATCGATGGCTTCAAGGCGCGTCGGAGCGTGGGTGCATAGTTTGGCGATCATCGGATCGTAGAACATCGAAATCTCTCCGCCCTCATACACGCCCGTGTCGTTGCGGATGGTCGTGATGCCCGCTGTGCCTTCCGCCGGCGGCTCGTAACGCACCAGCCGGCCCGTGGATGGCAGAAACCCGCGATAGGGGTCTTCGGCATAGACGCGTGATTCCACGGCCCAGCCGTCAAGCTTCACGTCCCTCTGTGTGAGCGAAAGCTTTTCACCCGCGGCAGAGCGGATCATCAGTTCCACAAGATCGAGCCCGGTGGTGAGCTCCGTCACGGGATGCTCGACCTGAAGTCGCGTATTCATTTCGAGGAAATAGAAATTGCGGTGCTTGTCGACGATAAACTCGACCGTGCCGGCGCTGTCGTAATTCACAGCCTTGGCCAACATCACCGCCTGCTCGCCCATTGCTTTTCGCGTGGCGGCATCAAGGAACGGCGACGGCGCCTCCTCGATCACTTTCTGATTGCGGCGCTGGATCGAGCATTCGCGCTCGTTCAGATAAATCACGTTGCCGTGCTTGTCGCCCATTACCTGGATTTCGATGTGGCGCGGCTCGGTCACGAACTTTTCGACGAACAGGCGGTCGTCGCCGAAGCTCGCCTTGGCCTCGTTCTGCGAGGACTGGATCGCCTGCACAAGCTCGCTTTCCTTGTGAACGACGCGCAGGCCTTTGCCACCGCCGCCTGCCGATGCTTTCACCATCACCGGATAGCCGATGTCGCTCGCAATCTTCCTGGCATGGTCTGCGTCCTTTATCTCGCCGACATAGCCGGGAACGGTGTTCACCTTTGCGGCCATGGCGAGCTTTTTGGATTCGATCTTGTCGCCCATCGCGGCAATGGCGTTGTTGTTCGGCCCAATGAAGACCACGCCTGCTTTGGCCAGCGCCTCTGCAAACGCCTCTCGCTCCGACAGGAAGCCATAGCCGGGATGCACGGCTTCGGCGCCTGTGTCCCTGCACGCCTGCACGATGCGGTCGATCACGAGATAGGACTGTGCCGAAGGCGGCGGACCGATATGGACCGCCTCGTCCGCCATCTCGACATGCAACGCGTCACGGTCGGCGTCGGAATAGACCGCGACGGTCGCAATACCCATGCGCTTCGCGGTCTTGATGACGCGGCAGGCGATTTCGCCGCGATTGGCGATCAGAATTTTACGGAACACGCTGTCCCCGGTAGATAGAATAGCCCTCTTCAATCGTTGTAGGGCGTCTCGAAACCGTCGTAAACCCAAGCCGGAGTTCCATCATTCCTTTAAGCGATTTTCACCGTCGCGTCGGCAACAGCCTTTTCCGGCTGCATATCGAGAACGGGCTTGCGGTAACGGCCGCCATGGCCGTTGTGGTCCTCGGCGGCGGCATCCTGTTCGGACGCGACGTGATGGCTTTGGGCGCTACTGGCGCGCTTTACGCCAGCATTGTGGACCAGCCGGGGCCTCTCGATCTCAAAGCCCGCATCTTCGCGCTCGATATTGCCGCAGCGGCAATCGTGACGCTGATTGCGTCTCTCACCGGCGGCATTCCATGGCTGCTGGGACCTTTTATCGCGGCAATGGGCTTCGCGACCGGGATGCTCGTTGCCTACGGCAAGCGCGCGGTCGGCCTTGGCGTGGCAGCCGTGCTCGCCCTGCTGTTCGGCATGGCGACCCATCGCGCGCCCTTTACGGTCCAACTTGTCCACACCGCGATCTTTGCCGGTGGCGGCATCGCGTATGCACTCATCGCATTGGTACTGAACTGGATTTTAGACGACCGCATCCGGCGGCTCTACCTAGGCGAAGCATTGCTCGCCTTCTCGCGCTACATCGCCGCCAAGGCAGCACTCTACGATCTTGCCGCAAAGCAGAAGGACTCTCTTGCTGCGCTGGTCAACGCGCACGCCGATCTGGTGGATAGACTGCAATCGGCGCGCGACATGATCTTTTCCGGCCGCCGCACAGAACGCCGCGCGCGTTGGATCGCATCGCTGATCGCGCTGCTGGACGCTTTCGACACGGTGCTGTCGAGCGATGCCGATATCGAGACTCTGCGCGCCTCTTCGCACCATCATCTGATGCGGCGTCTTCACAGTCTGACCAAGTACTTGGCGGAGGATGTGCAGACCCTCGGCCACGGCCTTGTACGCCGGCGCGACACGCCGAAATGCCAATAGGTCGGAACAGCTTAAGGCCATAGGTACAGAAATCGCACGGATTTCGAAAGGCACTGAAAGCGCAAGCGAACCGCATGACATCTTCGCCCTCCGCGCCACTTGGCACAAACTCACTCAGACCGCCGGGCGGCTCAACCGTCTTGCAGATGTTCTTGCCGGGCGCAAACCGCCGGTCCCGGTGAGCGACGACCTCGATCTGCAGCGCTTCATGAAGATCGAAAGCGCCAGCCCGCAAATCCTCAAAGCCCAGCTAAATTATGCGTCGCCGGTGATGCGCTATGCCCTGCGCCTGAGCCTTGCGATGCTGGCGGGTTATTTGCTGACCCTGGTATTTCCGCAATACATCCACGGCGGATGGGGTCCTGCTCACCACTGCGCTTATTATGCGCGCGAATTACAGTGCGACGCGTCGGCGGCGCGATGACCGCGTACTCGGCAATCTCGCGGGCTGCATCGTCACCATGCTGCTGGTGCGCTTTCTCCCAGGCGACGCGCTCAGTGCCTGCGTCGTCGTTGCCATCGGTGTGGCGCACGCGTTCGGCGCGGTGAACTATCGCGTCACGGCATTTGCCGCCTGCATCTCCGCGCTGCTTCAGCTTCACGCCATCGCACCGCTTAGCCAGCCGCTGCTGTTCGAGCGCATCTTCGACACGCTGATCGGCGCTGGACTGGCATGGGGTTTCAGCTATGTCTTTCCGGCATGGGAGTGGCGCAACGTGCCGCGCTATATCAAGGGCTTGATGATCGCCGACCGCGACTATGCCGTGCAGGCACTGACGCGAGAGCCGTCGGATCAGACCATCCGCCTGGGCGCGGAAGCGCGCTCACGATATGGCGGCCACGCTGTGCACGACCGTGCAACGGCTCACCGACGAGCCAACCTCGACAAAAGAGCCTTCGTCGCGCTGAACGAGCTGTTGGCTGCGAACTATCTGCTCGCGTCCGACCTCGCATCTATGCGCGTCCTTTTCCGGCGGCGCGGCGCGGAACTGGAACCCTTATCAACCGAAGAACTGCTCGCACAATCGCGCCAGACGGTTGCGGCAACTTTCGCGCTGGGTGGTGATCCCAAAGCAGCCCCGAACGCGCTGTCGCGCCGCAGCTTTGAGCAGCAGATGGAAAGCCCCAGTGCCGCCTATTCGCTTCGCCGGAGGCTGGTGCATATCGACCGCGCCTCGGAGCGCGTTGCAGCACTCGCTGCGCGCGTCTTGAAAGAAACTGCCTGACTATTGCTGGTAAGCACCGATATTGGTTTGCCCGTTCACCACGCGCGCGTTGCCGGCGAAGTCATAGGCGCCCTCGACCGCTGAGCCCAGGATAGCGCCAACATTGCGCGCCGGAGAGCCCGCGCCAATATCCAGATTGGGCGGCGAGCCCAGGTTCAGAAATTGCGGATCTGAGAACGGCGGCGAGTCCACGTCGTTGCCGCTGCCGGTCAGATAGCTCGCATAGGTTTTGTACTTGTTTTTCTGCCAGGTGAACTGCGCCTTGTTCGCGCCGGACGCGGAATAGTAGAGATCGTAATCGACGAGCGATGGATCGGGCGAACTCGTCGTGAAATCGTTCACCAGCAGGCTTTGCACCCGGCATAGAGAATATTGTTCTCGAATGTATTGTTGGTCGCGTTGAACTGGATCTGGAATTCGCCGCTGCCTGTCTTCTGGCCGTCATTGCTGTAGAGCGTGTTTCCGACCACCGTGCAGTGATCCGTGCCGCCCTTGTTCTTGGCATAGCCGCCGATAGAGATGCCAGCGCTGTTGCCGTCATAAAGCACGTTGTTGCGCGCGATCACATAACTCGATGTCTTGCCCTTGTGTTCGCTCGCCAGTTCGACGCCAAGATCGACATTGTGGATCAGGTTCTGCTCAATGGTGATGTTCGTGCCGCCATCGACATAGATTCCATCAGCGGCATACTGCTTGCCGTAATCGGGATTGCCGAACGACGTGATGTTGTAAATCGTGTTGCCGCGAATCACGCCCTGCCTCGCCTGATCGTAAGCGGGATTTTTGGATACCTTTTCAAACCCGATGGCACCGATGGCGATGTTGTCGTCGTCGTGGACGCGATTGCTCACCACCGCCCAGTTCGTGACGTTGCCGTCCAGCGACAGCGTCTCGCTGCAGCCCGTGTGCAGATTGCGGACCTCATTGCCGCTGACTGCCAGCCCGTCGATGGCGGCGGGCGCTTGCGTTCCATAAACGGTGATGCCGAAAGCATTGGAATTGCACTTCTTCGGCGTCGTCTGTGCCGTGGTCGTGATGTCATGGACGCTGTTGTTGATGAGTTGCACCGAACTGCCCGCGCCAACGACGAAAATACCGATCGGCACGTCTTTCGTGCTGTTGGTCGTGTAATTGCGGACCTCGAAACCCTCAAGCACCACATAGCTCGCATTGTTGAAAGTCGCGAGACCCCACATGTGCTGCGGAATATCGAGGCCGGTGCCGTCCAGCGTTGCGGTCTCGCCCGGCGCGCTCGCAAAGGTGATGTAGCCGTTTGTGCTGCTGCCGGATATCGAGAACGTCACATGCTCATTGTAGACACCGCTATGGACCAGCACTGTGTCGCCCGCTTTTGCCGTATCGGCCGCATGCTGCACCGTCTTCCACGGCGAACCTGACGATCCCATCGCTGCCGTCACTGCCGCCTGTCGCGACGTAATAGGTGTTCCCGCTGCTCGTATGCGCCATCAGCGTGACCGTCGCAGTCGCGGATACACTCGGATCGGCCTGCGATACTGCCGTGATCGTGGCGATGGCCGGCGTGGGCATCGCGGACGGTGCAGTGAACAATCCACCGGTACTAACCGTGCCAAAGGACGTTGAACCGCCATTGGCGTTGTTCACCTGCCACGTCACGTTCTGGTTTTCGGTGCCGGAGACTGTCGCGCTGAATTGCAGCGTCTGTCCGGTCACGACCTGATTGTATCCCGGCGAAATCGTGACGGACACGTTTGCCCGCGCCATCACGGGAGCCAGAGAACGCAAGCCGCAAGAACTGCTCGGGCAAAAGACAACATCATTTTCCTCCCATCATGGCGTCGCGTTTCGCCTTGAACTCGCTGCCCGGCTTCCAGCCGGGCCACGCGTCACTGTTGGCGAGCGTGTCGCCAACCACATACATCGCCTGAAGATCTTCCAAAGGCCCGCGCAAATCCCAATCCGCGCTCCATTCGTCCGTAGGCTGATGATAGCGGTGCAGCAGATAGTCGTCGCGCAGCTTTTTTGCCGGCTTCCTTGCCGCCATTTAGCAGATCGGTGCCCCCACCGGGGCTGATCGCCGGGATGCCGTACTTCGCCAGGCTGAAATGATCGGAGCGGAAGAAGCCGCCCTTCTCCGGCTCCGGATCGGGTGAGATCACGCGATTCTGAGTCTTAAGCGCATCCGCAAGATAGTCCTCCAGTTCCGATTGCCCATTGCCGCCGAGCGCCATGTCGTGCGCCGGACCTTTCGGACCGTCGGCGTCGGTGTTCAGTACGCCCACGATGTGGTTACGCGGCCATAGCGGGTGCTCCGCGAAATACTCAGAGCCGAGCAGTCCCTGCTCTTCCAGTGTCCAGAACAGAAAGGCGACCGAACGCTGCGCCCGTTTTTCGTGTGCGAACTTCTCCGCCAGCTCGAGCACCATCGACGTGCCCATGCCGTTGTCTACCGCGCCGTTGAATATCTTGTCGGCGCCCCGCGCCTCTTCCTTGCGGCCGAAATGATCCCAATGCGCGGAGAAGCCGACAACATCCTGGGGATGTTTGCTACCGGGAATAACGCCGACGACATTGCGCGTCTTGAGATGATCGATGGAAGAATGAGCATCCACGCTCAAAGTCTCACCGCTCATTTCTACGGCTTTGAAGCCCGGCTTGTTCGCGGCAGCTTTTTGCTGCTCGTAGTCAAGACTTGCGCGCTTGAACAACTCTTTCGTCGTGTCGAGTGTCATCCATCCCTGGATCGGCACCATCGACGCATCCTTGTCCGCCGCGTCGAGCCAGAGCTTCTTTCCAGAATTGGAATTGCGCACGACCTGATAGCCATAAGCCGCAGGCCCTGTCTCATGAACGATGATAGCCGCAGCCGCACCCTGCCGCGCCGCTTCCTCGTATTTGTATGTCCAGCGGCCGTAATAGGTCATCGCCTTCCCTTTGAAGAAGGCGGGATCGGGGTTGGTATCCTCGTTGCCCGGATCGTTGATCAGGATGATCACCGTTCTTTCCCTTTACATCGACGCCCGCATAATCGTTCCAGTGGTATTCCGGTGCGATGACGCCATAGCCTACGAACACCAATGGCGACTTTGTGACCTTCACCTCGCTTTTCGCGAATTGTGGTGTCCAATAAGTTACGTCGTCTGGAAACTTTAGAGACATCGCGCCTTGTAGCGTGTCGTAGGCGAAGGACGATGCGGCGCCGTCCAGCTTGATCGCCACGGCGGGCACGTTCTGGAAATAGCTGCCATGATTTGCGGGCTTCACGCCGACGCGCTTCAGTTCATCGGCGATCCATTGCGCCGCCGCCTCGCCGGTCTTGCTGCCCGGACCACGGCCCTCGAACGCATCGCCTGACACCGCCTTATCCCGGATCGAAAGATCGGCAGCGGTGAGTTCAGCGCCAGTCGTGGGATGCGCCGGATATTCCGCAAGCGCCGGGGCGGAGGCGATTGCGAGCGCGATGGTTAGAGCGGATCGGCATGAAAAGAACATCGGCGTCAGTTCCATTTTGCGAAAGCCGGAGCCATCCTAGGCGATGAACGCCGACGCGCAACCAAGGAACGCCGCATGATCGAATTCTTCAATTCGCCAGAGGGTAGAGCCGCAAAGCTACCGTTCAGCCAGTCGGTGCGCGTCGGCGACATAGTCTATCTATCCGGCGCGCTGGGCAACGTGTCTGGCAAACTGGAACTCGTGCCCGGCGGCATGGAGGCCGAGGTGAAGCAGATGATGGAGAACATCTCGGCAGCCCTCAAACCGCACGGCCTTGGTTTCGACTCGATCTTCAAATGCCTTGTGATGCTTGCCGATATGAACGAATGGGGCGCATTCAACAAAGTCTACCTCCCCTATTTCAATCCCGAGCGTATGCCGTCGCGCTCCGCCTTCGGCACCAATAACGGGATCGCCATGGGAGCACGGGTAGAGATGGAATGCTGGGCATATGCCGGTCCGAAATAATCAATGTCCGTCGTCGGACCAATGCGGCGGGTCGGTGATCAGCTTGATCACGCCGAAGCTGCGCCCGACATCTACGATCACCTGATTCAGCCCGCTGCGTGGCGGCATGGTAATCACGCGTTCCTGACCGTTGAAATCGACGACCTCGAGCGTTCCCTGCCATGAGATCGTCATGTCGATGGCGCGGCGCTGTGTATGACGGCTCGCGAGCGCGGCCGGAAACTTTATCTCATACGCCGACTTCATCGCCGCTGCTGCGATGCGCGCGTCGTCCACATCGCCTCCATGACTCCAGTCAATATCGACACCTCTCATGTGTGGGACGGCTTCGGGGTCCTGTCCGGAATCCGCAACCATGCAGCACCAGTGCATCAGATATGCGCGCTGCGGCGGACGGTAGGTCGCGGCGATCGAAACCGACGCACCTGCACGTTCCATCGCGGAGATAAAAGCAAGCACCTTGTCCCGAAATACTGGCAATAAATCGCTCGGCGACACGCTTGTCGGAAAGCGCGCACACCACTGCACTCCTGATGGCTCGGACATCGAATCTCCCTTCGATAACCACTCTACCATGGCTTGCAGAATTGCGGCGTGGAGCAACCGCTAGCCGCGCAAATGGTCCAACATTGCTCCCAGAACGTCGGAATAATCGTCGGTCCAGACGCGCGTGCCCGCCGCAGGCGCAATCGGCTGCCATCCCTTGTCAAGGGACAAGGACTGGATATCTGTCGCGGACCGCGCCACTACAATTACTTCTGACGCAAGCCACCGTTTGTCGGGGACTTGATGGCGATCGATCCTGATATCGCTCGCAAACCCATTCGATGCAGCAGCGGCGGCAGCGACGTTTTTGAGCTCCATATTGCGGTTTGTGATGTGGATTGCGATCACGCCATGCGGCGCGAGCTTCGAGACGTACATCGCCATCGCTTCCCGTGTCAGCATATGCACCGGGATAGAGTCCGATGAAAATGCGTCCAGCACAATCAGATCGAAGCCTGGTTGTGACGCTTTCAGCTTCAGCCGCCCATCGCCGATGGCGGTACCGATATTCGGTGCGCAGCTTTTTATCGCGCGGAATAGTGCGGGATTTTCCGCGATCTTCACGACCAGCGGATCAAGCTCGTAAAAAGTCCAGTTCTCGCCAGGGCGCGAATAACAGGACAACGCGCCCATGCCGAGACCGACGGCAGCCACACGATGCAGCGTGCCTCCGGCGCGCCGCCGCGCAGCCTCGATCGTGTCGCCGATCGGTCCGCCGTGGTGGTAGTACGTCAACGGCTCCGGCCTGCCTGCGACCACGGCGCCATGCACGTCACGAACGCGCTCTGCCCCATGGGTGGTCGTGCCGCTGTTGAACAGTCGAAACCGGCCATCCTCCGACGTCACCACCGAATAGGCGCCGTAAAAGGATCGCGCGCGCAGCACCACGTCTGGGCTGGGCTATACAAATTTGCGATCAAGAACAGTATTGCGGTCAAACCTATCAGGCGCACGGCGTGCTTGGAGAAGACGATAATCGCTGCCGCCATCACGATCATTGCGCATCCGAAGTATGCAAGACGTATCTGTAGCGAAAGAACGAAGACCGGCGCGATCAGGGCCACCGCGAGGAAGAGCACAAAGACGCCTTCCCGCAACCACTCTTTGCGCGTCAGCGTGAAAACATTCGGGCGCGCGAGGATCGCGGCGAAGATCAGGATCGGATATTCGATGACTGTGTTGAATACCTGCGGCGCGACCAATGCCGCAAAGCATCCGCCGATAACGCCGCCGAGCGACATCCACGCATAGAATTGCGTGATCTGATCGGTACCCGGGCGCAACTGATACAGCCGCGTGTGGCAGATCATTGCCGCGACGAAGAATGCTAGAAGATTTGTGGGCAGCGATATCGTCCATGGGATGTGCCCCGCCCAGACAAACAGGATTGCCAGCGCGCCCAGCGTCACGGGCTGGAGCGCCAACATGATCTTGAATGGAACCAGCGGCCTGTCCGTGAACGCAAACACGAATGTAAGAAGGTAAAGTGCGAGCGGGATCAGCCATAAGAAAGGCGCCGAGGCGACGTCCGTTGCGATATGCGCCGTCACCGCGATAAGCAGGCCTGAGGGTATCAGACCAAGACAAATCCAAGCAACTCTCGCGCGCCATGTCACAACGCTGGGTGCAGTGGTGGCTCGAGCGATCGAAGGCCGTGAGCGCGTCAATGCTGCACACGCGACAATCCCAAGCACGAGCACCGCATATCCCAGCGACCAGAGATATGACTGAAGGCGCAGCCCAAGCGCTGGCTCGATCAGGAATGGATAGGCGAGTAGAATCGCGAAGGAACCCGCGTTGGAGGCCCGGTAGAGAAAATATGGGTTGTCTGCGCGCCCATCCCCGGTCTGTGCGAACCACGCCTGCAGTAACGGCCCGTTCGCCGCCACAGCGAAGAACGGCAGCCCAATGGACATCAGGAATAACCCGATCAGCCACAGCGCGATACCGTGCTCCGGTGGATACTGGAAGAAGCCTGAGATACCGATAGGCAGGCTCAGCGCTGCAACGCAGAGCACGCCAAAATGAACGAGAGCCGCCAATCGCGCGCCGAGTATTCGGGTGAGCAGATAGGCGTAGACATATCCGGCAAGCAGCAATCCCTGGAACACGACCATCGCGATCGACCAGACGGCCGACGACCCGCCGAGGACCGGAAGCACCATTTTCGCGAACATCGGCTCAACGCAGAACAGAAGTGCGGCGGACAGGAAAATCGTGACCGTATAGACGACCACGACGGCCCACCCGCGCCGTTCTATTGTTATGCCGGACCGGAAATCTCGGTTGTAGCCATGGGAACCCTGAGAGTATCGCTCAAGGTATCAGCAACAGGGTTAAGCGGGGATTACACGAGCGTCAGCGCGCGATCGCGAAATTCATACCGATCGTTCGCCGAAAAGCGCTGAGTCTTTAGGTCAGGTCGAAACCTACACCAATGCCCAACTCGTAAACCTACCGACCGGCAAAAATAAAAATACTTATTGGAAGCGTTACCAAAATTAACATCACGGCGCAGCACTTGATAACTGATTGAGTCATTCTTGAACGGCTCCACCCCTGACGAAAGAAGCGCGGCAGTTTTCTCATCGCGTTCATCAGGTGCTCACAACGGAATATTATCGTGCTTTTTCCAGATCTGCGGGACTTGCTTGTTCTTGAGCATCCTGAGCGCGCGGATGGCCCGCCAGCGCGTGGAATGGGGAAGGATCACGTCGTCGATGTAACCGCGTGAGGCGGCGATGAACGGGTTGAGGAAGCGATCCTCATATTCCTTGGTGCGCTCGGCGATGGCTTCGGAATTGCCGCGCTCATTGCGAAAGATGATCTCCACCGCGCCTTTCGCGCCCATCACAGCGATCTGCGCGGATGGCCACGCATAGTTCACATCGGCGCGCAGATGCTTGGATGCCATCACATCGTAAGCGCCACCATAGGCCTTGCGCGTGATGACGGTCACCTTTGGCGTGGTCGCTTCGGCATAGGCGAACAACAGCTTCGCGCCGTGCTTGATGATGCCGTCGTGCTCTTGCGCGACACCGGGCAAAAAGCCAGGCACATCCACGAACGTTACGATCGGGATGTTGAAGCAGTCGCAAAAGCGCACGAAACGCGCGGCCTTGCGGCTGGCGTCGTTATCAAGCACACCAGCCAGCACCATGGGCTGGTTCGCGACGAAGCCGACAGTCGAGCCTTCGAGCCGCCCAAAGCCCGTGATGATGTTCCGCGCAAACGCTTCGCCGATCTCGAAGAAATCGCCTTCGTCTGCGACCTTCAGGATCAGCTCCTTCATATCGTAAGGCTTGTTCGCATTCTCCGGCACCAGCGTGTCGAGCGACGTCTCTTCACGATGCGGATCGTCTGCCGTCGGCCAGTGCGGAACCTTCTCGCGATTGCTGAGCGGCAGGAAGTCCATCAGCCGCCGCATCTCTTCCAGGCAAATTACGTCGTTGTCGTAGGCGCCATCGGCAACCGCCGATTTTGTGGTGTGCACCTTCGCACCGCCGAGCTGTTCTGCCGTCACGTCTTCCTGCGTCACGGTCTTCACAACTTCTGGACCGGTGATGAACATGTAGGACGTGTCGCGTACCATGAAGATGAAGTCGGTCATCGCCGGCGAATAGACATCGCCGCCCGCGCATGGCCCCATGATCGCGCTGATCTGCGGCACCCACGCCGGACGCGAGCACATTGTGCTTGAAGACCTCGCCGTAGCCGGCAAGCGACGACACGCCTTCCTGGATGCGCGCACCGCCGGCGTCGAGCAGGCCGATCACCGGCGCGCCGTTCTGCATAGCCATCTGCTGGATTTTGACGATCTTTTGCGCGTGAGTCTCGGACAGCGACCCGCCGAACACCGTAAAGTCTTTCGCATACACATAGACCATGCGGCCGTTGACCGTGCCGCAGCCGGTGACCACGCCGTCACCGGGAATGATGGTCTTGTCGGCATCGAAATCCTTGTTGCGATGCTCAATGAACATGTCGAACTCCTCGAAGGAGTCCTCATCCAACAGTAGCTCAAGCCTCTCGCGTGCCGTCAGTTTCCCGCGCGCGTGTTGTGCCTCGATGCGGGCCTCGCCGCCGCCCCGCCGGGCGCGTTCGCGGCGTTTCTCCAGTTCTGTAAGGATATGCTTCATGGCCCGCTCAAAAGATGATTTGGACGGTGAGACTGTGGGCACCGGACCACTGGGTCAAGGGCGCGAAAGGTCCATAAACCGCGACGCCCGTGACCAGTTCTTCTTCCAACCTTTTGGCGCGTGCTTCGGCCTCGGAATCGAGGCCCCATTTCTCGGCTTGAAAGCGCTCGTCGATCTGGGAGAGAGCGAACGCTTCCCCGGCGGAGAGGCGCTTGTCCGCAACCGCCAGTGCCAAAACGAGCGAACCGCAAATCGACGCAATCACATGCAGCGCGGATAATGCAAAACGGATCGAACGTTTCCACCGCCTTATCAAGCGCCGTAATGCTGGTTTCGGGTTGCGCGACGGAGGTGATGCCTGTCGCCGCGATCAGCGGCGCGCCATAGCGTTCCGCCACCCAGTCTAGAATTGGGTCCCAGGCCTCGCTTTGGCGGCGTACAAGCTCCGCAGGTGCGTCGGTGCGGTAGCAGAGGTGATCGTGTTTTCGCGAACCCCGCGATCTCGGCAGTCACTTCCTCGCGTCGTGGCCCCACGCCATCCACGGCTGTGTTCGCCAACTTGGTCAGCGGCATCGCCTGAGGATCGATCTCGTCTCCCTGCACGCGCCACTCCTCTGCGATCGCTTCGGCGAGCGCACGCGCCGGCAGATCGAGAGATGCACCGCGCGGCGTCCTAAGGGTACGGCCACCGAGAAAAACCGCATTTCCGTCGCCGACGGAAACACTTTTGTAAAAACGCTTCATTTTTTCTTCTTGGTCTTGCCCAACATTCGTGTCGCTTCATTCGCCTTTACCGGATCGCCGTGGAAGCGTTTCGGCACATGCGCGCGCAACGCGTCTGGCATGCCATCGTGTGGGCCAAGCCTGTGCACAGGATGATCCGCCCAATAGCCCGCGCCGATCTCCTCGTTATATTTGCGATGAAATGAATAGAAGTACTGATTGACCATGCGCGAGCGTTCGCCGCCGACGATCAGCACCGCATCCTGATCGCCATTGTTGATAATAACGTGGGCGATGCCTGTACCGCCCGCCCAGCCGATGAAATCGCCTGCATCCATTAGCGTGATGTGACCGTCATTCCATGCATCGACCTCGCCCGACACGACAAAGACAAATTCGTCTTCGTCGCGTTCTGCATGCGGCCAGCTCGTACGTCGGCCCGGTTTCAGAAGCTGCACCCGCATTCCGATGCGTGAGAACCGTGCGCGATTGTCGAAACGCGCATCGAGTGTCTGCCGTTCATCGCTTTTGGGATAGCAATTGGATTTCTTGTTCAGGATATCGCGCCAATGGACGACAAAGTCAGGCTTGCCGCGCTTGCGTCCGGCATCGTTTCCCGGCTCACCTTTGTTCGGGCCCAGCTTGCGCCTCGGCGCATCGGCCCAGAACATATTCATCTTGCGCAAATTTTCTTCGCCGGATGGATCGAGCGGGTGCGTGGCCCTGCTGTTGCGGCGGAATGCTTCCGTCATCACGAACAAGCGAACACCCTTGTGCGTGTTGTTGATCAGCGTGTGCGCAAGCCCCGTGCGCGCGTTTAGGGTGACACCTTCACCTTCGCTCAAACGATAGAGGTAACCGTCAGCCCACAGATCGGGTGAGCCTTCCAGCACGAAACAGAATATCTCCAGATCGTCCATCGCCATCGGCGGATAGCCGCGCCTGCCCGGCGGGATGCGCAGATGCGCGACACGGAAATGGTTGATCCCAGTCGCCGCCGACAGCTCCGATGCAAGGCCGAAATCCTCCGGCGAGGACGGCGGTGCGGCAGGCGCCTCGATCTCGCGCCAGCTGGTGATAAAGCCCCGGACGTTTTGTGCTCATCGCTTCTTGCTTTTGATCCTTGCGAAATGATCGCGGGTATCGTCGGCATTGAAGCCGAGAAGCTCCCACGACTTCATCATATGCTCCGACAGCGGCGCGGTCACTTGCAACCTGCCACCATCCGGCCGCGCGATATCGATGGAACGGGCATGCAGATGAAGCTTGTCCGCGATCGCACCCTTCCCGCGCGCAGCCTGTGCGCCATATTTGAAATCGCCGACAATGGGAGTTCCCAGAGACGCCAAATGCACGCGGATCTGGTGGGTGCGGCCGGTGACGGGTTTTGCAGCCACCCATGCGAAATCCTCACCCGCACGATCGATGACCGTGTAGTCCGTGATCGCAAACTTGGCATCGTCGTGATCGGCGATGGTCATGCGCTCGGCGCCGCGCGCGCCTTCCTTAGCCAGCGCCGCCTTGATCGTTCCGCGCTTCTGCTGCGGCACACCGCGCGTGAGCGCCCAATAAATTTTTTGCGCGTCACGATGTGCCAGGGAACGCGCCAGTGACGCCGCCGCCGGGACAGTACGCGCGATCACCAACACACCCGACGTGTCGCGGTCGAGGCGATGCACAAGTCGCGGTCTCGTGTTCTTTTCGAAGCAAGTTGATCCAACATCCCATCGATATGCCGCGTAAGGCCACTGCCGCCTTGTGTCGCCAGCCCCGACGGCTTGTTCAGCACGATCACAGACTTGTCCATGTACAGGATCATGTCCTGCAGCGATAACCCACCTGAATCCCGCTTCGGCTCCGGCCGGGTCTTTTCCTCCTCGACAGGCGCATTCACAACTTGCGGTGGGATACGCACTTCCTGTCCCATGGCTACACGATCCGCTGCCTTTGCACGCTTGCCGGCGAGACGTACCTGCCCCGTACGCAACAGCTTCTCCAGCCGTCCGTGCGTCAGCGCGGGATAGCGCCGCTTGAACCAGCGGTCGAGACGGATGCCGTCTTCGTCGTGTGAAACTTGGACAGTGGCGGCGCTCATCTGGGCCCATTGTTGACGGCGTTCATCTGCTCCCCTAGCGTGGGATCAGGGGATGGGGTTCCCCCTTTAACCGCCGGATGGCCTGAAAACCAGATGGCTGATGACTCCTACCGCAGCAACCGCGGCAGGAGTCTGTCTTCCCGACACCCGCCGCAAGGCGGGTTTTTTCGTGCCCGCCTCTGAACTGAGGAGCGCCGCATGTCTTTCGTCACCTGTCTCTATGTGATCGTGGGTGGGGCGCTGGGCTCGCTGGCACGCTACGCGATCTCGGTCTGGGCACTTCCTGTGAGCCACGACCTTCCGTGGGGCACGATCGGCATCAACATCGCGGGCTCTTTCATCATCGGATTCTTCGGCACGCTGACCTTGGCGCAGGGCCGCTATCCGGTGGCGGAGAACATACGCTTGTTCGTGATGGTTGGTTTCTGCGGCGGATTCACGACCTTCTCGTCTTTCAGCTTGCAAACTCTGGACCTGATCCGGAGCGGCACGACACTGCGCGCCGGTGCGAACATCGTGCTGTCAGTCGCGTTATGCGTGGCCGCGGTCGCACTCGGCCATTTCATCGCAGCACAGATCAACGGCCATGAAGCGCAAGTTGCTCAGCTGCCTATCGAAGAAGAATCAGGCGTAGCCGACGGCTAGGACGTCCGCTTCTTCGATCTAAGCTTCGCCCAGTATTCCAGGCGCTTTTGAATCTCGCGCTCGAAGCCGGTGTCGCGTGGGGCATAGAGCGTCTGGCGCTCCATATCGTCGGGAAAATAGTTCTGGCCGGAGAAACCGTCTTCGGTTTCGTGGTCGTATTCATAGCCTTTGCCGTAACCGAGATTTTTCATCAGCTTCGTCGGCGCATTGAGGATGTGGGCCGGAGGCATCAGCGAGCCATATTCCTTTGCGGCGCGTTTCGCAGCCCCGAGCGCGGCATAGACTGCATTCGATTTCGGCGCGGTCGCGAGATAGATCACGGTCTGCGCGAGTGCGATCTCGCCTTCCGGGGAACCCAGAAAATCATAGACATCTTTCGCGGCGAGTGCCTGCACGACGGCCTGCGGATCGGCTAGGGCCGATATCCTCCACCGCCGCGCGCACAAGGCGCCGCGCGATGTAGAGCGGCTGCTCGCCACCCACCAGCATGCGCGCCAACCAATACAGCGCCGCATCGGGATCGCTGCCGCGGATCGACTTATGCAACGCGGAGATAATATTGTAGTGCTCTTCGCGGCTCTTGTCGTAGAGCGGCGCGCGCTTCTGCACCGTGGCGACAAGACCAGCCGTATCGAGCGGTTTCACGGTTTTCACCGCAGCGACTTCTTCCACCAGATTGAGCAGATACCGTCCGTCGCCATCGGCCATCGCGCGCAGCGAGGCGCGCGCATCGTCCGTCAACGGAAGCTTCTCGCCGTAATATTTCTCGGCGCGCTCAAGCAGCATCTCCAATGCCGCATCGTCGAGACGGCGCAGCACCAGTACCTGCGCGCGCGACAGCAGCGCCCCATTTAACTCAAAAGACGGATTCTCCGTCGTCGCGCCGACGAGAACGATGGTGCCGTCCTCCATCACCGGCAGAAAGGAATCTTGCTGGCTGCGGTTGAAGCGGTGGATCTCATCGATGAAGAGCAGTGTACCCAGCCCCATGCGGCGGCGCTGGCGCGCGGCCTCGAACGTCTTCTTGAGATCGGCGACGCCCGAGAACACCGCCGATAGCTGATCGAAATGCAGTTTGAACGCCGTGGAAAGCAAGCGAGCGATGGTCGTCTTGCCCGTGCCCGGCGGTCCCCACAGGATGATCGAATGCGGACGGTTCGCCGCGATCATGCGACCGATGGGGCCCATCCGGCCCGATCAAATGATCCTGACCCACGACATCGGCGAGCGTTTTGGGCCTCAGCCTGTCGGCCAGAGGACGCGGCGCGTCAGCCTCAAGTCCGCCGGCTTCAAACAGATCGCTCATGCGCGAATATAACCCGCGCAGACCCGCCTAGCCATCGACGTTGAGCGTCAGCCTGCGTCCACCGCGATCGATGGTCATATCCCAATGGCCGTCGGCCTGGTTCAGCGCACGGTTCAGATCGCCGACATTGTGGATTGCCTGACCGTTGACGGAACGGATGATGTCGCCCGGTGCAAAGCCTTGATTGGCTGCAATCGAACGCCCGGCGGTGACGACGACGACGCCGGTCTCCGTCGGCTCGATCTGCAGATCGAGCGCTGCGGCCGGCGACAGGTTTTCCACGCGTGCGCCGGTCAGCGGATTGCGCCCGCCGATGGTTGTCGCCTGCCGCGGTATATCCGGCGGCAGCGCAAGCTTCACGGACACATCGCGCACCTGACCGTTGCTCGACACTTTCATCGTCGGCGCATCGCCCGCGCTATGCGTGGCAATGCGGTAGTTCAGCGCCTGCATGTCGTCAACCGGCACACCATCAATGGCGACCACAACGTCACCAACTTTCAATCCAGCTTTCGCCGCAGGTCCGCCGGGAAACACATTTTTCAACAAAACGCCGCCAGGGCGCGGAAGACCCATGCTGCGCGCGATATCGCTGGTCACGGCCTGCCCATCCGCACCGAACCAGGCGAGCTTCACGCCGCCGCTGCCAGAGCCTTCGAGAACGCGGCGCGCCATGTTCGAGGGTATCGCAAAGCCGATGCCGACGGAGCCGCCGGAGTTCGACACGATCGACGTGTTGATGCCGGCAAGCCTGCCATCGGTCGTCACCAGCGCGCCGCCGGAATTGCCCGGATTGATCGCGGCATCCGTCTGGATGAAGAACTGATAGTCAGAGGCGCTCACCTGCGTGCGCGCGAGTGCGGACACGATGCCCATCGTAACCGTCTGGCCGACACCGAAAGGGTCGCCGACGGCAAGCACGAGATCGCCGACCTGCACCCGGTCGCTGTCTGCGAAAGGAAGAGTGGGCAGGTTCTCGCCTTTGGTGTCGATCTTCAGCACCGCGAGGTCCGTGCGCGGATCGGCGACCACAACCTTCGCCTTGAACTCGCGCTTGTCGGAGAGCGCGACAACAATATCCTGTCCGCCCTGAATCACATGGTTGTTGGTGAGGATCGTTCCATCGCCGCGCACGATCACGCCGGAGCCAAGGGACTGCTGCACGCGATCGCGGCTCGAACCGCCGCCGCCGAAGAACTGGCGGAAAAAAGGATCGTTGAAAAGCGGGTTAACGGGCGCCTGCACGACGCTGCGCGTATAGACATTCACGACGGCAGGCGCGATGCGCTTCACGACCGGCGCAAAGGTCAGCTGGACCTGCGCCATGGATTGCGGCACGGCGCTGGGGCGATCGGTGGCAAGATGACTGTTAACAACCGCCGGCTCCTTTGCGGGTGCCGCAGAAGGTTTCAACACGTAAGCGGCACCCCCCAGCGCCAGCAAGGCAACCACGGCAATAACAGGTGAACGACCCATTCCTTCACTCCACCAAATAAAAGGGCGACCCTCGCGAGCCGCCCTGTATATATTGCCAAGATTGCGCAGGAATTACGCCTCGCTTGCTTCCTCGTCACCCACCAGGACCGGACCGGAATCCAGTCCCTTGGCATCGGGGTCACGATCGACGAATTCGATGAACGCCATCGCCGCATTGTCGCCGTGACGGAAGCCCGCCTTAAGCACGCGGGTATAACCGCCGGGACGATCCGAGTAGCGTGGGCCGATCACGTCGAACAGCTTCTTGACCTGATCGAGGTCGCGGATCTGCGCGATAGCCTGGCGACGGGCATGCAGATCGGAACCGCCGCGGCGCGACAGCGTCACGAGCTTCTCCACCACCGGACGAAGGGATTTCGCCTTCGGCAATGTGGTCTTGATCTGCTCGTGCTTGATCAACGCTGCCGCCATGTTTGCAAACATGGCAGTGCGATGGGACGAGGTCCTATTGAGTTTACGGCCGGCATTGCGATGGCGCATGACTTTATTCCCTGTCATCCCGGTCAAGCGATGCGCCAGCATCGCGTAGAACCGGGAACCACTCCAAAAATGTCCTGATGGCTCCTGGACAGCCGCTACGCGGCTTCCGGGATGACACCGTTGTTAGTACTGGTCTTCGTAACGTTTCGCGAGGTCTTCGATGTTCTCCGGTGGCCATCCCGGCACTTCCATGCCGAGGTGCAGGCCCATCTCCGCGAGAACAGCCTTGATCTCGTTCAGCGACTTGCGGCCAAAATTCGGTGTACGGAGCATCTCCGCTTCCGTCTTCTGGATCAGGTCGCCGATATAGACGATGTTGTCGTTCTTCAAACAGTTGGCCGAACGCACCGAAAGCTCGAGCTCATCGACCTTCTTGAGAAGCACAGGATTGAACGCCAGATCCGGCTTCGCCTCTTCGGCCACACGCTCGCGCGGCTCTTCGAAGTTGATGAAGATCTGGAGCTGGTCCTGCAGGATGCGCGCGGCATAGGCAACCGCGTTGTCCGGCGTAACCGCGCCGTTTGTCTCAACTGTCAGCGTCAGCTTGTCGTAGTCGAGGATCTGGCCTTCACGGGTATTTTCGACCTTGTAGGAGACCTTCTTGACCGGCGAGAACAGACTGTCGACGGCAATCAAACCGATCGGCGCATCTTCGGGACGATTGCGGTCCGCAGGCACATAACCTTTGCCTGTCGCGACCGTCAGCTCCATGCGGAACTCGACCTTCTCATCGAGTGTGCAGAGAACCATCTCGGGATTGAGAATTTCGATATCCGCGCTGGCGGCAATGTCGCCCGCCGTCACTTCGCCCGGCCCCTGCTTGCGCAGCGACAAGCGCTTCGGACCTTCGGCGTGCATGCGCAGCGCAATCTGCTTCACGTTCAGCACGATGTCGGTCACGTCCTCGCGCACACCGGCGATGGACGAGAACTCATGCAGCACGCCTTCGATCTGAATCGAAGTGATGGCTGCACCCTGCAACGACGACAAAAGCACGCGCCGCAACGCATTGCCGAGCGTAAGGCCGAAGCCGCGCTCCAAAGGTTCGGCGACGATGGTTGCATGCTTCCCGGCATCATGCCCCGCTTCGACGCGCAGCTTCTGCGGCTTGATCAATTCCTGCCAGTTCTTCTGAAACATATTTTTTCCTCATCGTGTCCCGGACGCCGAGAGCGCGCGTCCATTCGTACGACGAAGGGTTGAGACAGCTCTCTAAAACTTATACGCGGCGACGCTTCGGCGGCCTGCAGCCGTTGTGCGGAATTGGCGTGACATCGCGGATCGACGTGACCGTCAAGCCGATCGTCTGCAGCGCGCGCAGAGCGGATTCGCGGCCGGAACCCGGACCCGTCACTTCCACTTCCAGCGTGCGCATGCCGTGTTCCATCGCCTTCTTGCCAGCGTCTTCAGCCGCGACCTGCGCCGCATAGGGCGTCGACTTGCGCGAACCTTTGAAGCCCATCATGCCGGCGGACGACCACGAAATGGCGTTGCCGGTCTGATCGGTGATCGTGATGATCGTGTTGTTGAAGGTGGCAGCGACATGCGCCACGCCAACGACAACGTTCTTCTTTTCTTTCTTGCGCGCGCGACCGGCGCCCTGGGCCTTGGCCATGTTACTTCGTCACTTTCTTCTTGCCGGCGATTGCCTTGGCGGGACCTTTGCGCGTGCGCGCGTTCGTGTGCGTGCGCTGACCGCGAACCGGAAGGCCACGGCGGTGGCGCAGGCCGCGATAGCAGCCGAGATCCATCAGACGTTTGATGTTCATGGCGACTTCGCGGCGCAGATCGCCTTCGACGAGATAGTCGCGGTCGATCACTTCGCGGATCTGAATGGTTTCGGCTTCGGTCAGGTCATGGACGCGGCGGTCCGGCGAGATGCCGACCTTTTCCATGATCTCGCGCGCCTTCGCAGCGCCGATTCCATGGATGTAGCGCAGGCCGATTTCGACCCGCTTCTGGGTTGGTATATTGACGCCGGCGATGCGTGCCACGATTTTGTCCTTCGGCCTTAAGCCACTGGAATTATTAATAATTTCGACAACAGCAAAAACTGCCCTATCCGTGTTTTGGACTCTTCCAAAAAGCCCAGAAACGCCCGGATTTGACAGGAAAACTGCCGCAAGGGCGCGGATTATAGAAATCGCGACCCGCCAGTCAACCGGCTCAACATAATCTTTCTGCGTCTATTTTGAAGGGGCTGATCAGGCCCATTTTACACTGATTACCGCTGCGATGGCTGTCGTCACCTTCTCAATCGGCGCCATGCCGTCAACGGTCACGACTTTGCCCTGTTTCCCGTAGAAGTCGAGCAACGGCGCTGTGTTTTCTCGATAGACTTTCTGACGGAACTTAACCGTTTCGGGATCATCGTCGGAGCGTGGCGTCCCGCCCTGGGCAAGCGTTTCTTTCACGCGCTGCTCGGCGCGGCTGATCAGCACGGCTTCATCGACCCTGAGTTCTAAAACCAGAGCGATTTTCCGGCCACGCTCTGCGAGCATGCGGTCGAGCGCCTCGGCCTGGGCGATGGTGCGCGGGAAGCCATCGAAAACCGCGCCGTCGGCACAGTCAGGCTGATCGACACGTTCCGCGATGATCCCGATGACGACGTCGTCAGATACCAAATCTCCCCGCGTCAGAATTGCATCGACCTTCTTGCCGAGTTCGGTACCGGCCTTCACGGCGGCGCGCAGCATGTCTCCGGTGGAGAGCTGCGGCCAACCGTAGGTCTGGGTAAGGATTTTTGCCTGTGTGCCCTTGCCCGCCCCCGGCGGCCCGAACAGGACGATGTTCACCTGCGCGCTCCGCGAAGTTTTGCCTTCTTGATGAGGCCTTCATATTGCTGCGCGATGAGATGGCTCTGGATTTGCGCGACCGTATCCATCGTTACGCTGACCATGATGAGGATCGACGTACCGCCGAGCGCGATAGCGATTTCAGAACGCGCGAGTTCGGGGATCAGACACACGATCACGAGATAGATCGCGCCGATCACCGTCGTGCGCGTAAGCACGTAATCGATGTACTCAGCTGTTTTCTTACCCGGACGGATGCCGGGGATGAACCCGCCATACTTCTTCAGATTGTCCGCTGTCTCTTCCGGATTGAAAACCACCGATGTGTAGAAAAACGTGAAGAAAAGGATCATGAGCGCATAGAGCGTCTCATAAACCGGACGGCCTGGGCTCAAATAGGTGACAAGTGTCTGTGCCCAGCCCGGAAGGCTTTGCGCGTAGAACGTCGCAACCGTCGTCGGCATCAAAAGGATCGACGAAGCAAAGATCGGCGGAATGACGCCGGAGACGTTGAGCTTCAAGGGCAAATGCGAGGACTCACCGCCGAACATGCGATTGCCAACCTGGCGCTTGGGATACTGCACCAGCAGACGGCGCTGTGCGCGTTCCACGAAGACGATAAAACCCACCAGACCCACCGCGCCGACAAGCAAGGCAATCACGGCTAATGGCGACATCGCGCCGGTGCGCGCAGATTCGAATATCTGACCGAAATATGCGGGGAACCGCGCGACGATACCGGCGAAGATGATGAGCGAGATGCCATTGCCGATGCCGCGGCTGGTGATCTGCTCGCCGATCCACATCAGCAGAACCGTGCCACTCGTCAGCGTAACCATTGCCTCGATGCGGAAGAACCAGCCGGGGTCCATCACCACGTTGCCGGTATGCTCCAGCCCAATCGCGATGCCGAGCGACTGAATGGCTGCCAGCACTACCGTCCCGTAGCGCGTGTACTGGTTCATGATCTTGCGGCCGGCCTCGCCTTCTTTCTTGAGCGTATCGAGCTCCGGAAAGACGCTGGTCATCAACTGCATGATAATCGAAGCGGAGATGTACGGCATGATGCCGAGGGCGAAGATCGCCATGCGCCCGATAGCGCCGCCAGCCAGCACGTTGAACACGTCAAGCACGCCGCCAGACTGATGCTGCATCATTTGGGCGAGTTGCGCCGGGTCGATGCCCGGCATGGGAATATAGGTGCCCAGGCGCGCAATGATGAGTGCGCCAAGCGTGAACAGAACGCGCTGACGAAGCTCCGTCGCCTTGCCGAAGGCGCCGAAATTGAAGTTTGAAGCCAGTTGTTCGGCTGCTGAGGGCATTTGTATCCAGTCCCTTGAGACGACCTTATATTTGGTCGCCCTCAT
>JBBCHP010000010.1:0-82728 GCA_037201525.1 Rhizomicrobium sp. | reverse complement strand
GGCGTGTCTTTCGCTATAGGCTGTGTCGGAGCTTGGCCCAATACTGGTCGGCTGTTTGCCCGGCGACAAGCATAGAGCCGGTAACACGCAGCGTGTAAAATTTTTCCCCATAAAGGGTGAGTTCGCATGGTCCCCTGGCTTCTCCTCGACAAAGTGACTGTAGCCGGCGGCGATGAGCTTCGGCTAATGCGGCGCGGCGAGGAATTCTCGATCCTGTCGGGGGCACCACGCTGATGAACAGCCGCATGAGCGGATCGAGAAAGCGCTGGCGGATCTGGCATGCGCGCGCATCGGCGGGCGCGCGAAGTGCCATGTCCTGATCGGCGGGTTCGGCATGGGTTTCACGCTCCGCGCCGCCCTCGCCTGTCTTCGCGCCGATGCGCGCGTCACGGTCGCCGAGCTTGTGCCCGCCGTCATCGCGTGGGCACGCGGCCCGATGGCGCATCTTTCCGCGGCTTGCCTCGCCGATCCGCGCGTGAGCATCCGCGAGGAAGACGTGCGTGATACGATCAGGGCGGGCGCGGCGCGCTTCGATGCGATCCTCCTCGATGTCGACAACGGATCCGATGGCCTCACCAAAAGCGGAAACGACCGGCTCTACAATCTGGATGGTTTGCACGCAGCGCGAAGAGCGCTTCGCCCCGGTGGCGTGCTGGCGGTGTGGTCGGCGGCACCCAGCCCACAATTTACCCGCAGACTTCAGCGTGCGGGATTCGCGGTGGAAGAGATCAAGACCCGCGCCAACAGCAACGGCCGCGGCCCCCGCCACATCATCTGGATGGCGAAAGCGGGTTAAGGCGTTATCATTGCGCTCAATATAGGATCGCGTCGGGGACACATCTTGAGCGCACCAGACGAACAGGCCAGCCTTCTGATCTCAGATGCCCAATCGGGTACACCGCCGGAGGCCATTCCGCCGGGCGAGGCGCAGGCTATCGATATCATCGAGCAGATCATCGAAACCGGCGTGCGCGCACAGAATGCCGTCGATCCACCGGCGCGGCGCGATGCCCATCCCAAGCCGCATGGTTGCGTCGCGGCCGAGTTCCGCGTGCTCGACGGTCTGGCGCCAAACCTGCGTCATGGCATCTTCGCGGTGCCAAAGACCTATCAAGCGTGGATCCGTTTCTCCAACAGCTCGGGCAAGCCGCAGTCGGACGCAGATGGCGACGGCCGCGGCATGGCGATCAAGCTGGTCGGCGTAAGGGACAGTCCCTCGGGCACGCAGGATTTCATCACCATCAGCCATCCCGTTTTCATTGTGCGAAACGTGCTCGACTACGTCATTCTGCAGCAGAACCTTGCCAACCCGCTGAAGTTTTTCGTGCCTGGTTGGAATCCCTTAACCTGGCGCATCCGCGAAGCCTGGAATGCGTTTCAGATCGAGCGGCAGAAGCCGTCCAACGTGCTCAACCTTCGCTATTGGAGCATGACGTCCTACATGCTCGGCGACACGCCGGTTAAGTTCTCGAACGTGCCGGTTGGTACACCCTCGTCCTTCAATGACCGCAACGGAGACAACTTTCTCCGCACCAATCTCGTTTCTGCGCTGAACGCCGGTGAAGCCACGTTCGATTTCTGCGTGCAGTTGCGCACCGACCCGAACACAATGCCGATTGAAGATCCGACGGTCGCGTGGGCCGAGTCCGCTTCACCTTTCATTCCGGTCGCGCGCATCACCATTCCGCGCCAAGTATTCGACACGCCAGCGCAGAACGCATTTGGCGAGAATCTGTCGTTCTCGCCTTGGCATGGGTTGGAAGCTCATCGACCGCTCGGCGGCATCAACCGCGTGCGCCGCTCGGTCTATCAAGCGATCTCACGGTTGCGCCACGAGCTTAATCACACACTTGCAGAAGAACCCAAACTCGGGCCGGCGACCAAACCCAGCTAACGCACTTGATCGAATTGGGAAAAAGTCTTTCTGCAGAGAGCGCCTTCGACCGTCTGACAAAAGAGCCAACATGAGGAAAAGCAGCGGGAGGAAAATTACAGAGAAAATACCCGCATCATTCCGCGAATAGCCCAGACGCCTTGCAAGCATCGCCTGCACGATCGGAACAGCAAACGGGAAAATCCAGATGGTCGCCAAAAACATAGCGGCCGCAACGAACCAGATTGATCGACCAGTTAAGGCAACGCAGACCGAGATAAATGCGGAGATGTCCACAATCTCAAGCATATCGCGCCAAATTCGCCAAGATGCGCCGTGAACATATATCAAGTTACTCAGTACAAGAGTATATAGAATTGCTACAATGATACTGGCTTGGCGAAAAGACATCTATTTTGCCCGCTCTAGCATTTGAGCCAAGTTCTCCATCGCCTTCTTCCATGCCGCGCGTTCTTTTTCGACATCGCCTTCGGCCGGAAGCTGGCGGATTTCGAGCATGATCTGCGATTTGCTTTCGCCCTTGGCATAGAATCCGAATTCGAGCTTGCGGCCGTCTTCCATTTGCCGCGCCAGTATTTGTTTTCTGTCTTCGAGGTTTCCTCGAACGCCCCTATAGGGAACCAGTCCTTACGCTTTCTCGTTTGTTGCCGCTGCGAAAAGTTTGGAAAGGCTTACCGGCATCACTTTCGTGACGTTCACAGCGAACGTGCCACCTTCGCGTTCGTTCTTTTTCCTTCCGCCACGCGCCCCGTTCGTATTCGACCGCGATCATCTGGTTCCACCAGCGCGGTGCGTCATATTCCTCGCGAAGACGCTGGGCGACGTCCTTATGCGGCAGCGCGTTGGCGTTCATGTTGTTGAGGATCGAGAACCAACCCATCCAGCCTCGGCCCGTGGCGGCCATCACTTTTTCCTCGCTGATGGATTTGGGCGGCCAATCGCCTTCGGCTTTTTTCACAGCCTTCTTTGCCGTTTTCGCTTTCGGTTGCGCCTTTGCCGCCATGCCGTAATCTCCCCTCACCAAGCCATTCTAGCATTCACGAGGATTTCATGCCGGAGAAAAAAGGGCCTTTGGACGGCGTGCGCGTTCTCGACCTCACGGAATTCATCTTCGGGCCTTATGCAACGCAGACGCTGGGCGATCTCGGCGCCGACGTGATCAAGGTCGAGAACCCCGGCGGAGACCGCCAGCGTCACGGCTCCAAATACGCCAAGCACGAAGACATGGGTGCGCTGTTCATGACCATGAACCGCAACAAGCGCTCGGTCACGCTCGATCTGAAAGCGGATGCGGATCGCGAAAAGCTGCGCGCGCTGATCCCGACCGCGCAGGTGTTCATCCACAATGTCCGCGCCGACGCGATGGCGCGGCTGGGTTTCGGTTACGACGAAGTGATGAAGCTCAATCCCGCCATCGTCTATGTGCATTGCATCGGCTACGGTTCGGACGGGCCCTATGCAGGGCGCCAGGCATTCGACGATCTGGTGCAGGCGGCCCAGCGGCACAGCGGACCTGCTTCCGCACGTCGATGGCAACGCGGACATGCGCCTGTTGCCAAGCTACATGGCCGACAAGGTGTCTAGCATGCACGCGCTGTCGGCGACGCTCGCCGCGCTCTATCACCAGCAACGCACCGGCGAAGGCCAGTTTATCGAAGTGCCGATGTTCGAATGCTTCACGCATTTCATGCTGATCGAGCATCTCTACGGCGAGACCTTCGAGCCGCCCGTCAGCCACATGGGCCACACGCCCGCGTTGGCGAACGACCGCCGTCCGCTCAAATGCAAGGACGGGCACATCTGCATTCAGCCTGTGAGCCGCGCGGCATCGGCGAAATTTATGGAACTCGGCGGCATCCCCCAACGCCTATGAAAGCGAACGTTTTGCCAAAGCGCCGAAGGGAGAACGTGTCGCTGTCTACTACGGCCATGCAGCGCGAAGCCGCGATGGCGCACACGGTCGAAGAATGGATGCGACCTCGGCGAAGAAAACCGCATCCCTATCATGCGCGCCAACGGCCTCGACGATGTGCTGAACGACCCGCATCTCAAAGCCGTCGGATTCTTCGAGACGCACGAACATCCGACCGAAGGGCGGCTGGCGCACAATCAAGCCGCCGGTGAAGTTCTCCAAGACGCCCGCCTCGATCCGCCTCGCGCCGCCGCGCCCAGGACAGGACAACGGCGATTTCGAATGATTGGCGTTTTGACCTGATTTGTGTACAAAGTGTACAACTGAATATGAGGTACACAAATGGTGAAGAAAAGCGCTGCGTCGGTGACCATCACTGCACGTATTCCGGCTGCCCTCGCGAGCCGGCTGGAGGCGTATGCAAAAGCTGCGAAGCGAACGCGCTCCTGGGTGGTGCAAGATATTCTTGATCGTTACGTGGACGGCGAAATCGCCTTTGTTGAGTCGGTCAACGAAGGGCTGCGCGAACTAGATGCCGGACTAGGAATTCCGCATGATGAGGCCATGCGGCGATTTCGCGCGCATGTCGCAATGCGAAAACGTCAGCGCCGCAAGGCCGCATAGAAATGGTGATTTGGGCGCCACGCGCACTCGCAGATTTGCGCGAAGCATGGGACTACATTGCCGAAGACAACGAACCCGCCGCAGACCGCATCACAGCGCGCATTGAGACGGCGGCTGACAAACTAGACTTTCATCCATTGATCGGACGGCTTGGACGAATATCCGGCAGCCGTGAATTCACGATTTCGGGCACACGGTACTTTCTCGTCTATTATATCAGGGGCAAAAGCGTCGAAATAACCCGCGTTGTCCACACCCGCACGACTCTGGCCGCCCAAGGGTTGTTGTCCACACCGCACGACTCTGGCCGCCCAAGGGTTGAAGCGTCCGGCTCGCCTCGCCAATATCCCGGCAAAATAGATACAGGAAACGCCATGTCCGACACGCTGCTGCCCGTTCCCAAAGAGTGGAAAGATCGCGCGCTCATCGACCAAGCGAAATACGAAAAGATGTATGCGGAGTCCGTCAGCGACCCGGTCGATTTCTGGCGGGAACAGGCGCATCGCCTCGACTGGATCGTGCCCTTCACGAAGGTGAAGGACGTGTCGTGGGATCCCGACAAGCTTCACATCAAATGGTTCGAAGACGGCATCCTGAATGTCAGCGCGAACTGCATCGATCGTCATCTGGAGAAGCGCGGCGATCAGACAGCGATCATATGGGAAGGCGACGACCCGAAAGACAGCCGCCACATCACCTATGCAGAACTTCATCACGAGGTCTGCAAATTCGCGAACGTCCTGAAAGCGCACAACGTAAAGCGCGGCGACCGCGTCACCATCTATCTGCCGATGATTCCGGAAGCGGCCTATGCGATGCTCGCCTGCGCGCGCATCGGCGCCGTGCATTCGGTGATCTTCGCAGGTTTCTCGCCCGACAGCATTGCAGGCCGCATCCAGGACTGTGCCTCGACCGTTGTGCTGACAGCGGACGAAGGCGTGCGCGGCGGCAAACCGATCCCGCTCAAGAAAAACACAGACGAAGCGCTGACCAAATGCCCCGACGTGAAGACGGTGATCGTCGTCAAACGCACCGGCGGCGCAATCGACATGAAGGCGGGCCGCGACGTCTGGTATCACGAGGCCGCGGCGGAGGTAGACGCCGATTGCGCGCCGGAGCCGATGGGCGCGGAAGACCCGCTGTTCATTCTTTATACGTCGGGATCGACCGGCATGCCCAAGGGGGGTGCTGCACACCTCCGGCGGCTATCTCATGTACGCCGCGTTCACGCACCAATATGTGTTCGACTATCACGACGGCGATATCTACTGGTGTACCGCCGATGTCGGCTGGGTGACGGGGCACAGCTATATCGTCTACGGCCCGCTCGCGAATGGCGCGACCACGTTGATGTTCGAAGGCGTGCCGAATTATCCAAGCACGTCACGCTTCTGGGAAGTGATCGACAAGCACAAGGTCAATATCTTCTACACCGCGCCGACCGCAATCCGCGCGTTAATGCGCGACGGCGAGGAGCCTGTCAAAAAGACATCGCGCAAATCCCTGCGCCTGCTCGGCAGTGTCGGAGAGCCGATCAATCCCGAAGCGTGGCTCTGGTATTATAGGACAGTCGGCGACAGCCGGTGTCCCCATCGTCGATACATGGTGGCAGACGGAAACCGGCGGTATTCTCATTTCCCCCCCTGCCCGGCGCGACCGATCTCAAACCCGGCTCCGCGACCATGCCGCTGTTCGGTATCCAACCGCAACTTGTCGATGCCGACGGCAACGTTCTTGAAGGCGCCGCCAGCGGCAACTTGGTTCTGCTCGACTCGTGGCCGGGCCAGATGCGCACGGTCTATGGCGATCACCAGCGTTTTATTGATACCTACTTCAAGACCTATCGCGGCAAGTATTTCACCGGCGACGGCTGTCGCCGCGATGAAGACGGCTATTACTGGATCACGGGGCGTGTCGATGACGTGATCAACGTGTCGGGTCATCGCCTTGGCACTGCCGAAGTCGAGAGCGCGCTCGTCGCGCATCACGATGTGGCAGAGGCTGCGGTGGTCGGCTATCCGCATGACATCAAGGGTCAGGGCATCTATGCCTATGTCACGCTGAAAACCGGCGTGACGGCGACCGAGACGCTCAACAACGCCCTCAAGCAGTTCGTCTCGCATGAGATCAGCCCGATCGCAAAACCTGACGTCATCCAGTTCGCGCCCGGCCTGCCCAAGACACGCTCCGGCAAGATCATGCGCCGCATCCTGCGCAAGATCGCCGAAGGCGACACATCCAACCTAGGCGATACGACAACACTTGCCGATCCGAGCGTCGTGGACGATCTGGTGAAGAACGCGGCAACGAGATGACCAATCTCAGTTGGACCGTCGGTGACGTGACGATCACACGCGTAGTCGAAACCGAAATTGCCTGTTCCCTATTCCGAGAAGTATTCGTTTCTGAAACAAGCGACGCCGGATGCACTGAAGGAAATGCCGTGGCTTTCGCCGCATTTCGTGACGCCGGACGGTGCGCTGCTTCTTTCCATCCACGCGCTATTGATCGCAGCGCCGGGGCTCAAACTGATCGTCGATACCTGCATCGGCAACGACAAACCGCGCAGGCTCACACGCAAACAGGCGCTGGAGACGAAATTCCTCGATCATCTCGCCAGTGCAGGCTTTGCGCGCGAAACCGTCGATGTTGTCGTCTGCACACATCTGCACGTCGATCATGTCGGATGGAACACGATGAGGGATGGCGACCGTTGGGTGCCGACATTTCCGAACGCGCGCTATCTCATTGGACGCACCGAGTACGAACACTGGATCAAGGAGACGGAAAGCGAGACGGCCGCGATCATGGCGGATTCGGTGTCACCGGTCTTCGATGCTGGACTGGCCCAGATGGTCGAGATGGATCACCGCATCTCGCCGGAAATCCGGCTGGTGCCGACACCGGGCCATACGCCCGGCCATGTCAGCGTCTTGATCGAGTCCAAAGGACAGACGGCCATCATCACCGGCGACATGATGCATCATCCCTGTCAAATCGGCAGGCCCGACTGGATCAGCGAGTTCGACGGCGACAAGAGTGCGGGAGCCGCGCGGCGCAATACGATGATCCGCGAATGGGCGGACAAGCCCTATCTCATGATCGGAACACATTTCGCCGCGCCTACAGCAGGTCATATTGTCAGTGATGGAGCGGGCCATCGCTTCGAGGTATGAGCCAACTCACTCCGATTTCGCGGAATCGCTATTTTCACTGAGCTCTTCATCGAGACGCGTCGCGCGCGCCTCAAGTTCCCGTGCGACGCGCAACATCTTATGGCGATAATCCAGCCAAAACGTCGCCGCGGCCGAATGGCGCAAATGCGCCGCTTTTTTTCAGCAGGATTTCGACCCTTCGATCCATTGTACGATAACGTACGGATCGGCGCCATGTTCCCGTTAGAATTGCCCCATGCGTTCAGGCTGCCGACGCAGTGTTCACCCAAAGCTGCGTGAGTTGGTATTCGAGGAGCAGGCCGCCGGTGTTTGCGACATTTTTGATTGCCGGATTGTACAGCGACGGCCGCCAGCCCACATAGATCAGCACCTGGCGCGCACCATCCGCCGCGATGTCGCCAAAGGGCAGCATGATTTCCTCGGCATGTTGGCGGTCGCCGGAAGCACGCCGCGCCGCGCGCGTGCCGCGCCCAATCCCGCCGCGCGCCACCTCGGAAAATCGTGCAAGCCGTTGCCCGCGGTTTTCCGGCGTTGTCAGCGCAAGCCAATCCTTGCCGGTAATGTCTTCTCCGGCGCCTTCGACGATACGCGAACCTGCCAGACGGCAACGGACACTGACATCCGGCACGACATCGAAAATACAGATTGCGGGCAGCAGATCGGCAATGTGCTTTGGCTTGAACTCCGCGCGCGTAGGGAGGCGCCCATCATGCCACAACGAAAGCCAATAGCGTGCGAGACGGTTACCATCCTTGCTTGCGGGACATTCATCAAAGCAACGCCGCGCTATGTCGAAATCGAAGCTCAAGCCCATGCCTCCATCGCTTTGGCCATTGCGATATCCTTGTCCGTCACGCCACCGGCGTCGTGCGTCGAAAGCGTCACATCGACCTTGTTGTAGACATTGAACCATTCGGGATGGTGATCCATCTTCTCCGCCAACAGCGCCACATGAGCCATGAAAGCAAAAGCTGCGTTGAAATCCTTGAACTCGAATTTGCGCATGATGGCGTCGCGCCCCGGCACGTCCAACCATTGCGGCAAATCTCTTAACGCAGCGGCGCGCGCGGATGGCTCAAGCTTTTTCATGGCGATATTCCAGGTTCGATCTAAAGTGTAGTCATGAATTGGTCGCAAATCGAATCTCCGGCACTGGGACGATTTTGAGACAATGGCGCGCGATGCCTTTGCCTCATTGCCGGAAGAGTTCCGTGCGCTTGCTGGCGATATCGTGTTTCGTGTCGCGGATTTTCCAGATGAAGACGTCGTCAGGGATATGGAACTGGAGAGTGAGTTTGAAATCCTGGGGCTTTTTCAGGGGCCGGATTTGGCTTCGCAGGAGTCAGGTCATGGGCACGCGCTTCAGACGATGATTTTCCTCTATCGCCGCCCGATCCTCGACTACTGGGCAGAACATGAGGAAAAGCTCGGCGACATCGTACGTCATGTCTTGATTCATGAGATCGGACATCATTTCGGACTTTCCGACAAAGACATGCACGGAATCGAAGACGCTTCCGATTAGCGCAATGGATAGTGTCGCTGCGGCACATAGAGGCTGCCGTTCGGGCCGAGGTGGCTTTCGTAAAGAACGAACTCGCACGCTTCAAAGGGAGCACTCGCATAGAGCGCATGGTCGACAAGATAGTCCATCACGATACCTGGCGGCGTGCTGCGCAGACGCGCCAGCGTCACATGCGGCGTGAACTTGCGGGGCTCGGCTTCAAGCCCGATGCGTTGTATGGCGGTCTCGATCTTGCGCTGAAGATGCGGGAGCGCCTCGTTCGGCGCGACACCGGCCCACAACGCGCGTGGAGTTCTGCCGCCGAACTCGCCGACGCCTTTCATTTGTAATGACAATACCGGTTCGGAAATCACGGACAACGCATCGTCAACCGCCGCCGCGTCGCGGCCATCGACATCACCGATAAAGCGCAACGTCAGGTGCATCTGCTCGCGCGTTTGCCAGCGCGCGCCGGGTATGCCGGACTGGATCATCGTCAGCGATGCCGCGGCGATGTCCGGGATCGCGATGGCCACGAACAGACGCATCATGCGCCGGCAAGCCGTCCAAGCGGCAGACGCTTGCGGAACAGAAAAACGACGATGCCGTAAGCGATGGTGCCGAACAGCACTGCAAGCGCGAGCGCGGCTTCATGCTGGATCAGTCCTCCTTGCGGCCTCAGCGCGATCCCGAGCGTTGCACCCCGCCAGCGCGGCACCGCCGGTTCCGACAGCGCCGAGAAAACTCGGCAGCAGCGAACGAAGGAAAACATGGTCGATTACCAGCAATCCGCGCCTGAGCGCGAGATACACCAGCAAACTCACATTAGCCCAGGAGCCCAACGAAGTGCCCAGCGCTACGCCAAGTGCGCCGAGGTGAAGCCCCCAGACCAGAAGAAATTTCAGACCGATATTGACAACCACCGCCAGCATCGTCGCGCGCACCGGCGTCGCGGTGTCGTGGCGCGCATAGAACGTCGCGGCAATCACGCGCACCAGCACGAATGCGGGAAGCCCCACGCCATATCCCGTCAGCGCCATCGCCGAAACATCGGCGGCGTCCACATGGAATGCGCCGTGCGCAAAGATCCCGCGCATGATCGTTTGCGGTACCAAAAGGAATGCCGCCATGAACGGCAAAGTGAGGAACAAACCGAGCGCCGCGCTGCGATTCTGCGCCGCTTGTGCGCCGGCCTCATCGCCTTTGGCGATCAGCGTCGACATCTCCGGCAGCAGCACGGTCGCCAGCGCAATGCCGAGCGTGCCGAGCGGAAGTTGATTGATGCGGTCGGCGTAGTTCACCGCCGTCAAGATGCCGGGAAAAAAAGCTTGCGATCAGCGTGTCAAAGAACAGCGCGATCTGCACGCTGGCCGAGCCGAACGTCGCGGCGCCAAGCGCACCCATGAAATTTCTCGTCTGCGGATTCCAGCGTGGCCAGATGAAGCGCAGCCGCAAATGGCTGCGCGCGGCCGCCCACACGATGAAAGCGATCTGCAGGAAGCCGGCGAGCAACACGCCGCTTGCGGCCGCGTAGGCTGCATTGGGAAACCAGCGCGCCGCCAGCAGCGTGCCGATCATCGCGAGATTGAGAAAAATCGACCACGCAGCGGCTGCTGCGAATTTGCCGTGCGCGTTCAGCATGGCGGACAGTTGAACCGCGATGACAGTCAGGATCAGATAAGGAAACGTGATGCGCGAAAGCGCGGTCGCAAGCTCTGTTTGTCCCGGATGCGCGGAGAACCCCGGCGCCATGATCTCCACGATCCAGGTCATGCAGGCAAGCGCGAGCGCCAGAAGAACGAGTTGTGCTACGATCTGCCAGGAATACACATTGTCTGCAAAGGCAGCGGCCTGTTCTTCGCCTTCCTTCTCGCGAGCCGCAGCATAGCGCGGAATGAACGCAACGTTGAACGCGCCCTCCGCGAAAATTCCCCGGAAGGAATTCGGCAGACGCCAGGCGACGAAGAACGCGTCCGACAGAAACCCGTCGCCCAGCACCGCGGCCATGATGATATCGCGCACGAACCCCGCGACGCGCGAAAGCAGCGTATATCCGCCGACAGAGGCCAGACGTCTGAGCATGGAACCCGGGTTCGACTCGCTTGGGCAGATTAAACGGCGTTGAAGGCCGGGGCATAGGTGAGCGCGGTGACGCCGTCCAGCGCCCCGGCGCTCAGTTCGATCGCTTGCAGATGCGGTCCGGCAAACGCGCAGGCAATGCCTTGCAGCTTCGCGGAGTCGAAACCGAACCGGCGATAATAGTCCGTCACCGAGCACGACGACCGCAACCGATGCCCTGCTCCCGGCACATTTCCAGACCGGCGGCGAATCAAAGCACTGCCGACACCAGCGTCTTGGCGGTCGATGCGGGCACAGACCGGAGCCAGCCCCGCGACGTGACAGCGCGGCGGTTCCGCCGTCATCCGGCTGAACATCGCATGTCCGACCACGGAGCCGCCCTCGATCGCCGCCAGTTCCGCAACCACCGCGCCTGCTTTTCGGAGCGCCGCGATCAGCTTGACTTCGCCATCGCCTGCTCCGTATTGCGCCCGGAACGCCGCCTCAACCAGGTCCGCGATGTCCGCCGCGTAACGGTCACAATCGCGTACAATCGTAAACGTCCCGGATTGCTGGTTTTTCATGCTTCTGCCGATTGTTCGAACCGCTTGATACAAACCCCGCGCGACACGATATAGTGCATGTGCCGGCGCAACCGCCGGAAAGGAAGGACTCTGATGGCTGTGACTACAACAATCCTGTACTGCGTGGCCAAACGGCTGCCGCCGGCGTCATGGATGCCGGTCTGCGCGCCTACATGCTGCGCGTCTACAATTACATGCTTGTCGGACTACTGTTGACGGGCGCAACCGCATGGCTGACGGCTCAGACGCCATTCGGCAATCTTTTCTTCCAGGAAACCTACATCAACGGGCATCCTGCGATCGGATTGAACATCCTTGGCTGGGCTGCGTTGCTTGCGCCGCTCGGTCTGGTCATGTTTCTGTCGTGGCGCATCCAGGCCATGAGCGCTGCGACTGCGCACGTCACATTTCTGATCTATGCCGGAATCATGGGCATCTCGCTGGCGCCGGTGCTGCCTGCTCTACACGGGCGTGAGCGTCGCGCAGACGTTCTTCATCACCGCGGGAACCTTTGGCGCAATGAGCCTGTGGGGTTACACCACGAAGGCGAATCTGTCCGGCTTCGGCTCGTTCCTGTTCATGGGTTTGATCGCATCATCTCGCTTCGCTGGTGAACGTCTTCCTGCACTCCAGCGCGCTGGCTTTCGCGATCTCGATCATCGGCGTGCTCGTGTTCACGGGTCTTACGGCTTACGACACGCAATCGATCAAAGGAAATGTATGACGTCAGCGATGACGGCTCGGTCGCGGGCAAGAAGGCGATCATGGGGGCGTTGCGCCTCTATCTCGACTTCGTGAACCTCTTCCTGATGCTGCTGCGGCTCTTCGGCAACCGCCGCTAACAGACTCGAACTGCAAAGCCCCGGTGGAAACGCCGGGGCTTTTTTCGCGTCAGGGTGTTTGTGCCGCCAGCGCTTTGAATAGTTTCTTATCGAAAACGCGTAGAACCGCGCGAGATCGTGCCCGCGTTTCAAGATATGTCCGCTCGCCTCGATCACGGCATATGCCCCTGCTTGGCCCGCAGCTTGGGGCGCTTCTCGATGGTGAAAAGAGCAACCTCGCTCGCCCTGCGGAAGATCGAAAACGCCGCGACATCGAAAGAAAATCGATGGCGTAGTCGCGCCATTCGCCCTGCGGCGACCATCCGGCCATAGATCGTGAGAATACGGTCGAGCTCGGCGCGGTCGAATCGCACCTGTGCGACTTGCCCGCCGGAAGAGCCTGTCCGCGCGGGCTGCGAGCTCTGCTCCGCGCGGAGGAACGCTATGGGTTCCTCAACCATTGCAACGATGATGGCGCGCTCCTGCGGGCACGTCAAACATTCGTGACAATGTAAGCTAAACGGCTATACCGATTTGTCATTCCGCCCTTGCCCTGAAATAAACACGATTGCGACTTGGTGAGGCCTTGATCGAACGCGATTGTGCGACTCGTCGGCTGGCCGGGTTGAAGGACCAGTCTTGCGGCGATTTAAGCCCCCAGCCCCTCGCTGCTGGGCTGTCTTGATCGGCCGGCCGGCACTTTCCTACAATTCGTGACGAAGAACTGCTCACGTATGGGCCGGCGAACCTGTTAGCGTCCGCGCCGAATTCACCAGCATTCGTCTTTGAAGGGGGATCGATGTTTCGAAAATTCGCTATCGCGCTGGCTTTGCTTGCCGGCAGCCTTGCACCAGTCCAAAGCCCATACCCTGGTCAGTTTGAATCATTCGTTCCGGGCGGCTTTGGCTGATCACGCTGCAACTGACTGACGGCACAGTGATGGTGCAGTCCGGCAATAATCAGGGCGAATGGTACAAGCTCACGCCTGACAACACGGGCTCTTACGTCAACGGCACCTGGACGCAAATGGCCAGCCTTCCATCGGGCTATCGTCCTTATGCTTTCGCATCCGCAGTTCTGGCCGACGGACGGCTGATCGTCGAGGGCGGTGAATATCAACCCGACCAGAATTTCTCGCTGACCGGTCTCGGCGCGATCTACGAATCCCAAAGCAAATACCTGGACGGCGATGCCGCACCCGAAAGGGAAGAAGTGGAACTGGATCGGCGAGTCTTCCTCTCTTGTCCTGCCGGACGGCCGCTATGTGGTCGGCAACAAACTTTACACGTTGATGGCCGCACTCGATCCACAAACCACGAAGTGGCACGCGCTCAAATCGACAGGTCACAAGGGGTTCAACTCCGAAGAAACTTGGACGTTGCTGCCGGACGGAATCCATCCTGACTGAAAACGTCCAGAAAGGGCCTGGCACGCAGATCTACAATCCCACCACCGGTGTGTGGTCGAATGCAGGCGATACACGGTTGCTTTGAACGGGCCGCCCTGTTGTAGCTGCGAAGGATTCGGTGGGCTGAAACCCTTATTGTCCGCCTGGCGAGATCGGTCCTGCGATTTTGCGGCCGGACGGTTCTCGTCTTTGCGACAGGCGCCGTGCCCAAGGGCCAGACGACGGCGCACAACCGCAATCTTCAAAAATAGTGTGTGGACCGCCGGTCCCGATATCCCGAACCGTGATGATTGCGGCGACACATTTGCGTCGTTGCTGCCGAGCGGAAATGTCCTGTTCGAAGGTCAGAGCGGAAGTCTCTACGAGTTCGATGGCACCTCGATCAATCTCACCCATCTGAACGGGGCCGGAAATCCGTTGATGTTCTTCCCACGGGCGAAATCCTTTGGGCGGCGCGCAGGTCTATCGCTCGACGGGAAGCGCAAACCCTGCTGGGCACCGGCAATCACCAATGCACCGTCCACCGTCACACATGGCACGACGGTCCAAATCTCCGGAACGCAGTTCAACGGTCTCAGCCAAGCCAATTCCTTCGGCGACGAGTTGCAGACCTTCACGAACTATCCGCTGGTGAGGATCACCAACACCAAGACCGGGCATGTGTTCTATGCCAAGACGCACGATCACAGTTCGATGGGCGTCGCCACCGGAAGCACGATCGTTTCGACACAGGTCGATGTGCCGAGCGGCATCGAAACCGGCGCCAGTTCGCTGGTCGTCGTCGCAAACGGAATTGCATCGACGCCTGTTTCCGTGACGGTAAACTGACACATAGCTTCGAAGGAAACAGAGCCCGCCCGGTTCACGCCGGGCGGGCTCTTCAATTACAGCGATGCGACCTCGCCTCAATGGGCATTGAGTGTTGTTGATTTTGAGTCGCAATTTACACATGAACGGTGAAGAATTTCGCTCACGCGGGCTAGCAGACCCTGATAGCGTCTGGCCCAACCAACCGCCTTGGAGGGGCTTTCATGTTACGCAAGCTTACAATTGCATTCGCACTGTGCGTTGGCGCAAGTCCCGGCGCGGTCCATGCACAAACATTGGTCGCGCTCAATCATCCTGTCCCCGGTGGGGGCACAGATCACGATGCAGCTTACCGATGGGCACCGTCATGGCGCAGTCCGCCTCCAGCGATGCACAGTGGTACAGGCTGACGCCCGACAACACAGGAAGTTACGTCAACGGGACGTGGGTCAAGATGGCCAGCCTGCCCTCGGGCTATTCACCCGAGGCTTTCGCGTCGGCGGTACTTGCCGATGGCGGCCTCCTCATCGAGGGCGGTGAATACAATCCCGCCAACAATTTCTCGCTCACCAATCTCGGAGCGATCTACGATCCTGAAGCCAACACGTGGACGGCGGTCGCCCCTCCCAAAGGCTTTAAATATATCGGTGACTCTTCTTCGCTGGTGCTGCCCGGACGGCCGTTATGTGCTGGGTGACAAGCTGAACACCAAAATGGCGGCGTTCGATCCCAGAAAAACAAATGGGAAGCGCTGAAATCGACAGGCCATCTTGGCTTCGCGTCTGAGAAACCTGGACCCTGCTGCCGAATGGAACGATCCTCACCGAGAACGTCAAAAAAGCGCCGAACACGCAAACCTACGATCCGGCGACAGGCATATGGACATCCGCCGGCCAAACACCGGTGGCATTGAACGCGCCGCCCTGCTGTTCATGCTTCGGTTTTGGCGCAAAGAAGCCTTACTGCCCTCCCGGTGAAATTGGTCCTGCGCTTCTGATGCCGGATGGCTCGGTCTTTGCGACCGGCGGCATCCCAAAAGGCGAAGCTCGGCGCATACAGCCATCTACAGAACGGCACATGGCCGTCGGCCCCGACATCCCGAATCACGACGATATGGGCGACAATTTCGGCACCCTTCTGCCGAACGGGCATGCCTTGGTCGAAGGAGCCAGCGGGGAACTCTATGAGTTCGACGGCACGAATATAACTGCGACACATCAGAACGCCGCGGGTAATAGCCTCATGGTGCTCCCAACAGGGGAGATTCTTGTTGGAGGCGTTCAAGTCTATCGCTCGACGGGAAGCGCAAACCCGGCTTGGGCGCCGGCAATCAACAAACGCCCATCTTCGGTCACGCGCGGTGCAACGGTCCAGATTTCCGGCACACAGTTCAATGGTCTCAGCCCAGGCCAATTCCTTCGGCGACGAGCTGCAGACCTTCACGAACTACCCGCTGGTGAGGATCACCAACACCAAGACCGGTCATGTGTTCTATGCCAAGACGCACGACCATAGTTCGATGGGCGTCGCCACCGGAAGCACGATTATCTCGACACAGGTTGATGTGCCGAGCGGTATCGAAACCGGCGCCAGTTCGCTGGTCGTCGTCGCAAACGGAATTGCATCGACGCCCGTTTCAGTAACGGTAAACTGACGCGTCACATTGGATCGAAATAAAGCCTGCCCGGTTTTCGCCGGGCAGGCTTTTTCTTTTCTATCCAAGCTTCGATTTCAAGAGGACGCCGAACTGGCCCCACAAGCCGCCGACCGCGCCGGTCATCACGCAAATCGCGGTCCACAACGCCAGCAAGAAGTTGGGCGTATCGCCGAGCAGAACCGAGAGCGCGATACCGATCAGCGCGCATAGTCCTCCAGCGATGGCCCCGCCGAGCGCACCCCCAAGAATAACCGCGCGCCGTATCCCGTGCGTAGAGCAAACCAGCGACGCCAGAAAAAAGCATCCAGCTGAACTGAAAAAGATTACCGCTGACCCACGGGACGAAATGCCCGATCGCGACCATCAGAACTTGGAGGATCGTGCCAAAGATCGCTGAACGCTGAAGGACTTTGGCATCGATCATGCGTGATCCGCTATGGCTTGGGCTGTGTCTTCACCGAGTTGTCTACATCACCCATTTCCGCCGTCCAATCGATGGGGCCGCTGACAAAGCTCTTTTCGAGCAGAGCAAGCTCCTCGGCATTCCCATCCCGAAAATGCGCATACATGCTGTCGAAATCCGCGCCTTCGCCGTAGCCGACTCCCGACTCAATCAAGCGTGTCTTGCCGCCGCCGATATCCTGAATTCAAAGACAGTGCGAATCTTATCGATGACCTCCTGTTTGAACGGACCGCCCTTGGGAGCGTGCTCGTTGTGGATGACCAGAAGGTGCTCGGGAAAATAGACGGCGATGCGGTTACGGATGTTTTCGGGGTCGCCGATTTTCGAGGTGGGCAGATACGACGCCTCCAGCATCCCGTCGTGACCGGGCGTGATATGCACGACCGGCGCTCCCCAAGGCTTGACAGGCCCTCGTCCGTCGTGAACGCCCGCCCACACTTTCGCGACCGGGGCATCGATGACGGTTTCCAACTGTTGCACGCGATGGGCCGTCAGCGTCGCGGAACGAGGTGTCTTTGATCGCGGCTGCTCGCGCCAGCTTGTGCAGCGCAGAGCAGAAAAAACAAATCCCAGTTCTGTTTCACGATTTTTCCTTCCCCTGTTTTGTCAATACTTCGGTTTCTAGCCCGGGTGATGTAGTCGCGCAGCATTGCAACCGAACGATCGAAGGCATCGATGGTGCGATGGGTGCGCGCCTGCATGACGCCGCCTTCCATGGTGGTAAGCGTGAAAATCGCAAGACCGCGCCTGTCCACATTGTCCGGCAAGCGCGCGCCGGCTTCGCTGTAACAGCGCTCGATTGCCTCGGCCCCAGCCATTGAAATTCATCGATATCAGATCGCGCACTGGCGGATCCGGCTCGTGCAGTTCGAGCGCAAGATTGCCGATGGGCACCCATAAAAGCCATTCGCTTTCGACGAGCGCCCGGCGATATTGGGCCAGCAGTGCGAACACCACGCTCAATGGGGTCGCTGACGCCTTCCCAGGCCGGCGCGAGCAGCAATCGGCCCAATGCCATCGCGGTATGTTCGTAGAACCTCCGTCAAAAGGTCCTGCTTGGTTGCGAAAAAGTGGTAGAGGCTGCCGCTATTGGCGCCCGCGGCTTTTAAAATGTCCGACACACTGGTCGACTCATAACCCTTCTAGGCGAACAGACGGATCGCCGTCATAACAAGCCGCTGTTTGGTGTCTTCCAGGCATAGCCCCAATCTTGATTGATCGATCAACTAAGTCAAGTGAATGGTGCTGTTGCTAATTTGCACCATATCTCAAACGTAACTATTAGCCGGTTGCGACAAACACACGAATTCTCTAAGCAAATCGGGCTTTCTTCCACCGTTCAGCGACCCATGATCGAGATCGAAGACTGACGAAACGCTTCGGCCCTGTGACAGCTGTTGCCGTTTGAGCTTGTCTGTCGGCAAGGGCGAGGTGCTTGGGTTTTTGGCCCCAACGGGGCCGGAAAATCGACCACTATGAAGATGATCACCGGCTATCTGGCGCCCGACGCGGGCCGTATCAGCATCTGCGGCAACGATGTCGAGACCAACCTCATCGCCGCGCAGACGATGCTTGGCTATCTCCCGGAAGGCGCGCCGGCCTATGGCGACATGACCGCCCGCCAGTTCCTTCGTTTCATCGCCGGCGTGCGTGGGCTCCGGGGCGATGCCGCCAAAGCCGCAATTGCGAATACGGTCGGAAAAACGGAACTCGCGCCGGTTTTGGACCGGCCGATCGAAACACTCTCCAAGGGTTTTAAGCGCCGCGTCGGGCTTGCGCAGGCGATCCTTCACGACCCGCCGGTCTTGATCATGGACGAGCCGACGGACGGTCTCGATCCCAACCAGAAGCATTCGGTGCGCACGCTGCTAAAGGCGATGGCGCCGCATAAGGCGATCATCGTCTCCACGCATCTGCTCGAAGAAGTCGAGGCGGTTTGCACACGCGCGGTCATTAATCGATCGCGGCGCGATTGTCCGCCGACGGGCAAGCCGTCCGAGTTGCTGGCGCGCTCGCGCTACCACAATGCCGTGACGATGCAAATCAGGCCGATCAAGCCGCAACGGCGATCGCCAAGATCAAGCTGCTCCCCAGCGTCGCGACCGTCGACAGGCCTCGCCGGAAGAAGGCACAGTGCAGTTTACCGCGTTTCCGAAAGCGGCGCGCTCCTCATAGAAGACGTGAGCGCATTGGCGGTTCGCGAGAAGTGGAACGTCAAGGAGCTTTACGCCGAAGCCGGCCGTCTCGACGAGGTGTTCCGGTCGATCACCACGCACGATGCCCGCGCGCGCGAGGGTGGCGGCATGAGTCAGGTCTGGCAGATATTCAAGCGCGAATTCGCGGCATACTTCGCCACGCCGCTTGCCTATGTTTTCATCGTGATCTTCCTGTTCGCGATGGGCGCCTTCACGTTCTACATCGGGCGCTTCTACGACAACGGCGTCGCCGACCTCGGCGTGTTTCTTCTCCTATCATCCCTGGGCTCTATCTGTTCCTGGTTCCCCGCATCGCCATGCGGCTGTGGGCGGAGGAGCGCGGACGGGCACGATGGAGCTTCTGTTCACGCTTCCGGTGCCGCTTTGGCGACTGTGCTCGGCAAATATCTGGCGGCGTGGCCGTTCACGGCGGTCGCGCTCGCCCTCACCTTTCCGATCTGGATCACGGTCAATTATCTGGGCAGCCCGGACAATGGCGTAATTCTTGCCGGTTATATCGGCAGTCTGTTGATGGCGGGGAGCTATCTCGCCATCGGCGCGTGTCTTTTCGGCCACGACCAGCAATCAGGTCCATCGCCTTCGTCGTGACGGTCGTCGTCTGCTTCCTGTTCACGATCTCTTGGTGCGCCGCTCGTGTTGGATTTCTTCCGTTCCTGGGCGCCGCTTACGTTGATCGATGCGGTGTCGTCCTTCAGCTTCATCACGCATTTCTCGGCGATCACCGCCGGCGTGCTCGACCTGCGCGACGTGATATTCTTCTTCTCCCTGATCGCGCTGTTCCTGACCGCCAATGTCGCGTGCTCGACCTCAAGAAGAGCGGCTGAGCGATGAAAAGCCTCTCCCGCCGCACATACGACATCGCCGCGATCGTGCTCGCCGTGATCGTGTTCGTCGCACTCAACATCGCAGCCGATGCGTGGCTTGACAACCGCAAAGCTCGACCTGACCGCCAACGGCCAGTTCACGCTGGCGCAGGGTACCCGCAACATCATCGCCAATCTGCAGGAGCCGGTGACGCTGCGCTTCTACTATTCCAAGCAGGTAGCTTCGGATATGCGAGCACGGCAGCCTATGCGAAGCGCGTGCGCGATCTGCTGGGCGAATATGAATCGCTGAGCGGCGGCAAGATCATCCTTGAAGAAGTCGATCCGGAGCCCTTCACCGACGCGGAAGACCAAGCGACGGCGCAGGGCTTGACCGGCGCCCCCACCGACAGCGGCGATACCGTCTATTTCGGCCTTGTCGGCACCAACCGCATCGACGGCAAGGAAGTCATTCCCTACTTCTCGGCCGACCGCGAGCAGTATCTCGAATACGATCTATCGTCGCTGATCTATCGCCTGTCGAATCCAAAGAAGCCGCAGCATGGCATCATCACGAGTTTGCCGTTGCAAACCGGTCCGGGCGGCATGCAGGCGATGATGCAGGGGCAAAGGCCAGCCTTACGCCGTCTATCAGGAACTGGCGCAGGCCTACACGCCGCAGATGATTCCGGTCGGCTTCGCGGCAATCCCAAAGGGCATCGACGTGTTGATGATCGCGCACCCTGCGGTGCTCAACGACATCCCAGCTTCAGGCGATCGATCAGTTCGCGCTGGGCGGTGGACGCGTGCTCGTGTTCGGTCCGATCCCAATTCGGAGATGTCGCAGGCCGGCGCCAATCTTATCAGCCGTCGATGACGTCGCCTTTCTCCGATCTGCCCAAGCTCTTCCAGACTTGGGGCATCGGCTATAATCCACAGAAGATTTTGGGCGACCGCGCGCTGCGCAGCGCGTGCAGGTCGGCGATCCGCGCGACCCCGTGGCGCTTTATCCGATCTGCGCTGCATCTCACGCCGGACAATTTCGACGACAAGGACCCTCTGACCGCGAACCTTCAGGCGATCAATCTCGCGAGCGTTGGCGCGCTGCATGCGCTCAAAGGCGCGACCACGACCTTTCTGCCGCTGATGCGGTCGTCGGATCAGGCGTCTCTGCTGGACGCCCCCGAAGTGCGCATGAATCAGCGACCACAGGATCTGCTGACCCAGATCCTGCCGAGACGGGTGAGAAATTCGTGATCGCTGCGCGCGTCTCGGGCGAAGCAAAGACCGCGTTCCCCGCCACTGCGAAGATCAAGTCCGGCGAGGTCAACGTCGTCGTGGTGGCAGACACCGTCATCTTCGATGACCGCTTCTGGATTCGCATTCAGAACGTTCTCGGCAAGAAGATCGGTGCGCCGTTTGCCGACAATGGCGCCTTTGTATTGAACGCCGTCGAGAATCTGATGGGCTCGAGCGATCTGATCGGCTTTGCGCACGCGGACCGCAGCACAGCGTCCCTTCACAGTCGTGCGCGACATTCAGGCCAAGGCGCAGGCCCAGTTCCAGCAGGAAGAACTGGTGCTGCAACAGCGCCTGACGGATACGCAGCAGCGCCTGCATGCGCTTGAACAGGGTGGAGCGCGAAAGCGGGACAGACTGGCCTCACCGCTGCACAGCAGACGGAGATCGAACAGTTTCGCCACCAGCTCGTCGATACGCGAACGCAGCTGCGCGACGTACAGCACAACCTGCGCAAAGATATCGATGCGCTGGGCGGCCGCCTTGCGTTCATCAACATCGCGCTCGTGCCGTTGCTGGTCTCGATCTTCGCTATCGGTCTGGCAGCATTGCGCCGCCGCCGGCGCGCACGCGTAATGGCGCTGTGACGATGTTCGCAGATCCGCGCCGCCGCAATCTCGCGATCTTCGTTGGCGCCGTCGTCGTCACCGTACTTTTGGCCTGATCGGGGCTTCACCGCGAAGCCTCGCAGGTCGCGCCCAAATACGCGCAGACCGAAATTCCTGCCGGGCTTCGCATCGCATGTGCGCGAGGCCGCGCGCATTCACATCGTCTCAAAGAAGCACGGCGCTTTCGATGTCGCCTTCCGGCCGAGGCAAGGCTGGGTGCTGCCGGGCCGCAACGACTATCCGGCGTCCTATGAGACCGTGAACAAAACGCTTGTGGGACTTGCGGCACTCCAGACCATCGAACCAAAAACCTCCCGCCCGGACTGGCTACATTATATCGGCCTCGATGCGCCGCCTGCGGCGACGGCACCGAAATCACGGTGAGCGTCGATCGCGGCCGCGTGCTCGCAACGCTGATCGCGGGCAAGAGCGAGGACATCGGCGATCAGACGGCGCCACCGGCCTGTTCGTGTGTCGCCCAAACGATCCGCAGAGCTATCTTGCCCGCGCCGTGTTCGAGCCGCTCAGCGATCCCTTCGACTGGCTGGACAAGACCATTATCGACATCGATGCGGCGCGCATCGCGTCCACCACGGTCGATGAGCCGGGCGGACAATCGTTCGAGGTGCAAACGCGAGAAGCCGGGCGATCCGGATTTCCATTTGACCGTGATCCCGCCGGGCCGGAGATGGCGAGCCCTGCCGCTGCCGATGGGATCGCGACAGCGATCACAGGCCTGACCTTTGAGGGGCAAACAAGCCCGCACCATCACCGCGCGCGCGTCAGCGGATGGGCGTACAAACTGCCCGAATACAAGGGCGCGGCGTTCATGGGCGACCGAGGAAAGCCTGTTCAAAGCCGAAGTCCGAACCGGCGAAGAAGTAGTCTGCTCGACAATAGCTAAGCCCACGCGCTAGGCCTTGGATTCATGGCCGACGATCTTTACCTCCGCGATCTCTGGTACATGGCCGCGCATGCCGCGCGCCGTAAAGCGCGCGGCGCGATGCAGCGCGTGATGCTGCTTGGCGAGAGCCGGTGTGCTGATCGGGCGCATGAAGGACGGCACGGCGTTCGCGCTGCGCGATATCTGTCCGCATCGCGGCGTGCCGCTGTCGGCCGGCAAGGTCATGCCGGAAGGCGCGGTCGAGTGCCCCTATCACGGCTGGCGATTCAGAGCCGATGGACAATGCTCGCTGATCCCGTCGCTGGTCGGTGGCGAGGCGATCAAGGCGGAAAGCATCCGTGTACGGAGCTACCCGGTGCGCGAGCAGGACGGCCTCCTCTGGGTCTACATGGCGCGGAAGGCCACGAAGCCGCCGCGCCCCGCGGAGAGCCGCCGAAGGTTGGCGGTGCCCAACGCGATCCCGCGCTGGTCGATCAGCCAGACGTTCCGCTGCGCCATAGACCCACGCGGTCATCGGCCTGATGGATCCCGCGCACGCGCCGTAATGTTCACGGGCGCCTGGGTGGTCGGCGCGTGACGCCGCGCGCGAGAAGGCGAAAGACTATGCGCCCGGTCCCAACGGGCTTCGTGATGACGGCGCCCACGCGCCGACGAAGGCCGGCGTACAAACTCCTCGGCGCCGATGTCTCCCACCGAGATCACGTTCGACACTGCCGAGCACGCGCGGTTCGAAAACATCACCGGCACATTCCCTGGGCCGCAAGATCGATGTCGTCGGCCTCACCACCTGCACGCCGATCGACGCCGATACCACGCAGGATGACGCAGGACGTTTTAACTGGCCCGCCACTGGCTCGGGCTTTATAAAACCATTCTTCTGGGCGATGGGCGCCGACGTTCCTGGCGGCGACGACCGCCCGGCATGGTCGAGCTGCAGCGCGAAGGCCTGAAATTCGATCCGCGCCTGATGCTCATCCAGGACGCCGACATGCCCGCGATGTGGTACCCACCGCCTAAAGAAAGCCTGGGCCGAGTCTACGGCGAGCGGCACGCCGTTCGTGAATCCGCTCAAAGCCCACGACGCTGCGCTGGCGGAGTTGACGTCTGTATCTTCTGTACAGAACCACGCAGACCCTTTTTGTTATTCCGCAATTCAAATAGGCCGCGCGCCGACTAATCGTTTGAACCGCCAACAAATTCGCCTTCCTTCGCTGCATTGCACATGTCCTATTTCACAAGGCCTATTCGTTTTTTAATTTTTCCTTTTTTGTCATGGCCCGGCTTAACCGGGCCATCCAGCGTTCGCGCGTCGGCGCGGACAAGAGAGCTTTACGATCACCTGGATGGCCCGCTGTAGCGGACCATGACAAAAACGAGATGAGGATAAAAACAAAAGGCGGTTCTCGCGCGAGCGCCCATGCACAGGTCACACGCCGATACCGCCTCAAGCGTCAAAGCATCGGCAGGCGAGCAAACATCCCGTTTCGAGGCGGATCAGACACGCACCTTTGCTTATCCCTCGGGCGTTATGCGAGCTACGGCGGGCGTCCGCCGGCGCTATAGCACCGCGCGAACAGCCCGCACGTCTCTCCCCACGCCAGGTGCACGCGAGCTTGCACCCCTGCCCTGTAATGGTCTCGCGCTATCGTCTCGTCGGCATTCGCCGGAGTCCTCGTTGACACGAGGCGTGGTAAATAAGGATTCGCAAAATATGCTTCAAGTCCTATATTAGGAATTTAATTATTAAGACAGAATCCGTAGGATAGCAACTGGATTGCGAGCCAAGGTATTACGTATTCACCTTTCTCTTATGACCAAGCCACTGCTCAGCCGATTGACCTCCAAGGGCCAAGCCACCATTCCGGTCGAAGTTCGCCGCGCGCTTCGGTTGCAGGCGGGCGACCGCGTCGCATTCGACCTCAAAAACGGAAAGGTCACGCTCAAGCGCCGCCGACACCCTCGATGCGGCATTCCTGAAATTGGCCGAGATCGCCTTCGAAGAATGGAACAGCCCGGAGGACGAGGCGGCGTTCCGTGCACTTATAAAAGGTGGGACGTCGTCACGATCGATTTCCCCTTTGTCGAAGCAACCGGGAGCAAGCGGCGCCCCGGCTTGATCGTATCGTCCGAGCGTCTGCGCAGCGAATATGGCGTGTACTGGATCGCCATGATCACCACCGCCGCGTCCGGTCCGCTGCCAAGCGACATTCCCGGTCACCAATCCCGAACGCGCCGGGTTGCCGAACGCTTGCTATCTTCCGGATCGGACGCATCGCCACCGTGAACGACGCCCTGATCGGACGGAAGCTCGGCGAGTTGACGGCGCAGAGGACCGCAACGCCGCCACGGCGCTGAGCTTCGCAGGTATCTTCCGTAACTAGGCGGGACATACTCCAGCACGGGGAAGCGACGGCGAGCGAGAAGAATGCCTAAGACCGAAAATCATTCACGGCAGCCGCAAGGTGTTTGCCGACATCGGCTTTGCCGATGCGGGCGAGCGTCAGGCAAAGATGCGGCTGCGCGCTAGAACTGAACAAAAGCCTGCAACCTGCGCCCAGGTCAACGCCGCCCAAACTGCTCGGCTTTTCTCAGCCGAGACTTCCGCACTGCACGAACTGACCGCCTCGACGGCTTTCTCCGTCGAACGCGTGATGGATTTCCTGGCCAGCCTCGACCGCGACGTCGAGATCGTTATCCGCCCGCGCAGTGTAGGTGCTGGAGCTGGCCCAAATTTCCGTTTATCGCCACGCGACAAAGTGGGTGACGAATCCGGCTTTGATCCTGATTGTCCGGCTTTTGCGCTCGCGAATCGCCGACGATCGATGTAATGGAGCGTAAACAACAATGGAGATTTGGGCATCTCCCTCGCAAACGTGGCTGCCATTGGTATCTGCTCGTTGGCGCGGCGCTCTCTGCTCAAGGCCCTATTTGACTTTTTTTGTTCTGATAATCGGAAAGCGAGCGACCACGAAAGTGAAGCCCGAAAAGAGCAGCGCATTGATTCGTTGCGTCTTGCTCGTAGAGAATTTCAGCGGGCCACGCTGCTTGAATTGCAGGAAACCGCCGGGCGGCTAGGACGCTTCAACCGCCATGGGCAAACCACCAAGACGTCATGGCCTATCGAAAATCTGGGCAATGGAAAAAGAATTACCTCACGGATGAGGTCGATGAAGGGACCAGAGAGCGAGCAGGCCAACACTTACAAAACTATCGGTGGCGAGTGCGAGACGAGAGGGTCCCGCCAGCTCGCGTCAGAGTTATCCAAGCTTTGCGCAGCCACACTTTTGGCCCAAAGCGAACAATGAAGCTCAAACCGGCGATTTTCCCCCGAGGCTGCATCAGCAGGGGAAACCCTCAGCATTCGGAATCGGCGAAGTATTGAGGGGAGCTCGATGACGAAGAAGACGCACTAACCAAGAAATTGAGGTTGCCCTCCCCCGCGACCGTCCTCGCTAAACGGTCCCCTTAACCTGCAATTTGGCCGGCCCGGCGCGCGATGGTTCCGCGCGTCCCGCACACGCGCGAGAGACGATGCCCAAACGCTCCGATATCCATACCGTTCTCTCATCATCGGCGCGGGGCCCATCGTCATCGGGCAGGCTTGCGAGGTTCGACTATTCCGGGGTGGCAGGCGTGCAAGGCGCTGCGCGAGGGAAGGCTATCGCGTCGTGCTGGTGAATTCGAACCCGGCCACGATCATGACCGATCCGAACACCGCGGACGCGACCTATATAGAGCCGATCACGCCGGAGTTCGTGGAGAAGATCATCGCGCGCGAGCGGCCCCCTCGTCCCGCAGGGGCGGACTTTTGCGCTGCTCCCCCACCATGGGCGGGCAGACCCGCGCTCAACACCGCGCTGTCCTAACGCAAGCGCGGCACGCTGGAGAAATACGAGTATCGAGCTGATCGGCGCGGAGCGGCGGAGGCCATCGACAAGGCCGAAGACCGCGAGCTGTTCCGCCAGGCGATGATGAAGATCGGCCTTGAGGTGCCCAAAGGCGTGACGCTGAAAGGCGAACTGCGCCATCGCAAGGACGCAGCCGGCAACTTCCTCTACGACGACCAGAACAATCCGGTTATGGGTCTTGCGCCGGAATCGCAGACGCGCGCGAAGGAGGCGCTCGCGCTTGTGGGCCTGCCCGCCGTGATCCGGGCGCGAGCTTCACGCTCGGCGGCACCGCGCGGCGGCATCGCCTACAACCGGCGAGGAATATTATGACATCGTGGAACAGGGCTTAGAGGCCTCGCCCACCAACGAGGTGCTGATCGAGGAATCCGTTCTCGGCTGGAAGGAGTTCGAGATGGAGGTCGTGCGCGACCGCGCCGACAACCGGCCATCATCATCTGCTCCATCGAGAATGTGGACCCGATGGGCAATCCACACCGGCGACAGCATCACCGTCGCGCCCTGCGCTGACGCTGACCGACCAAGGAATATCAGCGCATGCGCAATGGCATCCATCGCGGTGCTGCGCGAGATCGGCGTGGAGACCGGCGGGATCGAATGTGCAATTCGCGGTGAACCCGAAAGACGGCCGCATGGTCGTGATCGAGATGAACCCGCGCGTGTTCGCGCTCCTCCGCGCTGGCGTCGAAGGCGACGGGCTTCCCGATTGCCAAGATCGCGGCGAAACTGGCGTGCGGCTAGCACGCTCGATGAGCTGGAGAACGACATCACCAAGGCGACGCCGGCCTCGTTCGAGCCCGCCATCGATTAGTGTGGTGACGAAGATCCCGCGCTTCGCCTTCGAGAAATTCCCCGGCGCCGAACCGCTGCTCACCACCTCGATGAAATCGGTCGGCGAGGCGATGGCAATCGGGCGAACCTTCGGCGAAGGGTCGATGCAGAAGGCGCTGCGCTCGCTGGAAACCCGGATTGACCGGCTTCGACGAGATCACGCTGCCGGAGGACGAGACCGGAATCCGCGCGCGCGCTCGCGCGCCCGACACCGGATCGCTGCTGCGTGTCGCGGCTCAGGCGATCCGTCAGGGTTTTCCCATCGAAGAAATTGCGCCGCGATCACGAAATACGATCCGTGGTTCCCTGGGCGAAATCGAACACATCGTTCAAACCGAAGCGCGCGTGCGTGCAGAGGGTCTGCCCGGTGACGCGACGGCGATGCTGCGCCTGAAGCAGATGGGCTTTTTCCGATACGCGGCTCGCCTCGCTGAGCGGCCAGCGCGAAGCCGGTGTGCGCGCGGCGCGAACAAAGCTTGGCGTGCATCCGGTGTTCAAAACGCATCGACACCTGTGCCGCGGAGTTCGCGGCGCTGACGCCTTATATGTACTCGACCTACGAGACACCCGTTTGGCGGCAAGGCGGAGTGCGAGGCCAATCCGTCGGACAAGAAGAAGATCATCATTCTCGGCGGCGGCCCAAACCGCATCGGTCAGGGGATCGAGTTCGACTATTGCTGCTGTCATGCTGCGTTCGCGCTGTCGGATCGCGGTCTACGAGACCATCATGGTCAACTGCAATCCGGAAACGGTCTCAACCGACTACGACAACCTCCGACCGTCTCTATTTCGAGCCGCTGACGGCGGAAGACGTGCTGGAGATCGTGCGTGTCGAACAGTCGAAAGGCACGCTCGCCGGCGTGATCGTGCAGTTCGGCGGACAGACGCCGCTGAAACTCGCGAACCGCCTGGTCGAGGCTGGCGTTCGCCCATCCTCGGCACCAGCGCCGATGCCATCGACCTCGCCGAAGACCGCAAGCGGTTTTCCAGGTGCTGCTCAACGATCTGGGCCTGAAACAGCCGCGCAATGCCACCGCGATGACGGCAGGCCGAAGCCATCGCTGCCGCGAAGCGCCATCGGATTCCCGGTGATCCTGCGTCCGTCCTATGTGCTCGGCGGCCGCGGCATGGTCGTCGTCACCGACGAGACGCAGCTCAAGAAACAGGTCGAATCCGGCCGAGCTGTGTTCCGCATCTCCCGGCGACAATCCGGTGCTGATCGACGGCTTCCCTGCACCGCGCCATAGAAGTCGATGTCGATGCGATCTGCGATCACACCGGCGACGTCTTCATCTCCGGCATCATGGAGCATATCGAGGAGGCCGGTGTGCATTCAGGGCGACTCGGCCTGCTCGCTCCCCCCGCCGCATTCCTTGAAGCCCGCGACCATCGCCGAGATCGAACGCCAGACCGTCGCCATGGCGCGCGCGCGCTGAAAGTCCGTGGACTGATGAATGTGCAGTATGCAGTGCAAGGCAACGACATCTATGTGCTGGAAGTGAACCCCGCGCGCCAGCCGCACGGTGCCGTTCGTCGCCAAGGCCATCGGCCTGTCCGTCGCCGCCATCGCCGCGCGCGTGATGGCGGGCGAAACGCTCGCATCGGTTCAAGCTCAAGAAGCCCAATCCGAAACACATCTCGGTCAAGGAAGCGGTGATGCCCTTCGCACGCTTCCCCGGCGTCGATGCGGTACTCGGCCCTGAGATGCGCTCCACCGGCGAGGGTGATGGGCCTCGATGAAAACTTCGGCCGCGCTTTCGCCAAAAGCCAGATCGGCGCCGGCCATCGCCTTCCGCAATCGGGCCAGGTCTTCATCTCGATCAAGGACGATGACAAGGCGGATGCCATCGACACCCGCACGCGCGCTGGTGGAGATGGGCTTCAAGCTCATCGCCACCCGCGGCACGGCGAAGGGGCTTGAAGAGGCCGGTCTTCCCGTCACGCGCATCAACAAAGTGCTCGAAGGCCGCCCGCATGTCGTGGACGCACTCAAGAACGGCGAGATCCAGCTGGTGTTCAACACGACGGAGGGCGTGCAGGCGGCTGGCGGACTCGCGCTTCGATCCGGCGCACGGCCGTCACCATGAAAGTTCCCTATTACACAACCATGGCCAGCGCCGTGGCGACGACTGAAGCCATAGCGGCCCTGCGCTCAGGCTCCCTTGAAGTCGCCCCCCTCCAGTCATACAATTCGGGGGTAGAAGCCGCGGCTGGGAATTAAAAAAACCAAAGCACGGCAATGGTTTAAGTACAGCTCGATGACGTCCGCACCGGTTGAGAGCGCGCTCAAGGCCGTGGGGGAGGCGTCGTTTTTGCCTATCAGGAGCTAGAAACTGACATGGAACGCATCCCGATGACCGCCGATGGGTACAAATCCCTCGAGGCCGAGGGTCAATGAACTGAAATCCGTCGAGCGCCCCTCGATCATCAAGATGATCGCCGAAGCGCGCGCGCATGGCGATCTGTCGGAGAACGCCGAGTATCACGCCGCAAAGGAACGCCAGGCGTTCGTCGAAGGGCCGCGTGATCGAGCTTGAAGACATGATCGGCCGCGCCGATGTGATCGACGTGTCGCGTCTGTCGGGCACGACCGTGAAGTTCGGCGCGACCGTCACGATGGTCGATGAAGACACCGCCCAGAAACGCAAATACCAGATCGTCGGCGACCACGAAGCGGACGCCACCAAAGGCCGCATCTCGATCTCCTCACCCATCGCGCGCGCGCTCATCGGCAAGAGCAAGGGCGACACCGTCGAAGTCGCCGCCCCCGGCGGCGCACGGTCGTATGAGATATTGAAGGTGGAGTTCGTCTGAGGCAGATGGAAACGAAGCCAAGCGTGCAATTTGTTTGCTCCGCACTTCACTCCGTTGTCAAAACACGATACCCTCTTTAGTTGTACTAGTTGCAGATAATTTGGGAGAGCTTTCATGTCGCACAGTGCGATCCCGACAGCTTGCATAGCAGCCATACTATGCTGTGCTCTGGCAACAACATCCGCAGTTGCCAAGCCGTCCTACACAACATTCGAGATTGCCGGCGCGACAGCTCTGTATGCAACTTCGCTCAAACGACAACGGCGTTGTGCTGGGGAGATATATCACCGGCGACGGACATCAGCATGGATTTTTGAGATCACCGGACGGAACTGTTACGAGCTTCGACCCGGACCCGGCTCAGACGACCCAGCCTCTGGCCCTCAATAACAATGGAGACGCCACAGCTGGTATTATAATGGGACGATCTTTCATGCCTTTCTGAGGACGAGCGACGGAAACATCACAACAATAGATCCTCCGGGAGCATCGGAAGCCCTTGCAGAAGGCATAAACAACAATGGTGCAATTACCGGCACCTTCGAGCCCGGAAATCACGGATTCTTACGAACATCAGATGGAAGCTTTACGAGCTTCGACGCGCCTGGTGCCACCGAAACACAGACTACAAGCGTTAACGGTTCAAACGAAATCACGGGCTATTATTATGATAAGAACGGTGTAAATCATGGGTTTATTAGAGCCAACGATGGCTCAATGACATCCTTTAATGTCGGACAGAATAATTATGAGATTACTCCTACTGGAATAAACAATAATGAAGTTGTTATTGGCTATTTTACAAACTATGAAAATTCGAGAACCGGCTTCATTCGCGAAGGTAGCGGGAAAATAAAAACTTTTACACTTCCGAAAGCAGTCGTTGTTCTCACCGAAAATATCACTGACTCCGGTTTGTTTGCGGGGACTTACTACGACAAAAGCTGGGTTAGGAAAGCTCCTCCGCATTCTTTTTTTGCGAAGTCGGCTCGAAACACGAAAAACCTTAAAGCGCCCGGCTGTGCCCACACGATAGCAGGTGGCATAAATATTCATGGCGACATCGCCGGGAGTTGCTTGGAGAAGCCTTTAGGATTTATTCGAACCCCTTAATGCAAATTCTGATTTGTTGAGTTGCGCTAACTGCTCGGCCCGATCACACAGAACCCATTCCCGAATGGGTCGCTGCAGAACGCAATCAGTGGGCGGCCAGCCATCTCATATTTTCCTTCGATGATCGCGCCAGCGTTCACGGCCTTTGCGAGGAAACCGTGGAAATCATCGACGTCAAAGTCGATGTGCACCGGCGTCCAGTGCCGGTCGTAGCGGGCGAACATCGTCGGAGCCTTTGGCTGGTTTGCTGCCCGCCGCTTCTCCATCACCCCAATCTTTGCATCGCCACAGATTTGAGGACTGCATAAATGGGAATTGGCCGCGCGATTTCCGCCAGCCCCAACGCATCGCGATAGAATTTCAATCCATCGTCAAGATTGGGCACGTCGATGGATACGGAATATTTCATGGTCGTTCTCCCGGCCCGCGTCGCGATCAGCGCGGTCATTTCCGCAAGTTCGATGAATTGCCCATCCGGCGACAGTTCTGCCAGCCGCGCGCGCAGCCGCGCTTCGAATTCGTCCTTGCGAGCGCCCAGCTTTTGTGGCGACGACGTCGAGAGTGAAAATGGCAAGCCGACGATGTCGTCAGCAGACAGCGCGCGCGTGACGAAGACGCTGATCCGCTCCAACCTGCTGAAGGCCGACCGGACAAGAATTGCTTCGTGGGACACGAAGTCCGGGCTGTCGCGCGCCTCGATGTGATGCTCCGCGGTCGCGGCCGAATTCGTTGCCGACCTCGTGCAGCACCCGGCGCCAATTGTTCTCTCCGCGGTTTTGGTGTGAAGGTCATGCATCAGGACCACAGCGCCGCCCGAAATCACGCGCGCGTCCAGCGCGCTTAAGGTCGCCTCTCACGATCCATCCAGTGAAACGACCGTCCCCATCGTCACCAGCTTGAACGGCCCGATCCCGATGGGAAGATCGTAAGAACTCCCCTGCCGGAACGCGACCAGACACGCCTGCGTCTGCGGCAGCCTTTTGCCCCTCTTCCAGCATCGCCGGTTCGGGATCGATGCCGAAGACCTTAAGGCCCGCCAGCGCGAATGGAAGATCGCGAGCAGCCCCCGGTCCGCAACCCAAATCCATCGCTGCATCGCCCGGCTTCGCACCGGTATGGCCGATCACCCATTCGATCAGCCAGCCGCGGATAACCGAGCCGGTAGCGGGCATAGAACGGCACGTTGGTCTTGAACCGGTTCGGGTCATAGCTTTTGGACGGATTCAGACATCTTTCCGGCGCATTTTTGATTTGGAACTGGTGTCCTTATACTACATCGTGACAACACCGGGCTGGGACAGAATGGCCAATATCGCACTGGTCGACGACGACAAGAACATCCTCGCCTCCGTGAGCATGCTGCTCGAACAGGAAGGCTATCACATCCGGACGTTTTCGGATGGTGCCTCCGCGCTCACCCGCGCTGACGGGCAACGCCCCCCGATCTTGTCATTCTCGACATTCAAGATGCCGCGCATGGATGGGCTGGAACTTCTGCGCCGCTTGCGTCAAAGCGGCGATCTTCCGTGATCCTTCTCACGTCGAAAGACGAAGAGATCGATGAATTGATGGGCCTGAATGCCGGTGCGGACGATTACATCCGCAAAACCATTCTCCCAGCGGCTTCTGCTGGAACGCGTTAAGGCCGTACTGCGCCCGCGCGGAATCGCACAAGGGCGCGCTCGCTCCGGCCGAAGGAAAGAAGGAAGCTCTCGTACGCGGCAAAACTCGCGCTCGATCCGCAGCGCCACGAATGCACCTGGGATGGCAAGCCCGTGCGCCTGACCGTGACCGAATTCCTGATCCTGCAAAGCCTGGCGCAGCGCCCCGGTTTCGTGAAGAGCCGCGACAAGCCTGATGGACGCGGCCTATGACGATCAGGTCTATGTCGACGACCGCACCATCGACAGCCACATCAAGCGCCTGCGCAAGAAGTTCAAGCAGGCCGATGACGATTCTCGATGCTATCGAAACGCTCTATGTGTCGGCTATCGCTACCCCGCGAGGCGTAATCTGTCCGGCGGCGCATCATGACCCTTCTCGGTCAGCCGCCGCGCCGCGCGCGCTATTCCGCGCTCACCCGCCGGATCGTTCTCGTCAACACGGCGGTCCTTCTGATCCTGATTGGCGGCGTGATCGAGCTGCAATCGCTCCGCATCGGCTTGGTGGACGAGCGTCTGACCGGCGTGGAAACCGAAGCACAGATCGTCGCCAGCACGCTCGCCGAATATGCCACCGACCCCGACACGCATACGCTGAATGTGAAGCAGGCGGAACCGTTGCTGCGTCAGCTCATGGCGCCCCAGCAAATTGCGCGGGCGGCTTTATCTGACAAATGGCACGCTCGCCGTGGACACGCGCGACCTCCCTCGCGCGCAACGTCGTGCAGACGGGTGAGCTTCCGGGCCATCGACATATGGAGTCAGGCCAAGGATCTCGTCGATCGCGCCTATGACAATGTGATGGGCGTGCGCCCCGTTCGCCAAGCTCGATCCCTATTTCGAGGCGGGCGATGACGGCCGCGTCTATCACGAAGTGAATACGGCGCTGCAGGGCGATATGGCGAGCGCGCAACGCGTGAAACGATCAGAACAAGCTGGTGCTCTCGGTCGCCGCACCCGTGCAGCGTTTCAAGGCCGTGTATGGCGCCCTCCTCGTCTCCCACCGAGGGCGGCGACATCGATGACGTGCTTCGGGAGGAGAGGCGCGCGCTGTTCAGCCTGTTCGCGGTTGCCATTCTCGTGATGCTCGTCTCATCCGTCCTGCTGTCGCGCTTCATCGCCCGGCCGGGTGCTTGCGCTGGCCGATGCTGCGGACCGCGTGCGCAGCGGGCGCTCGGGACGCGAAACGCTGCCGAACATGGAAGAGCGCAACGACGAAATCGGCGAGCTGGCGATCAGTTTCTCCGCGATGACCCGCGCGCTCTACGACCGCATCGACGCGATCGAGAGTTTCGCCGCAGACGATCTCCCACGAACTGAAAGAACCCCGCTAACCTCGCTGAAAAGCGCCGTGGAGATGCTCACCCGCGCCAAGGATGACGCATCGCGCGAGAAGATGATGGCCATCGTGCGTAACGATGGTGAAGCGCATCGACCGTCTCATCACCGATATTTCCGACGCGTCGCGCCTTGATGCGCGAGCTCAGCCGCGAGCACAGCGAACGGATCAATCTCCGCCATCTTCTGGACGCCATCGTGGAGGTCTACGGTTTCACCGATCTGTCTCATCGCGTGCCGATGGAACTGCAACTCGATCTGCCGAAAGGCGCAAGCGTGATCGGGCGTGATGAGCGCGTGGGCCAGGTCATCCGCAATCTCATCGACAACGCGGTGTCGTTCAGCCCCGACGGTCAGCCGATACGGGTTTCCGCTTCGGCGGAAAATGGCTTCGCGCGGATCGTCGTGGAGGATCGCGGACCTGGCATCCCGCCCGAAAACCCTCGAAACGATTTTTGAGCGCTTCTACACCGAACGCCCGCAGGAACACGGCTTCGGAAAGAATTCCGGTCTCGGGCTCTCCATCGCACGGCAGATCGTCGCCAGCACGGGGCGGCCGCATCTGGGCGGAAAATCGCGAGGGCGGCGGCGCTCGGTTTGTCGTGGTATTGCCGCTGGCGCGGGGCGCGTGATGACCGCGGGCGTTGTGAACATCCACGCGACCTGCGTCGTTCTCGCCAAAGCCGGAAGCAGGTTTGGCGCACCCGCAAATGCCGGCGTGCTTCTGCTGGGCAAAAGCGGCGCGGGCAAATCGGATTTGGGCGCTCCGGCTGATTGCGGCCGGTGCAAGACTCGTGAGCGACGACCGGGACCGATCTGTTTATGGAACGCGGCAAACTTGTCGGGCGCGCACCAGGCACGATTAAAGGCCTGATTGAGGCGCGTGGCGTCGGTATCGTCGCCCTGCCTCACGCCGCGAAGGCCCCGCATCACCCTTGCAGTTTCTCTCGATCTCCCTAAATCAAGGCTTCCGCTGCGGGAGAGTTACAAGACGCCGTTTGACTTGTCCCGCCGCCGTGCCTCTGATAAGACTCGCGCCCTTCGAGGCATCGGCGCCGGAAAAAAATGTTCTCGCCGCCGCGGCGTTCGAGAAGAACCTGTTTCGCGAGAGAGTTCGTTCATGATCGGCATTGTTCTAGTAACGCACGGGGCGCCTTGCGCAGGAATTCATCTCGGGCGATGGAGCATATGGTCGGCCCGCAAGCACATCTGCGCGCGGTTTGCATCGGCCCCGAAGACGATATCGAACGGCGCCAGCGCGAAATCGCGGCAGCGGCGAAATCCGTCGACATGGGCAAAGGCGTCATCGTCGCGACCGATATGTTCGGGGGCACGCCCTGCAATCTGGCGCTCACGCTTTTGGAGCGCGGCAAGATCGAAGTGCTCGCCGGCGTCAATCTGCCGAGCCTCATCAAGCTGGTCGATGTCCGCACCCCGATTGCCGCTCGAACAGGCAGTGAAGGAAGCCATCGATGCGGGGCGCAAATACATGCGCGCGGGGATCGGTGGATCTCGTCGGCGGAGCGGCATGAGCGACGGCGGAAACACTGCGCCGTCGCCAAGATCGTCAACAAGCGCGGCCTGCACGCGCGCGCGTCTGCCAAGATCGTGGAAGCGTCTGCGCGCTTTCAATCGCATGTCACGGTCAGCAAGGACGGTCAGACGGTCGATGGCCGTTCGATCATGGGGCTGATGATGCTGGCCGCGAGCTTCGGCAGGCGAAGTCGAGATCTGCGCCGAAGGTCCGGATTTCAGCTGAGGGCGTTGAAGGCCATGCTGGCCTTGGCTGAGGCGAAATTCGGCGAGGAATGATCAGCTTTCATCGACCCGATGTGTCGTCTTCCGCGTCCGGAAAGAATACCGCATCGTCTTCGATGACATCGACGCTGCTGCCATATTCATCTGAGAACCGCGATACCGCCGCGGGCATGTGGAAACATAAAATCGAGAAGTGTCGGCTGGACCTCCCGGTTGGCGGCAAACTCCGAGCCATCGCTTGCGATTTGATGCGGAATGCGCTGCGTGCCGTTGGAATCCGGCGCCCAAACCTGCCATGCGGCAAGCGAAATGACGCTTGCAACAATGGCAGCCGAGACTGCGCCAACAGCCAATCGGGTCTGACGCCGCCCGTGTTGCGATACCGTCCGCCTGTTCCATCACGCGCATCGCAAAAACCATCGCGGAACGGCAAACTCGTTATCGTGCGCGTGTTCGGATGTCATTTGGAGTCTTTCCATCAATATGAGCGACCGCAGATTCTCGCGGGCGCGATGCAGGCGCGACTTTACGGATGACACACTTGTGTCCGTGAGCCTCGCCATATCCTCATAACTCTTGCGGTCGTCTAGCGAAAGCCGAAGTAGCGAGCGTTGCGCCTCCGGCAATCGTTCGATGTGGCGCCGCATGTCCCTCGGATCGGTCTGGCGCTTTTTCACCCGTTGAAAACCGCCTCGTGCTGCGCGTCGAAAGGTGTGAACAGCTTTCGCCAACGCCGCCGCGCGCGAAGATGATCGCGGCATGCGTTGCGCGCTATTTGAAACAGCCAGGGTTCGAACCGCTCGGTTCCGCGCAGCCTCGGGCAGCGCCAGCACCATCTTCACGAACACCGTCTGGCAGATGTCTTCGTAATGCGCGGTGTCGCCGGTCTGTGCGATGGCGAACCGCGCGATGCGTTGGCGGTATAGCAAGATCAATTCCTCCGCGCACGCCGGTCGCGCATCGATCGCCCGCGCAACGAGCGTATCGACATTGACCGGCGGCGGTTGGGAAGCCGTCACGCGTGACAAGCCTAGTTGTCGTCCGGCGGCGGCATGTCCGGCCCGGCGCCCATGATGCCCTTGATCTGCTGGTGGATTTTTTCCAGCTTGCCGTGGACTTCGGCAAGCTTGGAGATCTGTGCCGGCGTCAGAATATTGCGGATCGAGATCGCGGTCTCAGTCATGTTCTCATTCAGCGTCGCTTCGAGACGCGAGGCCTTGTCCACCAATGGCTTCAGATCGGCGGCCGTCACGCTGCCGGGGCTGAGCAGCCTGACCGGAAATCTTCTCATGCAAGGTCATCAGTTGCTGGTGCAACGACTCCATCTGAGACCTGTTGTTGTCAGGATGAGATGAACCTGCGACTCTTGGGCCGCCGTAAGGTTTGCGGATTTGAGCATCATCATGAAATGCCCGCTGTCGCCGTGCATTCCACCGCCCATGCCTTCGTGGAAGCCGCCCATGCCCTGGGCCGAAGCGGGCTGGATCGCAAAGGGTAGCGCAGCGAGAAGGCCGAATGCGGCCGCCGCAAGTTTGTGTCTGATCATGTCGTAAGCTCCATGTTCTGGCTGATCTATGCACCAAAGACGGAGCCGATCGGCCAAAGTTTCGGTCACCTGTTATTTTCACGCGGATTTGTGGATATCCCGGCGCTGCGACTGCCGATTTCCGGGTAAATTTGTTGCTTACGTTCCGGCTGCACGTCACTCTCCGCGGGCTTCGAGCGGGGACATTTCATGAATCCGACCAAGGGACTTCCGGCCTGGGGGGCGGCGGTCATCGTCGTGCTGACCTTGTTGCTGGCATGGTGGCTGATCCCTCACGGCACAAAGGACGCGCAAGTCGCCGACCAATTCCCGAACGATAACTTCCCCTCGACCTACAAGCCGCTCCCTTCGCGCACGACCCTGATCCGGGGCGCCACCATCCTGACCGCAACCGACAAGGAGATCGCCCATGGCGATGTCCTGATGGCGGATGGAAAGATCAAGGAAGTCGGACAGAACATTGCCCGCACCCGACGGCGCCGTCGTGATCGACGGCAAGGGCAAGTTCGTCACGCCCCGGCATCATCGACATCCACTCGCATCTTGGCGTCTATCCCTCGCCATCCAACGAGGCCACGCAGGACGGCAACGAAGCGACCAAGCCTGTCACCGCCGAAGTGCGCAGCGAGAATTCCGTCTGGCCGCAGGACCCCGGCTTCACGCGCGCGCTCGCCGGTGGCGTGACGGCGATGGAAATCCTTCCCGGCTCTGCCAATTTTGATCGGTGGTCGTTCGGTGGTGCTGAAGAACGTGCCATCGGTGACGACGCAGGGCATGAAGTTTCCCGGTGCGCCCTACGATCTGAAGATGGCGTGCGGCGAAAACCCCAAGCGCGTCTATGGCGACAAGGGTGGTCCGCAAACCTGGATGGGCGATGTCGCGGGGTATCGCGCCGCGTTCGCGAAGGCCGCAGCCTATCGCGAGACCTGGCGCAAATACTGGAAGACCAAAGCGGGCGATCCACCGGACCGTGACATCGGCCTCGAAGACGCTCGCGCTCGTCCTCGACAAAAAGATTCCGGTGCAGATGCATTGCTATCGCGGCGACCAGATGGCGACGATGATCGACGTGGCGAAGGAGTTCGGCTTCCGCATCGCCGCGTTCCATCATGCATCCGAGGCTTACAAGATCGCGGACCTTCTCAAGCAAAACGACATCTGTGCGGTGATGTGGGCGGATTGGTGGGGCTTCAAGATGGAAGCCTATGACGGCATCCAGGAGAACATCGCGATGGTCGATCATGCGGGTGCGTGCGCGATGATCCACTCGGACGATCCCATCGGTGTCCAACGCCTGAACCAGGAGGTCGCCAAGGCGTTGGCCGCCGGGCGGCGCATGGGTTATCCGATCACGCGCGCACATGCCGTGGCGTGGATGACGCCGCAATCCCGGCGAAGGCGCTGGGCATCCTCGACAAAACCGGCACGCTGGAAGACGGGAAGATGGCCGATGTCGTGATGTGGGACGGCGCGATCCGTTCAGCGTCTACACCCACGCTGAAAAGGTCTTCATCGACGGCGCGCTCATCTTCGACCCGCGACAATCCGAAGCTCAGCCCCCGCAGCGATTTCGAACTCGGCCAGGAAGACAACGGCCACACCGGAGGAGCAGGACAATGAGAACTTCGCTGTTCAAGCTCTCTTGTCATCCCCGGGCCGAGCGAAGCGAAAGCTTCGCGAGGGGAAGGGGACCCAGGTGTTTACCGCGTAAACGGTTTCAAAGAAATTTTCTCTTTCCAACTTATTCAACCGTAGAAGTGGATCCACCTGGATCCCCTTCCCTCGCCGCGCTTCGCGCGTCTCGCCCGGGGATGACAATCGGGATTCTGCTTTCAGCTTTTGCAAACACGGCAACTGCTCAGGCGGCAGCCATTTTACCATCTGATCCGAACGCCGTCGCAAAGGTTATGGCGGATGCGCAACGCCATGGCGTAGTTAAAGTTGGTTTCGTAGACACAGCCGACTCCAATAACGCCCAAAACGCCGCCGGTGCTGATCCAACACGGGCTCATTTACACGGTCGGTTCGCAAGGCACGATCAAAGACGGAAGCCTCTTGATCTCCGGCGGCAAAGTCGTGCGGGTTGGGCAATTCCCACCCGTGCCAGGCGCAAAAGATCATCGACGCGCACGGCAAGCCTGTCACACCCGGGCCTGATGGCGTCGGCCACGCAACTCGGGCATCACCGAAGTCGATCTCGTTTCAGAGACCAACGACTCCGGTCCCGGCCTCGATTACAGCCGCTTCGACGCGGACGGTTACACCGCGGGTGCCAAAGTGAACGAGGCGCGTCGCCTCCGCCGCCTTCGATGTGTCGGATGCGATTCAATCCGGAATCCTCGCTTATTCCCGTCGCGCGTATCGCGGGCGTAACGCGCTCGCTGACATCGCCCTCGCTCGGCAGCGGTCTGTTCCGCGGTCAGGCGGCCGTCATCAATCTCGGCAACGGTTTCAATCTGATCGACAAGACCAAAGCCGGCATGGTGGTCGACCTCTCCAGCGGCAACGCGCAAACGAGCCGTCCGATGTTGTGGGCGCAGCTTCGCGAAACCCTCGATGACGCGCGCGAATAATTGGGCCGACCGCGGCGGCTATCACCGCCCCGGCGGTGCGCGCGACCAGCGCAGCAACCGCATCGATCTCGACGCGCTGGAGCCTGTGATTCATGGACGCGAGCCGCTCATCGTCAATGTCGACCGCGCCTCCGACATTCACGCGGTTCTTCAATATTGCCAGACCAACAAGCTCAAGCTGATTATCTTGACCCGGTCAGGAAGCGTGGAAAGTCGCGGGCGAACTCGCGGCTGCGCACGTCCCGGTGATCATCGACAGCGAACAGAACCTGCCTGGCAGCTTCTCCGGGTTGGGCGGCACGCTCAAGAACGCGGCGCGTCTCGATGCCGCCGGTGTGACGGTCGTGTTCCAGCCGCAAGGCGGCACGGCGCATTACGCACGCACGATCACGCAGATCGCGGGCAATGCCGTCGCCAACGGCATGAAGTGGGATCACGCGCTGGCTGCAATCACGAGGAATCCGGCCGAAGTTTGGGGTATCGCCGACACCTACGGTACGCTCGATCCCGGCGTGCTTGCCTTCGACGCGAAGTCCTGCGGCCAGTCCACATGCGGCGAATTGTGGAAAGGAATGACCGGCGATCCGATCGTGAGTTCTTCGCCAACGGTCGTGGACGGGAAAATCTACGTCGGCAGCTCTGACGGTGGCCAGTCCACCGCATGGCTCTATGTTTACGGGCTGAGCCAATAACGAAGACGCTGGCGCTTTGTCGCCGCTGACGCTTAATCTCCGTGAAAAGATATTCCGGGGAGCGCGTCCATGTTCGATTTTTCCAAGCTGGCATCGGTTGCCGATATTTCGCGCGTTCATGCTGTGGAACGGCCCGCTGCCACGGCGCTGGACTACAAAGACCGCATTACGACCTATGCCCAGCTCGACGAACGCGCGAGCCAGGTGGCGCAAGGGCTGATCGCTCTTGGCCAGGCGCCGGGCGCGCGCGTGGGCTATCTCGGGAAGAACACGGATCGGTATTTCGAGGTGTTGTTGGGCGCATTCAAGGCGCGCGCGGTGATCGTCGGCGTGAACTGGCGTCTTGCGGCCCCTGAGATCGCCTATGTGCTGAACGACGCCGGTTGCGAGGTGATCTTTGTTGGGCGCGAGTTCTACGACATCATCGCCAAAGTGCAGAACGATTGCCCGAAGCTGAAAACCGTGATCGCGATGGATGGTGACCATGCGTCTTGGGCACCTTACGAAGAATGGCGCGATACGCAGAAGGCGGTCGATCCCAGGCTGCCCGTCGCGCCGGACGATGATGTGATCCAGCTTTACACGTCCGGCACCACAGGCCATCCCAAGGGTGTGCAGCTTACGAGCGCGAACTATTTATCGATCTTCGATTGTCTCGGCAGCGCGCCGCTCGGTCAGTATGAGCCGAGCGATGTTGTGCTGATCGCAATGCCGTTCTTTCATGTCGCGGGCGTGAACATTGGACTTCTTTCTCTGGCGCAGGGCGCATACGGCCTCGTGCTCGCGGAAACCGATCCTGCGGAAATCCTCCGTCTGATCGACACGAAGAAAGTCACCTACGCGTTCCTCGTACCGGCACTGATCCTGTTCGTGCTTCAGCACCCGAACGCGAAGACGACCGGATTTTCGTCTCTCAAGAATATCTCCTATGGCGCATCGCCGATCTCCGACGAAGTGCTTTTGCGCGCAAAAGAGACATTCGGTTGCACCTTCCTGCAGGTCTATGGTCTCACCGAGACCACGGGCGGCGGTACGTTCCTTCTTCCGGAAGATCACGAGCCCTCGCGCGGCAAGCTGCGCTCCTGCGGGCAACCGGCGCCAGGCCATCAGATCCGCATCGTCGATGCCGACAACAAACCGTTGCCCGCAGGCGAAGTCGGCGAGATCCAGGTCAGGTCCGGCAATGTGATGAAGGGCTACTGGAACAAGGCCGACGCGACCGCGAAGGCGATCTGTTCGGAGCGCTGGTTTTCTACCGGCGACGCAGGGTTCTTCGACGCGGATGGCTATCTCTATATTCACGACCGCGTGAAGGACATGATCGTTTCCGGCGGCGAAAACATCTATCCGGCCGAAGTGGAGAACGCCCTGATGGGTCATCCCGGCGTTGCCGACGTCGCCGTGATCGGCGTGCCGGACCCCAAATGGGGCGAAGCGGTAAAGGCAATCGTCGTTAGAAATCTGGGGGTTGAGCCGGATCCCGCCGGGATCATCGCCTATGCGCGCGAGCGGATCGCTGGTTACAAGTTGCCGAAATCGGTGGATTTCATCGACGCGCTGCCCCGCAATCCATCCGGTAAGGTTCTTCGCAAAGACCTTCGCACGCCCTATTGGGCCGGACGCGACAGGCAGGTAAACTAGACTCGCCGTGTGGTCGTCTGCGGCGGGAGGAATGACGATGCGGAATTCCTGGATGGGTGCGGCGCTTCTGGCGGTGCTATGCAGCGTGCAGCCTGCGCTGGCGCAAGCGCCGGCGCCTGCGTCGCCGCAATCTCCTCTGACGGTGACTGTATCTTCCAAGCCGCTTCCAACAGGCGAAGTTCTGGATGTCCCGCCGCTCTCACCGGGTGACGATGTGACAATCGCCTGCGATGCAATCGAGCGCGTGGCCGATCCCTCCGACGTGCGCGTGGTGCTGACGATCGCGGCGATCCCTGGCGACAGTTCGCCGGGATACAAGAAAATCCTCGCGCTCAATGAGAAAGTGACGGCGAGTTCCGTGCACCTCAAGGTGCCGAACGCGCCCGATCTCGCAAACCATACGGTCGATCTAAGCGTCTATGTCGTGAACGGTCCGCAGCATACCGATTGCGACGGCGGAAATATCGCGTCGTGCAGACGCCCCTGACGACCGGCGCACTCCCGAAGAATCCGGGTTAAAACAGAAATACCGCGAGGATCCCCAAAGCGCTCACTGCGGTGATCCATAGTGCCACGCGAACATGCCGCGTGCGCGCGATCTGTGCTTCGGCGATTTCGCGCGTCGTATCCGGATGCAATCGCAAGCCGCCATCGGCAAGCATTTGCGAGATCGACTCCGCATTGCGCAGGAGTTGCGGCAGGTCGCGCGCGAGACGGCCTAGCGCCGTGACGCCCTCGCCCATATCTCGCAGGCGCGCTTCCGGCCCCATCTGCTCGATCATCCAGCGTTCGACGACGGGCCGTTCCGGGTCGATACCGCGCGCGACGCCCTCCACAACCACCATCGTCTTCTGCATCAGCACAAGCTGCGGCTGCGCCTGCATGTCGAAGCGGCGGGTCGTATCGAACAATTGTTGCAGCAGCCGCGCCATCGAGACTTCGTTTGCCGGACGCCCGAAAATCGGTTCGCCGATCGCGCGCAGCGCCTGCGCGAAGGTCTGCAGCGGATGATGAGGCGGCACAAAACCAACGTCGTAATGCACCTGTGCCACGCGCGCGTAATCACGCGCGAGAAACCCGGCAAGCGTCTCGGCCATGAAGCGGCGCATCTGCTGATCCAGCCGGCCCATGATGCCGAAATCGACGGCGACCAAACGCCCATTGCTCGTCCACGAACAGGTTTCCGGGGTGCATATCGGCATGGAAGAAACCGTCGCGCAGCGATTGCACGATGAAGCTGCGCAGCACGATTTGCGCGATGCGCCTGGGATCATGACCGGCGGCCTCGCAACGCCTCGACATCGCGTACCGGCGTGCCCTGGATCCATTCGGTCGTCAGCACACGCTCCGAGGTGCGGTTCCAGTCCACGGCTGGCACCCGGAAATCCGTGTCGCCTTTGGGTGCGCTCGGCGAGTTCGGGACGCGGCCCGCGCCTTCCATCCGCAGATCGAGTTCGAGCGCGACCGACACCGCGAGCGCTTCGACGATTGCGATGGGTCTTAGGCGGCGCATTTCCTTCGACACGCGCTCCGCCACGCGCGCGAACAGGCCGAGCGCGGAAAGATCGCGTGCGAATTCCTTCTCGATGCCGGGGCCGCAACACCTTCACCGCGACGGCACGCGGCGGGTTTTCGGCGGTCTCAGCTTTGTGAACCTGCGCGATGGAGGCGGCAGCGATAGGTTCGCCGAACTCCGAGAACATGGCATCGACAGGCTTGCCAAATTCGTTTTCGATGACGGCTTTCGCCTGCGCCATCGGGAACGGCGGAAGGCTGTCCTGCAAATGCTCCAGCGCATGCGCGATGTCGTCACCGACGAGATCGGGCCGCGTTGCGAGCACCTGGCCGAGCTTGATATGCGCAGGCCCGAGGCTTTCCAGAGCGCGCGACAATCTCTGGCCCGGCGGCAAATTCTTGTCCTTCGTCGGACCGATGCCAAGCAAGAAGCGCGCGAATTTCAACGACGGTGGCATAGCATCGAGATATTCGCGCGGCACCAGCGCATCATGCCGCGCCAGCGTACGCGCGATGTGAAGAAGGCGGGCGGCATCGGAGAAAAACACTCATCTCCGTTCAACCCCAAGTTCGTCATGGCCGCCCTTAAGGCGGCCATCCAGAATCTTTTCGCACGCTAACGCACGCTGGCTGGATGGCCGGGTCAAGCCCGACCATGACGATTGTTTGGTCATATCCGCCACGCCGAATGCATCGCCGCGATCCCGCCGGTGAGATTGCGTACCTGCACGCGCGCGAGCCCTGCCTTTTCGATCATCTTCGCGAACGCGTTCTGCGGCGGGAAGCGGCGGATGCTTTCGGCGAGATAGCGATAGGCCTCCGCATCGCCCGCCACCATCTGGCCGATACGCGGCAGCACGCTCATCGAATAGATGTCGTACATCTTGTCGAGGCCCGGCGCTTCCACGCGCGAGAATTCCAGGCACAGAAAGCGCCCACCGGGCTTCAGCACGCGGCGCGCTTCCTCCAATGCCTTTTGAATATGCGTCACATTGCGAATGCCGAACGCGATTGTATACGCATCCATGCTCGCGTCGGGAATCGGCAGTTTCTCGGCATCGCCACAGACCCATTCGATCGTGGGTTCGCCCTTCGCTTCAGCGCGGCGCACGCCCTCGCCCAACATGTCGGCATTGATATCGCAGACCGTGATCGCCGCTTCGCCGCCACGTTTGCGCGCCAGAGCCGCTATGCGGAACGCGATGTCGCCAGTGCCGCCCGCGACATCGAGGTAGGCGCGGCCCGGCCGGGGATCGAGCCAGTCGACGAAGACATTTTTCCAGAGGCGATGCACGCCCCCGGACATCAGATCGTTCATCAGGTCATAGCGCCTGGCGACCGACGAAAACACCTCGCGCACGAGGCCTTCCTTCTCGGCCTCCGGCACATTGCGATAGCCGAAGCTGGCGGTGGTCGTGTCAGTAGTCATCAGCAACGAGCATACACTATTGTCATCCCGGACGCGTAGCGCAGCGGAGCGATCCGGGACCCATGGCGAAACGTCACGGTGGGTTCCGGCTCACGCTCGCTTCGCGAGCTGGCCGGGATGACAAGGTTTACAGAATGCCCGAACTGCCCGAAGTCGAAACCGTAATGACCGGTCTGAAGCCCGCCTTTGAGGGCTATCGGTTCACGCATGTCGAGACGCGGCGCAAGGACCTGCGCATTCCATTCCCGAAGGGATTCGCGAAACGGCTTACCGGACGGCGCGTGGTGCGGATGTGGCGGCGGGGCGAAAATACATCATGGCCGATCTCGACAATGGCGAGACGCTCGTCATCCACCTCGGCATGAGCGGCAGCATGGCCGTGTATACCAAGGACGACAACCGCAAGCTCGGCCAATTTTATTATGAACGCGCGCCCGACGGTGCGGGTAAGGGAAAGCACGACCATGTCGTGTTCGATACCGATGCGCCGGCGCGCGTGGTGTTCAACGATCACCGCCGCTTCGGGCTGATGACGCTGATCGACACCGAAAAGATCGAAGAGCACAAGTTGTTCAAGGCCATCGGTGTCGAGCCGCTGTCGGACGATCTCGATGCCCCGTTTCTGGCTGGTGTGCTGAAAGGCAAGAAGACTTCGATCAAGGCCGCATTGCTCGACCAGCGCCTGATCGCTGGCCTCGGCAACATCTATGTCTGCGAGGCGCTATGGCGCGCGAAGGTTTCACCCAGGCGGCGCGCCTCACGCGTGAAACCGGACGAGATTGCGACGCTCGTCACCGCGATCAAGGCCGTGCTGCGCGAGGCGGTGAAAGCGGGCGGCTCGTCCTTGCGCGATCACAAGCGCACCGACGGCGAGCTTGGCTATTTCCAGCATCATTTCGCCGTCTATGACCGCAAGAACAAGCTCTGCCACCGCACGGATGGCGGCGTCATCAAGCGCATCGTGCAGAGCGGACGATCGAGCTTCTACTGCCCCGTATGCCAGAAATAAATTTCATTGATCCAACGGACCTCCAGTTTCGTAAATCATGTGACGGAGCTAAGGGGGAAAAAATGATCACGCGGCGGAAAGTGTTAGCCTTAGGGGTCCGCGTTCGGACTGGCGGGTATCTCGGGACCTGCTCCAGGGTGGGCCGCATCGCTGGACAAGAAATCTCTCAGAAATGACATTGTTCTCCTGCGGCAGGCATATACGGCATTGCATCCCGGGCTCTATCGCTATGCGACGCCGGCGGAAATGGCCGCGCATTTCGACGCCTTGGAGGATGACTTCGGGAACGCGCAAAACCTCGGCGAAGCGTATTTAACGCTTTCGCGCTTTCTGGCAACGATCCGGTGCGGCCATACCTACGCAAATTTCTATAACCAGTCGAAAGATGTCGTCTCGGCGCTCTTCTCAGGCAGGGACAAGCTTCCGTTCCAGTTCCGCTGGATCGGTAACCGCATGATCGTCACGCGCAATCTTTCACCCGAAACGCGCCTCGCGCGCGGCACCGAAGTGCTTGGGATCGACGGCCGGAGACCCCTCCGATATTCTGAAAACTCTCATGGCCTACGCGCGCGCCGATGGAAGCAATGACGCAAAGCGCCGCGCCATTCTGGAAGTGCGCGGGCTCGATCGCTTCGAATATTTCGACGTGTTTCTATGCGCTGTTGTTTCCGCCCAAGGACGGAAAAATTCCACGTCACGGCACAAGGGCATAGCGAGGCCGCACCGCGGCAATTCGAGGTTGGCGCCCTCGACCTGACACAACGCCGCGCGGCCATGACGATCGCGGACGAGAAAAGCAACGCGCCCGCATGGACGCTGACCTTCACGCCGGAAAATATCGCCGTGCTCACCATGCCGACATGGGCGCTTTATGACAGCAAATGGGACTGGCGTGAATTTCTTGAGGTTGCATTCAAGCAGATGGCTGATGAGAAAGCCCGGGGACTCATTGTCGATCTGCGTGGAAACGAAGGTGGCCTCGATTGCGGCAATGATGTCGTCGCACGCCTGATCGACAAGGACCTGCCGCTCGAAACCTATGAGCGTCGCGTTCGGTTCCGCCAGACGCCGGCCAATCTCGATCCCTATCTGGACACATGGGACCCATCGTTCAAATCGCTGGGCAAGGACGCCACCGATTTGGGAGACGGATTCTATCGTCTCGAGCCGGAGCACAATGACGACGACAATTCTCTGATCCGTCCGAAAGGACCACGCTTCAAAGGTCGCGTTGTGGTGCTGATCGATTCCGAGAACAGCTCGGCGACATTCCAGTTCGCAAACACCGTGAGAATTGCCGGGCTCGGCACACTGTGCGGCGAACCCACCGGCGGCAATCAGCGCGGCATCAATGGCGGATCGTTTTTCTTTTTCCGCCTGCCGGGTTCAGGATTGGAAGCCGATCTTCCGACTGATCGGTACGTTTCCGCGCACGCCAAAGCCGGATGCAGGATTGCTGCCGGACGTGGCGGTCAGTTTGACGGCCGAAGACATAGCGCAGGGCGGCGACCCGGCCATGCGCAAGGCCGTCGACATCATTCAGCGCGGATGAGCGTCGCGACCCGGACGCCTAGTCCTTCGTCGGCTGCCAAAGCTCGATCTTGGTGCCGTCGGGATCGACGATCCAGGCAAACGATCCCATACCTTCCATCTCCTGACGACCGAGGCTTTCAACGCCCTTCTTTTCGAGGTCGGCCAGAAAAGCAGTCAGATCGTCGACCGCGAAATTGATCATGAATTCGCGCGTCGACGGTTTGAAATAATCGGTATCCGCTTTGAATGGCGACCATACGGCTTGGGCAGGACTGCCCTCGTCTTTGGTAAGAAGCGCCCCGCCCCAATCTTGAACATCAAGGCCGAGCTTGTCGCGATACCAATCCGCGAGTGCCTTGGGATCGGGGGCTGCGAAAGAAGACCCCGCCGTAACCGGTGATGCGCGCCATGCAAAACTCTCAACTGAAATTCAGCTGCCACGATACACCGAACTTGTCGTTGCACCAGCCGAACTTTTTCGAGAATCCGTAATTGCCGAGCGGCATAAGCATCTTGCCGCCTTCACTCAGCGCTGCAAACACGCGGTCAAGCTCGGCCTCGCTGTCACATTCCACGAAGATTGACACCGACGGCGTGAAATCGAAGGCATGCACTGCGGGGCTGTCGGTTGCCATAAAACTTACACCATTCAGGGTGAAGGTCTCGCGCGCATTACGCTGCCTTCCTTGCCCGGTCCGTCGGGTCACCCCCATTTGGCGATGCTCTCGATCTTCGAGTTGGAGATCAGCGATGTGTAGAAGGTGATCGCCTCTTCGCAGCGGCCAATAAACATCAGGAATGTCGCAACGGATTTGGTCATGTGTGCGCGCCTTCTGAAACCGAACGAGTATCGCCATGCGCGCGCCCGGTTTCGAGATAGGATTGCAGGCTCGACAGGATGCGCGGCCAGCCGCCGGACACGGCCTGGATGAACTCCGAGTTCTCTTTGTCGATTGTGTGCGTGACGGTCAGCTTGGTGAGATCATCTTCCTGTGTCAGTTCCATTACACAACGCGCGTAACCCTCCGCCTTCAAATTCGGGCGGAATTCGTTGCGCCATTTGATGACAACACGATTAGGCGGATCGCTTTCCAGAATCTCGCCGCTGTCGGTCAGCCCGTGCTGCGGCATGAACATTTTCCACTCGGCGCCTTTCCGCCAGGTGCTCTCCTGATGGCCGCCGAACCAGTATTGCTTCTGGAATTCGGGCTTGGTGAGCGCGTCCCACACCTTCTGTTGCGCGGCGCGAATATAGGTCACGTAGATGAACGAGTTGCCGGACATGGGGTTATCCTTCCTTGCCTTTGGTGAGCCAGATGTTCTCGGTTTTGCCGGTTTCCAGCAGCGATTTGAGATTGGAGAGAACCTTCGGCCAGCCGCCCGAAATGCTCGCCGCCATCGCATCGTCGTGCTCAAGCTGATCGTGCGTGACAGTGAGACAAGTGAGGCCGGGCGCGTAGTCTGCGATATCGAACGTCACGCGCGACGGCGTTTTCGATTTGTCCGGCCGCGTCCACGTGATCACCAGACGGCGCGGCGGATCGGATTCCACAACCGTGCCGTCGATCAGCACTTTGCCGGAGTCGTCGCCGTGCCGATGCTCCCAGCGCGAGCCGGGTTTCCAGTCCGAGACGTTGCAATGAACCCAATAGCGCCGCGCGAATTCCGGCTTGGTGATCGCGTCCCAAACCTTTTGCGGCGTCGTATAGATGTACGTGACATAGACGTAGTCGCTCATTTCTCTTCCCTTTCGAGGTTTTTCTTGAGGTCGCCCAGCGCGCGCAAACGGCCGCGCTCGAACTTGCCGATCCAGCGGTCCGCAACGTCGAAGATCGGAACCGGATTGAGGTAGTGGAGCTTCTCGCGCCCGCGCCACTGGACGGCGATGAGGTTCGCCTCTTCCAGAATGCCCAAATGCTTCGTCACTGCCTGCCGCGACATCTCCAGCCCACCGCACAGATCGTTCAGTGTCTGCCCGTTCCGGGCGAAGAGACGATCCAGCAATTGCCGTCTGCTCGGATCGGCCAGCGCCTTGAACACAGCGTCCATGCTCATGTGCGCTTATATGCAACCATTTGGTTGCATGTCAAGGGGACGTTAAAAGACGCGCATGACCGCGCTTCGCATCACACCGTCCATCAGCATCGATGAGAGCGAACTCGAGGAGAGTTTCATTCTCTCGAGCGGTGCCGGAGGCCAGAACGTCAACAAGGTGTCGAGCGCGGTACAGCTCCGCTTCGATGTGGTTGCATTCGCCGTCCCTGCCAGATCCGGTGCGCTTGCGCCTGATCGCGCTCTCAGGATCGCGGCTGACGAAGGACGGCGTGCTCATCATCGTCGGACGCCAATATCGTGACCAGAACCGTAACCGCGTCGATGTGCGCGAGCGCCTTGCAGAATTGATCCGCGAGGCTGCTGTCATCCCAAAGAAACGCCGTCCGACAAAACCGACGCGCGCCAGCAAAGAGCGCCGCATCGAGGGCAAGAAGGTGCGCGCCGGAATCAAGAAGAACCGCGGTAAGCCATCTTATGATTGAGGAAGACGACGAGGCCCGCCGCTCGCGCGCCAACAAGATCGTGCTGGCGACCGCTGCGATCATCGTTGTACTCGGCGTGCTTCTGATGCGTTGGCTCGCCTATGAGCGGAACCTGTCGGATTGCATCGCTGCGGGGCATCGCGATTGCGAGCCGGTCGAACAGCCGCAAAACCAATAAGGCCCTTGCCCTTCCCGCGCCGTGTGCGCGAGGGAGTGCGCCGGAAAACGGAGTGCCAGCAATGGAATACCAGAACATCACCACCAGGATCGAAGACGGCGTCGGCCTCATCACACTGAACCGGGCCGAAAGCGCTTAACGCGCTCAACAGCGAGCTGATCGGTGAATTGATTTCGGTTCTGGAAGACTGGGATCGCGGGGACCGATGTGCGTTGCATCGTGCTTACAGGTTCGGAACGCGCTTTCGCGGCCGGGGCCGACATCAAGGAAATGTCCACGCAGTCCTACATGGATATGTACAAGGCCAACTTCTTCGCCAACGCCAATGACCGCATTAGCGCGATCCGCAAGCCGATCGTTGCCGCGGTCGCGGGCTATGCGCTGGGCGGCGGCTGCGAGCTGGCCATGCTCTGCGACTTCATCATCGCGGCCGATACCGCAAAGTTCGGCCAGCCGGAGATCAATCTCGGCGTCATGCCGGGCATCGGCGGCAGCCAGCGCCTCACCCGTTTCGTCGGAAAATCGAAGGCAATGGAGATGTGCCTCACCGGCCGCAATATGGACGCTGCCGAAGCCGAACGCGCGGGCCTCGTCTCGCGCGTCGTTCCCGCCGCCGATCTCCTGACCGAGGCGCTCAAGGCCGCGAAGACCATCGCGGAGAAATCCGTGCCGATCGTGATGATGACCAAGGAAGCGGTGAACGTGGCCTATGAGACCACCCTGCACGAAGGTGTGCGGTTCGAGCGTCGCGTCTTCCACGCCATGTTCGCGACCGACGACCAGAAGGAAGGCATGTCCGCCTTCAGCGAAAAGCGCAAACCGGGGTTTCAGGACCGCTAGCGCCACATTGACCCGGAGCGTCCCACAAGCTAAAGACCCCGCCTTCCAAAGGAATTAGGACGAAAAATGCCCAATATCGCCTCCGCCAAGAAGCGCACGCGCACAACCGCCAAGCGCACCGCTATCAACACCGCCCGCAGGAGCCGTGTCCGCGGTTTCGTGCGCAAGGTCGAGGAAGCGCTGGCAAAAGGCGACAAAAATGCCGCCCAGGCCGCTCTCAAGGCTGCAGAGCCCGAGATCATGCGTGGCGTTTCCAAGGGCGTGCTGCACAAGAACACTGGCGCGCGGAAGGTGTCGCGCCTGACCAAGCGGGTCGCACAGCTCGCGAAGTAATTTTTTCGTCCCTTGAATCCTTTAGCGAATTCTGGCGCGGGTACTGTAAGTCCAAGTATTCCGCGCCTTTTTATTGTCCGTACGCTGAAAGACTTTTTTTCTTCACAATTGTTTCAAGCGCGCGTCTCGTAAGCCGTTGATTCTCAAAGATATGCGTTTTTCCGTATACGACACAATCGGTTAGCGAACGACTCAAATCGGTCACATTTGTTCTGATTCGCGATCTGTTCTTCTTGTTTACCCGCCCGCGGCGTGTCTACTGTTAACCTGTTCCTGATGAAGAGAGCGGCCATGCCGAAGGCAAGAAGCAACAAAGTTACAATAAAAATATGCTTCTTCGGCTGCGGTCGCGAGAACAACAGTAACATCTAAATAAAACTCAAGTGAAACGTAAGTGTTGGCGCGGAGGGGTGTCGGCGCCAAGCAAAGTCGTCTTTGCGTCCGTGGTGGGGAGGTCTGGGTAGGCCTTTCGACAACTTCGGCGCGACAATCGAAGGGGAACCAATGCGACGAAGACAGAGCGTGCGGAGAAACCGCATTTAAGGGACAGACGGCCGGGAGCAGCTCCCGGAAAAAAAGAACAAGGGCTCGACGGCGTGCGAACGCCGGATAGAAGCGGGAATTGGGACTATGGTGGAAATGAATATGACGTCCGGGCCGGACTGGTCCGGTGTGTGGAGTTCTGTTCGCGAACGGCTGCGGCGCGAATTGGGTGATGCGGTGTTTGATGCCTGGATCGGGCCTCTGACGCTTGAAGGCTTCGACAGGGGCGAGCTGGAGATCGGCGCTGCGAAGCCATTCGTCAGAACGTGGGTTTCCAACCACTACATCACGCGCCTCGACCGCGCGTTCCAAGCCGAAGGCGCACAACCGGCGTCCATCTCGATTGTGCTCGCCAAACCGCAAGTCTCGATCGGCGGCAATGTCGTGCGTGAAGCCGCGCCGCTGCCTTCGGCTGCCATCCTTGCCTATCCGCAAGTCGCACAGCCCGCGACCGAGCAGCCGGACCCCGTGAAGGGGTTGTGGACGCGCATGCTGCACCCGCAGCAGACGTTCGAAAGTTTTGTTCCGGGTCCCGCAAATGAATTCAGCCTCAGCGCCACCCGTGCGTTCGCAGAAGGCCAGAACAATGACTTCCCGCATTTGTTCATTCATGGCGGATTCGGCTTCGGCAAAACGCATCTGCTCAATGCCGCGGCTTTGGAGTTCCGCAAGCGCGGCAAGCGCACGCTCTTCCTGCGCGCGGAAGACTTCATGCGCCATTTCCTGGGCGCCCTGCATCGCAAGGACACCTTGGCGTTCAAGGACGAACTGCGCACCGCAGAAGTGCTGATCGTCGACGATCTGCAGCATATCTGCCGCTCGACGGCCACGGCATCGGAGTTCCTCTACACCGTGAATGCCTTCGCCGATCTGCGCCGCCGCGTTGTCATCGCCGCCGATCGCGCGCCGCAAGCGTTGGAGGGCCTTGGCGCCGACATCAAGTCTCGCCTGGCCGGTGGTCTCGTGATCGCGCTCGGCGCGCCGGATCGCGAAACGCGCGTTGCCATCCTGCAACGCCGCGCCGCGGAGTTCACAAAGCTCCGGCCGCATGTCGCGCTGCCACAGGACGTATTGGAGCGCATTGCTGACATGGAAGATGCGAGCCCGCGCGAGATGATCGGCGTGTTCACGCGTCTGGCAACCTATGCCGACCTCACCAAGAAGCCGGTCACACCGGAGATGGCGAGCGAAACCGTCGGAATGCGCCTGTCGCCCGCTACCAAAACCTCTATCGAGGACATCCAGCGCAAGACTGCCGAGTTCTACAAGCTCGATGTCCGCGACTTCCATTCGCCGCAGCGCGCGCGGAAAGTGGCCCGGCCCAGGCAGGTCGCGATGTATCTCGCGCGCAAGCTGACGACGCGCTCTCTGCCCGAAATCGGACGCCGTTTCGGGGGGGCGCGACCACACCACGGTCCTGCATGCGTGCCGCCGTATCGAGGCGCTCTGTGCCGAAGATTCGATGTTCCGCCAGGAAGTCGATTTCCTGAGCCAGATGCTGTCGCGCAAGGTCTGATTTTCAGGCCGTTTTGAGCCACCTCCCCCTGCCAAAACAGGGGGAGAATTGGCCTCGGTTTCGCGTCGAAAAACTGTTTTATTTCGGCCTTGTCTGATATGGTTCCTTGCTTGAGTCCGCGACCTTCCGGACCCAGGCAAATCCATGAAATTCCGGCCATTCCGCCGGGCTGATTTCGAGAACCGGACGGCAGCTGAAAGACCCATGAAAATCAACGTCGAACGCGGCGCCTTTCTGAAGGCGCTCAGCCATGTGCAGAGTGTCGTCGAACGCCGCAACACGATCCCCATTCTGTCGAATGTGATGATCGAAGCGGCGAAGGGACAGCTGAAGCTCACGGCCACCGATCTGGATATCGAGATCGTGGAGTCGATCCCGTCCGATGTGTTGCGCAATGGCGCGGCCACGGCGCCGGCGCACATGCTCTACGACATCGTGCGCAAGCTTCCGGATGGCGCGCAGGTACAGGCCGAACTGCTGACCGCAGAGGGCGGACGGTTGGCCGTCAGTGCTGGTTCCTCGCGCTTCGAACTTGCGTGTCTGCCGAAAGAAGACTTCCCGCAGATGGCGGCGGGGGCCCTGCCCCACAAGTTCCGGCTCGCGGCCAACGACCTCAAACAAGTCATCGACAAGACGCGCTTCGCAATCTCCACCGAAGAGACGCGTTTCTATCTGAACGGCATCTATCTGCATGCCGCCAAAGAGGGAAAGGTGAAATCGCTGCGGGCTGCCGCAACGGACGGCCATCGCCTCGCGCGCTTTGAAATGGAGCTACCGGACGGTGCGGGCGACATGCCGGGCGTGATCGTGCCGCGCAAAACCATCGCCGAGTTGCGCCGTCTTCTCGACGATGCCGATGGCGCCATCGAAACGTCGCTCTCCGATACCAAGATTCAGTTCACCTTTAATGGCGTGGAGCTGACATCGAAGCTGATCGACGGCACCTTCCCGGATTATCAACGCGTGATCCCCTCCGGCAACGACAAGGTTCTGTCCGTCGAAGCCAAGGAGTTCGCGCAATCGGTGGACCGCGTGTCGACGATCTCAGCCGACAAGACCCGCGCGGTGAAGCTCAATATCGCAAAGGAAAAGGTCACGTTGTCCGTGGTCAATCCGGAAAGCGGAACAGCGACGGAAGAACTGGGCGCGAACTATGCCGCTTCCGCCATCGAGATCGGCTTCAACGCGCGCTATCTGCTCGACATCACCAATCAGATCGTGGGCAAGGAAGTCCGCTTCCTGCTTTCGGATGCGGGCTCGCCGACGATCATCGAAGACACCGAAGACAGCCGGACCCTTTACGTCCTCATGCCGATGCGGGTGTAAGTTTGAATAGCATAACGGACATGCAGATTTCCCCCGTGCCCAAGCGGGCGGGGAAGGAAAGCGCGCTTTCCGTCACGCGATTGCGGCTGACCAATTTCCGCTCCTACGCCAGTGTCGAAATCTTGGCCAGTGGCGCGCCAGTTGTGCTTGCGGGCGCCAATGGTGCCGGCAAGACCAATCTGCTTGACGCGATCTCGTTGCTGTCGCCAGGACGCGGCCTGCGCGGCGCCAAACTCGGCGAGCATACCCGTAAAGGTCCGGCGGCGATGTCGGAAGCGCTCTGGGCCGTTGCTGCGACCGTCACACGCGTAGGCGAGGCTTATGACATCGGCACAGGCCTCACATCGTCGCAAGGCAGCGAACGCCGTCAGGTGCGCATGAACGGCGCGGCCGCCCAATCATCGGCCGATCTTGGCGACGTGGTGCAGATGCTGTGGCTGACGCCTGCCATGGACCGCTTGTTCATCGAGAGTGCGAGCGGACGGCGCAAATTCCTTGACCGTCTCGTCCTCGGCTTCGATGCCGGCCATGCCGCGCGCCGCGACACGCTACGATACCGCGATGCGCGAGCGTGCGCGGCTGCTCAAATACGGTCCGCGCGATCCGGCATGGCTCGACGGCCTCGAAAGCGAAATGGTCGAGGCAGGCCTCGCAATGGCGAGCGCACGCCGCGAAACCGTCGCGCGCCTCAACGCTGCATTGGCGGAGCGCGTCGGTGCGTTTCCGGCCGCGCAGCTTACGCTCGACAACGACGACGCCGACGAAACGCTCGGCGAGCGTCTCGCCCGCGCGCGCATCCGCGACGCTGAGGCTGGCCGCACGACTGTTGGTCCGCATCTGGTCGATCTCACCGTGCGCCACACGCAGAAGCGCACCGATGCGCGCGAATGCTCCACCGGCGAGCAAAAAGCGCTGCTCATCTCCATCGTGCTGGCCGACGCGCGCGAGCTTTCACGCGCCCGCAACGGCCTTTGCCCGATCCTGCTGCTGGACGAGATCGCAGCGCATCTCGACGTCACGCGCCGTGCAGCTCTGTTCGAGGAGATCCTGGAGCTTGGCGCGCAGGCCTGGATGACCGGCACGGATATGGAGATGTTCGCGCCGCTCAGCGCCAAAGCCGACCTTTTCGAGGTTGCGGATTCGCAACCGCGTCTTATCTAGAGTCAGGTTCTCATGTCTTCTCCCGCCATCCCCAATCCAATGAATACGGCGCCGACAGTATCAAGGTGCTGAAAGGCCTCGATGCAGTGCGCAAACGGCCGGGCATGTATATCGGCGACACCGATGACGGCTCGGGCCTGCATCACATGGTACATGAGGTCGTCGACAATGCGATCGACGAGACGCTGGCCGGTCACGCCGACCGCATCGATGTGATCCTGAACGCCGATGGTTCCTGCACCGTGCGCGACAATGGCCGCGGCGTCCCGACGGACATCCATCCGACCGAGGGCGTGAGCGCGGCTGAGGTCATCATGACCCAGCTTCACGCCGGCGGTAAGTTCGAGCAGAACGCCTACAAGGTCTCCGGCGGCTTGCACGGCGTGGGAGTGTCGGTCGTGAACGCGCTTTCGGAATGGCTCGATCTGCGCATCTGGCGCGACGGCAAAGAGCATTACATGCGCTTTGCCATGGGCGATGCGCTGGCGCCGCTTGCGATCGTCGGCGAAGCCAACGGCCGCAAAGGCACGGAAGTCACGTTCCTTCCTTCAACGGAGACCTTCACAAAGGTCGAGTTCGACTACGCGACCCTTGAGCATCGTTTGCGCGAGCTGGCGTTCCTGAACTCGGGCGTGACGATCATCCTGAGCGACCAGCGCGGCGTGGAGAAGAAGGAAGTCACGCTACATTACGATGGCGGCCTTGAAGCGTTCGTCAAATATCTTGACCGCACCAAGAACTCGCTGATCCCGCAACCGGTGAACATTGCCGTAGAGCGCGAGAACATCTCCGTCGAATGTGCGATGACGTGGAACGACAGCTATCACGAAAGCATGCTGTGCTTCACCAACAACATCCCGCAGCGCGATGGCGGCACGCATCTGGCCGGCTTCCGCGCGGCGCTGACGCGCGTGGTGACGAAATACGCCGACGAAAGCATGGGCTCCAAGAAGGGCGACAAGGTCGCGCTCACCGGCGACGATTGCCGTGAGGGGCTGACCTGCGTGCTGTCGGTGAAGGTGCCAGACCCCAAATTCTCGTCACAGACAAAAGACAAGCTCGTCTCCTCCGAGGTGCGCCCCGTCGTCGAGAGCGTCGTGATCGAAAAACTCGGCCGCTGGTTCGAGGAGCATCCGGCCGAGGCCAAGGGTGTCGTCGGCAAGGTGATGGAAGCAGCCCTCGCGCGCGAGGCGGCCCGCAAGGCGCGCGAGCTGACGCGCCGTAAAGGCGCGCTCGACGGCGCATCGCTGCCCGGCAAGCTCGCAGATTGTCAGGAGCGCGACCCATCGAAATGCGAACTGTTCCTGGTCGAGGGCAACTCGGCCGGCGGTTCGGCGAAACAGGCGCGCAACCGCAGCAACCAGGCGGTGCTGCCCCTGCGCGGCAAGATATTGAACGTGGAGCGTGCGCGCTTCGACAAAATGCTGTCCAGCCAGGAGATCGCGACGCTGATCACTGCGCTCGGCACCGGAATAGGCCGCGAGGAGTTCAACCCGGACAAGCTGCGCTACCACAAGGTCGTCATCATGACGGACGCCGATGTCGATGGCGCACATATCCGAACGCTTCTGTTGACGTTCTTCTATCGCCAGATGCCGGAGTTGATTGAGCGAGGACACATCTTCATCGCACAGCCGCCGCTCTACAAGACCACGCGTGGCAAGTCCGAGCGCTATCTGAAAGACGAGCGCGAACTGGAAAACCACCTGATCGCGGAAGGCTCCAGCGGCGCTTCGTTTGTACTGCACAACGGCGAAACGGTTGCGGGTGCCGATTTCGACGCGCTTGTGGAAAAGGCGCGCGCGGCAAAACATGCGCTCGAAGGCTTCCCGCCGCACTATCCGCGTTTTCTGCTGGAACAGGCGGCGATTGCAGGCGCACTCAACCCCGACATCGTGAACGATCAGGCAAAGGCGGCGGAAGCAGCTGCGTACATCGCACATCGTCTCGACGCGCTCTCCGATGAATTGGAGCGCGGCTGGCATGGCGAGCCGACATCCGATGGCGGCCTGAAGTTCTGGCGCGAGGTGCGGGGCGTGCGAGAGGCCGTCGCCATCGACGGCGCGGTCATCGGAGCGCCGACGCGCGCAAGCTCGACCGCATGGCCGGCGAATTGCAGGCGACCTACCTCCAGGCCGGCAAGCTCAAGCGCAAGGATGACGCGCGCGAGGTCCGCTCGCCGAGCGAACTGCTCGCCGCCATCTTCGAATGGGCACGCAAGGGTGTGACGATGCAGCGTTACAAAGGCCTTGGCGAAATGAACGCCGAGCAGCTCTGGGAAACCACGCTGGACGAGAACGCGCGCACCCTGCTTCAGGTGAAAGTCGAACACGCCGACGAGGCAGACGACCTTTTCACCAAGCTGATGGGTGAACTGGTCGAACCACGCCGCGAATTCATCCAGGACAACGCACTGACCGCGGCGCTGGACGTGTAATGGGCTGGCGTTTCCACCGCGTTATCAGCTTGATCCCGGGCGTTCGCTTGAACGTCAGCAAGAGTGGCGTGTCGGGAAGCGTCGGGCCGCGCGGCGCTGACATCAACATTGGCCGTCATGCGTCACGACGAACGCCGGTATTCCGGGGACGGGGATTTCCTATCGCTCGAAGCTCGGCAGCCACAGCGGCAAATTCGGTGTGCTGGCGCTCGTCGTGGCATTGGGATTCGCCGCGTTCAAGAACGGTGATCGCCTTACGTCACTGTTCCAGAATCCGCCCAAGACCGTTGCGGCCGCGGCGATTGCGCTGACGGCATCGAAGAGCCAGCTCACGGCGCAGAACATCGCCGATGCCGGCGCGCCTGCAACCGGAATCCGCTATGTTCATCGGGCAGGCTCGATTTGCGAGAGATGCCAACGACTTCTGGACGAGTCCTCAAAAAAGAGTCGAAGGGCTCACAGGTTAGTCTTCTGTCGATATCCGGCCCCTGGGCGCAAGTGCGCGATGACAACATTACTGGATGGATGCGCGCGAGCGTGCTGGGCACCGACCCACCGCAATAAGATCAGGCAATCGCACCTGTGAGCCAGCAGGCCGCGGGCGGCGCGATGCCGGCGGGCGTTGCGAACCGTCCCAACACACCGCGGACGGCCTCGCGAATCCTGTCGCGCGTCGCGTCGTCGACATCCGCGACGGCGCGCGCGAGAGGACCGATGCGGAGCGCCTGCTCCGCCGCATCGTCCACCGTCGCGCCCATATTCATCGTGGAGTCGAGCCTCTCGATGCGGATATCGCGATAGCCTGCCTTAGCGAGAATGCCCTTCACCCTTTCGCTGTCGGCAAAGGCGAATGGTCCCGGCGTGTGCGGGTCCACCGCGTCCTGCGGCGGCAGCAGCGGACGCGCGGCATCGATCGGCGCAGAGGCCCAGAGATTTTCCGTCATGTCGCGCCAGCATACGAACGCGAGACGCCCGTGCGGGCGTAGCGCCTTGCGCAGATTGGCGAAAGCGGCCACGGGATCGGCGAAGAACATCACGCCAAAGCGTGAGAACAGGAGATCGTGGGTCGAATGGAAGAGGTGATTGGAAGCATCCGCCTCGCGAAAATTCACGCCGGTGCCGCGCCCGCGCGCGACGGCGAGCATCGGCCTGGAGATATCGATGCCGGTGACATTGCCGCTCGGCCCCACCGCTTGGCAAGGGCGTAGGTCGTGGTGCCCGTGCCGCAGCCGACATCCAGAACGCGCTCGCCCCGCCGCGCCACGGCAAAGGCCAGAGTCGCATCGGAGATGGCGGAAAGCGCGTTGTCGAGCACCGGCTGGAACGCAGCCCAGCGCTCGCCGGCCGGCCCGTTCCAGTATTCGATCATCTCTGCGTTGGCGGTCATTTACGTCCATCCCGTTCGGCAAGCGCCTGATGATATTCCTGAGACGCCAGGAGGCGCTTCATGTAGCGGATCGTGCGTCGGCTCGACACCGCAAAATCGAGGGCCGTCGAAGCTGCCCCGCGCCCCGCAGAAGTCCATTTTGCACGCGCTATCGGCATCGCCAAAGACTACACGATCGCCTTTGTGGCGGAGCGTCAGCACGCACTGGCTACCGGCATTATTTTCTCGCGGGTGATAGACCAGCGCGTCACCCTCTACGCGGGCGATGCCTGCAACGCTGCATGAATGTCCGTTATAGAATTCAAGCTCTGCACGGATATACGCTTCGCTCGGCGAAATCTTCACGACCTCCAGCACATTCTCGGATTTGAAGGTTGTGCGTCCACAAGACCGTTCTCGAAGCGATCCTTATAGACCCCCGGCCAAACTGTCGATCGACAATGGCGAAACGGCAACCGCCGCAGTCGCCATGCAGACGGCCAGGAGGATGAACCCCGGCTTCACGGCTGGGCCGCCTTGCGCTTGCGCATCGCCAGCGTGCGCAGGCGTAGCGCGTTGAGCTTGATGAAGCCCGCCGCATCCTTCTGGTCGTAGGCGCCGCGGTCGTCCTCGAACGTCACCAGATCCTGACTGTAGAGCGAATACGGCGACGAACGGCCGATGACGATGACATTGCCTTTGTAGAGCTTCAGGCGGACGTTGCCGCTCACGAACGCCTGGCTTTTGTCGATGGCGGCTTGCAGCATCTCGCGTTCCGGCGAGAACCAGAAGCCGTTGTAGATCAGCTCGGCATAGCGCGGCATGAGTTCGTCTTTCAGGTGTGCGGCGCCGCGATCCAGCGTGATCGACTCGATCGCACGATGCGCCGCCAAAAGGATCGTGCCCCCCGGCGTTTCATACACGCCACGCGACTTCATGCCGACGAAGCGGTTCTCCACCAGATCGATGCGGCCGATGCCGTTGGCGCGGCCTAGCTCGTTCAGTGCAGTAAGCAGCGCCGCCGGCGACAGCGCTTTGCCGTCAACGGAAACCGCATCGCCTTTCTCGAATCCGATCTCGACCGCCGTTTCGCGATCCGGCGCATCCTTCGGGTCGATGGTGCGCTGATAGACGATGCTTTCCGGTTCGACCGCGGGGTCTTCGAGAACCTTTCCCTCCGACGACGAGTGCAACAGGTTCGCATCGACCGAGAACGGCGCCTCGCCGCGCTTGTCTTTCGCAATCGGAATCTGATGTGCCTCGGCGAATTCGATCAGCTTGGTGCGGCTGGTCAACTCCCACTCGCGCCACGGCGCGATCACCTTGATGTCCGGTTTGAGCGCGTAATAGGAAAGCTCGAAGCGCACCTGGTCGTTGCCCTTGCCGGTCGCGCCCATGCGCTTACGGGCATCCGCACCCAGTTTCTCCGCGATCTCGATCTGCTTTTTTCGCGATCAGCGGCCGGGCGATGGATGTGCCCAGCAGATAGACGCCTTCATACAGCGCATTGGCGCGAAACATCGGAAACACATAATCGCGAACGAATTCCTCGCGCAGGTCTTCAACGAAGATATTTTCCGGCTTGATACCGAGCAGCTTCGCCTTTTCACGCGCCGGCTCGATCTCGCCGCCCTGCCCCAGATCGGCGGTGAAGGTGATGACCTCGGCGCCGTAAGCATTTTGTAACCATTTCAGAATGACGGAGGAGTCGAGGCCGCCCGAATAAGCGAGCACGACTTTCCTGATGTTTTCGCCAATCACGAACTACTCCATAACGCCGGCCGAAGAATTTTATACAAATCGCAATACATTGTTTTCCAGCAGACAGCTATCTGCTGGCGAATTCAACGTGCGCATGCAATCCAGCATTCCGAATTTCATTTCCCGAGGGGACCCATGAAAAAGACCTCTTATTTTCGCCGCGGCCGCTGCCCTGATGTGCACCACGGGCGCCGCTCTGGCCAAACATCATCATAAAAAGCCGGTGATCGCCGACGTTGCCCTTGATGACTTCTGCAACATCTATCACATCACGATCGGCACCAACGGGCTGGCCTCGGCTCAGGATACGCCGAGCTGCACAGGCACATATGGCGGCGGGTTGCTGGCGCAGACGACAGCCGACGGCGACGTGCTGCTGCTCGCGCTGCAGGATCCGGTCGGTTCGCCGGGCGTACAGATGCTGATCAAGTTTTCCTATCCGCTGACGCCGACGGGCACGTTCACGATCTATCAGACGACGGACGGCATCACATTCACGGACGCTTATGACGGCACCTACACCAGGGAAGACGACAAGCTCGTCCATCAGGGCAGCAAGCCGATTTCCTCGGTCTTTCACAAATAATTCTGTCCGGACAACGCTCGGCTTTGGCGGCGCGGCAAGCGCCCGTCAAAGCCCGAGCGCCCGGTCGATCGCACTTGGATCGAGATAAGGCCGCTCGCAGACGATCCTGTCCGAGCCAGGCTTGAATTCGAACGACGCCATCATCCGTATACGGAAATTCTTGCCCGTCGGCGCGATGGTATTGCCGCCGCGGTATAGCGGGCCCAGATGCGTGCCGGTCAGCCAGAACTCCACCAGCACCCTGTCGCCGCCGTCCGCCGCGAGGGAGATGACCTCGTTGCCCTGGTCGGGAAACGGCGTGCGAGAGGCCGCGAAATAGCGCAGCACCGCCTCGCGCCCGTCGAACACCGCCGCGCCATCGTTGATGTCGTAATGCGGATGCTCGATGTCGCGAGCACGCCTTCCCAATCGTGCTCGATCTCCAGCCGCATATGGTCGCGCACGACCTGAAGCCTGCGCTGCGCAAGATCGCTCACCATGTGCCTCCATCGACGCGAATGACTTGCCCCGTGACATAGCTCGACGCCGCGGATGCAAGATACAGGGCCGTGCCGACGATCTCTTCGGGATTGCCGAAGCGTCTGAGCCCGAGCGATTGCTCATAGGCTTTGTTTTCGCGCCAGACCGTCGAGACATCGGTCAGGAACGGTCCGGGCGCGATGCAGTTCACGCGCACCTTCGGCGCAAATGCCTTGGCGAGCGCCACCGTCATCGCGTTGATCGCCGCCTTTGCGCCGCCATAAGGAACGGTGTGCGGCTCCGGCTTGAACGCGGCAGTGCTGGACAGATTGATGATCGCTCCGCCATCACCGGCCACCATCTTTTCGCCGATCAGAACGGAGAGCCGGAACGGCCCCTTGAAGTTCACATCGATGACCTTGTCGAACAGCGCCTCGCTGGTCTCGGCGAGCGAGGGCGCGAGCGGCGACATGCCGGCATTGTTCACCAGAATATCGACGCGGCCGAAATGCTTATAAGCAGCCTCGGCGAGGCGGTCATTGTCGTCCCAGTTGCCCACATGCGCCGCGACCGGCAGCGCGCGGCGGCCGAGCGCTTCGACCTCACGGGCGACCTCTTCGCAGGCTTCGATCTTGCGGCTGGCGATGACGACATCAGCACCGGCCTTGGCAAAGGCCAGCACCATCTCGCGGCCAAGCCCACGCGACCCGCCAGTGACGAGTGCAATCTTGTTGGAAAGCTCTATTTTCAATGGCTTGTAGCCTTATCTTCAGAAGTCACAATAGATTGATACTTAATATTCGATTCTCAACAATTTCCACTCCAAAAGGCGTCGGCCTCCGTTGCGTAAGCACCGTGGCCGGAAGTCCGCTCCCAAAATCTGGCCCCAATATCTTGTGCCTCCGCAAGATCGTGACAGTTGATTTTCAGTTTGGCGGATAACCCCCCGCCCCCTCTCCCCTGCTCCTCATCGGAGAAAGGATTTTCTCCAACGGCCATCGCCGCCAGAACCTCTCAGCGCCACGGCAAGTTGAGAACATAAGAGGAACATGCGTAATGTTCAAGGGGCGCAGTTCGAAAGAAGCAGAGGATTGAGGCGCGATCTCAAGCCGAAGTCGTACGCATCCGTACGATAAGGGTGACGGCCAACGACGCGAGCGCAGCGCCAAGCCACACCCAATAGCCCGCGTGATAGTGGCAGATCGGCACATTGCCGGTGTCGTCGTACCAGTTCGTCCACCACCACGCGCTCGCGGCGAAGATCGGGGCCAGCACGCCGAGCCACACAGGCGGACGCTTTTTCAATACGAGCAACACGCCGACGGCGAGAATCCACACATTTGCGAACCACGCAGGCATGAACGCCAGGACGCCAAGCCAACCCATCAGGAGCAAGACCCAAGCCTTGAACATGATCGTAGCCGGGCCGGCACGCCGTGAACACCGGCAGAATAAGCGACACGCCCCAGATCGCGAGAGCGAACAGACCTAGCCAACGGAGTGTTGCGACGCTCATCTCATCCTACATTGTCATGGCCGCGAATGCGGGCCACCCAGGTGATACAAGCTCAATCACATGAACTTTCGCCGCTTAAACACATTGATATCCGCGCTAGTTAACTCGAACCATTCTCCATTCTTACGTTTCGCCTCGAACCGCTTATGCCAATAAGCTTCAATACCGACTGGATCGTCGGTGCGAATTTGATGGATCACGCCCGCCTTTTCGGGCAATTGAATCGCGAGCTGCCGCTCCCTCTGGCCGACTGAAATACTTCTACCGATCTTGTAATGGCGACCAGACTTAAGGAGATAGACAAAGCCATCATCGGCTTCTAGCTTGGATGCGCGAGCTTTGGGCGGTAATTCTAACCGGCCTTCGGAAACCCTGTCGCATATTGCCAACACATCATCATACGCGCCCTTCGCTGGCGCAGTACTGGCGAACTTTTCCCAGAATAACAGCTTTGCCTCCTAGCCGCCTGAACGGGGTCGTACTTGGGAAGCTTTTGTCGCTATGAGCTTTCATCTGTAGCTCGGATTCCGAAGGAGGTCTTCCGAGTTCGCGGATGAGTTCGATATACTTACCGATCAGAAGCCGCTCGTCATACCCTTCGGTCCATTTGTTCGCTTCGTAGCCAGCTTCGCGTAGAGCGTCTCCCCACCGAGCCCAATATTTTCCGCGCCATTCGTGTTGGCGAATACCGGTCTCAGAACTGAACAGCTTCTCGCCGGGCGGTTTATCGCCATTTGCAGCGGCAAGCCTTTTAATATCTGCCAAAATTTGTTGTTTGTTCATGGAGCAGAATCGTCTTCGGAGGACTTCAGAAGAGTATCAGCTACCTCGTATTTGATCACCTGGGTGGCCCGCATTCGCGGGCCATGACAATGTTTGTTATCCTGGCATCTGCGCGAGACGCGACGCTTCCATCTCCGCCATGCGATCTTTCGCGCGTGCTTTCACGCTTTCGCTCTTAAGCTGGCCGCACGCGGCCATGATGTCGCGGGCCGCGCGGGGTGCGCACCGGTGAGGCGTAACCTGCGCGATTGACGACCTCGGCGAACTTCTCGATCTGCGCCCAGTCGGAGCATTCATACGGCGCGCCGGGCCAGGGATTGAACGGGATCAGGTTGATCTTCGCCGGAATCCCTTTCAGCAGCCGCACCAGCTCCTTCGCGTCGGCAAGGCTGTCATTCACGCCTTTCAGCATCACATAATTCGAATGTGATGCGCCGCGCGTTGGTCACGCCGGGATAATTCCGGCAGGCATCAAGAAGCTCAGCGATCTTATACTTCTTGTTCAGCGGCACGATCACGTCGCGCACCTCGTCGCGCACCGCATGGAGCGAGATCGCGAGCGAGGAGCCGATCTCTTCGCCCGCGCGCTTGATCATCGGCACGACGCCGGCGGTGGAGAGCGTGACGCGGCGCTTCGACAGCGCGAGCCCATCGCCATCGGTCACGATCGCGAGCGCGGATTTCACGTTGTCGAAATTGTAGAGCGGCTCGCCCATGCCCATCATCACCACATTGGTGACGCGGCGGTTCTCGCCCGTGCTCGGCCAGTCACCGAGCGCATCGCGCGCAATGACAAGCTGGCCGACGATCTCCTCCGGAGTAAGATTGCGCACCAGCTTCTGCGTGCCCGTGTGACAGAAGCGGCAGTTGAGCGTGCAGCCGACCTGCGACGAGACGCAGAGCGTGCCGCGGCCCGGCTCCGGAATGAACACCGTCTCGAATTCCTGGCCACCGCCTTTCAGCAGCCATTTCCGCGTGCCGTCTGTCGAAATCTGTTCGGTGACGATCTCCAGCCGTGCGAGCGTGAAGCGTTCGCTCAGAAGCGCGCGAAAATCTTTTGCCAGATTGGTCATGCTCGCGAAATCGCGCGCGCCGTGGGCGTAGATCCAGTTCCAGAGCTGGCGCACGCGCATCGGCGCGAGTTTCTCCGGCACGCCGGCGTCGATCAGCGCGGCTTTGAGATCTTCCGGTGAAAAAGGCCAAGGAGGATTTCGGCGTGGTCATGGCTCAGTGTATACACGAAAGATGGATCCCCTTCCCTCGCCGCGCTAGGCGCGTCTCGCCGGGGATGACGTCGCTGTCGCGACGTCACATCCCGCAAGCGGCATGGGCCTTGTCGAGCGCACCGCCAAGGCCACCGAGCAGGTAGGTATCGTGTGTGACCGTGCCACGCATCGACGTGCCGCTGACCGTCGCGTGCGCATTGCGCCGCAGGGCGTCTATCATGCGCGCCTCGTCGCCGGTGTCCTGCGCCCACGCCGCGCCGCTTCCGCCATCGTTTTTTCGTGACAGCTCGAACTTCTCCTTGCCGACCTGATCGGTGACGGTGCTGCCGTCCTTGAACTGATAGCCCGGCACGATCTCGACCTCATCCCGCGCGCGGCGCGCGGGCCAGGTGTTGATGAGGAAATAGATCGAATCGCGCTTCGCCTTTTCGGCTCGCTCGATTTCGGCTGCGACATCGCATAGCAGGACTTGCCGTCGTTCGAAACCGTTGCAGCGCGGTCCAATTCTGAAACGCGCCCAGCAACGTCGGCTGATCGGCGAGCGCTTGCGTGGCGGCGAAAGACAATGTGGCGAAAGCGCCTGCGAACAGGCATCGCGAAAAAAACGGTCATGATATTCGGACTCCTCGACAGCGGCCGCGAGAGAACGCCAAGAATCCGGCGGTTGTATGATTGCGGCAAGAACGCGAAATCGTCATGCCCGATCCGGGGCAAAAGGCAAATAAATCCACTGGCTCAAAGTGTTAATGCGGCGCCACGATTTCCTCTTCAACGTCACGCAGCCGGTCCCTTGCCGAAGACCCAACTCGTCGCCGACGAAGAAGCTGGGAGCGCGAACACGCCGCGGTTCGCGGCCGCTTCGGTGTTGGTCATAAGTTTCTGTTTGATCTCCGGCGTTTGGGACGCGGCGATCAACCGGTCGGCATCGAGACCGGATTCGAGCAGCGACGTGCGGATCACTTCGGGATCATCCATCTTGCGGCCGTTTTCCCACATATAGTGAAACACGGCATCGACATACGGCATCAACTCGCCCGCGGGCCTCAGCCGCCACCCGCGATCCGCATCAGCGCCAGCGTGTTGACCGGAAAGTTCGGGGTTGATCTTGTATGCCGTGAGATTGTGGCGCTTGATGAACCGCTGACTCTCAGCTGCTCGTAGGCGAGCTTTCCCTTCACCTCGCCAAACGCGAGCATCGGCGGCTTATTGTTGGTGAGCTTGAACACGCCGCCGAGCAGGATCGGAACATATTCGAATTTCGCGCCCGTGCGCTTTTCGATTTCCGGGATGACCTTGTGCGAGAAATAGGCCATTGGGGCTGCCGAAATCGAACAGGAATTCCACGCGTTTCATCACCACCGCTCCGCATAAGGTCTGAGATCGAGTTCGAACGTCCCAACCGTCGCGCGACTGGCTGTGCAGATACCAGTATGCATTGGCGACGCTTTCCGGATCCATCAGCGTATCGGGCGGGAGCGCATCGGGATCGCGGCCGGCGGACTTGATCCGGTCGCGCACGAAGGCGGTATCGACACCGGCATCGATGATGAGATGCGCAACGTGGATGTTCTCGGCCCCAGCTCGCGCGCCATGCTTTGCGCGACATGGCGCAAGCCCGCCTGGCCGATGAAAACGCTGCGTAGCCCGCGCCACCGCGCACGCTCGCGGTTGCGCCGGTGAACAAGATCGTGCCCTGCCCGCGCGCCAGCATCAGCCGCGCGCTCTCGCGACCCGCGAGGAACCCCCGCATAGCAAGCCATCTCCCACACTTTGCGGAATACACGCTCAGTGGTTTCCAGAATCGGGAAATTCACATTGGCGCCGGGATTGATGACCACGACCTCCAGCGGCGCATGGGCGTCGGCATCCTGCAGGAATTTCGTGACCTCTTCTTCCTTGCGCGCATCCAACCCGCGCGCGATGCAGGAACCGCCCGCCGCCTCGATCTCGGATTTCAGCTTCTCGAGTTTCTCCGCGGTGCGGCGGCCGGCGAAAGACCGTGTAGCCCCAGCCGCGAAGCGCTTGGCGATGGCGGACCCGATGAAATCCCCCGCACCGATCACGGCACAGGTCGCATTGCGCTTCTCCATCGCCCACCTATCAGTTTTATTTCAAGACTTATAAGTCTTGAAAAGGAACTCAGTCAAGATAAACTCATCTGTCATCCCGGCCAAGCGGCGCCTCGGCGTCCGTGCAGAGCCGGACCCATTGCGCAACTGGCTTGATGGGTCCCGGGTCTCGCTACGGCTCGCCCGGGATGACAAACGAGGATACGTGATGCGTTGGGAATCCCTCGGCAACGAGAACTGCTCCTCGCCCCGCACCCTGGCGGTGATCGGCGACCGCTGGACACTGCTCATTCTGCGTGACGCGTTCCTGCGTGTGCGGCCGCTTCGAGGATTTCGAGAAAAGCCTGAAGATCGCGCGCCGTGTTCTGAGCGAGCGCCTCGCGCTTCTGGTCGAACACGGCATCCTGAAGAAGGTCGCGTATCAGGAACGGCCCACGCGGCATGAATACCGCCTGACCGACAAAGGGACTGAGCTATACCCTGCCCTGATCTCGATCGTGCATTGGGGCGACAAGCATTACGCGACCAAAGCCGGCCCGCCCGTCCTGACAAGCATCTTACATGTGGCCACGACTTCCGCTCGGTGATGACATGCTCCGAATGCGGCGAACCCGTCGCCGCCCGCGAAGTCGTCGTAAGGCCTGGCGCTCAAAAGCGCGCTTGAACGATACGGTCTAGATCAGCGCGGCATGATCGCGTGTGCGATCTCCTCCATCCAAGCCTTGAAAGCCGGCTGCGCGCCGTCCGGCCCGTAGGATTTTGCATTAGTGTCGATATAGGAGCCATCCTTGTCGTTCGAGATGCTCCGCTTCATAGCTCCAGGATGCGCAGGGCTACCGGGCTTCGTAAAGTACCAAACCGACAGCAGTTCGCCTTTAGTACAATCGAACAGTATGAAATCGGGATAGTCCTTACGCTTACAGTCGGCGCGAGCCGAGACAGAGTCCAACGTCGCTTGATACGGTTGGCATGAGTTCATCGTTACCGACGTTGGAAAGCAAGAGAAGCGCTGCAGCCAAGACGTGCATCGTCTACTCCCGCAACCCGTACCCCGTCGCGTAAAGCCGCAGTGTCGCAGCGCTGAGCAGCACGACCAGGGCCTACAGTCATCGCAACGCCGACCAGCGGCGGACCCTCGTGGAAGCCGATCATCGCGTGGCGCAGCCCGTTGATCCAGTAGAAGAACGGGTTGCCGTAATAGAGAAAGCGCAGATAGGGCGGCATCATGTCGATGGTCGAGAATACTCCGCCCACCATCGACAGCGGCACGATGAAGAAGACGTTGAGGACGTTTGAGCTGCTCGAAGTTCTTCGCCCACAACCCGATGATGATGCCGAGTTCGCCGAAGATAATCGAGACCGCGACCACCAGAACAGGAACTCGAAAATGTTGTCGACCGCGATGACGCCGAAGCACGCGCCGATCGCCAGGATTCCGAGCGCGGTCACGACCGAACGGATCACGACGCAGACCCAGCATCCCGACAATCATCTCCACATAGGAGAGCGGCGCGACCAGCGTCTCCTCGATAAAGCGCAGGAAACGCTGAAAGTAGATCGCCGACGTCGATTGCAGGAACGCGGCGTTGATGATGTTCATCATCAGGATACCGGGCAGCACGAATTCGAGATAGCGATGCCCGCCGATCTCCTTGATGCGCCCGCCGAGCACGAAGCCGAAAATAAAGATGAACAGCAATGCCGAAATCCACGGCGCCGATGAAGGCCTGAATCGGCCGCGCATGATGCGCGACACTTCGCGGCGCACGATGGTGCCGAGCCCGATCCAGTTGATGCCCATGGGCTTGAGCTGCACGTCCGGCGTTGTCGTGGTCATGCTGCCGCTCCCGCGATGTGGTCCGGCTCCGCGCCGGTGGCCTGCAATAGGCGTTTTCCAGTCCGCCGGTCAGGAACTCGGCCTTCGGTCCCTGCGCACGATCCGGCCCTTGGCGACATCGTGATGCTGCGGCAGAGACGCTCGACATCTTCCAGATAGTGCGAAGTCAGAAGAATTGTCTTTCCGTCGCCGTTGAGTTCCTGAAGATAGCGCCACAGATCGCGGCGCAGCTCGACATCGACGCCAGCGGTCGGCTCATCGAGGATCAGAAGCTTTGGATCGTGGACCAGCGCACGGGCCAAGATGACGCGGCGCTTCAGGCCGCCGGACAATTCGCGGAACGGCTTCTTGGCATGGTCGGTCAGATCGAACCGCTCGATCAGCATGTCGGTGCGCGATTTGCGCTCGGCCGCGCTCATGCCGAAATAGCCGCCCATCCAATCACGATCTGGCGCGGATTTGCGAACTGATCGACGTTGAATTCCTGCGGGCTCAACCCCACGAGCGCCGTGCCTCGCGATAGTTCTTCACCGCGTCGATACCGAACACCTCGACAATCCCGGAGGTAATGGTCGCAATGCCCGTCACACAGTGGATGGTGGTGGACTTGCCGGCGCCGTTGGGCCCGAGAAAACGAAGAAGTCGCCTTCGTCGATGGTCATGGAGAGGTCATGCACGGCGACCGTGCCGCTACGGTAGACTTTGCGGAGATGGGAAACTTTGAGAGCTGCTGTCATCGAATCCGGGGGATGGCTTTCCCTCCCCTATATAGGGGCGGGTCTGCGAATGTCATTTCCGGATGCGGACGATCGGTGCGCCCCATTCATGCTGCGGCGGAATGTCCGGCGGCGGGCGGCCCGGCGCCAATGCCTGCTGCCATATCCGCCGAGGCTGATCAGCCTGTCGTACAGAACAATCGCCCCCGCCATTCCGACATTGATGGAGAATCGCGTGGGAATCTTCACCACGATTCGCAGCGCTTTAACACTTCATCGGACAGGGACATTCGCTCCGCGCCGAACACATACGCGGCCCCGCTGCGGGTGACGGAAGCGCGGAAGTTCCACGGCATCGTCGGTGATCTCACGCCCACCAGCCTGCATCCGACCGGCAGGCGAAACTCGTCGGCGGACCGAAACGCATAGACCGGCATGGCGCCTTGCGTAAGGATGTGTCGGATTGGGCGTCCGACAGTTTCACCTGCGCGATGATGGAAAAGAAGAAGCTTGCGTCGAACGCATTGGCGATGCGCATAAGATTGCCGAGATTCATCGGCTTCGAGATGCCATCGACCTCCGGCTGCGAAATAACCTCGCATTCACTTCCCGCTGCGACATGCCCGCGTTATTCATAGAGCCTTGACCAACCCTGTACTAGTCGAAATCACGCGCGGCGACCTGGTCGAGAGCGTTCATCGCGGCTCGGTCGCGATAGCGGATGCCAGCGGCAATATTCGTTTTGCACTCGGCGATCTAAAGACACCGATCTATCCGCGCTCGTCCTTGAAGCCCATCCAAGCTTTGCCGCTTCTGGAATCGGGCGCGGCGGATGCGTTCGGACTGAGCGAGGAGGAGATCTCCCTTGCCTGCGCATCGCATTCGGGCGAGCCGATGCACACGACACGCGTGGCGAGCTGGCTTGCGCGTATCGGCTGCATCGAGAGCGATCTGGCCTGCGGCGCGCATCCCTCGCGATACGAGCCCGTCGCTGAAGATATGATCCGGCGCGGCGACAGTCGACGCGTATCCACAACAACTGCTCCGGTCAAGCATGCGGGGTTTCTCACCGTCGCACGGCATTGGATATCGCGACACACGGTTATGAACTCCACGTCATCCCGTGCAACGCGCCATCGCCAAAGCGCTTGCCGAGCTCACGAATATCCAGACAGAATTTCCGTGGGGCGTGGATGGATGCGCGGCGCCGAACTTTGCCGTGCCGCTTGAGGCACAAGCCCGCGCCTTTGCGAAGTTTGCGGCACCGGATTCGCTGGCGCCGGAACGGGCAAGCGCCCTGCCGCCGCATCGTCAGTGCGATGACGGCGCATCCCGAACTCGTGTCGGGCACCGGCCGCTCCTGTGCGATCCTGATGCGCTCGGCAAAGGGCCGTGTCGCTGTCAAAATCGTGCAGAAGGATTTTACGCAGGCATGGTTCCGGCGATGGGCCTTCGGCTCGTGCTGAAAATCGACGGACGGAGCATCGCGGGCGGCCGAAACCGCGATGGCCGCCATCCTCGAAAAGCTCGGCCTGCTGGGCGACGACAAAGCTGCGCGCGAAATCCTGCATGCACCCGTCACCAACACGCGCAACGCGGTCACCGGCGAACGGCGCGCGGCGGCGGCACTCTCGGAAGCGACACTTGATATCTAATGCGCTGCGGCTTGGCGGCGGCCGTGGCAGCCTTGTCGGCCTTTTCCATCTCGGGCGTGTAGGCCTCTATTTTCGTGATCGGACAAGTCTGCGGCCCGATCTCGGTGCCCGATAGAATCTCGTCACCGCGCGAAACGCAGCTCAGCGCTGTTTCACCGAACGTCTTGATCGCCAAACGCTGATGGAAAGGCAGGTTCTGACATGGTGCGAACAGCGTCAGCTTGAACTTCCTGTGCCAATTGTCCTCCACGTCAGCGTCGTATTGTTGGGTGCATCCCAATTGTAGATTTGCGACTGCTGGAGGCAAACACGATCCGCAAGCGCCGGCGCGGAAAACGAGACGGCTGCAACTATCACTGAAAATGCGATCTTCATGGTCCTGCGGCCTTTCAAACGCGGTTGCCTTTCCGCTGCGCATTATACGCGATTCAACGCGCTTTCCGGCGGGAAAGTTGCTTGGCGCGCGGCGGCGGCTTGCCTATGGTCGGCATACAGAAATCCTCATTTGCCGGAGTGAATTGCCATGAAAGCCATGTTGTGCACGGCCTACGGTCCGCCCGAAACGCTGGTCCTGAGCGATGTCCCATCGCCCAAAGCGGGCCCCGGCCAGGTGGTCGTTTCGGTGAAGGCCTGCGGCGTGAATTTCCCCGACGTGCTGATCATCGAGAACAAATACCAGTTCAAGCCACCCCTGCCCTTTGCGCCGGGCGCCGAGATCGCGGGCGTGGTGAAAGAGGTTGGTGAAGGTGTCACGCGTTTCAAGGCGGGGGATCGCGTGATCGCGTCCGTCGGCATGGCGGCATGCAGGAAGAGGTCGTCGCCGATCCCAATCGCTGCATCCCGATGCCGGACGATATGGACTTCGAGACGGGCGCCGGTCTGATCCTTACCTATGGCACCTCGCACTACGCGCTGAAGGATCGCGCGAAGTTGAAGGCAGGCGAAACGCTTGTCGTGCTGGGCGCGGCTGGTGGCGTTGGTCTCGCCGCCGTCGAACTCGGCAAGGCGATGGGCGCGCGCGTGATCGCAGGCGCCTCTTCTCAAGAGAAAGTCGATCTCGCGAAGAAGCACGGCGCCGATGACGGCTTCGTCTATGCGTCGGGCAAGCTCACCCGCGACCAGCAGAAAGAGTTCTCCGATCAGATCAAGAACGCGACCGGCGGCAAGGGCGCGGACGTGCTCTACGATCCCGTCGGCGGCGATTACGCCGAGCCCGCGGTGCGCGCGATGAACTGGGAAGGCCGCTATCTCGTGATCGGCTTCGTCGCCGGGATCCCGAGCGTGCCGCTCAATCTTACCCTGCTCAAGAGCTGCGACATCCAGGGCGTGTTCTGGGGCGCCTTCACGACGCGCGATCCGAAACGCAATCAGGAACATTTGGCCGAGATCATGCGTTGGACAATCGAGGGAAAAATCAAACCTTATATTTCCGCACGCTTTCCTCTGGCGCGCGCAGGGGAAGCCATCCGCATGCTCGCCGACCGCAAGGCACAGGGCAAAGTCGTCGTGACGATGGAATGAGCGAAGCGAAGCACCCGCACCGTTCATTGCGCCATCGGCTGCGCTCCATCGCGCTGTTCAATCAGCTTGGGCCGGGCCTGATCACCGGAGCGGCTGACGACGATCCCAGCGGCATCGCGACCTACAGCCAGGGCGGCGCGCAGTTTGGATTTGGCCTCCTGTGGACCTTGGTACTCACCTTTCCGCTGATGGCGGCGATCCAGCTTATAAGCGCCCATATCGGGCGCATCACCGGCAAAGGTCTTGCCGACAACATGGGCAAAGTGCAGCCGCAGCCTGTTGTTCTGTCGCTCGTCGCCCTGCTCTTCGTCGCCAACACGATCAACATCGGTGCCGATGTCGCGGCTATGGTGAAGCCGCAAAGCTCGTTACCGGATTCGGAGAACATGGCTTCACGATCCTGTTCGCGATCTTCTCCGTCGTGCTGCAGATGTTCGTACCTTACAAACGCTACGCGCGGTTCCTCACCGTGCTGACGATCAGCCTGTTCTCCTATGTCGCGCTCGTGTTCATGATCCATCTCGATTGGCACAGGTTGGCCTCGGCATGATCGGTGTCCATGCCGATCTGTCTCCCGCTGCCGCGACGACCATCGTCGCGATCTTCGGCACGACGATCAGCCCTTACCTCTTCTTTTGGCAGAGCGCCGGAGAAGTCGAAGAGTTGGAGCATCACAAGGGCGAAAGGCCGCTCAAGGAGGTGCCGCGCCAGGCGAAGCGCGCTTTCGCCCGCATACGGATCGACACGCTGACGGGGATGGCGGTATCGAACCTCGTGGGATTGGCGATCATGATCGCAACCGCCGCCACGCTGCACGCCGCCGGCAAGACCGATATTCAAACCGCGGCGGACGCGGCGCGCGCGCTCGAACCGCTGGCCGGTAAGTTCGCCTTTCTGCTGTTCAGCATCGGCATCATCGGCACAGGCTTGCTGGCCATTCCTGTGCTCGCGGGTTCGGCCGCCTACGCCATCGGCGAGAGCCGCGGCTGGAAAGTCGGCCTCGACAACAAGCCGTGGGAAGCCGTGGGGTTCTACCTCGTGATCGCGATGTCGTCGCGCTCGGCATCGGCATCGACTATTCGGGCCTCGATCCCATCAAGGCGCTTTATTGGAGCGCTGTCATCAACGGCGTCATCGCCGTGCCGATGATGGCCGCGATGATGATCGTCGCCACCAACAAGAAACAGATGGGCCAGTTCACAGCCGGCCCGGTCTTGCGCATCCTTGGCTGGGCCTCGACCGCCGTTATGGCGGCGGCGACCGTGACGATGATTTTTGTGTCGTTGACTTGATGCTATAGTCACTGCATTCGAAGCGGGGGGGCGCACATTGCCTATGGGGATTATTGCCTGGATTGTTCTAGGACTGATCGCTGGTTTCATCGGAAGCAAAATCGTCAACAAGCAAGGCCAGGGCTTTGTGATGGACATCATGCTCGGCATCATCGGCGCACTTGTCGGTGGCTATCTTTCAATGTGGTCGGCCATGAGGGCATCACGGGTTTCAATCTCTACAGCACGTTCGTGGCGGTGATTGGATCGGTGATCGTCTTGTTGGTATACCATGCCGTCCGGAGGGGCTGAGTCACTAGTATTTTTTACGCTAAAGGGAGAAAACAATGGGCATTATCTCATGGCTGGTACTTGGACTGATCGCGGGCTTTATCGCCAGTAAAGTTATCAACAAAACCGGCGAAGGTCTTATCATGGACATCGTTCTCGGCATCGTGGGCGCGGTCGTCGGCGGTTGGCTGTTTAGCATGTTGGGATATTCGGGCGTCACCGGTATTAACATTTACAGCATGGTCGTGGCCGTGATCGGCGCCATCGTCGTGCTGTTGATCTATCACTTCGTCGTTCGGCGAACCTGATTATTCCACCAGAAAGCCGACGATAAGTTTCGTCGCCGCGTCCGGGTTTTCCTCCATGACCCGATACCCGGACGCGGGGACGATTCTCCTTGCGCATTTGTTGCGGCTTGTCGGCTCGGTGATCGTGCTCCTGCTTTATCACGCAATCGTTCGGCGGAACTGACGGAATCCAAATCGCACAGTCTCTGCGGTAACGCAGTTACCGGAGCCGTTGCTACTGCAATCGGGTGCAACTTATACTTTCGGCGCTACATCGTCGGGAATGGTACCATGTTGAATCGCGCGACCTGCTCGCGGGCTTGGCCACGTTGGCGGCACGCCCGGCTCTCGCCGGCGACGAACCTTCACCGCTTGCGCATGGCGTGCTGGCCGACAATCCGCTGGCGCGGGCATTCGAACCTTTCGACGCCGATTTTCCCAGCGTCGATTTATGGGGGCCAAACGGCAAACGCGGTTTTGACACATTGAAGGGCCGCACTGTGCTGATGCCTCTTTGGGCAGAATGGTGCGCTCCATGTTGGAGTGAGATTCCCGATTTCGCGCGGCTTCAGGCCAAATATGGCAACGACAAGTTCGCTATTATGCCAGTACTGACGGGCACGAAGAAAGCGTTCACACCGGACAGCCTCGCTAGTGTCCTGAAACTGGCGCACGCGGATATTTTCGAGCCTCTGATCGAGGACAAACGCGGCGGAAAATTGATGGAAAGAATGGCGCGCCAGTCTTCCAATGAAATCGCCATTCCGTGCAATTTGCTGGTCGGACCGGATGGCCGTGTGATGGCGCGCGAAATCGGCCGCATTCCCAACCCGGATGAAAAAGATCCGGCGAAGTCATACTCAGACACGCTCATTCACGTTCAGAACGGGAGCGTCCAAAGCCTCTGGGGACAGCCGCCGGGCGACGAATTCGTCAAGGCGATGGCGAACGGTTTTCTTTCGTAAGTACCGCTGGCGTTCGTCAACTATCCGTAGTTCGCGGTCATCAGGCTGGCTGAATCCGGTGACATCCGCGGGCAGATTGCGTATCACGTTGCAGGGCTCAATCTTTGATTGCTATCGGAAAGCTGTGGAGTTCGGGGGAAAGTGTGAGGAGCGAAGCTAATGCCGACGATCTGGTGGCGGCAATTCCACCCTGGGTCGACAATGCAGTATACGAAACCAATCACAAAGGTGACGATACGCTCATCAGCGGCGGCATTTGCGTGCTGTTGCACGATACGCAGACGATGCTCGAAGAAACCGGTTCCTCGAGTTACACGCGCTTGGCACTGCGCGTGATGACGATGGAGGGCGTCGAGCAGGCCGCGCAATTCACGGCCACCTTTGATCCATCGTGCCAATGGTTCGAGGTGCACCACATCCGTGTCATTCGCGACGGCACCGCTGTCGATCATACTACAACTCGCCCCTTGGACTTGATGCGGCCGTGAGCGTGACTTGGAACGGCGCATTCTCAACGGACATCTAACCGCGACGATGATTATCCCCGATGTCCGGGTTGGCGACATCGTGGAATATTCCTGGACTATCCGTGGCGACATAAATTGCTGCGCAACTTCCACGGTCGCTGGATCGCGATTGAGGGTACCTCACCCGTGCTGTCGCGGAGGCATCGCTTCCTAGCGCCCAAGTCCCGAAAAATCCGGATCAAGATGTTCGGCGCCCCCATAGACGAACAGACCGTCGATCTCGGTGACTGGATCGACCGGCGCTGGCACGCCGAAAGATGCATTCGTGCCCGGCCGGATAGCGTATCACCGCATTGGCAAATGCTGGCGCGGAGCATCCAGTTCAGCGAGGCTGCTGATTGGCTTTCTGTCGCGCGGCTCTTCGCACCACTCTATGGGACGGACGATGTCCCAGAAGCCCTACAGGATGAGGCGCGCCGAATTCTGGAACAATATCCCACGGACTCGAAGGCGCGCGCCATGGCAATTCTGCATGCGTTGCAAGGCCGGGTACGCTACCTCGCATTGGCACTGGGGGAAGGTGGTTTTATACCCCGCGCGCTTGGCGAGGTTTGGGAAAGCGGCTACGGGGATTGCAAGGATTCTGCGCGCCTCTTCGTCGCCCTCGCCCGGCTTGTCGGGTTCGAAGCCGTTCCTGCGCTGATTACCACCGGGTTCGGACCGGCTCTGGATACGTTTTCTCCCCAGCGCGACGGTGTTTGATCATTGTATCGTAAGGCTAAGTATTGGTGATAGGACGCTGTGGATTGATCCCACGCGCCGCTCGTTCGACAAAACTTTCAACGAGGCGACAAGAATTTGGTTTGGGTGGGCACTTCCTCTTTCTACGGACAGTCAGATCGAACAAATGACTGTTCCGCAGCCACAATTGTTTGTGGATGTGAACGAACGGGTGACGCTGGGTCCTAAGGTTAGTTCGCCTGCTAACATCGACCTTCGAATCGACTATTTTGCTACACATGCCGACAATATCCACAAGGCATTGTCAAAAAACGGCGTTGCCGCACTCACCACACATTTCCTGCAGCGCTATCAAGGCCTGTCGAAATCGGTAACCGAGAATAAGCCGCTTCGGATAGAAGAAACTCCAGACGAAGGCCGCGTGAGCATTTTCGGCTCTTACGCCATCGAGAACCCGTGGAAGAAAAGCGGCACTGGTAAAGCCGCCAACCAACGCGTGTCCTTCAGTATCGCCGACCGCGATCTCGTTAATGACCTAGCACCGCTCAAGCCGAACGAGCAACGCACGAACGATATTTTCCTCGGGCCGCCGCGGATTCTCAGACGCCGGCTGGAATTCAATATGCCCCGCCCCTGGGACGCCTCGCATTCCCTCGACGTGGACGAAAAAAAAGGGCTTCGCTACAAGAAATCTATTGTCCCGATCCATTCCATGCAGATCGTGCAGGAACAAGAACTGACGATAAGCGCGCTTACTTTACCGGCAACGAGCGCCGGAGACTATGAACGCATTGTCCAGAAGATCGTTGATCTTCCTGTTCTCAGCGTCAGCTCCGCAGTCAAAGGCGATAAGCTAGTGCATAACGGCGGCAGCCGAAATTCCAATGCAAGGATCGCAATATATATTATATGGATGATACTCGTATTGTTAAGTATGCTGGCGGGATCGTTCCATTGAACTGAGCGTGGAAACATAAATCTCCCCGCCGCCATGCTTGAACTCCTCCGACTTCTTCGCCATTGCGGCGCGGATGTCGGCGGAGGAGAGCGTATCGTTCTGTCCTTTCGCGGCGTCGCGCACTTTCCTGGCTGATCTTCATCGAGCAGAATTTCGGCCCGCACATCGAGCAGAAATGCGCAACCTTGGCGCCGTCCGCCGGCAGCGTCTCATCGTGATAGGCCTGCGCCGTTTCGGGATCGAGCGCGAGGGCGAACTGGTCGCGCCAGCGGAATTCGAACCGCGCCTTGCTCATCGCGTCGTCCCAGATACGCGCAGCCGGATGGCCCTTGGCCAGATCGGCCGCATGCGCCGCGATGCGATAGGTGATGACACCTGCCTTCACGTCGTCGCGGTCCGGCAGACCCAGATGCTCTTTCGGCGTCACATAGCAAAGCATCGCGCAAACCGAACCAGCCGATCATCGCGGCGCCAATGCCCGACGTGATGTGGTCCGTAGCCGGGCGCAACATCCGTCACCAGCGGCCCAGGGTATAGAACGGCGCCTCGTCACAGGCCGCGAGCTGGCGATCCATGTTCTCCTTGATCTTGTGCATCGGCACATGGCCGGGGCCTTCGATCATCACCTGCACGTCGGTGGCGTTGCGCAATCTTGTTCAGCTCGCCAAGCGTTTCGAGTTCGGCGAATTGCGCGGCATCGTTCGCATCGGCCGTCGAGCCAGGACGCAAGCCATCGCCGAGCGAGAACGACACGTCATATTGCTTCAACAGCTCGCAGATCTCTTCGAAATGCGTGTAGAGGAAATTCTCCTTGTGATGCGCGAGGCACCATTTCGCCAAGATCGAACCGCCGCGCGATACAATTCCGGTCACGCGATCCGCCGTTAGCGGAATGTGCGCCAACCGCACGCCCGCATGCACGGTGAAGTAATCGACCCCCTGCTCGCACTGCTCGATCAGCGTGTCGCGATAAATGTCCCAGGTGAGGTCTTCGGCCACGCCGCCGACCTTCTCCAGCGCCTGATAGATCGGCACCGTGCCGATCGGCACGGGCGAGTTGCGCACGATCCATACACGGATGGTGTGAATGTGGCGGCCGGTGGACAGGTCCATCACCGTATCCGCGCCCCAGCGGATCGACCACACCAGCTTGTCCACTTCCTCCGCCACGCCGGAGGTGACGATGGAGTTGCCGATATTGGCGTTGACCTTGGTCAGGAAGTTGCGGCGATGATCATCGGCTCGGTTTCCGGGTGATTGATGTTCGCCGGAATAATCGCGCGGCCGCGCGCAACTTCGCTGCGCACGAATTCCGGCGTGATCTCGTCCGGAATATTTGCGCCAAATGAATTGCCGTCGGCGAGCATCGAGCGGCCCAGGTTCTCGCGCGCGGCTACGAACTTCATCTCTTCGGTGATGATGCCTGCCGCGCATAGTAAAGCTGCGAGACATTCTTGCCCGCCTTCGCGCGCAACGGTTTAAGCCCCGTGCGGTCGAATTGCGCGACCGAGAGCAACTCACCACGCTTCAGCCCGTCATCTTCCGGCTTCCGGGCACGGCCTTCGTATTCCTCGACATCGCCGCGGGCCAGAATCCATTCGCGGCGACACGCGCCGAGGCCCTTCTCGATGTCGATCTTTGCGGACTCGTCCGTATAGGGACCGGAGGTGTCGTACAGCCGCACGCTCGGCTCGCCGCCCGAAAGCGCGACCTCGCGGAACGGCACGCATTCACAAGGATCTTCCGCGAGCCGGCAACGCACCGCGCGTAATCTCCATGACCTTTTGATTCAGAATGGGCTTGTTCATCGGGCCTCTCCCTACGCCGGTCTTCTTCTTAGAGAAGGGGGGCCGGATCAGGTTCAAAGGGACTCGCGGGATTGCGATCTCAGCCTTTGTTAAGGCGCCCCTGGGACAGGCCGATGATGGCCCTCGCCGGACACAAGTCAAGCATTCGTGACGTGCTCGCTTCACCCGTGTTAAAGTTTGCGCGGATCGGGGCTGCGCAACATTTGATGGCGCAGATGGGAATGCCGTGACACTGAAAATTCGCCGGGCCGGCCTGGCCGATGCCGATGAGACCGCGGCGGTTTTCTCCGCGTCGTTCCGAAGCATGGGCATGGTCCCCAAAATCCACAGCGACGACGAGGACCGCGTGTTCGTGCGCGGACTGATCGCAAATAGGAAACCTGGATCGCGTTGCGCGACGGTAAGATCGCCGGAATGGCTTGTCTCGACGGCGACTGGCTTGCGCAGCTTTACGTTCATCCCGATCATCAGAGCCACAACGTCGGCTATGCGCTGTTCGAGACCGCGCGCCACGAACGGCCCAAAGGCTTTCAGTTCTGGACCTTTCAGGCGAACAAGCGCGCGCGCCGCTTTTACGAAAAGCTCGGATGCGAGCCCGTCGAGTTCACCGACGGCAGCCGCAAACGAGGAACGCACGCCCGATGTGCGTTATGTCTACAAGGGCGACAAGCGGCGGCTGCGACGCCTGTGGCGCAACATCCGGAATTTCTCTCTGACGAAGGACGAAGCTAGGACGCCGCGAACTGTTTGAACTCGGCGATCACAGCCTTCACCGCCGCGGCGACGATCTTGCCGCCGGCTTCGATACTTGCCTGTGACGGATCGGAGCCTATGCGGCCGTCCGGGAAACGGCGGCGATAATCTTCCGCATCGTAGATGGGGCGTTCGGCGCGATCCGCGGGCGTCATCTCGACATGCTTCACGGCCTCAGGATAGCCGAAATAGGTCACGGACACTTCGCTCGGCGTGGCGTGATGACCCTCACCGACCGGGAAAAGCTGACGGCACAGATCCATCACGCCGTGTAGCTCCCACCAGTTGCGCAGCATGCAGCGCAACGGCGGATGGTTGGAGCCGGAGCGGTCAAACGAAATGCCGTGATACATTTCGCTGAACGCGGCGTTGATCGTGTTGATGTTGCCGCCGTGACCGTTGAACCAATAGATGCGTTCAAACCCATGGCGCGTCAGCGACTGCGCCCAGTCCATCATCGCCGCGATCATCGTGGAGGGGCGCAGCGTGATCGTGCCCGAGAACGCCATGTGATGCTGCGCCTGACCGACATTGAAGGTCGGCCCGATCAGGATGCCGCTCTCGTCGCCAGCGCGTTTGGCGATGATCTCCGGACACAACGCATCGGTGCCGAGCAACCCGTTCGGCCCATGCTGCTCCGTCGAGCCGATCGGAATGAGAATGGCCTTCGAAGTCTCGAGATATTTCTGAACTTCCGGCCAGGAGGAGAGATGAAGCTGCAT
>JBBCHP010000009.1:0-74919 GCA_037201525.1 Rhizomicrobium sp. | reverse complement strand
GGATAAGCCTTCGGGCAAAATGATCCATGGCTAGAATGCAGGGTTTGGGTCAATAAACCCTTAATTCGATTGGAGAATCGAAACGAAGGGCCGGTTTCAGGCGTTGCCGGTATCGACCTCCGCCTGCGACGCCCGTCCCCAGTCCAGCATGGCGGGCAGCGCCATCATCCGTTCCAGATAAGTGCGAACTGGCACGGGCACCGCGATGCCGTAGGTCACGAACCGCGACACCACCGGCGCATACATGCAGTCGGCGACGGAGAAGTGGCCGAATAGATAACCACCGTCCTTTGCGTGGGTGTCCAGCGCTTCGCTCCACGCCGTGATGATGCGCGCGATCTGGTTTTTGGTTTCGTCGCGGAGTTCGGGCGTGGGATGGCGCCGCGCGAAGTCCATCGAGAGCTGCTGGCGCACATCGGGAAAGCCCGAATGCATCTCCGCCGCATAGGCGCGGGCGATAGCGCGGGTCTTCACATCGTCGGGCCAGAGTTTTGCTTCGGCGTGGCGGTCGGCCAGCGTTTCGCAGATCGCAAGGCTGTCCCACACGCTATAGCTCACCCCGCCTTCCGCGATTTTCAGAACCGGTACGCGGCCGGCCGGCGAATATTGGAGGATCTCCGGACTCGTCGTCTCGCGGCGCAGCGGCACGATCTCCTCCTCGAATGGCACGCCGATGTGACGCAGCGCCAGATAAGGACGCAGGCTCCAGCTCGACCAATCCTTGGTGCCGGCGATCAGCGTATAGCGCGTGCTCATAAGGGCTTCTCACATTGCGAAGGCAGGTGCGCGTTTCTAAACTCGCGCGTAACGAAACGACAGGATTTTCGATGCAGATAAGCTTTGCGCGGAATGCAAAGGACGCAACGCCGCTTCACGCGGTGTGTGCGGCCGATCTCAAGAACTGGCTCGCCAAACGGCCAAAGCGCGAACAGGCTTATCTGAAGAGCGTCGCGTTCGCCGCGAAGGATGGCGAGTTGTGCTTTGTTCCCAATGCGCAAGGCGCGCTTGCATCGGCGGTGCTCGGTCTCGGCAAGGGCGAAGACATTCTCGCGCTTGCAACACTTGCAGAGCAATTGCCCGCAGGAACCTATCGTTTTGCCGATGTGCCGCAAACGCAGGGCGGCGCGACCGGCGCGCTGGCCTGGGCGCTCGGCACCTATGAATTCGCACGCTACAAAAAGCCGAAAGCGAAAGGTGCCAAACTGGTGCTTCCCGCCGGTGTCGATGGCGCGGAAGTTACGCGTGTCGCGGAAGGAATTTTCCTGGGCCGCAATCTCATCAACACGCCGCCCAACGATATGGGACCGGAAGAGCTTAGCGTGGCTGCGCACGATCTCGCGAAGAAACACGGCGCGAAGTTTTCCGTCGTCGTCGGCGACGCGCTTCTGAAAGCGAACTATCCGTTGGTGCATGCGGTGGGGCAGGGCTCCGATCGCGCGCCGCGCCTGATCGATTTCACCTGGGGCTGTGCGAGCGCGCCGAAGGTGACGCTGGTCGGCAAGGGCGTGTGCTTCGACACCGGCGGCTACGATCTCAAACCCTCGTCCGGCATGCTGTCGATGAAGAAGGACATGGGCGGTGCCGCCACCGTGCTCGCCATCGCGGACATGGTGATGGGTGCGAAGCTGGATGTGCGTTTGCGCGTGTTGATTCCCGCGGTCGAGAATTCGGTCTCCGGCCATGCCTATCGCCCGAGCGACGTGTTCAAAAGCCGCAAGGGTCTAACCGTCGAAATCGGCAACACCGATGCCGAAGGCCGCCTCGTGCTGGCCGATGCGCTCACCGAAGCCGATAGCGAGAATCCCGAATTGCTCATCGACCTCGCCACGCTCACGGGTGCGGCGCGGGTGGCAACCGGTTTCGAGTTGCCGCCGTTCTTCACCGACGACGAGACGCTCGCAGCCGATCTCATGCGCCATTCCAAAGAGACACAGGATCCCGTGTGGCGTCTGCCGTTGTGGCGCGGGTACGAAAGCGCGTTAAACAGCCAGATCGCCGATCTCAACAACAATCCCGATTACGGCTATGCGGGTGCGATCACGGCGGCCCTGTTCCTCAATCGCTTCGTCACCAAAACGAAGGCGTGGATGCATCTCGACATCGCGGCCTGGACCGATCGTCCCAAACCCGGCCGCCGCCCCGGCGCGGAAGCAACCGCTGCGCGGGCGCTCTACGCATTGCTGAAAGCGCGTTACGCGAAGGCTTGACAGGCTGCGTTCAGTTTATTTCCTTGTATACGCCGGCGATACCGGATGGCAGAGAGGCACAACCCTGCTTTCCGTTCCGGCTGATCGGCGTGATGCGCCAATCGCCGCTGTCCATGTCGTCGTGCGGCACTTCTTCGAAGTGAAGGTCGCAAGACGCTCCCGGAATTGAAAAGAGCCCTTCGTTGAGACTGGTCGAATGGCTTAGGGGCAACGATGCTTTTCCGGAGAGGTGATAACAGGTCTTCTGCGGACAGGCAGAGATCGTGAAGGTGGCGTCGCCGCTCCACTCTCCGTTGTTGAAGTTGTTCATATCGAGCTTCAAAATGAAATTGTGCGGATTGCGCGCCGTCTCTGACATCGTGGAGTCTGCCAAGGCCACGCCACTGCTTGCCGCCAGCAGCAAAATTGTTGCGATGATGCGATTCATCCGGCGCCCTCCATTAAATGGCCAGCTACGACTCAAGCCTCAATCAATACCCTCTGCCCATATCCACGGTGTTGGGGTGCTTCTCGCCGCGTTCGGCGCGAGCGATGCCGTCGATGACGAAGTTCGCAGCAACCCGCGGATCGGAGATCGCGGCGACATGCGGCGTGATGACGATCCTGGGATGTTTCCAGAGCGGACTTGTGGGCGGCAACGGCTCCGTCTGGAATACGTCGAGCGTCGCGCCCGCGAGATGGCCTGCGTCGATCGCCGCGATCAGATCGTCTTCGATTAGATGCCCGCCGCGCGCGACATTGATGACGTAGGAAGCCTTCGGAAGCATCGCGAAGGTCTTTGCGTTCAGGATGCCGCGCGTGTCGTCCGTCAGTGGCAGCAGGCAGATCAGGAAATCGCTCGCGCCCATGAACGCGGCAAATTCGTCTTCGCCGGCATAGCTCTTGATACTGTCAACCTGTTTGCGCGAATGGCTCCATCCCGACACCGGAAAGCCCAGATCGCGTAGGCGTTCGCCTGCCATCGTGCCGATCTCGCCGAAACCCAGAATGCCGATGCGCGTGTCCGCAGTTTTGCGCGGCAGCATCATCTGCGCCCATTTGCTTTGCTTCTGCGTCTCGTCGAATGCTTTCGCGTGACGGTGCTGCAGCAGCACATGCATCACGACGTATTGCGCCATCTCGGTCGAAAGCTGTGGATCGACGAAACGCACCAGTGGAATCTGTTTCGGGAAATCCGGATCGATGAGGAAGCCGTCCACGCCCGCGCCAAGCGAATAGATCGTCTTCAGATTCGGCAGCGTTTTGAGGAAGCCCGGCTGCGGCCGAAACCCCAGCACATAATCGATGTCTTCGGACTTATAGCTATCGCGCCCATGCACAAGCACATTGAGGTTGGCTTCGCTGAGATGAGGCAACCATAGCCCCGACCATGCCAACGGGACGACCATCAGAAGCGTGGGGCGCGTACTCATGCGCGCACGCTCCAATCTTTTGTGGCTTGGATCAAGCCCGCGTCAGTTCTTCTTCGGCGCCTCAGTTGCGGGCGGTGTCGCGGCCTTTGCCGGCGTCGTCGGGCTGTTCGGTGCAGCGGCGGTGCTGCTACCAGCCGGTGCAGGTGTAGCAGTCACGGGTGCTTTGCCGCCGGCCGCAGGCGCCGGTGCAGCAGCCGCAGGCTTCGGTGCCGGGATCGGCAGCGGGCTGTCCGCCTGCGTGCGCAGCCACGCGATCAGGTTGATGCGGTCCTCTTCGCTGCGCAGACCCGCAAAGCTCATCTTCGTGCCTGTCACATAGGCGGCGGGCGATTTGATGAACTTAAAGAAATTGTCGAACGACCAGATGTCGTGGCTCGCGGTCATCGCGCCGGAATAAGAGAATCCCGGATGCGTGCCGCGCGGGCGTCCGAGCACACCCCACAAATTCGGGCCAATCTTGTTCGGGCCCCCTTTCGACAGGTCATGGCACTGTTCGCAGCGCGCGGAGATTTTCTGGCCTGCTGCCGCGTCGGCCTTGGCAGCACAGTGCCCCAATCCGGAATCACTTCTTCGGCGGGCGCGGCGATCGTCGACGTCGAAGCCTCTTCGGTCACGCCTTCGACGACATAACCGGGCTTGGCCGGCTTCGGCACTTCGAACACCGCTTCGGTCGTGAACTTGACCACCAGCACGAAGATCAAGGTGCCCAGAACCGCGCCGGCGATCTTGTTCCACTCGAAGGAATCCATAAGGTCTGCTCCGCTCGTCGCGCGATGAAAGGGCGCTGCCCGCACCCGTGTTAGGATCGCGGCGACATTACAAGTCCGCCCAATTGCGTCATTGCGGCGAAGCGTCGCATAAATCAAGGAAATCCCGGCTTTTCCCCATGAAACCTGTCGTTCTGATCCCGGCGCGGATGGCCTCCACGCGCCTGCCTGGCAAGCCATTGGCCGATATCGCGTGCCTGCCCATGATCGTGCGGGTCTGGAAGCAGGCTGTGGCCGCGGGTCTCGGCCCCGTCGTGGTGGCCGCCGCGGAGCAGGAGATCGTGGACGCGGTCGAACGGGCGGGGGGGCGCGCGGTGCTAACGGCGCCCGATCTTCCCTCAGGCTCGGACCGGATTTTTGCGGCGCTTTGCGATGTCGATCCCGGAGGCGCACACGATGTGGTTGTCAATCTTCAGGGCGATCTGCCTGCGCTCGACCCATCTTATGTTCGTATAGTGGCCGAAACGCTGGAAGCGACGGGCGCCGATGTCGCCACACTGGCCGCCGAGATCGATGACGACGCCGACCGCGACAATCCCAATGTGGTGAAGCCGGTGGTCGCGTGGGAGGGCGAGCGCGGCCGCGCGCTTTATTTTACACGCGCGCGCGCGCCGCATGGCGATGGGCCGCTATTCCATCACGTCGGCATCTATGCCTACACGCGCGACGCGCTCAAAAAGTTCGTGACCCTCCCGCCGTCGCCACTGGAAAAGCGCGAGAAGCTCGAGCAACTGCGCGCGCTCGAAGCGGGCATGCGCATCGCGGTCGCGCGCGTGCCCCATGTGCCGCTGAGTGTTGACACGCCGGAAGATCTGCAGAAAGCGCGCGATGTCATTGCACGCGAGGGAAGCTGACATGACATCGTTGATCGCGCGCGCAAAGACCATCGCCTTTCAGGGTGAGCCGGGCGCCTATGCCAATCTCTCGGCGCGTGAGGCCGTGCCGCATGCGACGGCGTTGGGGCGCCCCACATTCGACTCCGCGCTCGAAGCAGTGCGTCAGGGCGAAGCCGATCTCGCCATCGTGCCAGTGGAGAACTCCGTCTATGGCCGCATCGCCGACACGCATCTGCTGGTGCGCCATTTCGGCCGTCCGGTGAAAAGCCAGGCCTCGGCGGAGAAGAATGATCTCTTCATCGTCGGCGAACATTTCCATCGCGTGCGCCATCAGCTGCTCGGGCTGAAAGGTGCCGCGCTCAAGAACGTGAAAGAGGTCTACAGCCAGCGCCCCGCGCTCGGGCAATGCCAGAAGATCATCAAGGAACTCAGTCTGATCGAACGCGAATGGTACGACACTGCGGCGAGTGCAAAACATATTTCCGAACTGGGCGACGCGAAATGCGCCGCCATCGCATCGGCGCTCGCAGGCGAGCTTTACGGGCTTGAGGTTCTGCGCGCCGATGTCGAGGACGAAAAGCACAACATGACGCGCTTTCTGATCGTCGGCGGCGAGGACGACGACGCACCGAACGACGGCCGCGCGGTCATCACGACGTTCCTGTTCCGCGTGAAGAACATTCCCGCCGCGCTGTATAAAGCGCTCGGCGGCTTCGCCACGAACGGCGTGAACATGACGAAACTGGAATCTTATCAACTCGGCGGCTCGTTCAACGCGACGGAGTTCTACGCGGACATCGAAGGTCGAAGGCCATCCCGACCAGCCGCATGTCCGCCGTGCGCTGGAAGAACTTCAGTTTTTCACCTCGAAACTCACGATTCTGGGGGTTTATCCCGCTCATCCGTTCCGTGCGGAGATGCCGTAGGTCGTCGCCTCGCGGTGATGAAAATGTCGAAATGATATGGTAATCTCCACGACATCCAGAGGAGGATTGTCATGGCCAGATCAGAGTTGAGTGCGCTTTTCGTTGCGGCCTGTTTCGTCTCCAGCACGGCGATGGCCGCCCAATTCACGAGCTTTTCGGTGCCCGGCGCGAAGAACACCATCGCGGTCGCGATCAATGCGTCCGGCGTTGTGACAGGTTCGTATTCGGTGCACGGCGACAAGCAGGCGGGCTTCTTCCGCACGCCGGACGGCACGATCACGACCTTCGCGGTGCCGGGATTCAAGAGCACGGATCCCGCAGCGATCAACGATGCCGGCTGGATTGTGGGCTATTCCGGCGCGGAGAAATCCTTCGTGCGCAAGCCGGACGGAAGCGTCGAAACCTTCCAGATCGACGGCGCGGTGTACACGACAGCGACCGCGATCAATGCGGCCGGTTACGTCTCTGGCACGTTCTCCAACGCGGACCATTCAAGCGGCAGCTTCCTGCGCGCACCGGACGGCACACTCACCGTCGTCAGCGTCTCCAACGACGAGGAAACGTCCGTGTACGGCTTGAACGACGACAATGTTTTGGTCGGCCAGATCGGTTTCGGTGAGTCTACGCACGGCTTCGTGCTCAACAACGGCAAGGTGACGACACTGGGCACCGGCACGTCGGTCACGGCGATCAACAATTCCGGCATCGCGGCCGGCGTCACGATGGCCCCCAACGACAATTCGCGCGCCTTCACGGTGAACGCGCATGGCCACGTCAAACCCTTTGGCCCCAAATTCAGCGACATCGAAGTCGCGCGCGTCGATCAGCATGGCGGCGTGGCAGGCTACTATCTCGATAGGCATTCACGGTTTCACGGCTTCGTCTTTGCCGGCGGACAGTTCGTCAAGATCGACGAGCCCGACGCCGGCCGCAGAGCGCCTTTCGCCGGCACCAGAGTGCTGGACATCAATGCCGCAGGCGCGCTCACGGGATTTTTCGCGAGCAACCGCTATCGCAACACGGCGTTCGTCTGGACGCCGTGATCAGGCTTCCGTCGCCCATGCCTTGATAAGGTGATGGGCGATGGCGATGGCGGGCGGCACCGATATATCGGGAAGCCGCTCGCCTGTTATCAGGCGCCTAGCTTCGTCGCGCGTGAGCCAGCGGGCGTCGGCGATTTCTTCGCCGTCGGGTTTGAAGTCGCGGTTTTCTGCCTCGGCGAGGCAACCGATCATCAACGATGACGGAAACGGCCAAGGCTGTGTCGCGACATAGCGCACGGCGCCAACTTTCAGATTCACTTCTTCCATCAGTTCGCGGCGCACCGCTTCCTCGATGGTCTCGCCGGGCTCCATGAAGCCCGCGAGCGCGGAATAGAAATTCCCCGGAAAGCGTTTGTTGCGTCCGACCAGACACGCGTCGCCATGAATGCCGAGCATGATCACGACCGGATCGGTGCGCGGGAAGTGATCCGCGCCACAGGCATTGCAATGGCGGCGATAACCGGCGTCCACGAGTGTCGTGCGCGCGCCGCAATTGGGACAGAAGCCGTGGCGGTTGTGCCAGTCGATCATCGCCTTGGCCTGGCCCATGATCGCGGCGTCTTTCAGGGGCAGCGCCATCGCAGCGCCGCGTGCCTCCATAAAGCGGCCAAAGCCCGCCAGCGGACCGCTGTTCTCCGGATCGTTCGCGGCAGAGACATCGAGCGCGAACAGCGCACGTTCGCCTTCAAGTCCCAGAAACACACAGGGCGCATCCGCCGCCGCCATGCTCTCACACAGGCCGGGACGGAAGAGGCCCAGTTCCGCCGGTTGATCTGCCTTCTGTTCGCCGATCAGAAACGGCTGCAATCGCCACATCGGCATGATAAGCGACGAGGGATCGCGCAGTTTCGCCGCGACCCACGCTGCGTCGCTGCGCTTCTCGCTCGCGCGGTCGAGCGGATTGCCGGTGAAAGGGATCATGGCGCGAGAGTAACCGCGCCACGATCCTTGGCAAGCCGCACTAAAGCAGCGTGCCGCGCAAGACGATCAGTGCCACGCTGAAGTAGATCACCAGCCCCGTGACATCTACCAAGGTCGCGACGAACGGCGCCGACGCGCTCGCCGGATCGAAGCCGACACGCTTCAGGATGAAGGGTAGCATGGAGCCGGACAGCGATCCGAACGTGACGATCCCGATCAGCGCGGCGCCGATGGTGGTCGCGACCAGAACCCAGTGCGGTCCGTAGTCGTAAAGGCCTGTCTTCTGCCAGATCACGATGCGCGCGATGCCGACGACGCCCAGGATCGCGCCGAGAATTATGCCGGTCGGAATCTCGCGCAGCGCCACGCGCCACCAGTCGCGCAGCCTCAGTTCGCCGAGCGCCAGCGCGCGGATGATGAGCGAGGTCGCCTGCGATCCCGAATTGCCGCCGGAGCTCATGATCAGCGGAATGAACAGCGTGAGCACGATGGCGCGTTGCAGCTCGTCGGAGAAATGCTGCATGGCGCTCGCGGTCAGCATCTCGCTCAGGAACAGCACGGCGAGCCAGCCCGCGCGCTTCTTGATCATCGCGCCCATGCCGATGTCCATATAAGGCTCGTCCAGCGCTTCCATGCCACCGAATTTCTGCACGTCCTCTGTGGTCTCCGCGATCATCGCGTCGATGATGTCGTCGACGGTGACGATGCCGACGATCCGCCCCTGCTCCAACACCGGCACGGCGAGAAGATCGTATTTGGAAATGGTCCGCGCCGCTTCCTCGCGGTCGGCTAGCGGCGACACGGTGACCGGCTTCTGCTCGGGCGCGAGTTCGAGGATGTTCTGCTCCGGCTGGCCGGAGATCAGCTTGCGCAGGCTGATGGCGTTGAGCAGCTTCTGCGTGCTCGCATCGAAGACATAGATCGCATAGACGGTCTCGCGCGTGCGCTCGACGCTGCGGATATGGTCCATTGTCTGCGCCACGGTCCAGTTCGACGGCACGCTGACGAACTCCGTCGTCATGATTGAGCCCGCGCTCTCCGGCGGATAGGCGAGCACGCGCTTAAGCGCGGCGCGCTCCTCCGGCTTCATCAGGGCGAGCAGCTCCGAGCGCGGCGGCTCGGTCAGATAGCGCACGATCTCGGCCGCGCGGTCGGCAGACATGCCGGTCAGGATCGCCGCACCCTTCTCGCGCGAGAGCAGGACGATCAGCTCTTCGGCGCCGTCCAGACCGGGCGTATCGAAGATGCCGACCGCGAGTTCCAGCGGCAGATGGTCGAGGATCGCAGCGGCCTCTTCGTGCTCAAGGCCGTTCAGAGCCTCAACGATGTCGGCGACATAGTAGTGGGCAAGACGTTCCGCAAACGCAGCGGGATCGCCCGCAAAATGGGGGAGATGGGTATTCATGGCTCGCTCTCTTTCCGCCGCCGGGAGCGGAGCGAGCCAATCAAACGATCAGATCACATCCGCGCGCGGCGGCGCTTCGGGTCGACTGTGACTGTCGTCAGGCATTTCATTGTCCTCATTGCGCGGATGCGCACTTGACGGGCGATTTAGTCCTGTCTGCACAAAGGTCAAGTGAAAAAGACGGCGCTTCGGCGCGGAATTTCCCGACTCGCAATTCTTTTTCCGAAGTCCTATACCCCGCCCGGAAGTCGGCGGGCGCGCCGCTCGCTAACCTGGTCAGGCCGGGAACGGAGCAGCCACACCGAATACGACGCGGGTCGCCGGCTTCCACCTTCCACTATCTTTCCACAAACATTCTTTCCGGATTCCGCGCGACCGCGCCGGGCCGCTTGCTATACTCGGATCATGGATCAGGAACCCGGTCTCGGCCTCGACACGCCGCCCAAGAAGCTGGACGCCTATCGCGTTCTGGCGCGCAAATACCGTCCGCAGGATTTCACCGGCCTGATCGGGCAGGAGGCGCTGGTCAAGACGCTCTCCAATGCGTTCGCGACCGGGCGCATCGCCCATGCCTTCATGCTCACCGGCGTGCGCGGCGTGGGCAAAACGACGACGGCGCGCATCATCGCGCGCGCGCTCAATTGCATCGGCCCGGACGGCAAGCGCACGACGCCCACCATCCATCCCTGCGGCGTGTGCGATCCCTGCGTTGCCATCGCCGAAAGCCGCCACATGGATGTGCAGGAGATGGACGCAGCGTCGCGCACCGGCATCGACGATGTCCGCGAGATCATCGAAGGCGTGCGCTATGCCCCGGCGTCGGCGCGCTACAAGGTCTACATCATCGACGAAGTGCATATGCTGTCGAAGAATGCGTTCAACGGATTGCTCAAGACGCTCGAAGAGCCGCCGCCGCATGTGAAGTTCATCTTCGCCACGACAGAAATCCGCAAAGTGCCGGTGACGGTGCTGTCGCGTTGCCAGCGCTTCGATCTGCGACGCATCGAGACGGCAGAGCTTGTCGGGTTGCTGAAGACGATCTCCGAGAAAGAGAATGTGAAGATCGAGGACGCGGCGCTGGCACTCATCGCCCGTGCTGCGGAAGGCTCGGCGCGCGATTCGCTTTCGCTGCTCGATCAGGCCATCGCGCACGGCGAGGAAGGCACGATCACTGCAGAGATGGTGCGCGGGATGCTCGGTCTCGCGGATCGCGGGCGCATCCTCGATCTGTTCGAGAAGCTGATGGGCGGCAAACTCGCCGAAGCCCTCTTCGATCTGAACGAGTTGTACGACCGCGGCGCCGACCCGCTGGCGGTGATGCAGGATCTGCTCGAGACGACGCATTTCCTCACCCGCGTGAAAGTCGCGCCCAATGCCGAAGGCTTCTTCGATGGCTCGAGTTCAGAGGGCCGCCGCGCTGCGGAGATGGCGGTCAAACTTCCGGTCGCGGCGCTGACGCGCGCCTGGCAGATGCTGCTCAAAGGTCTGATCGAGGTACGCGACGCCACGCGCCCGATCGCGGCGTGCGAGATGGCGTTGATCCGCCTTTCTTATGCCGCCGATCTCCCGCCGACCGACAAGCTTGTCAAAGACTTGCTCGATGGCGGCGGCACGCCCGCGCCGCGCGGTGCTGCGCCGTCTCCGTCTTCCAGTGGCGGTGCGCCGCGCGCGGTGAGCACAGGCAATGTCACCGCGAGTGCGCAGCGCGCACCGCAACCAACAATGAATGTGCAGAACGCGCCAACGCTTCGCACACTCGAAGATGTTGCCGCGCTGGCGGCGCAGAACGGTGCATCGGTCCTGAAGGTGCATCTGGAGAACGATGTGCATCTGGTGCGGCTTGAGCCGGGGATCTTCGAATTCCGCCCTTCGCCCCGCGCGCCCAATACGCTTGCCGGCGATCTGAAGCAGAAGCTGAAAGACTGGACCGGGATGCCGTGGTCCGTCTCCATCGCACGCGAAGGCGGTGAGCCCACAATTGCCGAACAGAAACGCTCCGCCAAAGCCGCACGCATGGAAATCGTCATGCAGCAGCCGCTGGTGCGCGCGGTGCTCGACCGCTTCCCCGGCGCCGAGATCGTTGCCGTGCGCGATGCGGTCGCGGAAGAAGAAATTGTCGCACAGTCCATGCCCGGCGACGACGCCTAGTTAGATGGTTTGATGGCGAGTTATTCCGCAGGTCCCGAAATCGAGCGTTTGATTCAGCTTCTGGCGAAGTTGCCGGGGCTTGGCCCGCGTTCGGCGCGGCGCGTGGCGCTGACATTGCTGAAAAAACGCGAAGCGTTGCTCGAACCGCTGGGTGCCGCCATGCGCGAGGCGGCGAGTGCGATCCGCGTGTGCGACATTTGCGGCAATCTCGACACCGCCAATCCCTGTTCACTGTGCCGTGATCCGAAGCGCGACAGCCACGTATTATGCGTCGTGGAGGATGTCGCCGATCTCTGGGCACTGGAGCGTGCTGGCGTGTTCCGCGGCAAGTATCATGTGCTCGGCGGCGCGCTCAGCGCGCTCGACGGCGTGACGCCGGAAAAACTCAACGTCGCGTCGCTGCTCAAGCGCGTGGGCGATGGCGTCGATGAAGTCATCCTCGCGGTGAACGCCACCGTCGAAGGTCAGACCACCGCGCATTATCTGATGGATACGCTCGCGCCCTCCGGTGTGAAGGTCACACGATTGGCCCATGGGGTTCCGGTCGGCGGCGAACTCGACTATCTCGACGAAGGCACGCTCAACGCTGCGTTCAAAGCGCGGCGCTCGCTCTGATCAGCTCGAAACGCGAAGCCAAATCTCCACGCCGCCGACCGTCCGCGCATTGCGGTAATGCGCCAGTTCTGCGCGCAAGGCAGGAATTGAAAATGCCGACGCATGTTGCTTCTCGCCGTCGATGAGAATCACATCGGGACGGTTCGTGCGGACATCTTCGACCAGCCAAGAGCGGTTCAGGGCGACATATTTTTCAATCTTCGATGACGCCTCAGCGTCCGGATCTCTGTATTTTTGAATGTAATCGGCGAATGTGGGAATCCACTGGCTGGCTGTACGGCCAACCCATGTTGCGCCGGCCTCGCGGACAAGCGGATAGATAATCTGCATGTCGTCTGTGACGGCGATGATTTTTGGGCGCGGCGGCGCGAGATCGGCGACAGCGTTCCGCAAGCCTTTGACTTCTTCGTGTTGAGCAAACCACGTTGTCGCCAGCGCCAATACGGCGCTGTAGAGCAGGGCAGCCCCCAGTGCAGCCGGCTTGGCAATATCCCGCGCGTGTTGGAGCAGCAGCCACCCCGAAAGCAAAATGATGAGGGCTACTCCAGGATAGCCATGATAGGCCCAGTCCTTTCCCTGGATGATGGATGCGCCGACGTAACCGAGAGAGGCCAGAAGCAGCGTCATGGGCAAGGGATCGAGGATTTTTTCTCGTGCGACGAGGATGGCCACACCAGCCCCCGCGATCCACAGCAAGGTGCAGGAGAAGGTCAGGCGCCCGACATAGGGCACACTTGCCGGGACATATACAGTGAGGACGAGCGGCAGGACATTGCGATCGAAATCGGGATACGCGACGAACACGATGGCTAGGTAGACGGCCGTTATGATGCCCACCGTCAAATTCTCCGGCGATAACGTCAGCCGCAAAATTTGACCCCTGTCTCGCCTGTGCCGCCAAAGCACGAACAGAAACGGCAGGACGAGTGCGAGCGCGAAATAGAATTTTATCGCCACCGCGATGCCACCGCCGATTCCAGCCAAGATGGCCTGCCTGATACCGCACGATCCATTTGAGGCGCGTGCTGCATAGATGCAGAACAAGGGAAGCGTTGCGATCAGCGCGATATGATCGCGTTCGCCGAATGCATAGGACGGAAGCGCGAGCAGAACCAAAATCGCCGCGGTTGCCGCAACCGGAAAATCTTCTTCGCGCAACAGACGCGCGCGGCGAAGAATTCTGCCGCAGAGCCAAAGGCTCGCAATCGTCGCGGTGAAGACGAGAACGCTCACCAGAAATTCGGGCGTGATCCCCAGCACGCGGCCGCCCCACGATGCCGGCATGTAAAGCCAGAACGTCGCGGGCGGATTGACCTCTAAGAAATCGCGATAGGGTTTTGCGCCGTCGAGGATCTTGTCGTCCAGCATCAAGTCCCAGGAAACGTCGGCATTGAGGCGCTGGAACATGCGCAACACAGCTGCGTCAATGAACGCAAGGACAGGCATCCAGACGCCGCTGCGGGCGACGTTTTTTGTTTGAGATACCTCCGAAAACGCGAGGCTTCCCTCGCTCACGCGCTGCGCCTTTCATGCGGCGCGGGCGGGAAGCTGCGTCTCAGTTTTGCCAGAGGTTCGAACTGTGTTTCTTCCGCTGCGAGAGCTTCCGGCAGATTCTCTTCGCGAACGAAATACAGAGGTCTGCCTTTGACCTCGTTGTAGATGCGTCCGACATAGAGCCCCATCAGGCCCGTCATCAGCATGTTCACGCCGGAGAGCAGCGCGACGATGACGATGGTCGAGCTCCAGCCGGGCACGAGGCTTTTATCGTGGCTGATCCATAGAACGACGACGTAAAGGCCATAAAGCATCGCGCAGGCCGACACCGCTGTGCCAGCCCAGAGAGCCAGGCGCAGCGGCGCGTCGGAGAACCCTACGATGCCGTTGAATGCGAGCGCGATCATCTTCTTCAAAGGATATTTCGTGGTGCCTGCTTCCCGTGCACGCCGGTCGAAGGTGACGGAGGTCTGCTTGAACCCCATCCACGCGAACATGCCGCGCACGAAACGGTCATGCTCGCGCATCTGCCCGAAGGCTTCGAGCACTTTGCGGTCGATAAGACGGAAGTCGCCGGTGTCGCGCGGAATGTCGACCGAGGAAAGCCGCGCGATCAGGCGGTAGAACATGCTCGCGCTGACGCGTTTGAACCAGCTTTCGCCTTCGCGCGCGCGACGCTGCGCATAAACGACGTCGTAACCTTCTTTCCACTTCGCGATCAGTTCGAGGACGACCTCGGGCGGATCCTGCAGATCGGCGTCCATCACGATCACGGCGTCGCCCGTAGCACGATCCATGCCCGCGGTGATGGCGATCTGGTGGCCGAAATTTCGCGACAGGCAGACAAGACGATAGCGGTTATCGGCACGGCATTTCGCTGTCGCCAGTTCCACGCCATGGTCGCGGCTACCGTCATCGACGAAGATGACTTCCGCCGGCGCATCCATGCGTGCGAGCAGGACGTCGAGCGCCGCAATCAATTGCGGTAGCACCTGCTCTTCGTTGTAGAGCGGAACGACGAGCGAATAACGCGGATGGGTGAGCGGCTCAGACGGCACGACAGGTTCCTCGGCGCAAGCGCTCGGACCCATCCTTTTTGCGCCATCGGGGTTAAATTTGCGTCAATCGGCGCGGTTGCGGCGTCCTGGAAAACCAGCACACGCGGCCTTTACGCGCTGGCGGGTTCCTCGATTTTGGCTTTCTTCTTGCGCCCGGCGAACCAGGCATAGGCGCTCATCGCGGCCAATCCCCACAGAAGATATTGGACGTTCTCATTCACCGAATCCGGCAACACGAACGACGCGATGCCGAAGCACAGCGACGCCATCAGATAGACCTGCCGCCACGGGATCTTGAACTGGCTGCCGCGCGCGTCCTTCCACGCCTGCAATTCCTGATCGACCGAGACCTCTCGCGGCGTCTCCGCTTCGATCACGGCCGGTTCCATTTGCGGAGCCGCAACAGATTCGATGACGCGTGCAGGTCGCACGGTTTCCGCCGGCTGTGTTCGCTGCGGCGGATTGCGGCGCCCAAAGGCCGGACGTGCGGTTGTCGTTGGCTGCAAACCCATTATGCCGAAACGATCGCGCACTCAGCTTAGGGATTGTTTAAAGCCGCCAGCGCAATTTGATTGACGTTTGCGCTCCGGATTGCTGGCTGTTCGACCGGTCTTGTCTATGTTAAACTTAGACAATGAATAAGATAAACGATGCGCTCGCCGTCCTGAGAAAGCTTTCTTCGGAGGAGCAGGAACTCGCTGCCGACGCCATTCTCGACTATGCAGCGCGAAACAGCGATCTGCGGCTGACGGATGAGCAGGCGCAAGACGTTCGGCGCCGTTTGAGCGACGAAAGCGAAGAAACGCTGACCCCGGCCGAAGCGCGGCGGATGATTCTGGGGTCGTGAAGGCTGTCCTTCGCAAATCGGCCTATGCCGACCTGAAAAGAATTCACGATTGGATCGCCTCTGACAGCCCACCCAATGCGCAATCCGTCATAGGCCGCATTCTCGACGCCATCGAATACAAGATTCCGGCTTTCCCTTTCATCGGGCGCAAAGGGACGGTCGAGGGAACACGCGAATGGATCGTGCGCGGATTGCCGTACATCATTGTTTATCGCGTTTCTACTGACGCCATAGAGGTGCTCGCTATCTATCACGGTGCGCAGAGCCGCTAGCTGCCTATCTAACAAAGCGAGAATGCCAAGTCTTTTTGCATCCAGTGTTTACAGGCGCTTAGAAGAAATTCGGCCATTCCTTATCAAACGGCGCCAAAACGGTGCGATAATGCGTCTTCCGTGGCGCAAGAGATCGCGCAGCAGGAAGGAATTAGATGGAGGGAGTACCCCCTCGAAAAGATGAGGTTCAATTGGGCAGGAGGACTGGCGGCAAGCGTGGCGCACCGTTCGGCAACAGCAACCGGATGAAACACGGGCGTTTTTCGGCCGAATATATCGCGGTGCGTAAGCAGACGGCGGCGCTGCTCAGGCCGGCCCGCATCCTGATCCGCCGCTTGAAGTTGTTCACGAAGCTCCGGAAGGTTTTGCGAGCGAAGGCGTTGCGTCTGGCGGCGCAAGATCGACGGCTTCTATCCTGCCCGCACGCGCGACGACGCGGCCCATCGGCTTTTCGATCTCGCCGATATCCTTCGATGTCCGCTCGAAGTGGGTGCGCAGCTCGCCGACGCGGTCGGCCAAAAGCTTCACGTCTTTCAACAGCGCGCCCACCTCCTTCTGGATTTCATGCGCCTGCTCGCGCATCTTGGAGTCGCGCATCAGCGTCTGGATCGTGTTGACGGCGAGCATCAGGATATGCGGCGACACGATCACAACATTCTGCTGGCGTGCCTTCTGCACAAGGTCCGAGAAATTCGTGTGCAGCTCGGCATAGATCGATTCCGACGGCACGAACATCAAGGCCGGTGTCTGCGTCTCGCCGGGAATCAGGTATTTCGACGCGATGTCCCCAACATGCTTTTGAATGTCGGTGCGAAGCCGGGTTGCGACGCCTCTGCGTTCGTCATCGCTTGCGACGCGCAACGCTTCGAACGCTTCGAGCGGAAACTTGGAATCGACCACGACGACCGCCTTCACATTCGGAAGCCGGATGACGCAATCGGGCCGCGATCCGTTCGACAATGTGTGCTGGAATTCGTACAGCGTTGGCGCAAGCTGGTCGGCGACGATGGCTTCCATGCGTTCCTGGCCGAACGCGCCGCGCTGCTGCTTGTCGGAGAGGAATGTCCTGGAGCGCGACGACGCGACCGGAAAGATCGGTGATGTTCTTCTGTGCGGTGTCGATAACGTTCAGACGCTCGCCGATGCCCGCGATAGTCTCGGCCGTCTTCGTCGCGCTGTCGGTGAGCGAAATGCCGAGTTGCGCTTTCAAGGCGTTCATCTGTTCGGTCAGCGTGCGCTGAAGCTCCGCCTGCTGCGCGACGGTTTGGCTGAATTGGCCTTTGATCTCTCCCTGCGCCGCAAGCAGTGTGTCCAGCCGCGGATCGGGTTTCGGCGGCTCCACAACCGGCGGGGCTGGCCTGCGCAGCGCAAACGCAACAATCGCGGCGGCGATAATCAGCGCCGTGGCAAGGATAATGTAAGCGAAATCCATGGGTTTTCTTGGCTTCCCTTGACCGGCGCGAAGGCGTCGCCTATTTCCCGCCCATGACCGTCCGCCCCATCCTTACCGCGCCCGATCCGCGCCTCAAAGCGGTCTCGAAAGACGTCGACAGGGTCGACGACGAGTTGCGCCGTCTGATCGACGACATGGCGGATTCGATGTACGAGGCCGACGGCATTGGCCTTGCCGCGGTGCAGATCGGCGTGCCGAAGCGCGTCATCGTCATGGATCTCGACCAGAAATCCGGCGAGAAAAAGCCGCGCGCTTTCATCAATCCGAAAATCCTGTGGGCCTCGGAAGAGATGGCGGTGTTTGAGGAAGGCTGTCTGTCGGTGCCCGAAATCTGGGACGATGTCGAACGTCCCGCGCGCATCAAGGCGGAATACCTCGACCGCGACGGCAACATGCAGCTTCTCGAAGCCGACGGCATGCTGGCGACATGCCTACAGCACGAGATGGATCATCTCGAAGGCGTGCTGTTCATCGACCATCTGTCGAAGCTCAAGCGCTCGATGGTTCTGAAAAAACTCCAGAAGGCGAAACGCTTGCAGGAAGCAGGGTGACGCTGTTCGCGCCGACCCCGGTTGTCATCCCGGAAGCCGCGACACGCGGCTGTCCGGGACCCATCGGGACAGCGGCGCAATGGGTCCCGGCTCTGCGCGACGCCGATGCGTCGCTTGGCCGGGATGACAGTGATAAGGAATGACTCTCCGGCTCGCCTTCATGGGCACGCCGGATTTCGCGGTGCCCACGCTCGCCGAACTGGTGGCGCAGGGTCACGATATTGCCGCCGTTTATTCACAACCGCCGCGTCCGAAAGGCCGGGGGTACGAGACCGAGCCTTCGCCGGTCCACAAGTTTGCCAACGGCGCGGGCCTCGAAGTTCGCACGCCCGTGACATTGAAAGATGCGGGACAACAAGAGTTGCTCCGTGCGCTCGACATCGATGCCGCGGTTGTGGTGGCGTATGGATTGCTGCTGCCGAAGCCGATCCTCGACGCGCCGAAACTGGGCTGTTTCAATCTGCACGGCTCGCTATTGCCGCGCTGGCGCGGCGCCGCGCCGATCCAGCGCGCGATCATGGCCGGCGATGAAGAGACCGGCGTCATGGTCATGCGCATGGAAGAAGGCCTCGATACCGGCCCGGTGCTGATGGCGGAGCGCGTAGCCGTAGGCCGCAAGACCTACGGCGACCTGCATGACGAACTTGCGCGCCTCGGTGCCGATCTGATGGTGCGTGCGCTGGCGGCGCTGGAACGATGCTCTATTGCCGAGCAGCCGCAACCAAGCGAAGGCGCAACCTACGCGAAGAAGATTCTGAAAGAAGAAGCACGCATCGACTGGACCAAACCGGCGCATGAGATCGATTGCCTCATCCGCGGCCTCTCGCCCACGCCCGGCGCGTGGTGCGAAGTGAAGGGCGAACGCCTCAAGATTCTCTACGCCGAACCGGTTTCAGGCAGCGGCGCGCCGGGAACGCTCATCGATGAAAAGCTTGCTGTTGCCTGCGGCGATGGCGCGTTGCGTCTCGTGCGTCTCCAACGCGCCGGGAAATCGGTGATGACCGCAGACGAGTTGCTTCGCGGCTTCGCGCTGCCGCGCGGCACGGTGCTTGGCTGATGCGCTATCGCATCACGGTCGAATATGACGGCGCGCCGTTCGTCGGCTGGCAGCGGCAGGAGAATGGCGCATCGGTGCAGGGCGCGCTGGAAGATGCAATTTTCAAGCTTTCCGGCGAGCGCGTCACCGTCACCGGCGCGGGTCGCACCGATGCCGGTGTGCATGCGCTGGGGCAGGTCGCGCATTTCGATCTGATGAAGGAATTCACGCCGGATAAGATCCGCGACGCGCTCAATCATTTCCTCAGGCCGCAGCCCGCTATCGTGCTCGAGTCACGGATCGTGGACGGCGAATTCCACGCGCGATTCTCCGCGACCGCGCGGCATTATCTCTATCGCATCCTCACGCGCCGCGCGCCGCCCGCTCTCGATAATGGGCACGTCTGGCACGTCGTGCGCGATCTCGATGCCGAGGCGATGCATCATGCGGCGCAGGCGCTCGTCGGTCAGCACGATTTCACCACCTTCCGCGCCGCCGAGTGTCAGGCGAAGTCGCCGGTGAAAACGCTCGATCGTCTCGATGTGTCGCGCGCCGGCGAGGAGATTCACATCAATGCCTCGGCGCGATCCTTCCTGCACAATCAAGTCCGCTCGATGGTCGGAAGCTGAAGCTCGTCGGCGAAGGCAAGTGGTCGCGCCGCGATATGGAGCGCGCGCTGAACGCGAAGGAACGCAGCGAATGCGGCCCCGTTGCCCCGCCGGATGGGCTGTACTTGGTGCGCGTGGGCTATTGAAGATCGACCAACTCAATCGACGCCGGATCGATCTTCTGACCCAGGAAAATTTGTCCGACTCTTTCGAACCGTTCCGGCGCATCGGTGGCGAGGAAATGATGCACCGGCGCATCGCCCGAAGGGCGCAACAGATCGAGTTCTTTCAAAATACGTTCGACTTCTTGAGCCGTGGTCTCGGCGCTGTCGACCAGCCTCACGCCGCTTCCCACAACCTTGCCGATGGTCGCTTTCAGCGCCGGTAATGTGTGCAGCCGAGCACCATCGCATGCGGTTTCTGGGCCAGCACTGAGCTGAGATAACGCTGTGCCACAAGCTCTGCGATCTCGCCATCGACCAATCCTTCTTCCGCCAGCGACACGAACAGCGGACAGGCCTGCTGCGTCACCGGCACGTCGGGCGCTTGCGCGTGGATCGCGCGGACATAGGCCTGCGCCTTCACGGTCGCTTCGGTGGCAATGACCGCGATGGGGCCCGACGGCGAAGCGGCCAGCGCCGCGCGCGCGCCGGGCCCGATGACATCGATTACCGGCAACGGCGCGAACGCCTCTTGCAATGCGCCGAGCGCAACGCCAGATGCCGTGTTGCAGGCGATGACCAGCAGCTTGATCTTCCGCCGCACGAGCGCACCCGCCGCCTGCACGGCATAGCGTGTCACGGTGTCAGGACTTTTGGTGCCGTAAGGAAGCCGCGCGGTGTCGCCGAGATAGATGAAGCGCTCATGCGGCAGCCTCGCCATGAGCGCGCGCAGCACCGTGAGTCCGCCCATGCCGGAATCGAAGATGCCAATGGCGGCGTCACTCATCGGGGAGGGTTGGCGAAGTAATGTTCGAGGATTTTGAGATAGATGTCGGAGAGGCGCGTGATCTCCGCGACCGGCACGCATTCATCGACCTTGTGCATCGTGGTGCCCGGAAGCCCAAGCTCCGCGACCGGACAATACGCCCGGATGAATCGCGCATCCGACGTGCCGCCAGTTGTGGAGAATTCCGGCGTTTCACCAGTCGAGCTTTCCACGGCCTTGGAGACAAGATCGGTGAAGCTGCCGGGTTTGGTGATGAAGACATCACCGCCAACCGTGAAGCGCAGCGCGATCTCGCAACTGGTGTCGGCCTCAATAGTTTTTGCTTCGCCTTCGATCCAGCGCTTCAACGTCTCTGAGGAATGCGCATCATTGAAACGTATATTGAAGGTCGCATGCGCTTCCGCCGGGATCACATTCGCCGCAGGATTGCCGACATCGACGGTGGTGAAGGAGAGCGTCGAAGGTTCGAAATGCTCTGTGCCTTTATCGAGGGCGAGCGACGATAGACGCGTTATCAATGCGGCTATCGCAGGAATCGGATTGCGCGCACGATGCGGATAACCGACATGGCCCTGGACGCCGCGCACGACGACCCCGGTTGTAATCGATCCCCGCCGCCCGATCTTCAGCGTGTCGCCTGCACGCGTCGTGGCGGTCGGTTCGCCGACGATGCAATGGCTCAGCGTCTCGCCGCGCTCTTTCAGCCAGCCGAGCATCTTCGGCGTGCCATTGATCGCGGGGCCTTCCTCGTCGCCGGTGATAAGCAGGCTGATCGAGCCTTTCGGCGCGCCGTTCGCCAGATAACGCGATGCAGCTGCGGCGAATGCCGCGATGGCCGATTTCATGTCCACCGCGCCGCGCCCGTAAAGCGTCCCGTCCTCGACGGTCCCCGCGAACGGATCGTGACTCCATTTCTCGCCTGGCGGCACGACATCGGTGTGGCCCGCGAAGCAGAAGTTCGGACCCGCTGTTCCTATGCGCGCATAGATATTCTCTATAGGTGCCGTTCCGTCCTGCTCGAAACGCAGCCGATGGCAGGCAAAGTCCAGCGGTGTGAGCGCTCGCTCAAGAACGCCAAGCGCGCCTTCGTCCTTTGGCGTGACGGACGGGCAGCGGATCAGCGCTTGTGACAATTCGATGGGGTCGAGAGCGTGGGGTCGAGAGCGGCCATAATCGTGATTACCACATCCGTTGCGCTTTCCACGGCAAGCGGGATGATGCCGGAAAGATCGAGGGAGAACTTTATGGCTGGACGTCTGGAGGGAAAGGTCGCCGTCATCACGGGCGCGGCCAGCGGCATTGGCCGCGGTACGGTCGATCTGTTCGTGGCGGAGGGCGCGAAGGTCATCGCTGCCGACATCCAGGACGACAAAGGCGCGCGGATCGAGGAGGAGCACAAAGGCGCGGCGCATTATGTGCGCTGCGACGTCTCGTCGGAAAGCGACATCGCCAATGCCATCGCTGCGGCGTCCAAACACTTTGGCCGCCTCAATTGTTTGTTCAACAATGCCGGCACGGGCGGCGCGCGGGATCCGGCGGATGGTGTGACCGCCGAAGGCTTCGACTCGGTCATGCATCTGCATGTCCGTGCGGCACTGTTCGGCATGAAATACGCCGTGCCCGCAATGCGCACACAGGGCGGCGGTTCGATCATCTCGACCGCGTCGGTTGCGGGCTTGCAGGCAGGTTTTGGCCCGATCCTCTATTCCATCGCCCAAAGCTGCCATCGTGCAGATGACGAAGGTCACAGCCGCGCAACTCGGCCCGGACAGGATTCGCGTGAATTGCATCTGTCCCGGCCTGATCGCGACCAACATCTTTGCCCAGGGCCTTCGGCATTCCAAGTCAGCTCGCCGAGACGCGTATCGATGCGATTGCCGAGTCGGCCAAGAACTCACAGCCGATCCCGCGCGGTGGCCGTCCGCGCGACATCGCGAAGCCGCACTCTATCTCGCCAGCGACGGGGCGAGCTTCGTCACCGGTCAGGCGTTGACGGTCGATGGCGGCATCACACTCGGGCCCAGCGGCGCGCAGCAGATGTCGGTCTTTGCGCCGATCGTTCAGGCGCTCGGAATCGATGGAGAGACGATGGCGCAGATCATGGCGGCACGGGCTCAGCCGGGCTGAAGGCGTCAGTCGCGCAAAAGCTCGTTGATCGAGGTCTTGCTACGTGTGCGCTCGTCCAACGCGTTTCACGATCACGGCGCAGGACAGGGACGGCTTGCCCGGCGCGGACGGCATGCTGCCCGCGACGACAACGGAGTAGGGCGGGACGCGGCCCTGGAAAATCTCGCCTGTTTCGCGGTCGAGGATCTTGGTGGAGGCGGTGAGAACACACCAGTCGAAAGCACCGAGCCTTCGCCGACGATGACGCCCTCCGCCACTTCGCTGCGCGCGCCGATGAAGCAGTTGTCTTCGATGATAGTGGGCGCGGCTTGCACGGGCTCCAGCACGCCGCCGATGCCCCACGCCGCCGAAAGATGACAGTTCGCACCTTATCTGCGCGCACGATCCCACCGTCGACCATGTGTCGACCATCGTATTCTCGCCGACATAGGCGCCGACATTGACGAAAGACGGCATCAGCACAGCGCCCTTCGCGACGAAGGCCGAGTGGCGAACAATGGAGCCCGGCACCGCGCGGAAGCCCGCAGCACGAAACTGTTCTTCATTCCAGTCCGCGAATTTCGACTCGACCTTGTCCCACCAATTTCCGGGGTGGCCTTCGATGAGGTGCATGTCGTTCAGGCGGAACGACAGCAGCACGGCCTTCTTGAGCCACTGATGCACGACCCACGCGCCGGAAACCTTCTCGGCCACGCGCGCGCGCCCGGCGTCGAGATCGGAGAGGGCCTCATCGACCGCTTCGCGCACCGCGTCCATTGTTTGGGTATTCAGCGTATCGCGCGCTTCCCACGCGCCTTCGATAATGCGGGCAGTGCTCATGCTCAATCCGTACGCTTTCCAGAAATTCGGCCAGGTCCGTCGTCTCATGGTCGATATGGCGCGATTCGGCAATGGGGTGCTCGGGGCCTTGCTTCGACCAGATCGATCCGTTGTTTCAGCCACACTGTCCTCATGCCGAGTTCGTGCGCGGGAACGAGATTGCGCGCGAGATCTTCGAAGAGCACAGCGTTGCTTGGGTTGATGGCGTTGCGGGCGATCAGGGGTGCGATAGGCTTCGGGATCGGGTTTGGGGCCGATAGCCCATCGCGCGGATATCCCAGACATCGTCGAACGCAGCGTCGAGGCCGATGCGGTCCAGCACGCGCTCAGCGTAATTCCGGCAACCATTGGTCAGCACGAACCTTCGCCCCGGCAAACGCGCGATGGTCTTGTTCAGGACCGGATCGGGCGCCAGCACCGAAAGATCGATGTCGTGTGCGTGCTCCAGAAATGGTTCAGGATCGGCGCCGTGCATTTTCATCAGTCCGTTCAACGTGGTACCGTGATCGCGGTAATAATCCTTCTGGATGCGCCGCGCCTCGTCGAGCGGCAGAGACAGAAGCGCCGACACATAGCTCGCCATGCGTACATCGATCTGGGCGAACAGATCGCTGTCCGCGCGATAGAGCGTGTTGTCGAGGTCGAAAATCCACGCATCGATGTGGCGCAAATCGGGAGCGGTGTCGGTAAGCTGCGCTTGCATGCGCGGACCATGCGGGAAGCTGTTTTCCGGCGCAAGTATCGTTAAGGCGCGGTGTATTCGTGCCCATTAAGAGCAAGTAAAGCGCGATTGCGACACTGCGCCGAAAGGTGGCGGGTATGGCACGAAACGAGGCCAAGACAATCGATCTGAGAACGGAAGGCGTGTTGCGCCTTCTCGAACAGCGCACGTCTGCGGCACAGAACGAACTCGCCAGCCGCACCGACGCGGGCGACGACGTCCTCGCATTCCTGGCGCACAACGGCGCCCCGGCGACGCGCCGTGCGGTTGCAGCCAATGTCACCGCGCCGGCGCAGGTGAACCGTGGTCTTGCAGAGGATGAGGAAGAAGACGTTCGTGCCGAACTCGCGCGCAAAATAGCGCGCATCATGCCCGGCCTCTCGCTGCGCGAGGCGAAACACATCCACGATCTGACAATCGAAACGCTCGAACGCCTTGCCGCCGATCAGGTCCCGCGGGTGCGCGCGATCCTCGCCGAAGAAATCAAGCATCTCGATTGCGTGCCGAAGCATATCGTGCAGACGCTGGCGCGCGACGTGGAAGAGACAGTTCACGTCCCGGTCCTCGAATATTCCCCGCTGCTCTCGGACGCCGATCTCATGGAGATCATTGCGGAGGGCAAGGTTCACAGCGTGTTGAAGGCAATCGCGCGCCGCAAACCCCTCAGCGCCAATGTCTCCGACGCGGTCGTGTCGTCGCTCGATATACCGGCGGTCGCGGCGCTTTTGGCCAATCCGGGATGCCGCGATCCGCGAGCGCACGCTCGATGCCATCATCGATCAGGCCGAGCGCATCAGCGTGTGGCAAGACGCAGTTTGCGTCCGGGCCGATCTGTCCAAGGCGCGCGATCCGCCGTCTCGCCTCCTTCGTCAGCAGCGAGCTGGTCGGGCTTCTATGCGGCCGTCACGGGCTGGACGAAGAGACCAAGGGTTCATCTCAACCGCCAGCTCCGTGCGCGCTACGATGCGCAGGATCACGCGCCCGCGCGTGACGCACTCGCGGCAGACGAGATCGAGGCCGCCGCGAAAGCGGGCCGTCTCGATGACGCCTTTGTCGAGAACGCGGCCGAGGATGGGCGGCGCGAAACGGTGGTGCCTGGCGCTCGCGAAACTCGCGAAGCTTCAGGACGGTGTCGTGCGGCGCATGTTGATGACGCGCTCTGCGAAGCCGATTACCGCGCTGGTTTGGCGCGCGGGGCTGAGCATGCGCTGCGCGTTCAAGATCCAGCGCTTCATCATGAAGCTCCCGACCGAGGAATTGCTTCCGCCCCGCAACGGAACGTTCTTTCCGCTGGCCGAGGAGGAAATGCGCTGGCATTTGAGCTATTTCGGCGTGCCGGAGTAGTTCGTGGACGCGGCGACAAGCCCGTGCTCGCTGACATGGGCGGTGTAGCCGGCGAGTCCTTTGACGAGCGTGTGCGCGAACCCGATTTCGACAAGTCCACGCGCTTTGCAATCGCCGCGGCCTTGCACATCGAACTCGACATTGGTGGTGCAGAATTTTTCGGAGCCGTAGGACGATCGGCACGCCCCCCCGGCGTCTGCGCCAGAATATAGACTTTGTCAGTCGCCAGCGCTTCCGTGATCGCCTTGGCGCATCCACCTGCTGCGATCTTCCACCAGCCGCGCGTGCTCCATTTGCCTTTAAGTTCAGCGCTAGCGCGGCCCAGATTGCTTTCGCCGTGTCGTTGCAGATCGCATAGCCGGCCGGCGCCGTCGTCTTGAGCGCCTCGGTTTCCAGGGCGTCGAACAGATCGGCCGTGCTCGCGTTCGGGTTCATGTTGAGGCGCTTGCGGAATGCCCGCCATGGCCGCTTCGGACGGCTTATCCGGCTTTGCGTCGATGGCTCCGATCTTCGCGCCCTGATCGCGCAAAAGGCGCTTCAGCCGGCGCGCTCTGCATCTTGCAAGCTGTTGAAAGGCGGCGCTTCGTCGAACGTCATCTGCCAGGATTTCTGGCGCTTGGTGTCTATCGCTGCGAATGGAGCGGAAACATGTCGTCTGACGGGCAGCTAATGGAGTTCGCGGGCGCGCGCATGGCGAAGTTCGCGTCCTTGGCGCACAACTGATGATCGCCGCCCCATGCGCGCGACACACCGGAATGCGCGAGCGAACTGCGCGCATAGACGAAATATTTTCCGGTATTCAGCGGCTCTTTCAGCGGCACCTGGCAGGCGCGGGCAGGATGCGCGACCAGCCCTGTGTCGTCGCGCCCGCCCCCGTCACGGAGCCGGTGGCGGCATAAAGAACGAAGACGTGCGATTGCAGAGCTTCAGGGCTGCATTTGCAGATGTCGCAAATGCGCAAAGTGAGGCACAGACAAAAAGTCCGCTCAGGCTCTTCGACAATCTCATTCCGCGGTAATGAGCGTTCCCGCGCCGTGCTCGGTGAAAAGCTCCAGCAGGACGACATGCGGGATGCGGCCGTCGAGAATGACGGCGGCTTTTACGCCGGCCTCTACCGCGCTGATCGCCGTCTCGAGTTTCGGGATCATGCCGCCGCGGATCGTGCCATTCTCAATCAGCGCGCGGCATTCGCGCACGGTCAGCTTCGGGATCAGCTTGTGGTCTTGATCCAGCACGCCTTCGACATCGGTGAGCAGGATCAGGCGCTCTGCCTGCATCGCGCCTGCAATCGCGCCGGACACCGTGTCCGCATTGATGTTGTAGGTCTCGCCCTTCGGGCCGCCGCCGATCGGCGCGATGACCGGAATAAGATCGGATTCCATGATCTGACGCAGGACTTCCGGGCTCACCTTGTCCGGCACGCCGACAAAGCCCAGATCGACAGGCTCGTTTTTCATGGTCTTGGGGTCGAGCTTCATGCGCTCGAGCTTCTTCGCCAAAATCAGATTGCCGTCTTTGCCCGACACGCCCACGGCGCGACCGCCGGCGGCGTTGATACCGCTCACGATCTGCTTGTTGATCGATCCGGTCAGCACCATCTCGACCACGCTGATTGCCGCCTCATCGGTAACGCGAAGGCCATCGACGAAATTCGATTTTATAGAAAGGCGATTGAGCATGTCGCCGATCTGCGGACCGCCACCGTGAACCACAACGGGCTCGATGCCCGTCTGCTTCATCAGCACGATGTCCTGCGCGAAATCTTCCGTCACGCCCTCGACCATGGCGTTGCCGCCGTATTTCACGACAATGGTCTTGCGGTCGTAGGCGAGAATGTAGGGGAGTGCCTCGACCAGGACGCGCGCAGTCGAACGCCAGCGCGCCATTACGCGCAGATTGCGGTCCTGTGAGATATCGTCTTGCAGCGCCATGGTTTTTCCGCCGGTCGGCAGGCCTTATAGCTCAAAGGCCTTCAGGCAGCCAGCGCGGTGAAATGCATTTTGAGTGCTTCCAGCCCCAAGCCCTTCAGCGCGGATGTCGCGAAGATTTCGGGATAGGCAGCGGTGTGTTTCTTGGCCCACCTCGGCGAGATCGGCCTCGGACTTTATGCGCTCGGACGCTTTGAGCTGATCGAGCTTGGTCAGAACCGGAATGTAAGACACGGCCGCCTGATCCAGCAGCGTCATCGCCTGAAGATCTGTGTCCATCGCGCCGCGCCTTGAGTCGATCAGCAACGCGACGCGGCGCAGATTTGCGCGACCGCGTAGATAAGAGAAGATCAGGTTCTGCCATTCCTCAGCCAGGACTCTTCGACGCTTTCGCATAGCCGTAGCCGGAAGATCGGCGAGAGCGAGCTTGCCACCAAGATTGAAGAAATTGATCTGCCGCGTGCGGCCCGGCGTATGCGACACACGCGCCAGCGTTTTGCGCCCCGTCAGCGCATTGAGCAGCGAAGACTTGCCCGCGTTGGAGCGGGCCGACGAACGCGATCTCCGGAAGTGTCGCGGGCGGAAGATTATCGACCGAGGTCGCACCCCAGATGAAATCGCACGGCCCCGCGAACAGCTTTCGCGCGGCCTCTGCATCGGCATAGGCCTCGCTCATTCTTTCGATGCCGGAAGCGCCTTCCTGCCTCCAAACAATCTGTCGATTTTCAGATTGTTGAACAGATGCACTTCCACGCCCTGCCTGCGCATCATCACATATTGCTGCGCGAACCGAAAGCAGGTTGTTCCAGGTGTAGTAGATCACCAGACCGGCCGGGAAGGTTGCGAACATGAACGTGAAGATCAGCGGCATGAACGCGAACATCTGTGCCTGCACCGGATCGGCAGGCGCCGGGTTCATCTTGGTCTGCAGCCATTGCGTGCAGCCCATCAGGATCGGCCACACGCCGATGGACAGGAAGCCCAGGAACGAAGGCAGGATCGCGTGCGGATCGAACGGCAGGAGGCCGAACAGGTTGATGATCGATGTCGGATCCGGCGCTGCAAGATCGTGGATCCAGCCATAGAACGGCGCATGACGCGCCTCGATGGTGACATTGATGACCTTGTAGAGCGAGAAGAAGACCGGGATGATCAACAGCATCGGCAAGCAGCCCGCGACCGGATTCACTTTCTCGCGTTTGTAAAGCTCCATTAATGCCTGTTGCTGCTTTTGCGGATCGTCCTTGTTGCGCTCCTTGATGCGCTCCATCTCGGGCTGGACCTTCTTCATCTTGCCCATCGATTTGTATTGCGCGTTGGCAATGGGGAAGAAGATCGTCTTGACGATCACGGTCAGCGCCAGGATGGCGAGACCGAAATTGCCAATCAGTCTGTAGAGATGGTCGAGCAGCCAGAAAATCGGTTGTGTGATCGGCCGAAACCAACCCCAATCGATTGCAAACTGGAATTGCGTGACGCCCGGCCTGATCCTGATAGGTGTGAATGACATCGTAGACTTCGCGCCGGCAAACAGACGTTGCGTGACATTCAAAGAAGCGTTCGGAGCGATTGTCCGCGCACCCAGGCGATAGTCTGCTGATAGGATTTTGTGGCGTCGCGAAAAGGCAACGCGCGGAAGCTACCGTCAAAATTTTCGTTCTGCGGCGGGATGGCCGCCGCCATCCAATATTTATCCGTAATGCAACCCATCCGCCAGTAGCCGAGAAAGTCTGCGGCGGCGTGTCGTTGTCCTTGAATTTGCTGTAGGTGGGATCTTTTAACCCTTCCGCGTAACCAACGAAGCCTTCGTGCAATGTCGTCATATATCCGGCATTGAGCGCGCTTTGTGTTGCGCCATCGCGAACGACATAGGCGTAGGGATAGAGCGTGACTTTGGCGCCCGACTTGTTCGTCACGCTGTCGGTGACGGTGAACATGAACTTGTCGTCGACTTTGGATAAGGCTGGTGAAGACAAGTCCGTGACCATTGTCCCAGCTCAGCGTCACGGGATGCGCGGGCGTCAGCGCGCCATTACCGACTTGCTTCCATGGCGTGGTGCTGCCGGGCACGGCGAGTTTTTGATCCTGCGCAACGAATCCGAATTGCGCGTAGTAAGGGAAAGTCACTTCCCTCCGGCGAGAACAGGACGATCTCCGGACTCTTGGGATCGACAGTATCGCGATAATTCTTCAGGCGCAGATCGTCGAGCCGCGCGCCTTTCAGCAGCAGCGATCCGTCAAGCGACGGCGTCTGGATCGCGATGCGCGCGCCGCTACGTTTCAGCGCGTCGCCGCGCGACAGATGCGCAAGCGTTGCGGCCGCTTGCGGCGCGCCCGGCGCTGCCTTGCCTTGCGCGATTTTAAGTTGCTCAGCGGCGTGGTCGCGTTTGGCTTGTTCCGCCTTCATCTGCGGACCGGTGACGAAGTACGTCCAGCCGAGATAGACGGCCAGCGACAGCACCATGGCCAGGATGAGATTGCGATTTTCGCTCATGGAAACCTATTTGGGCGGGACGGGATCGAAACCCGACGAACCGCCGAACCATGTGAAAGGATGGCAACGCGACAGGCGCTTTGCCGTGAGTCCCATGCCTTTGATCGGGCCGTGAACATGAACGGCGTCGAGCGCATATTCCGAACAGGTCGGCTGAAACCGGCAGACCGGTGGAAACAAAGGCGACAGGAGGGCGCGATAAAGCAGGATAGGCGCTCTCACGGCCGCCACCGTTATGCGTCGCATCCAGTCCGCCGGGATAGCACTCAAATGTTTGCTTCAGATGGGCGGCTTTGATCGCGGCTGCAAGGTCTTCTTTGAGGCTCGTGAAGTCGCGCTTCAGCGTGCCAGCCCGCGCGACCAGAACATAGTCATGGCCCGCCTTGCCCGAAAGGGGAAGGACTGCCGCAGCCGCAGCGCGAAGTCTGCGTTTTGCCCGATTGCGCACGACAGCCCCGCCCAGTTTCCGGGTCGCCGTAAAGCCGACGCGAACACCGTCTCCAGATTCGGGCGCGGCGCAGGTTTCCAGAGTTAAAGAAGATGTAACCCTGCGTACGCCTTGGCGGCACGGAGGAAATCGGCGCGTTTTTTCAGGTGATCCATATGAAGCCCCGCTTGGGGCCAGGGACTAGGCCGAAAGCTTCTTGCGCCCGTGGGCGCGGCGGCGGGCCAGAACCTTGCGTCCGCCAGCAGTCGCCATGCGCGAACGGAAGCCGTGACGGCGCTTGCGCACGATCTTGCTCGGCTGATAGGGGCGCTTCATGGCGGGCTCCAGGCTCTCTCAAAAGAGCGGGGTTTCTAAGCACTGGGCTCGCACCTGTCAATCTGGCCGCAAACCCAAGCTCTAGCTTGGATTTTCGGCTCCGTTAATGATCTAAAAGGCCATGTTTGGCCGCGCCCGCGCCGGATTGGAGGAGGGGTGGAGGCTGGCTGCCCACAGCCTTTCCGGGCGGCTGCTTCTGCTGACGGTCTTCTATGTGATGATCGGCGAAGTGCTGATCTTCGTGCCCTCCATCGGGCACTATCACCGGGAACTGCTTGGCAACCACATCGAGTCCGCGGAACTCGCCGTGATGCCGTTCACGCTGCCGGAGAGCAACAAGCTTCCCGAAACCTTGCGGACACAGATTCTTCAGCGCGCCGGTGCCGAAGCTGTGCTTCTCACGCTGGCCGATCAGCGGTTCTTTTTCCAGGTCAACAACGAACAGAGGACAGTCGACCACACGATTGATCTGACAAAGTCCGGCGTGATCTCAGAAATGATTGAGGGCATGGGCTGTCTTCTCAACGCAGATGACCGCGTGCTGCACGTGATCGCGCCGACGCGCATCAAAGGCGCGCGGTCCATCGGCATCGTTCTGCGGGAACAGCCTATCCGCGATGCGCTGGTCGCCTATGCGTGGCGGGTGATTGAAACAGGGTTCTTTGTTTCTGCATTCACAGCGCTGCTGGTCTTCTTGAGTCTGTTCTACGTGTTTGTGCGTCCGATGGAGAAGATCACAGAAGCCATGGTGCGCTTCCGCGACAATCCGGAAGACTCTAGCCGCATCGTCACGCCGTCCTCGCGCCGTGACGAGATCGGGCAGGCCGAACGTGAGCTCGCGTCCATGCAGAGCGATCTCTATGGCTCGCTGCAACAGAAGACGCGGCTCGCCGCGCTCGGTTCGGCGATCGCGCGAATCCAGCACGACCTGCGCAACATCCTGGCCAACGCGAAACTGGCATCCGATCGCCTGGAAGATATCGACGATCCCGTTGTGAAGAATTTGACGCCGCGCCTCGTTGCCTCGCTCGATCGTGCCGTCGCGCTCGCGACCCAGACCTTGCGCTATGGACGCGCCGACGAACGTCCGCCTGCGCGCAAAGCAATCCCGCTCAAGCCATTGATTGAGGAAGCCGGTGAAGCCGCCCTGGAAACGACAGCATCACAAACGCCGATCACCCTAACCAGCAAAGTGGAGGGCGATCTGCTGATCGACGCCGATCCCGAACAACTCTATCGAATGGTGCTCAATCTGCTGCGCAATGGGGTGGAGGCCGTGGCGGGCCGCGAAGGCGCGCGGATCGAAATTGACGCCCAGCGAAAAGATCGAAAGGTCAGTATCGTCATCGCCGATAATGGGTCGGGTATTCCTTCCATGCTCCAGCCGAAACTGTTTCAGCCGTTCGCGACGGCAGCGCGCACAGGGGGTTCGGGGTTGGGGCTCGCGATCGCACGCGACCTCGCACGGCTGCATGGCGGTGAGATCGTAATGGTCGCGACAAGCCCGAAAGGCACACAATTTCGCATCGATATTCCGGACCGCGAGGAGAGCTAGACGATGGCATGGGATCCGAAAACCTATCTCGACTTCGAAGACGAACGCACGCGGCCCGCTGCCGAACTGCTCTCGCGCGTATTTCACAAAAATCCTTCGCATGTGATCGATCTGGGCTGCGGGCCCGGCAATTCCACGGCGCTGCTCGCGCGGCGCTGGCCCAAGGCGAAACTCGAAGGTCTGGATTCGTCGGAGGCCATGCTCGATCAGGCGCGCCGCTCCGGCATTAACGCGACGTGGCACTCCGGCGATATTCCGGGCTGGGCGCCATCCCGCCGTTACGGCGTGATCTTCACCAATGCCACGCTGCAATGGGTGCCGGAACAGGAAAAGGTCTTGCCGCGTCTGATGTCGTTCCTGGAGCCCGGCGGCATGCTGGCGTTTCAGGTTCCGTGCAATTTCAATGAGCCGTCGCATAGGCTGATCCGCGACGTTGCTGCCGAAGGGTCGTGGGCAGAGAAACTCAAGAACGTGCGCAATCTCGCCTTGATGACGCCGCGCGCCTACTACGAAATTCTGGAATCTCTCGCATCGGTGCTCGACATCTGGGAGACGGAGTACCTTCAGGTCCTTGACGGCGATGATCCCGTTTATCGCTGGGTCAGCGGCACGGGCCTTCGCCCGTTTGTGCAGGCACTACAGGGCGAAGAGCGTGAAGGCTTCATTGCCGAGTACAAGAAGCGTGTCGCGAGCGCCTATCCGATACGCGCTTCCGGCAAGACGCTGTTTCCGTTCAAACGTCTGTTCGTCGTCGCGCGGAAGTGATCAGTCGCCCAATGCCACCCCCGTCGCGGCGCGGATCGGCACCGCCGATATAGCCGTCTTTCACGCGCTCAATGATCTGCAGGCCGCTCTTCTCCACGGACGGCGTCGCAACCGTGTGCCCCATCGCGCTCAGACCGGCCGTGAGAGATTCCAGCGCCGTGCCCCTTTTCCAACAAGGTCGGGCTGTTGAGATTACCCGGATGCGGAAGCGCGGTTGCTTGCTGAGGCGTGAGGTTTCCATCGATCAGGCCGATCAGCGATTGCGCGACATAGTCGATGATCATTGGTCCGCCCGGCGATCCAGCCGCGAATTTGAACTTGCCTTGCGGATCCAGAACGATCACCGGCGACATCGACGACAGCGGATGTTTGCCCGGCCCCGGTGCATTGGCCACGGGTTTGTCGTCAAATTCGGGCTCGAACGAGAAATCGGTGAGCTGATTGTCGAGGATGAAGCCATTGACCATCAGCGCAGACCCGAACGGGCCTTCCACCGTCGTCGTCATCGACACGGCCATGCCCTTGTCGTCCACGATGGACATATGGCTGGTGCCTGGATGTTCGGGGCGAACGCTGTGACGCATGATCCGCCTTGGAGCGCGGTGGATTGCCGGGCAACGCCGTGCCCATGTCCTTCTTCGGGTCGATCAGTTTCGAGCGCTGCGCAAGATAAGTGCGATTGAGCAAGCCGGAAACCGGCACGTTCACGAAGGCGGGATCGCCGAGATATTCGCCGCGGTCCGCAAAGGCGAGACGGCTTGCCTGCGTGAACAGGTGAACGCCTTCCAATGTGTCGGTGGCGAGTTGCTTGGGCGGAAACCTTTCGAGCGTTTCCAGCATTTGAATCACGGCGATCCCGCCGGAACTCGGCGGCCCCATCGAACAGACTTTGTCTTTCCGGTAGAATCCGCAAACAGGCACGCGTTCGACCGCTTTGTATTGCGCGATGTCATTGGCCGTCATCCCGCCGGGATTGATCGGCGCATGCTGGACGGCATAGGCGATCTGATTGGCGATCGGACCATGATAGAAAACATCGGGGCCGCGCCGTGCGATAAGGCGAAAGATTGCCGCGAGCTCAAGGTTCGTCATCGTTTCGCCCTCGGCATAGGGCGTGCCGTCGGTATGGAAAAAGTGACGCTTGATATCGGGCATCTTCGCTAGCTGCGGATATTCCTTGAGCGTAAAGGCGAGCTTCTTGGGAACCGCAAATCCGTTTTGCGCAAGCGTGATCGCGGGCCAGAGCAATTTCGGCCACGGAAGCTTTCCGTATTTGCTGTGTGCAAGACCCAGCATTGCGACGACGCCGGGGATGCCAACCGAAAGACCGCCGGGTATCGCGTCCATTTTTGCGCGCGGCTGACCATTTGCATCGAGAAACATGGTCGGGGTTGCGGACGCAGGCGCGGTCTCGCGGCCATCGAAGCTCGTCATTTTCTTTTTCGCCGGATCCCACAACAGCATGAACGCGCCGCCGCCGATCCCCGAGGATTCCGGTTCGACAACGGTCAGAACCATTTGCGCTGCGATCGCCGCGTCCACCGCCGATCCGCCCCTCGCGGAGCATCTCCAGACCCGCCTTTACGGCGTAAGGATTCGCGGCCGCGATCATGTGATGCTTGGCGACGGTTTCCGCGCGCGAAGGAACTGCGGCCACCAAAGCCAACGCCAACACAAATACCGCTTTCATCGATCTTCCTCTCTCTTTCCGGACGCGCGATCAGACGCTAGCGTGGCATATCATGGTGCGGCCGGGCGCGCGAAATCTCATTACCGACGTGGCCGGGCTTCGCGTCGGCCAGGCCGAGGACGAGCGCGTTCGCACCGGCGTGACGGTGCTTCTGGGCGATGCGCCGATGGCCGCCGTCGTCGATGTGCGCGGCGGCGCCCCGGGAACGCGCGACACGGAGGCGCTCGATCCTGTCGGTCTCGCGGGTGCCGCCGACGCCATTGTCCTTTCCGGCGGGTCGGCTTTCGGTCTCGATGCACCGGCCGGCGTGACGGCGTGGCTGCGCGCGCAAGGCCGCGGTTTTGAAATCCGCCCCGGCGCGCCGCGAGTCCCCATCGTGCCGGGCGCGATCCTGTTCGATCTCGTCAATGGCGGCGATAAATCCTGGGGCGATGAGACACCGTATCGTGCGTTGGGCGCGAAGGCCGTCACGAATGCATCGGTCGATTTTGCGCTCGGCAATGCTGGCGCAGGGTTTGGCGCGACGGCAGGCATCTATAAGGGTGGTCTGGGCAGCGCTTCGGCCGTCACGGAAGACGGCGTCACCGTCGGGGCCATTGTCGTGGTGAATTCTCTCGGCTCGCCGCTCATTCCGGGCAGCGATGTGTTCTGGGCGTTTCCGTTCGAACAGAATAGCGAATTTGGCGGGAGGCGTTTGAAGACCGGTATGCAGATCGATCTCGATCTGCCGTCCGACATGAAAGGCGCACGGGCGCATGAGAACACGACAATTGCGATTGTCGCGACCGACGCCGATCTCGAGCGCGTCGAACTTGCACGTTTGGCGGTGATGGCGGCGGATGGTTTTGCCCGCGCGCTTCGCCCCGTGCACACACCGTTCGATGGCGACATCGTGTTTGCCGTATCGACGGCGAAGCGCAAACTGGGCGATATGCGCGCAGTAGAAGTGATGCTTTTGGGCACTATTGCGGCGGATTGCATGGCGCGCGCGATTGCGCGTGGGGTCTACGAAGCGAAGACATTGGGGAACGTGAGAAGCTATCGCGAGACCTTCAAGGGAGATTGAAATGGACAGGGACATCACGCGGCGGGCTTTCGCCGCGACGGGACTGGTGACGGGATTCACGCTGGCGGCCGGGCCGCTCAACGCGGCTGCCATCGTCACGGACACGAATGGTCTCGACGCCGGTGAGGTCAGTGTTTCTGTCCCCGACGGCCACATTCCCGCCTATCGCGCGCGGCCTGCGGGAAAGAAGAACGCGCCGACGGTTCTCGTCGTGCAGGAAATCTTCGGCGTGCATGAACACATCAAGGATATCTGCCGGCGTTTTGCGAAGCTCGGCTATTACGCCATCGCGCCTTCGCTCTATGCGCGGTTTGGTGATGCCGGCAAATACGACATGGCGCACGTCCAGGATCTGATGACGGACATCGTCGCCAAGGTCCCCGATGCAGAAGTCATGAGCGATCTGGATTCGACGGTGGCCTTTGCGAAAGGCGAAAGTGCCGATACGTCGAAGCTCGCCATCACCGGATTTTGCTGGGGCGGACGTGTCGTGTGGCTCTATGCGGCGCACGATCCCGCGCTGAAGGTTGCGGTTGCGTGGTACGGGCCATTGACGGGGAAACCAAACGACCTGCGTCCGCACACCGCCATCGATCTTGCCGCGCAGGTGAACGCGCCTGTGCTAGGTTTATACGCAGGGCAGGATCACAACATCACGGCCGCTGATATCGATGCGATGCGCGCGGCGCTCGCCAAAGCAGGCAAAACGAACTGCCGCATCGATGTGTTCGCCGACGCGCAGCACGGCTTCAACGCCGATTATCGCGACAGCTACAATGAAAAAGACGCCAGGGAGGGTTGGTCCCGCATGCTCGCCTGGTTCAAGGCGAATGGCGTGAGTTAGCGCACGAACACGCGCACTTCGCTGGAGGTCGCGCTCGGGTCCGTCGATGACGCGACCTGCAGGCGCGCCGCTGGAACGCCCATCGCTGTGATGGAATGCATCACCTCCTGGGCATGGCGCTTTGCGGCGGTTTGTGCGGCCTGAACCGCCGACGCCGTGCCGCGCGTCGGCGACACTGCCACGACGGAGAAGTTCGCGTCGGGCCGTGCCTGCAACGCTTGGTTCAGCGCCGAATAGAGCGCTTGCTGATAATCGACATGGGATCTGTCGAAGCGGATCGTGACCAGCGCGCCACTGCTCGGCGCGTAGGACGCCGCCGCGGAGCGAGCCATCGACGGCGCCGCATCGCTATAAAGTTCTCCCTCTTTGATCGCGCTGGCGAGTTGGGCGAGGTTGGAGCGTTCGTTCGCGCTATAGGCGGTCTGGCGCTGCACGTCGGCGGACACGTTGCGCCGCAAACGCTCGATCAGAATGATCGTCTGATTGGTTTCGTCCTCCAGAACCGAAAGCTGGCGATGGTCTTCATCGACGGCGCCGGAAACATCGAAGGTCGCGGCGATCTGGTTCAGCACGGAATGTGCGCTCGCGGAATCGGTCGCGATCTCCGTGCCTAGCGCGTTGAGAGAATTGATGTCGCCGGACAACTGGTCCAGCGAGGCCTGCGCGGAATTCCATTGCGCCACAAGCTCCGGATTGCCGCGCGTCGTGCCGGCCTGAAGGCGCGACGTGATGCGAGCCTTGGCTTCGAAATAGGCGGCCGCGTTCTGCGTCGCCTGCGCGTGCAGACCGGCCAGACGTTGCGCATTGTAGGCGATGCGCGTTTGCAAGGTCGTCACCTGAGATGCGAACGTCCGATCCCATCACGATCACGCCGGATTGCTCGTCGATGATGACTTTCGCCGGCTGATCGGGATCGACCTTGATCTGCTCCACATCGGTCAGCAGGCCGATGACGCCTTTCGGGTAGCTGTCGGGCACGTTCAGATGCACGGTCGAAGGATCGCTCACCTCTGCGATGTCCGAACCAAGATAGCTGTTCACCGCAGTCGCGATGCGCGTCGCCGTGGTGAAATCGGGATTGTGCAGCGACAGGCGCAGATTCTTTTCCGCGGCGAGCTGGAACGGAATCTCGCGCTCGACGATCGCGCCATTGGCGATGCGGCCCGCCGTCGGCACACCGCGGGTCACGCTCGCGGCGTCGCCCGACGCGGTGAATCCGCCGATGGCGACCGGCCCCTGACCCAACGCATAGATCTGGCCGTCTGCGCCGAAGAGGGTTGTGACCAGCAAGGTGCCGCCCTGAAGGGATTTGGCGTCGCCCAATGCGCTGACCGACACGTCGATATGCGTGCCCTGTGCTGCAAAGGCCGGAAGGTTCGCCGTCACCATCACGGCGGCGGTGTCTTTGGTCTGCATGGTCTGGCCGCGGGTGTTGACGCCCAGCCGCTCCAGCATGGTCTGGATCGTCTGCTGGGTGAACGGCGCGTTCTTCAGACTGTCGCCGGACCGTTCAGGCCGACCACGAGGCCATAGCCGACCAGCATGTTGTCGCGGATGCCATCGACATCGACGAGGTCCTTGACCCGGGAATAGGAAAGGGCCGGCTCGGGACTGAAAGCGAGCAGCAGAGAGGCCAATATAAAGGTAAAACGGACGGCGAGGGCGCGCGACAAGGTCATGAGCGGGTTCTGCTCTTTTATGGTCACGGTCTCACTTGCCAGTTTCGTGCCTGCCCTTTCTGCAAAAAATCCTTTGTCTTCAATCGGTTATTGACGATGGCGCGCTCCCGTTCGGGCCGGTAGGCAAGGTTTTCCCGGCAGCTTTGCCCATTCGAACCTCAACTTTTGAAGGGGGTACCCCAAACGGCTCGACCTATTCCACACTCCGTATTTGTTTTTGATTTTGGCAACACCCCCTCCCCCTTCCCCGTTGAACCTCGTATTTCAAGACGAGAGGTTCATTCAGCCACCCGTGCAGAGCTTTCACCGCTCCTCCACACAAGACACGCTCGCGATTTGGTGACACCGAGATTGGCATTCAATGGTTATGATGTTCACGCTTTGTTTCATATAGCTTCGAGTGTTGTCTCAGTTTGAATTTTCTGGCTTCACGCGTGGGAACACGGGAAAGACAGCGATCTCGTTTCCCCGGTCGTCCATAACAACAATCTCTTCCGCCGGAAGTGGCTTACTCGCAAAGACAGCGGTGCGGATTCGATCCCTTCCTCGTCCTCAACAAGGCGGTCGCCATAGCGCAGATGAAAGAAAAAGCGCGGCATATCGAAAGAATTGCGTTTCCCGGCAATCGTTCCGGCCTTGAAATTAAGTGATAGCGAGAGCGTACGCTACCGAACAAAATTATATTTCGATAACAACCCCGGACTGTGAGAGTAGAATTGACTGTCGCCAGCGCTTGTCGAAGGGCGTTGGCGCTTGAGAGACACTTAGTGGCACGCCAGCCTGCACGCGGTGCCCGTCTCCCACTCCAATGCTGGAGGCGCACATGCCGGATTACAAACTCTATTGCATCGGCGAAGGACGGCCAGATCAACAAGCGCCACGACTATTTTGCGCCGGATGATTTGGAAGCGCTCGAACGCGCCAAACAAATCTGCGGTCCTGACGAAATAGAAGTCTGGCAGGGCGCGCGATTTGTTGCACGTGTCGCGATTGACGGTGAGGCGAGTATCGTCCTCTCAAAGGGACCGCACGCCGATTAAGTCTTCTTCTTATAAGGTTCTTATAAAGCCCGCGCGGTTTTGGCGAAATGCTCAGCAGTTCATTGGTAACGTCTCCGGTCCACCCGATGACAAGCGCGCTCGTGCTTCCTAATTTGCGGCTCGATTCAACAGATTTGCGGTCGCCGCTTTGAGCCAGAAATCCCCCTATCAACTTGTCCTTCTTCGCCACGGCGAGAGCGAGTGGAACAAGAAGAATCTCTTCACCGGCTGGCGCGACGTGAAGCTCACCGAACAGGGTGAGCGCGAGGCGCGCGATGGCGGCCGTGCGATGGCCGAAGCGGGCCTCACATTCGATATGGCTTATACCTCCTTGCTCGGCCGCGCGATCAAGACGCTGTGGTTGTCGCTGGAAGAGATGGATCTGATGTGGCTGCCGTTGGTCAAGCACTGGCGGCTGAATGAGCGGCATTACGGTCAGCTTCAGGGCCAGAACAAGAAAGAAGCCGTCGCGGAATTCGGCGAAGCGCAGGTGAAGATCTGGCGGCGTTCCTATGCGGTGCCGCCGCCGCCGGTCGATCTCGACTCGCCGGAATATCCTAGGGCCGATCCGCGCTATGCGGGGCTGACCGAGAGCGAACTTCCACGCAGCGAAAGCCTGAAAGATGTGCTGGCGCGCGTGATGCCGTATTGGGACGCGACGATCCTGCCGCAACTGAAAGACGGCAAGCGTGTGTTGATCGCGGCGCATGGCAATTCGCTGCGCGCACTCATCAAGCATCTGGAAAACATCAGCGACGACGACATCGTCGTGTCGATGTGCCGACCGGCGTACCGAAAGCCTACAGGCTGGATGCCTCGTTCAAAGCGATCGAGACACGTTATCTGATCGATGCGGATGAACTCGCGCGCCGTATCGGAACCGTCAAAGCACAGACGGGATGAAAGCGCTTCGGCTCGGTGCCATCGCTCTTGTGTGGTTCGCGTCGGTTGCGGCGACACACAAACACTATCCTGCGCCAAAGCCAAATCCGAGACACCGCACCGCACAGCAGGCAGCTCAATCGAATCTGCCGGCAACCGCTTCACCGTCAGCGCCGGAGCCCGTGACGGAACCGGGACTGCAGGATCTCAGTCACGCGATTCCGGCGAAAGATGCGCTTAAACTTCCGTCGACCAGAGAACAGTTCGACACGCTCAAGAACCAGATCATCCATGACCGGCCGGCCGTCATCGCCGCCAGGCAGAAAAGCGAGACGTTGAAGGCGCAGGCGATCGACCTGCAACGCAAGCTCATCGAGACGGCGGCGCGCGTCGTCGAACTCGAGTCCCAAAAAGTGCAGCTCGACTCCGATATCGCGCGTCTGGCAAGCGACGATGCGCGTCTGTCGGCGAACTTTGCGCGCGATCGCGTCGCCGTCGAAAAGCTGCTCGCGATTCTGGAACGGATGCAACACGACATGCCGCCCGCGATCGTGGTCCGTCCGGACGACGCGCTGGGCGCCGCGCGCAGCGCGATGCTGATAGGCGCATCGGCACCAAATGTTTATCGAGCCGCGGCGGCGCTCGCCAAACGGATCTCGGACCTTCAACGCACACGGTCCGAACTGATCGCGCGCCGCGCCGAAGGTGTAAAAAATGCAACGAAGCTGCGCATTGCGCGGACCGACCTCGATCAACTCCTCGCGACGAAACAGCTTGAAGCAGATACAGCGGCCAGCCATTTCGGCGATCTGGAAACCAAACTTGCGCAGGCGGCGACCGCCGCGGCCGATCTCCAGTCTCTGCTCGAAAAAGTCGCGCAGCTTCGCAGGCAGCCCGATCAAAAGACCGTCGTGGCCGTAACCCCCTCAAAAGCAGGGCCGCCGAGCGTTTGCAGAGCAAGGCGCTCGTCAACCCGGTCGCCGGTCCCGTGGTTCCGGGCGGGATGGAGGGTGTGGGCGGTGCCCGCGCGCCGGGCCTAACCTATGTAGCTGTGCCGGGCGCGCGCGTGATCGCACCGGCCGATTCCAAGATTCTTTTTGCCGGTCCTTTTTTTCTTACCATAAGGCCGGCTATATCTTGATCTTGGAGTTGGCGGCTGGATACGATCTGGTCCTGACCGGGCTCGGCCGCGTGGATGTGCGGCCAAATGACGAGGTCCTTGCAGGTGAACCTGTCGGAATCATGCCTAAATCCGGTCAGGACATGCGACTATATTTCGAGCTTCGGCAAAACGGACATGGCATAAGCCCTGCACCATGGATGGCGGCGGACTTAAGGAAGGCACAGAGATCATGAAACCTGTCGCGTATATCGCTCTTGGTGCGGTGATGGCGTCCGCCGTGTTCGGCCTGTTGCCGGCGGCGCACGGCGCCAACGATATGTCGACCTATCGCCAGCTCGATCTCTTCAGCCAGGCTTTCGATACGGTGCGCAAGAATTATGTGCGTCCGGTTCAGGACAGCGAACTCGTCAACGCCGCCATCGACGGCATGGTGACCGGACTCGATCCCCATTCCAGCTACATGGATCCGAAGTCCTATGCCGACATGCAAATCCAGACCAAGGGCGAATTCGGCGGCGTCGGCATCGAAGTGACGATGGAAGATGGCCTCATCAAAGTGATCTCCCCGATCGATGATACGCCGGCGGCGAAAGCGGGCATCAAGACCGGCGACTTCATCGCCGCCATCGACGGTACCGCGATCCAGGGCCCTCGATCTCAACGCGGCGATCGACAAGATGCGCGGGTCCCGCGGGATCGAAAGTGACGCTCACCGTTCTGCGTCAGGGTCAGAAGAAGCCGCTGGAAATGACGCTGGCGCGCGCGGTCATCCGCGTGGACAGCGCGAAGTGGCACCGCGAAGGCGATGTCGCCTATTTGCGTCTGACCGGCTTTAACGAACAAACAGCCAGCGGCATGGAAAAAGGCATTCGCGATCTCAAGAAGCAGATCGGCCCCGGCATCAAGGGTTACGTTCTTGACCTGCGCAACATCCGGGCGGTCTTCTGGATCAGGCGGTTCAGGTGTCCGACGATTTCCTCAACTCCGGCGAGATCGTCTCGACCCGCGGCCGCCATGCGGACGACACACAGCGTTATGACGCCAAGCTTGGCGATCTCACCGACGGCAAAAAGGTCATCGTGCTCATCAATGGCGGCACGGCATCGGCGTCGGAAATCGTGGCCGGCGCGCTGCAGGATCATAAGCGCGCGACCGTGATCGGCATGACCTCGTTCGGCAAAGGCTCGGTGCAGACGATCATCCCGCTGGGCGAGACCGGCGGCGCGCTGCGCCTGACGACGGCGCGGTACTACACGCCGTCGGGCCATTCGATCCAGGCGCAGGGCATCATTCCCGATATCGCGGTGGCGCAGGGCGACGAGGAGCAGGTCCCGAAAATCGCACGTCCGACCGAGGCCGATCTTCCCGGCCATCTGATCGGCGAGCCGGTGATCAAGAAGCCGGACGCGGTGACGATCCATGCGGCGCCGGGCAAGAAGTACGACGACTTCCAGCTCTCCTATGCGCTCGATCTGCTGCGTGGCCAGACAACGGTCAGCGCGGTGACGACGAAGGAAACAAAGACTGCCGCCAAGGCCGAATAGCGGGAAGTTAACCGCCGCGTAACCATGTTTGGCGATAGATGCGTCCATGGCTGTCGACAGCACCATGGACGCAGACGCGCGCCGGGGACCAAATCCTCTCGCGCTTGCCTATCTCGCATTCTTTGGCGTGCTGGCGCTTGGTGCCGTGGCGGTGACATTCCTAGGCGATCCGCATGCCGGGGAATCCATCATTGGCATCGACGTGCCGCAGCCCGCTTCGCGCGCCATATCAGCTCAAGCGCCGACGCAAAAACCTGCTGCACCGATCAGCGATCAGGGCCAAACGCTGCCGCCCGCGCCGCAGGCTGTGACCCAACAAATCTTTGCAGGCCGCGCACTCATTGCCGATCCGGCGTTGATCGAGAACACAGCGCAAGGTCCGCTGCCGAAGATCGCGGACAACGGCGCCATGCCGATGCGCGCCTACGCGCCGCCGGTGACGGGCGAGGGCCATCCCCGAATCGCCATCGTGATTGGCGGTCTGGGCATCAGCGCGCGTCAGACCGATGCCGCGCTGAAAGGCTTGCCGCAAGGCGTGACGCTCGGATTTCTGCCCTATGCCGCCGACGCGCAACGCGCGGTCTCCGATGCGCGCGCGCAAGGCCACGAAGTTCTGCTCGAAGTGCCGATGGAGCCGTTCGACTATCCCGACAGCGATCCCGGTCCGCACACGCTGCGTGCCGGTGGCCGGTGAAGACGCGAACAACCGCCCGGCTTACATGGGCATTGACGCGATTCACCGGCTATGCGGGCGTGACCAATCTTCTGGGCGGGACGATTTCTGTCCGATGCGCCGTCGCTCGAGCCCACGCTCACCTATCTCGCGCGCCGTGGCCTGATGTTCTATGACAACGGTGCAGCGGCGCAATCGGCCGCGCCCGACGTGGGCTACACATACAGGCGTGGCGTTCGCGCAGGCCGATTCCACCATCGACATGATTCCGACGGCAGCGGAAATCGACCGCCGCCTCTCGGCGCTCGAAACCGGCGCGCGCGCGCATGGAACGGCGGCAGGAGCCGGCCAACTCTATCCAGTGACGATTGAGCGCGTGCGGAATTGGGCACAGGGCCTTTCAGGGCGGGGCTTTGTTCTGGTACCGGCTTCCGCCATAGTCACGCAGTCGAAATAGAGTCGTTTCCATGCCGCGTTCCGGCCTCACCGTCCGTGCGAACGATCTGCCTTATCGCCCCTGCGTGGGCGTGATGCTGATCAATGCCGAGGGCCTGGTGTTCGTCGGCCGCCGCATCGACCAGACCGTCGAAGGCTGGCAGATGCCGCAAGGCGGGATCGATCTGGGCGAAACCCCGGTTCAGGCCGCCAAACGCGAACTCAAGGAAGAGATCGGCACCAACAAGCCGAGTTTCTGCGCGAGATGGACGGCTGGCTCGATTACGACCTGCCGTCGCATCTGATCGGCGTGGCGCTCAAGGGGCGCTATCGCGGTCAGCGGCAGAAATGGCTCGCGATGCGCTTCACCGGCGAGAATAGCGACATCGACGTCGCGACCGAGGAACCGGAATTCGGCGAATGGAAGTGGCTGGCGATGGAAGCGCTGCCGCGCCTGATCGTGCCGTTCAAGCGCGACACCTATACCAAGGTGATCGAAACCTTCCGCGATCTGGCGTTTCCGGCTTGACCGCAGCGCGCACCCGCACACCCGCTCGTCATGCTGCACGGCGCGTTCTGCGGCGCGTGGGCGTTCGACGAATTCCGCCAGGCGTTCGAACTGGACTACGCCGTCCATGTGCCGACGTTGCGTTATCACGATTGCGGCGCCAATCCACCGCGCGAATTCGGCCGCACCAGCCTTCTCGACTACGCCGCCGATCTCGAAACCTTCATCGCCGGTCTGGACGAGGCGCCCGTCATCGTCGGCCATTCGATGGGCGGATTGCTGGCGCAGATGCTGGCCGCGAAAGGGCTCGCGCGCGCCCTGGTTCTGCTCGCGCCGTCCGCGCCCTGGGGCGTGCTGCCGTCCACGCTGTTCGAACTCGCGTCCGCACAGACGCTTTTGTTTTCGGGCGGCGATTACCGCGGCAGCATCATCCCGCCCAGCTATCAGATCGCCGCTGCCCATTCGCTCGACAAGCTCGACGCCGTTTCGCGCAGCGCCATCTACACGCATTTCGTACCGGAATCGGGACAGGCGACGTTCGAGATCATGAACTGGAGCTTCGACATGCGCCGTGCCAGCCATGTGCGCGCGCGCGATGTGACGTGCCCCGTGCTTTGTCTCGTGGGATCGGACGACAAGATCAATCCGCCTTCGACCGTGTCGCGCATCGCCGCGCGCTATCAGGGCCGCGCGCGGTTCGAACAGGTGCCGGACCACAGCCACTGGCTGATCGGCGAACCGGGATGGGAGAAGATCGCAACGCGCGCACTCTCGTGGCTCGACGGCGTGCTCACGGACGAACGGCAAAGTCTGCGTCGGCGCGTTTGAGCGTTCGCGCTACTTCGGCGGCGGGTTGTCGATCAGATATGGATAGCCGTTGTTGATGTCCGAGCTCTGCTTCCAGACCTTCTTGTCGAAGCCGGACGGCAGGCCGGATTTGAGTTGTGCGTCGCTCAGGCCCGTAATTCCGGGATCGTTGGGGACATTTCCTGCACCCTGCGACGGATCACTGATGCCGCTCGTGTCCAAGTCCCAATAGGAATTGGATATGCCGGCCTGCACGTCATCTCTGCCTATCAGGCCGCCCACTAACGCACCAGAGCCGCCCGAAATGGCTCCAGTTGCATAAGAACTGTAAATCGAAGCACCCGAGCCATAGTTTTCTCCGGCCAATCCACCGATGTAATCGCTCATTCCTCCCGAGACTTGTCCTGCGGAATATGAATTGCTGATCGTACCACCGCGATTGAAGCCGACGAGGCCTCCTATATCGACGTTGTCTCCTCCAGTGACTGCGCCCGTTGCATAGCTGTCTGCTATCGATTCATTCGATTGACTTCGATCTTCCGAAAAATTCCATCCGACCAAACCGCCAAGGGACGCGCCGTTTGAAGCGAGAGATACAGATGCATCGGAATGCGCCCCTATGATTGCGCCTTCATTTGCGCCAGCGAGACCGCCTGCGGTTGCGAGTGATCCATCTGCCGATATTCGCCCCGTAACAGAGCAATACAAGATCGACCCTTGCAAAACGACACCTGCAATCCCACCAACGCCTGCTCCCTCGCCGGTCCCCGCAATATCGGCGTTCAGAATGTTTAGGTCACGGATCGTGCCAGTCACTTTGTCAAACAGGCCAACATTGGCGTTATCCGCACTGCTATGGATCGTTAGATTGGAAATCGCGTTGCCTAAGCCTTCAAATGCCGCGAAGCCAAAGGGCAACGTGCCATCGGCATATCCCGAAGCATCGATATTCCTTGCAAGCGCAACGTATTGCGCGCCTTGAGTTGTGTGAGCGAGCTTCTCGATCTGGCGAATTCCGTTCACGAGGGTAAATTGCGCGCTGTTGATGATGAGGCTACTGTTCAAATTCCCAAATCTCACAGCGCCTTTTCCAAAAAACCGGTAGTTACCGCCGTCCGCGCCATCGTTCGTCGTGACGGTCAGCCCGCCTCCGTTCGATGCTTTGACCGGCCTGTTGAAGGCGATAGAATGGTAGGAATCCAATATCAGCTTGTGCGCGCTACCCCAGCTAAGCGCAGCATCGATTTCGACATCCTGTGCTGTCACATTGGTCTTTACCGTCGTGTCGCCATTCGCGAGCATGGTTGTAAGATCGGCGACATTCAGCACCGCTTTCTTCGCCGTCGGCGTGCAGACGCCGCTGGTACAGCTCATGTTCTGCGTCGGCTTGGACGAAACCTCGACCGAGGCGCTGGCGGGCATCGCGCCAAGCGCATAAAGCGCTGCACCTGCCGTAAAGACGGTCCAATACTTTGCTGTCGCACGCATGATTTTTCCGCCACAGAATACAAAATGGAGACTACCAGAAATTGCGCGTTCTGTCTCGCGCGGGCAGGCTCAGTTCATCGCCACGCGCTGGGCGCGGATGTCTTTCATGAAGCTTTTCAGCGTGTCGATGGAGGCGATCTGCGCTGCCGCATCGCGGAAGGCCGCGCCATGCGTGTCGATGCGGTCGCTCACCACGGCAAAGGCGTTGGCGTCCGGCGTCGTTTTCATCTTCGCGGCAAAGTGCTGGCGCAAACGGTCGAGGCTGATCTGGTCATCGGCGAGCGAGTAGGCGACGGCCGCGCGCATGACCTGTTGGCGGTCGTTCTCGCTCAAGGGCGCCGCGTCGCTCCAGTGTTGTCCGGCGGCCTGTTCGGCTTCCTGTCCCGCGACCGGCCAGTTGCCGCTCTCCCAATAGATGTCGGCTCGCAGGCGCGCGGTGTCCGGCTGCTGATCGACCGACACCATGTCGAGCGCATCGCTCCAGTGCTTGAGTTCGGCCAGCGCGCGCGCTTCCAGAAGCATCCGCTGATGTCCGACGGCGTCGGGCAAGCCGCTCATCTGCGTGGCGCGGATTTCCTGAAGCGCCTGCTCGGGCTTCTTGTCCATCAGATAGATCCCGGCAAGCGTGGCGGCCACCTGCGCGCGCGCCACGCCGTCGAGGCGCTTGTCGACCTGATATTTCAGAAGATCGGCGGCGGGGCCTAGCAGATCGACCGCCACCAGACGATCGGCCATGCGCCGGATCATCTCGTCTCCGTCGGGACCGATCGGCGTGAGCTCGATATTGTCGTAGAACAGCGACAACGCCTCGACCGGCGCGATCTTGTCGGCCCGTCCGCGCAGGAACAAGTTCACGAACGCGGCGCGCATGTCGTCCTGCGCCTGGCGCGCCATGTCGTCGTTCGGGAAACTGACGGCGGCGATGTGCAGTGTGCGCAAACCTTCGCGCCAACGCTGTTTCGCGAAATAGAGGGCGCCGAGCTTGCGCAGCGTTTTCAGCTCCAACGCGTCGCCGCGCCAGCGGAAGCGCAGCTTCTCCAGTTCCGTGATGGCGGCGGGAACCGGCATCGTGCCGGCCGCGAGCGACGCGTTGATGCGGTCATAGATCGCGAGCGCCGCCAGTCGTTCGTTTCCGCTGTTCTCGATCGCGGCAAACATCGGCGCTGCGTCCTTGTCGCCTTGCGCAGCATAGAACCGCGCACGCTCAAGCTCCGCTTCCTGCGCCAGGGCCTGCGGCAGGTCGTCGGGCAGGCGGGCCAGCGCCGCATCGGCGACTTCCAGATGTCTGATGGCGATGGCGGCGTCGGCAGTCGCGATGCGCGCATGCGCCTGCCACTCTTTTGGATACTGATGCAGCACGGGCGCCGCGCGTTGAAGATCCTTCTGCGCATCGGGCCAGTTCTCAAGTGCGGCTTCCGCCATGCCGCGCCAGAGCGCGGCATGCGCATCGCCGTCGAACGCAGCCCCTGCAACGGCGTTATAGGCATCGCGATAGCGTCCCATTTCATAGGACGCGGCTGCGCGCATCACGGCAAGCTGGCGGTCGCTCTGCAATCCGGGATCGGCCTGCTGCATCAGCGCGATCATGCCCAGTGTTTCGGCCGCAAACTGGTTCGAAAGATAAAAGCGCGCCAGCGCAAGTCGCGCGTGGTTCGCGCCCTGATCGGGAAGCCGCGCGATGGCCGCGCGCAGACGGCGCTCGGTCGCAAGGAAGCTGCCGCCCTGCACACGCGACCACGCCGCGAAATTCAGAAAGGACGGCCCGCCGTTGCTGTTGGCCAGTGCCTCCGGCGATTCCGCAACCGGCGCCGCGGCCGCGCTCAGCACCAGGCCGCCCTTGCGTGTGATCGTCACACGCGCGGCGCCCACGCCGACAGACAGATCGTCGACGAAGGGCGCGACGACCAGACCGGACGCTGTCTTCAGCGCCTGGAATTCGACATAGGCGCGTTCGCTCAACTGCGCGCGCCCGGTGGCCGCCGGAATCACGATCAGCGCATCACCCGCAACCGGATCGGTAATATTTACACTGCTTCTGGCGCCCGGCAAGAATGTCGCGATGGACGAATGCGTGGCGTCTTCCTGATTGCGCACAAAACCAATGGCCTCGGCATTGGGTGCGACGTGCGGCGCGATCACGACTTTCAGATTCGCGCCGTCGGAATAGGCGCCGATCTCTTCGGGTTGTTTCAAGGTCAGGCGCAGGATGGCGGTGCTGCTGCCGCTTGACGCATCGACCTGATCGGGAAATGCACCGAGCTGCGCTTTGAGCTTGGCAGCATCCATCGCCGGTGCATCCTGCAGCACGATCCACGCCGTCATGCCGCGCACGAAGACAGCGGAGCCTTTCTGACTCGCATCCGGGAACACCAGCACCGCGCCGTCGCGCGTCAGTTTTCCTTCCGCATCGTTCAACGGTTCGGTTGGCGTCGCCGCGGCCTGAGCAGTGACGGGCGTGGGCGTAACGGGCGTTGGTGTTTGTGCTGGCTTTGCGTCGGCTGTTTGCGCCGGTGCAGGCGTGTTGGAAAGCCTGGCTGCGGCGTCAGCGATGACTTGTGCCTGTGTCGGTGAAACCGTGTTTGATTTTACAGCGTCGGCTTTGGGCGCAAGCACATCGATGATGACCCGGTTGCCGTCGCGGGAATCGTGAAAGCTGGACGCTTGATCGGTCTCGAACTCGACGACGGTACCGTTGCCTTCGACATGCCAGGCGCCGTTCTTCACCCAGGGCGGGGCCTGACGGATGAGCGCGGAGAAATCCGGCTTTGCCAGCGCATTGAATTTGACCGTCAGCTTTCCCACGCCGGGAAACACGCGATAAGGCACAGACTTCGGCCAGTCGAAGACAAGGCGCGTGAAGGTCTTGTAGGCGCCGGCGCGCACTTTCAACGCTTCGAGCGCGTTGGGATCGACCGGTGCCGCGACCTTTAGCGGTTGTGGGGGAAGATCGGGTGGCGTGCCGGCAAAACTCTGCGGCACAAGGTCTATGGCGATCCGCTCGCCGGATTCGCTGGTATGCACCCGCACCTGCTGCGCCAGCGCGAAGTGAAAGGTCTTGCCGTCGGCATCGTCCCGCGCGGAGCTGACATAGGCCGGAAGGCTCTGCTGCAGCGTCGCAGGATCGGCTGTGATCTTGCGGTCGAAGCCGATCGTCAGAACGCCGCCATTGGCAACCGCCGTCGCATGCGCGGCCGGCGTCAGCGTGAACAGAAGGCGCGCAAAGCCGTTTGCCGTGTTGGTGGAAAGCGTGTCCGCGTGCGCGCTCGCGCTCGCGCACAGCAGCGCCAGAAGAAACGCACCTGTTGCGGCCGTTCTAGCCATGAGCGCCTGCGGCAGCCTGCGGTGCTGCTGTCTTGGGCGGCGCTGCCTGTGGCGCCTGCGCCTGAGGGCCAGGTACTTTCGCAGCCTCTGCCGGGGCGGGAGCAGGCGTTGCCGCTGCTGCCTGGGTTTGTGGGCCCGGCGCCGCCGGTGCTGCGACAGACGCGATTGCAGGCGCTGCCACGGTGGTCGTCGCTATGCTTGCCTTCTCCGGCATATTCAGACGCGAGGCGAGCCTGACGGTCAGTCTCTGCGCCGCCGGGGGGGTCATTGCGGCCAGAACCGGCGCCAGTGCGTCGGACTTCATCCCCTGCGCAACGGGCATGAGCACGTCGTCGGACAGGCCGTCGAAGATACGCGCCGCATCCTTCGGCTTCATCGCGGAGTATGTCTTTACAAGAGATGTCACTTGCTTTTCCTGCGCAGCATCGCGCTGGCCGATCAGCGTGGTCATCTGCGTCTGCAGCGCTTTCAGCGCCGCGATCTTGGCATCGACGCGCTTTTCGGTCGCGGCCAGCACGCTCTCGCGCATCTGCTCATCGCGCGCGCGGGCATCCAGTTCGGCGCGGCGCTTGGCAAGGCTGGTCAGGACATCGGTCTCCGACGGACTAGCGTCTTCGTTGTCGTCGCTGGCGACATCTTTGGCGGCAGGAAGATTGGCGGCGAACTGCACGCCGCCTTTCGTCTGTGCGAACGCGCCTTGGACGAGGCCGAAGCCTTTGAGCCCGAGCAACAAGGTGCCGGCGATCATCACCGCGGGAAGAAGACGAACGGTTTTCATCGTGCAGCCCTCAGCGCATCGAGACGATGCATCACGCTGCCGGACGGCAGATGGCTGTTGACGGCACGCGCCGGCGTGCGCGCGACAATGCCGGTGTCGATGGTGCGTTCCATGCGCTCTGCGATGCGCTCACCCGACGCGGTGACGAGCGACAGCTCATCGACGGCGGCGCGTGCGCCCGCGATTTTTCTGTCGAGTTGTTCGCCAACGGTCCCTGCGGCGGCCTGCAACGCGCGAAGCGACGCACTCGCGTTCGCCAGCGACGCGTTAAGGTCGCCGATGGTGGCATTCATCTCCTGCTGACCCTGGCGCACAATCTTCAACCGGCGCTCCAGAACGCCGCAATAGATCAGCGTCGCCGTCAGCAGAATGCAGAGCGCGATCTCGAACCCAAGCGTGATGAACGTCGTCATGTCTTCTCCTACAGCGCGCGCGAAGCGTCGGTGCGTTCGACGGCTTCATCGACCTTGATCGCGACCGATGAGCCGACGCGGCCCATCCGGCCCTTGAGCAGCGGCACGCCGCGACAGCGCATTTCGACCTTGCTGTCGGGCGTCGCGTTGAGCATCACCGTGTCGCCGACCTTCAGGTTCATGATCTTGTTCAGCGGCATGGTCTGCTCGTCGAGAATGGCGTCGATGTCCAGCGTCGTGGACCACAGCTCGGTCGCCAGATGGCTTTCCCAGATCGAGTCGCGGCCGAATTTCTCACCCATGAATTGCTGCAGCAGCAGCTTGCGGATCGGCTCCAGCGTCGCATAGGGCAGCAGCAATTCGGTGCGGCCGCCGCGATCTTCCATGTCGATGCGCAGCTTCACCAGAATGGCGGCGTTGGCCGGACGCGCGATAGCGGCAAAGCGCGGATTGGTCTCCAGACGGTCGAGTGTGAAATCGACCGGCGCCAAGGGCTCAAACGCGGCGCACATATCCTCGAGGATTACCTCGGTCATGCGCTGCACCAGCGTGCGCTCGATGGTGGTGTAGGGACGGCCTTCGATGCGCATGGCCGAAGAGCCGCGGCGTCCACCCAGCAGCACGTCCACGATCGAATAGATCAAATTGGAGTCGACGGTGAAGAGGCCGTAATTGTCGAGTTGCTCCGCCCGGAACACGGCGAGGATCGCCGGCAGCGGGATCGAGTTCAGATAATCTCCGAAACGGATGGAGGTGATGCTGTCCAGGCTCACTTCCACATTGTCGGAGGTGAAGTTGCGCAAGCTCGTCGTCATCAGCCGCACCAGACGGTCGAAGACGATTTCCAGCATCGGCAGGCGCTCATAGGAAACGAGCGCGGAATTGATGATGGCGCGAATGCCGCTCTTGTCCTGAAGCTGGTCGTTGTCGACATCGAAGCCCAGAAGGGAGTCGATCTCGTCCTGATTCAGGATGCGCTCGCCGGCCGGCACGCCCGGCTGGATCGGCGAAAACTCTTCATCTTCGATGTCGTCTGTCTGGATATCGTCTGACATGGGCCCCTACTGAACGATCATTTCTTTGAGCAGCACGTCGCGCACATGGTAGGGCGCGGCTGCGGCATTGACGCGGCGCAGAAGCTCTTCTTTCAGGCGCAGTACGCCGGCAGAGCCTTTGAGATCATCGACGCGCAGTTCGCGCAGATATCCCTGGAACTGATCGACGACGCGGGGCATCAGCGCGGTTATTCCGGCTTTTTCGTCGGCGGTGTTGAGTTCGAGCGAGGCGGAGATCTTGAGGTAAGCCGGATTTCCGTCGGCGCTTTGGATGTTCACGACGATGTCGGGCACGTCGTTGTACGCGACTTGCGGCGGCGTGACCGGACCGGATTCCCCATTTGCGGTTTTGGACGCGTCGGCTTTCGGCGCGGCGAACACAAAGAAATAAAGTCCTGCGCCGCCGCCGCCCAGCACAATCAGCAGACCGGCCGCTGCCACGATCAGCAGCTTTTTGTTGCCGAGCAGTTTCTTAACGAAACCTTGCTTGGGTTCCGTGGCGTCGCCGCCTTCGGACCCTTCCGCAGGCTTCTCGTCGCCCTTCTTTGCTTTTGCCATGCATGCCCTCGCCACTCTTGGTGAACGCAAGGTATGCGGACGTGGTTAAGGAGTGGTTCAAATCGCGCGCAGCGGCAGGCTTGGATCGGCAGAGTTTGCCGCATGGCGCTGCGCAGCCTTTCAAAAAGCCCGAAATAATTGGCTTTTCGCATGGCACGGGGACTGCACTTCATGGTCAGCGGACCAGAAAGGACCGTGGGACCATGGATAACTCTTTGCTCGTTTCGCTGTCGCAACAGCTCACAGCCTATCAGTCGATGGACGTGATCGCGAACAACGTCGCGAACGTTTCGACGCCCGGCTATCGCCGCGAAGAGCCGATGTTTCAGGAATATATCGCGCAGATGCCGCCCGGCGAGGGCGAGACCGGCAAACAGACGCTGAGCTTTGTGGAGGACACGGGACTTGCGCGCGACATGAGCGAAGGCCCGCGCACCAACACCGGCGCGCCGTTCGATGTCGCCATCCACGGCAAGGGATTCTTCGTCGTGCAGACGCCGAGCGGCAATCGCTACACGCGGGACGGACATTTCGGTCTCGATACCAGCGGCCAGATCGTCGACGACTCGGGAAATCCGGTGCAAGGCGACGGCGGCGCGATCTCGATCTCGACGGACGATGGCGACATCCATATCGGTCAGGACGGAACGGTCAGCGGAAAGAACGGACAACTCGCGAAGCTTAAGGTCGTGGCCTTCCCGAACGAAGCGGCGCTTCAGAAAGACGGCGCAAACAACTTCATCTCGGCGGCAACACCCAACGACGCGACCGATTTCACGCTGACGCAGGGCACGATCGAAGGCTCTAACGTCCAGCCCGTTGTCGAGATTTCGCACATGATCGAGGTCATGCGTGCCTATCAGGCGACGGCCACACTCACGAAATCCCAGGAAGATCTCATGGGTTCGGCGGTCGACAAGCTCAGCCAGATGCCGGAAAGTTAAGGAGACGTATCATGCGAGCACTAGCCATCGCCGCCACCGGAATGTTGGCGCAACAGACAAACGTCGAAGTGATCGCCAACAATCTGGCGAACATGAACACGACGGGGTACAAGACCCAGCGCGCCGAATTTCAGGATCTGCTCTACCAGAATGTCGAGCAGCCCGGCGCGCAAACCTCCGACAGCGGCACGCTTCTGCCGAGCGGCATCCAGCTTGGCGCCGGTGTGCGCACGGCCGCCGTCTATCGCATCATCAGCCAGGGATCGCTGACGCAGACGTCGAACCCTTACGATCTCGCGATCAATGGCTCGGGCTACTTCCATATCACCATGCCCGACGGCACCGACTCCTACACGCGTGCGGGCAATTTCGCGCTCTCGCCGGAGGGGCAGCTCGTGACCGACAAAGGCTATGTCGTGGCACCCGGTATCGCTATCCCTGCGAACGCCACAGGCGTGACGATCAATGCCCAGGGCCAGGTGCAGGCCGCCATTCCCGGCCAGACCGCGCCGGCCGCCGTCGGGCAGCTTGAGTTGACACGCTTTCCCAATGAAGGCGGCCTCAATGCGATCGGCGACAATCTTTATACCGAAACGCCATCTTCGGGCTCGCCACAATCGGCGGTGCCCGGCTCGACTGGCTACGGCACCATCCAGCAAGGCTTTCTCGAAGCCGCGAACGTCAACGCGGTGGGAGAGATGACGGCGCTGATCACGGCTCAGCGTGCGTACGAAATGAATTCCAAGGTCATCACGGCAGCGGATCAGATGCTGCAGGAAACCTCACAGCTCGGGGGGAGCTAAGCCATGAAAGCGTTTTTCATCTTCATGTGCGCCTTGCTGATGGCGTATCCCGCGTTTTCCGACACGGGTGCGCGCATCGTGGTGCCGGCGCGCGACATTGCGCGCGGCGAAACGGTGGCGGAATCCGATCTCACCTATGCCTTTGTCGATCCCAACAATGTGATGCCCGGCACGGCGACGTCGATGGACGCCGTCGTCGGGATGCAGACGCGCCGCGTGTTGCGCGCGGGCTTCAGCATGCGCAACGACGATGTTCGCCCCGCAATCCTTGTGACCAAAGGCACGACCGTAACGATGATGTTCGAGGCGCCCGGCGTGACGTTGACCGCCATGGGTAAAGCTTTGAGCGAGGGCGGCCTGGGCGAGACCGTGACCGTGCAGAACCCGGTGTCCTATCGCCAGATCAGCGCGGTCGTCACCGCTCCCGGCACCGTGAAGGCCGTTTCCGGCATGGGTGGCGTCATCTCCACCCGCATGGCGCGCAACGGACGTTAAGAACAGATATGAAAAGGACATCCCCCATGCGGTTGGCGACGAAGGTGGTTTTAGGGTTGGGCTCGGTGGCTGTGCTTGCCGGCTGCAGCGCGGTTGACCGCATCAAGGATATCGATGGCGGCCCAAAGGTTACGCCGATTACCGGTCCCGTCGCGCAGACGGTCACCAACATGCCGATGCCGCCCGCGCTGACGGAGCCGCGTGGCAACAGTTCGCTTTGGCAGGCCGGGGCGCGCAGCTTTTTTCACGACCCGCGCGCCAGCCGCGTGGGCGATATCATCACTGTGAATGTGTCAGTCGCCGATGCCGCGAAATTCTCGAACACGACGCAACGTTCGCGGACGAATTCCGACGATGCCAATTTGACGAATTTCTTCGGTCTCGAAAAAACATTGGTCACGGCCGGCATGGATCCGGCCAACCTGATCAAGATGGGCTCGGATACATCCAATGTCGGCGCGGGCGGCATCGATCGTTCGGAAAGCGTGAACCTCACGCTCGCGGCCCTCGTCACCCAGGTTCTGCCCAACGGCAACATGGTGATCGGCGGCCATCAGCAGATGAAGGTCAACAACGAGCTGCGCGATCTGGATGTGACCGGTATCGTGCGCACGGAAGATATCACCAGCGCGAACACAATCGATCTTTCGCAGATCGCCGAAGCACGCATCACCTATGGCGGCAAGGGCACCGTCACCGACGTGCAGACGCCGCGCTACGGCTCTCAGCTTCTCGATATCCTGATGCCGTGGTGACGCCGCGACAGCGGTGTCATCGCGGGCGGCGAAAAGGTCAATCGTCCCGATAGACCTTTTCGCGGCGCTCGTGCCGTTCCTGCGCTTCCAGCGACAGGGTCGCAATCGGGCGTGCATCAAGACGCTTCAGTGCGATCGGCTCGCCGGTTTCTTCGCAGAAGCCATACGATCCGTCGTCGAGTCTTCGCAGCGCCGAATCGATCTTGGAGATCAGCTTGCGCTGACGGTCGCGCGTGCGCAGTTCGAGCTGCCGCTCGGCTTCGGTCGAGGCGCGGTCGGCGAGGTCCGCATGCGGTACGGTTTCAGCCTGGAGATTCTGAATCGTCTCGCGGCTTTCGCGGATGATGTCTTCTTTCATCGTATTGAGCTTGCGGCGGAAATACTCCCGCTGCTTCTCATTCATAAAGGGTTCCGATTCCTGCGGCCGGTAGTTGGCCGGGAGCTGTATGCCCATGCACAATCCCTTCAACAGAGCTACGCCACACCAGAGGGCCGGGGTTATAGCGATGCGATTCCGGTGCCGCAATCGCTTTTCCGCGACAAGGTAAGTCTCGAAACTTTATATCTGTCAGCAAGTTAGCCGCGCCCTCTTGCTTCGGTTCCCAGTATCCGGCTAGGGCCTTCGCGTCTGCGATTGCCGTTCCGGCTCCGCAAAAAACTGTCGTTCAAAAGAGTGGACAGGTGCTGGGCGATAGCCTATATCCGCCCACCTTTCGCGGGTTCGCCCGCTGGTGTGACGCGGGGTGGAGCAGCCCGGTAGCTCGTCAGGCTCATAACCTGAAGGTCGCTGGTTCAAATCCAGCCCCCGCAACCAACATGAGCGCACGGCTTAGCGAAGCTAAGTCGTCCGCTCGAATGTTGTCCCCGCACAGGCGGGAACCCAGAAATGATAGGCCCTCGGTCAAGCCGCGTGGGCGCTAACTTCTCTAAGCTCGCTATATCGATAAGAGACGTTAAGCGGTTCAAATCCAGCCGCACAACCAACTTCCAAACATATGGCCCGACCGCACTGCGACCGGGCCATTTTATTTTTGTCTTTCACACAAACGAAAAGGGCGGATCTTACGATCCGCCCTTTCGGTTTCAGGCATGAGCCCGATTTATCAGCCGCCGAGGTCGATGACCGCGCGGCGGTTCTGCGGCTCACGCACGCCAGGTCCGGTCGGGACCAGCGGATCGTGGAAGCTCTTGCCTTCGATGGAGATCGAACCGCCATCCAGGCCTTCGCGAACCATTTCATCCTTCACGGCGCCGGCGCGACGCTCGGAGAGCGCCTGGTTGTAAGTGTCGGAGCCGACCGTGTCGGTGTGACCGGTGACCATCACCTTGACCATGCCCTGCGTCTTCGCGGCCTTCACAGCCTCAGACACAACTTCCTGCGCTTTGTCCGTGAGGTTCGACTTGTCGAAGTCGAAGAAGACGATGAACGTCTTCACGGCCGGCGGAAGTGCCGGTGGGGGCGGCGGAGGCGGCGGGGGCGGAGGAGGTGGCGGCGGAGGCGGCGGAGGAGCCGGTGGCTCCAGGTACCAACGCACACCGAGCATCGCGATGTTGTCGCGCACATTGTCGATATGCACCGGGCCCGTCACGAGCTTGGAGCGGAAATCGCCATCGACTTCTGCCGAGCGGAAACGATAGTCGAGGAACAGATCGGTCGAGGGAGAGAGGCCGAGCGCGAGGCCTGTGATACCCTGCCACATGAAGCCGCCACGATTGCCGATGATCGCGGTCGTGGTGCCGAAGCGCGTATCCTGATCGACCTGACCGAAACCAAGACCTGCCCCGATCGTCCAGGTCAGGCTGTCCGTCAGCGGAATGTCATAGTTCGCGTTGAACAGGATCGCTTTGACGTTATAGCCGCCGTCAAGGCCAGCTTTCGTTTTGGCGCCGTGGCCGTCATAACCCACTTCGATTTCCGTGCGGATATTCGAGTCCCACTTGTAACCCGCGGCGACAACGCCCATCGGATCCCAGCCGTACGGAACGTTTACCGTCGAACCGCTATTCGTGGCGTGAACAGACAAAGGATCGCCATAACCAATGCCGGCTCCGATATACCAGCCCGTGTAATCACTCGCCGCAGCCGGCACGGACAATGCGGCCAAAGCAACGCCTGCTAAGGCGATCGAACGAAGTCTCATTTCTAACCCTCGCTTCATAAACCGACCGGCAGGGACCCCCCGCCAAAACGTCGAAAATCAAGTTGCTTATAACGTCTAAGGAACTCAGAGTCTTCCAGCCAACACGTCTTGACAACCGGTTAAACGGCGTCAGATGGGGTTTTATCCGCGGCCTGTGACTGGAGCGCAACAGAGTTCCAGGCTGCACAAATCGTACGCCGGACCCGCTGAGCAGAAACGCATAACGTCCTGATAGAAAACGAAAATTCTCGCCGCTTTGCGGGTTGGACTTTTCCAGATCCCGAAACAGCTCCGCGCGGGGCTCGACGTGGAAAATCTTAAGCCACGCCAGTAGGGCCCGTTTGGCCAAAGATGGCAGGCCATTCAAGTCTGCGAAATCCACAATATGGATGCGCCCGCGCGGGGAAAGCGCCCCAACCGCCGCGCTAAGAGCCTGTTTCCAATCCGGAATCATCGAGAGGCTGTAAGAGAAGATGATGTCGTCGAAGGCTTCCGTCTCGCCAAAAAGCTCCGGGGCGAGTGCTTCGGCGTAGCCATGCGCCAACGTGATCCGGCCCGTCATTCCGGCGCGGTCGACCGCGGCCTGCGCCGTCTCAAGCATCGCCTGCGAAGCATCGAGACCGAAACACCGCCGGCCGGGATAGCGTTTTGCGATACGAATCAGATTTCTGGCCGTGCCACAGCCGACTTCCACGATTCGCGCGCCGGGCGCGGGATCGAGTTCGCGGATCAGCCTGTCGCGGCGAAAAGGTAATATTTCCGTGTAAAATCATATATATAGCGTTGGCGCCGGTAGACGCTATCCATCAACGCGGCATGTGTGGTGCTTGCGGTCACGGTGTCAGGAGAGCGCCCGGCGAACGTAGACATGGAAGCCGCCGTAAATCGAGGAGCGGTCCTGCGCATGCCAGGCCCGGCTCTCAGCTTCGAGATAGGTCCACGGTGCCAGAAGCTCGGCCGGGAGCTTGCGCGGCAGGGGCGAGTCGGCGCCGGCGGTGCGGAAGATCACGCGCGCATCGCGGGTATCCGCGGTGCGGTCGATCTCGGCCCACAAGGATGCCAGCTGGTCCGGATTCATCCAGTCCTGCGCGTCGAGCAGGACGTAGCGATGCATCGAATGCGCCGGTTGTTGCCCGAGAAAATCGGTCAGCGAGGCGTGATGCACTTCGACCTTATCTGTCCGCGTACGGATCGTATCGTAGATTTCGCGGCGCAGATAGGCGGGGGACGGCCTCTTGTTTTCGGTGTCGTAGCCGCGACCGAATGCCTGCCACGCAAAATAGTTCTGGTTGATCGGGAAGTCGCAGGCGAGGCGCTCAACGCGATCGCGCAGCGACTCGATAGCGCTGCCATTGTTGGTCGAAACGAGCTCATCATACTGCGCCGGCGGGATGCCGAGCGCATACAGAGAAACCGGTGATTTCGAGAGAAGCTTGATCGATTTGTAATCGAACAGCGGCGCGATGATGCGTTCATAGGCTTCGCGCTGCTCTTCCGGCGTGCGCGCCGCAAGGATGCCGTCGAGCTTCTTGCCGTGTAGCTTGGCCGCAACATGCAGGATGCCGATGAAGCGTCCGAGCAGGCCGTAGCGATAGAGGTTGCGCGCGAACATGTTGATGCGGCGGCCGTGAAGCGGGATGTGCTTTTCCCAATAGCGCCGCGTCGTGGCATCCAGCCGTTCGCTCAGGAAATCGTCATAGGCGTCGCGATTGGCCTTGTCGTTGGCCTGACCGAAGAAGCGGAAGAATTCATCGTAAGACGGCAGGTTTTCAAGCGCCGACAGCTTGAGACGCGTCAGCGCGATGTGATTGGAATTGAGATCGACCGCGATGATCTTGGCCGGATCGGCGGCCAGATAATTCAAAACATTGCAGCCGCCAGACGCGATGGTCAGCAGCCGGTGGTTCGGTCTGATCTCCAGTGCGGCCAGATCGACCTCGGGGTCTTCCCATATCTGGTTATAAACAAACCCTTGAAACATAAGGGTAAATATTCGTTCCAAGGCACCGCGCTTGGTGTGTGCGGGCCGCTGATGTGCGGCTTGTTCCAGAAGCAGATTGGTCATGAGAACCCATGCGTGAGGTCGAAGCCGGAAGACCCGTCATCTAGGACGGATCACGTGTTCTTGCGCAAAGCCTTTGCCGTGATTTTGTGACAACTCTTTGACATCTTGCACCGCAGCATTGGCGCCTCTAAGGGGAACCCATGACGCAATCCGGGAAAGCACCGATCGACGAGGTTCTGAATCTCCTCGATCTGGAAAAAATCGAGGAAAACATCTTTCGCGGCGTTTCGCCGGAGGACCGCGTTCAGCGCGTCTTCGGCGGGCAGGTGCTAGGCCAGGCGCTGGTGGCAGCCGGACGCACGGTCGAGGACCGCGTGTGCCACTCTTTTCACGCCTATTTTCTGCGCGCCGGCGATCCCAAGGTTCCAATTCTTTATGAAGTGGATCGATCGCGCGACGGATCGAGTTTCACGGCGCGCCGTGTCGTTGCCATCCAGCATGGACGGCAGATCTTCAATCTCGCCGCTTCGTTTCAAACGGTGGAGCGGGGCCTGGAGCATCAGTTCGACATGCCCAACGTTCCGCCGCCGGAAGACCTGCTCGACGAGCACACGCTGCGCCTGCGCGAGATCGACCAGATGCCACCGGAAGCACGCGAATGGGCGCTGCGTCCGCGGCCGATCGAGATGCGCCCTGTCGTGCATCGCGGATTTTATCGCCGCGGGAAGTCCGAACCGTTCGACAACATCTGGATCAGGACGACAGGGCCGTGCCCGACGATATCGCCACGCAGCAGGCGGTGCTTGCCTATGCGTCAGATATGTCACTGCTGGATACCGCGCTTCTTCCGCATGGCGTGGACTGGCATTCCGGCATGCAGATGGCGAGCCTAGACCACGCGATGTGGTTTCACCATCCGTTTCGCGTCGATGACTGGCTGCTATATGCGCAAGATAGCCCGAGTTCGTCGGGCGCGCGGGGCTTCAATCGCGGCGCGATCTATACGCGCGATGGCAAACTCGTCGCGTCGGTCGTCCAGGAAGGGTTGATGCGTCAGCGCCCGTCAAAGCCAACGTGATTTAAGATGTCCACTTCACCTGCGGCACGCGCCGCGGCCGGGTGTAAAACGTGTTCGCCATCTGAATCGGCAGTTGGATAAGATAGTTGGACGGCGTCGTGTAGGCGTATGTCACTTCCGTCAAAATCACGCTTCCGCCGGTGGAAATCAATCCGGTGGGAACTGGCACCGACGCTCCCTTCGTGCGCGCGGTGCCGGTATTGGTCTTGCTCCAGTCCACCATGCCCCCACCCTTGCCGTCGTCGACAACGCTGGTGATGACGATCTGCATGCCGTTGGTCGTATAGGGGTAGATGATCGAGGTCATTGACGCGAACACGTTGTTCATGTCGCTGGTGCCAACGGAGCTTTCCTGCGCGATGAGATCGGCCGCCGTGCTCGCCATGTTGCTCACATCGGCTTTGCAGACCAGCGCGCTCGTGACTTCGATCGCGCCGAACACAAGGACCATCATCACCGGCAGGACGAACGCGAACTCAACGGCAACGATGCCGCTCTTGGCCTTTCGGAATTTGCGCAGCAGCTTCAGCATCCGCTGATTCCCGTGGTGAATGGTTCGTTGCGGAATGCCGACGAGGCGTACAGCAGATGATTGTTGCCGGAAACGTTCACCAGGAACGGCGTCAACAATGGCGTGACCACCGACCAGGCAATCGAAAATGCGTACCAGAACCACGTCGCACGCGTTTCCGACCTTAAAATTGTTTTGCGGTATCATATTTCCGTTTTGATCGACCGGCGGCGTGAACGTTATGCTGCCAAATCCGCTGAAAGCTTCGATGTCGATATAGAGATTGTTGTCGCAGGGGATGAGAGCGGAAATATCGTTGCAAACCAGCTGCCGCACGGCATCCTGTGTCAGGTTTTGACCCTGAACCTGGCCGGTACGGATCATCCGTCCAAGATTGTTGGTCGCATGCTGCAGCGTGGATTGCGCGAAGAAGATCACGCCGATCTCGATGATCGCGAAAAGCAGAAGAAAGAACACCGGCGCGATGAAAGCGAACTCAAGGATTGCCGACCCGCCATTCGCGCGCGGATAGCTCGCCATCCGGCGAAAGCATCGGTTCTTGCGAAGCCAGCGTCCCGTCACGAGCTATTCCCAGCCAAGTCCACATTGCCTGCCTAGACCGGAACAGCGTTCGAGCGAAGGGGAAGCTGCAGGCGTGATGAATGAAGCGTGTACCATGTCGCGCCCAAGCCCACGATTTTAACACTTTGTTTATCTGGCTTTATTATTTTAGGGCTTTTTCGCGTGACGTTAATGCGCTCCTAACCAAAAAGGGCGAATAGGCAAGCAAAGCACACGCAGTGCGCCGATGATGTGCCTTGAGCTTTCTGGGGTTCTGGGTGGTCATGCAGATAGGCGCCAAACTTCGCGCAGCAGCAGCGCGCATTCCATTGTCACGATCTGTCGCACGCGCAGCGCGGTTTTATGCCGATACGCGCGCCAACGTCGCGATGATCTTCGGCATCTCGCTGATCCCTCTTACGCTCGCGGCAGGAACAGGTCTCGATTATTCCCGCGCGATGCTGGTCCATGCGCAATTGATTACTGCGCTCGATGCTGCAGGGCTCGCAGTGGGCGCGTCGCCCGGCCTCAGCCTGACGCAGCAGCAAACGCTCGCGCAGCAATACTTCAACGCCAATTACATGTTGGACAATTCGTCGTATGGCACGCCCACGGCGGTCTCCGTCACCGCGAACAGTCAGCAGGTGACGGTCAGCACCAGCGATCCGATGCCGACAACACTGATGCAAATAGCAGGATTCACCACGCTTCGGTCTCTGCATCTTCCACAATCGTGTGGGGCCAGGAAAAGCTTTGGGTTTCGCTTGTGCTCGATAATACGGGCTCGATGACACAGGCGGACAGCACGGGAACGACGAAAATCAGCGCGCTGAAGAGTGCATCGCATTCTCTTCTCACAATGCTGCAGAACGCCGCATCCTCCGGCGGCGCCGGCAGCGTTCAGGTTGCACTGCTACCGTTTGCTCGCGATGTGAAGGTCGGGACGTCCTATTCCAGCGCAACCTGGCTCAGCTGGACGGACTGGCTGGCGGCGCCGTCCCAGACTCCGTCGACCACCCTGGGCCCAGGATCTCCTTGCCCCTACCAGGACAACGACGAAGGGTTTCATTGTCAGAGCACGCCGACCAATGGCAGCTCGAGCGTCAATAACATTCCGAGCAGCGGCACCTATGCCGGTTATATCTGTCCCAGCGGAAATACGGTCGGTCACTACTATAACGGATGCTGGACGAGCACGAGTCTGGGTGGCGGCAACTACAGCCACACTTGGGTAACGAACAACAAAAACACCTGGGGCGGTTGCGTGACGGATCGTACGCAGGATTACGATATCCAGAACACTGTTCCATCCACGTCGACGCCATCGACATTGATGGTTGCGGAGAATTCGCCGTCCTGCGTCCTGGCTCCGATGATTGCCCTTGGGTATAATTGGACCACGCTGGGCAATGCGATCGATGCGATGCAGGCCAACGGTTCGACCAACCAGACGATCGGTCTTTCCTGGGGTTGGCAGGCACAGACGCAGGGCGTTCCCTACAGCCCGCCCGCACTCCCGCCGAATACGCAACAGGTTATGATCCTGCTGAGCGACGGCTTGAACACGCAGGATCGCTGGTACGGAGACGGTTCCGATCAAAGTACGCAGGTGGATGGCCGCATGTCGAAGGCTTGCGCAAACTTGAAGGCGGCCAACGTCACGGTCTACACGGTCTTCGTCGATTTGAACGGTACGCAGGGCAATTCGAGTGTCCTGCAAAACTGCGCAAGCGATCCGTCGAAATATTTCGACCTGACATCGTCGAACCAGATCATCGCGACCTTCAATGCCATCGGCGAGCAGATCACCAATCTGCGCGTGCTGCACTAAAGCGCCGTTTTCTTGTCCGGAAAAGATGAAGGCCGCGCTCGACGAGCGCGGCCTTTAGCGTCTTGGTCCGTTGACGGATTAATGTGCCGTTGCTGCGGAAGCGGCCTTGATTGCCTGCTCCTGATGCCCGGAGACCGTCCCGCTGTTGTCTTCGACAAAGCCCTTCGCGTCTCCCGGCAAGGGATTCACCTCACAATGCGCCGAGGTGCAGGCATACGAGAATTGGTTTGCGCCTTTGTGGAGCGTCACAACGCCGCCGCTGCGTGCCACGGTGATCTGCTGATTGGAGACGGTCTGGCTCTGCTGGTTGAGCGCGATCATGTTGGTCACGCCGAACGCCTTGCCAAGAATGAACACATGGTACGGATCGATCACAGTCGCATCGGCGATTATCGGGTTGCCGACGAACACTGTCGATACCGGGCGTGTGAAAGACACAACGCGGACCTGATCCATCGTGACAGCAACGCCGCCGGCGGCTCTGACTGCCACGCGATGTTTGATTGCGACCTTATGTATGGGCTTGTGATGCGTGGGCGCCTTGCCATCGGCGAAAGCGGGGCTCGTGGCGATGAGTGAAGCAGCTGCGAGCAAAGCAATGCGAAGACGCATGGCGAGTTCCCTGAATTTGGTTCGCTGGCAACGTAACGTTTGGCCCGTGAAGGAAGGCTTAATAGTGCTGCTGAATAAGGGGTCCGCACGATGATGCGAAAATACATGTCTTCGATGCGGTGCCGTCAATCGCTGCTTTCGCACTGGCTGCAGATTTTTCGGCGATATCCCCGCGAAAGGTAAACGGGCAAAAAATCTTAACCCTTTCTTTGAATCAAAAAGCCCTTTTCTGTCTCGCGGAGAAACAGTTTCCAAGATTGAGAGCCGAATCGGCTTAAGCCGCTATTAATCGGCACGCGCATATTCTCCCGATCACAGACCTCGTTGATGTCAAAGGGACATCAGCCAGGCATCCTAGGGTGTCACTACAAGTGGAGGCTAAAATGACAAACCTGTTTTCTCGTTTCGGTGCGTGACGAGTCCGGCGCGACGGCCATTGAATACGGCCTGATCGCAGCGCTCATTGCAGTTGTAATCATCGGCGCCGTGACAACGCTCGGCACCAACCTGACGAACACGTTCTCGTCAGTGTCGAAAGGCCTTACCAGCTAATATCTGCTGGCGCGTACGAAAGCGCTTACGCGGCGGCCGCTTCGAAAGAAGCGGCCGTTTGCATTTTTTGAGAGGCCGATGATGCTGTCGCAAGCGTTTGTTCTGTTCCTTGTCCCGGCGCTTCTCGCCGCTTCTGCCGGGTGGGATCTGGCGAGCTATAAGATCCCGAATTTCCTTCCCCTCACGCTGTGCCTTTGCTTCTGCGGTTTTGCGGCGGTGGCCGGATTGCCGTCATCGGCATTGGGTGGACACGCGCTGGCGGGTTTTTGCGGTCTCGCCGCCGGCTTTGCGCTGTTTGCGTTCGGCTTGATCGGCGGAGGCGATGCAAAGCTCTTTGCCGCCACGACCTTGTGGCTCGGCTTTGCGAACTTTCTCGAATATGCGCTGATCACCTCTTTGATTGGCGGCGGCCTCGCGCTCGCGCTGATAAGCCTGCGCAAAATGCCGATCCCTGCGACGCTCATGGGGCAGAGCTGGATCGCACAGCCTGCACGAACGCGATGCAGGGATTCCTTACGGCGTGGCGCTCGCCGCGGCGGCACTCTTTGTCCTACCGCACACAGACGTGTTCCGCGCCGCCACGAGCGGATGAAACGCGCCGCGCAATTGGCTAGCGCGTCTTAAGCATTTTTCAAAGGGTTGCGTGGTCGAATAGAGACTAAAGGAGCCCACTCGCCATGAATACATCACGTCTTGTCGTTCTCGGCCTGGCTGCGGTCGCTGCAGGCGGCGCTGCGTTTCTCGCCCGCGGGCTGCTGGGCGGCGGAACCCCGGTGGTGCAGGCTTCCCTCGCACCGCCCATCACAACCAACGAAGTCCTCGTTGCTTCGGCCGATCTCGCGCCGGGTCAGGCGCTGCTTCCCGAAGAAGTGCACTGGCAGAAATGGCCAAAATCCTCTGTCGATGCGAGCTTCATGACAAAGCAGAATACGCCGCAGCTCGAACAGTTCGTCAAAGGCACGGTCGCGCGCGCGCCCATCGTCACCGGCGAACCCATCACCGAAGCAAAAATCGTTCGCTCCGACGCCACCGGCTTTATGGCCGCGACTCTGACGCCTGGCATGCGCGCGGTATCCATCCCGGTTTCCGTGGCTTCGCTTGCCGGCGGGGTTCATCCTGCCCAACGACCGCGTCGATGTGATGCTGACCTCGCAGGTCGGCGATCATCGCTTTCGCGCGACGACATTCCTTCGCAATGTCCGCGTCCTCGCGATCGACCAGGTGGTCCCGGATGTGAAGGACCCAGGCAAGAATCAGAAACCTGTCTCCGACGTGAAGACGGCGACGCTTGAACTTCTTCCAGCACAGGCCGAACGCATCGCGCGCGCCCAGGCGTCGGGTGGTGATCTCGCTTTCGCTGCGTTCGTTGCAGGATCACATAGCCGCAGCCAACGGGCAGCGTGGCCGTGGCGCGCGCGAAATACAACAACAATGAGGCGCCGGAAACCGGCGAAGTCTCAGTCATCCGGTACGGCGTCATCCACCCGGACGCCACGGCGAGCGGGGAATAAGCAATGTCAAAACCCATTTTTCTGGCTCTTCTGACTGCGTCCGCGCTTTGCTGCGGAGCGGCTGGCTCGGTCGCGAGCGACATGAACGACGACGGGGGGTACCAGGTCGTCAACGTCTCGGTGCACGACGGCAGCAAGTCGAAGCCGCCGCATGGTCCTTGCGCTTAACAAGGCGACGGTCATCCAACTCGATGCGATGCCCGCGACGTGCTGGTGTCCAATCCGGATATCGTCGATGCGGTGGTGCGCACGCCGCGCCGCATCTTCCTTTTGGCGCAGAAAACCGGACAGACCAACGCGTTCTTCTTCGACGCCGCGGGCCATCAGATCATGTCCCTCGACATTCGCGTCGAAAAGGACACCGGCGATCTCGGCGCCATGATCCATGCCAACATCCCCGGCTCGAACGTCAAGGTGTCGGGACTGAACGACAACGTCGTCCTCACCGGCACCGTGACGAGCGCGGCAGGATTCAACGCGCGCGCAGGACCTCGCGGCGCGCTTCGCCGGCGATCCCACGAAAGTCGTCACATGCTTTCGATCGGTGCTGCCGAGCAGGTGATGCTCAAGGTGCGGGTCGCCGAAATGGACCGCAATATCGCCAAGCAGTTCGGTGTCAATCTTTCGGAAGCTGCGATGGTTGCGGGCGTTCCGATCTTCGCCTCGACGGGCAACCAGTTCGGTCTGCTCGGTCGCGCGTTGAGCGACGCTTCCGGCGGCCAGATCGGCGCTGTCTGCCCGTCATCGATCCTCCCGATACAGACGATCATCCAGACGGTCGGCACAGGGGCCTATCATAGTCAGTCTGGCACGCTGCAGACTCAAACCACGGGATGTGCCGGCCCGAACAATATCCAGGGCACGTTGCAGGCGCTCGATCAGATCGGTCTTGTGCATATCCTTGCCGAGCCGAACCTGACGGCCGTATCCGGCGAAACGGCGCGCTTTCTTGCCGGCGGCGAATTTCCGGTTCCCGCAGGACGCGACACGCAGGGCAACGTCTCCATCAGCTTTAAGGAATTCGGCGTCGGCCTGTCGTTCACCCCCGTTGTGCTCAGCGCCGCCGCATCTCCCTGCAGATCTCTACGGAAGTAAGCGAACTCACCAATACCGGCGCATTCACACTTGCTGGCGGCACGACGACAGATCCACGACGGGATTGACCGTCACCGCGCCAGGCTTGACGATTCCGGCATTGAACGTGCGCCGCGCGCAGACCACGATCGAACTGCCGTCCGGCGGCGCGTTCTCGATCGCAGGCCTGATGCAGCACACCACCAAGCAGGTGCTGGAAGAATTCCCCGGAATCGGAAACATGCCGGTGCTGGGCGCGTTGTTCCGCAGCCGCGACTTCCAGAACAACGAAACCGAGCTAGTCGTCTTGGTCAGCGCCTATCTCGTCAATCCGACGACCGAGGCGAAGCTTTCCGCGCCGACAGACGGCTATCAGACCCCGACGGATCCGGAGTCGATTCCTGCTCGGCCGCCTGAATGCGATCTACAAGAATGACGGTACCGCCACGCCGCCGGGCCAGAAGACGGCTTCCGTTCGGTTGGCTACATCGTGCAATAGGAGTGCGTTTCATGTGGACGACAAAAGACATCGCGCGCTTCGCCGCCATCGGTTCGCTCCTGCTCGCGGGGAGTTGTGCGGCACCCACCAGCGACGGCGTCGGCTATGTCGCCGATCCGGAAGTCAATCATCCGATCAGCGTCGAACCCGCCTATCATTCGATCAAGCTGCCGTTCTCGATGACGAATGAAGGGCTGATGCCGGAAGACGCGGCGCATTTCAGCCTTTTCGTCGAGGATTTCATGAATAGCGGCAACGGCGCGATCTCGATCACTGCGCCGTCGGGCAGCGGCGCGAACTCCGCCATCAGCTATTTCGGCGAGCGTCTCGCTTCTCTCGGCGTGCCGCGCGACCGCATTCTGGTAGGCACCAAACCTGGAGACGGCGACACGCGTGTCGAGATCGCCTTGTGTCGTACAAGGCGCATGTCGGCGATTGCGTAGGTCAGGGACTGGACCCAAGGATTGGGGCGACACAGCCGATAATCAGCCACCGCCGACGTTCGGCTGCGCCGTGCAGAAGAACATCGCCGCAATGGTCGCCGACCCGCGCGATCTGGTTCAGCAGCGCGCGATGGGTCCGTCGGACGCGGCACGCCGCACGACTGTGATGGGTCATTACGAAAAGGGTGAGATCACGCAATCCGACAAACACACCGGCGACAAAGCTGTCGAGCAGTCCGGTGAAAGCTCAAGCGTCCAATAGCGGATACGAGACATGACAACCCCTGCACGTTCCAGACACTGAAGCCTTCGGCGCCCAGCCGCATGAGCGACCGGTGCCACGTATCTCCATTCACGCCTTTGTCGAATTCCCGACACGGGTGCCGCGCTTCAACGCGCCGGGACAGACCGCGCCTGTCCAAAGCGCATTTGAGCGTACAGCTTGGCGGCATTGGCGCCGCTGTCGAGCACTTTAACGGCGCGGTCACGCCCAATCTGTTGATCGTCGAGACTCGTCTGAACGGTCAGGCGGCGCTCGACGAGCTCGACAAGCTCGCCCATGTTTGCGACCCCTCGACCAAGGTGGTCGTGGTGGGCCGCGTCAACGACGTAGAGCTCTATCGCGAACTGATGCGCCGCGGCGCCAGCGAATACCTTGTCGCGCCGCTGAGTCCATGCATCTGATCGAAGTAATCTCCGGTTTGTATCTGGAGCCCGGTTCGCAGCCGATCGGCCGTGTCATCAACTTTGTCGGTGCCCGCGGCGGCTCGGGATCCTCGACGCTCTCGCACAATGTCGGCTGGTGCATTGCGCACGAGCTTCAGATCAACACGACCATCGTCGATTTCGATATGGCGTACGGAACCGTCGGTCTCGATTTCAACGACGAGCCCGGACAAGGCGTGGCCGATGCGCTGTCGGCACCCGAGCGCCTGGACGATGTTCTCCTGGACCGCCTGCTGATGAAGCGCGGGGATCATCTATCGCTGTTCACCGCGCCAGCCGTGCTGGAACGGGAATACAGCAACGACCCCGATGCTTTCGAGTCGGTGCTGGAAGCCGTGCGCGGTACAACGCCTTGCGTGATCGTCGATCTTCCGCATCTGTGGATGCCGTGGGTCAAGGCGACCCATGATCAGCGCAGATGAGAATATCGTCGTTGCGACTCCCGATCTCGCGTCCCTGCGCAATGCCAAAAGCCTGCTCGAAGTGCTCAAGCACAACCGTCCAAACGATGCGCCGCCGCGTCTGGTGCTCAATCAGATCGGTCAGCCCAAGCGACCGGAAATCCCGGCAAAGGATTTCGCGGAAACGCTGGGCGTCGATCCGGCCTGCGTGATCAATTTCGATCCGGCGCTGTTCGGCCAGGCTGGCAACAATGGCCAGATGCTGATTGAGTTGCAGCCGAACGCACCAAGCAGTGAAGCGATCCGCCGTCTTGCGCAGATCGTGACGGGCCGCACGCCGCAGGCGCAGGCAAAGTCATCAAATCCACTGCTTTCCTTCCTTAACAAGGGGAAGAAGAGGGCTTAACGCATGTTCGGAAAGCGCGGCAACGCAGCGACTGAAATCCAGCGGCCGCCGATAGCGGTCGCTCCTCCGCCGCCCTCAGCGCCGGCGCAGTCTACGCGCGTCGAACCGACTGTATCGGCACCGCGCCGCGCGTTGAGCAAGCGGCGCCTAAGCCCACGCCTGCCGCGATCCAGCCGATCAAGGGGCAGCCGCGCACGCAGGGTGAGCAGCGCTCGGAAGACTATTATCAGATCAAAACACTGATCTTCAGCGCGCTGATCGACACCATCGATCTTGCCCAGTTGGCGCAGCTCGATCCGGATTCGGCGCGCGAGGAAATCCGCGACATCGTCAACGAGATCATCTCCATCAAGGCGGTGGTGATGTCGATCGCAGAGCAGGAACATCTGCTCCAGGACATCTGCAACGACGTTTTGGGCTACGGCCCGCTGGAACCGTTGCTCGCGCGCGACGACATCGCCGACATCATGGTCAATGGCGCGAACCGCGTCTTCATCGAAGTCGGTGGCAAGGTGCAGCTGACCTCGATCCGCTTCCGCGACAACGCGCAGCTGATGAATATCTGTCAGCGCATCGTGAGCCAGGTCGGCCGCCGTGTCGACGAAAGCTCGCCGATCTGCGACGCGCGTCTCGCCGACGGCTCTCGTGTCAACGTGATCGCGCCGCCGCTCTCGCTCGATGGGCCGACGCCTCACCATTCGTAAATTCCGCAAGGACAAGCTGACGCTGGAAGATTTGGTCAAGTTCGGATCGATCTCCCCCCGGCCGGTGCGCGTGTGCTGGGCGTGATCGGACGCTGCCGCTGCAACATCCTGATCTCCGGCGGGTACCGGCTCGGGCAAGACCACGCTGCTCAATTGCATGACGGCCTATATCGAGGCCGACGAACGCGTCATTACTGCCGAAGACGCGGCCGAACTTCAACTGCAGCAGCCGCATGTCGTGCGTCTGGAGACGCGTCCGCCGAACCTCGAAGGCCAAGGTCAGATCACCATGCGCGATCTGGTCAGGAACTGTCTTCGTATGCGTCCCGAACGCATCATCGTGGGCGAGGTGCGCGGACCCGAAGCGTTCGATCTTCTGCAAGCCATGAACACCGGCCATGACGGGTCGATGGGCACGCTGCACGCCAACTCCCCACGTGAAGCGATGAGCCGTCTTGAGTCGATGATCACCATGGGCGGCTTCCAGCTTCCCACCAAAACGATCCGCGAGATGATTGTCGGCTCCATCGACGTGATCATCCAGGCCGAACGTATGCGCGATGGCTCGCGCCGTATCACCAAAGTGACCGAAGTTGTCGGTACCGAAGCGATGTCGTCATCACGCAAGACCTTATGACCTACGAAGTGACCGGCGAAGACGAAACGGGCCGCCTCAAGGGCAAGCACCAGGCACGGGCATCGTGCGTCCGGCGTTCTGGAACGTGCACGCTATTACAATCTGGAGCGCGAGCTCGCCGACGCGCTCGACGTCCTGCAAAGCTGAGGCAACATGCTGTTCGCAATCGTCGCGATGCTTATGGTTCTTGCGCTGGGAGGCGCGGGCCTCGTTTATGAGGCAGCGCGCGGGAGCAGCAGCAAAAGCGCATGGCGGCGGTAGCCAAGCCCGCGGCCCAGTTGCGCGGCGGGCCGGGCACGGACACCAATGTTCTCAAGCGCAAGAACGTCCAGCAGCTCCTTCAGAAGATCGAAAGCCAGAACGCCGAGCAGAAAAAGCAAAAGCTGACGATGCGCCGCCGGCTGGATCAGGCGGGTCTGCCAGATGTGTCAGTCCCTGTGTTCTGGATGATATCGGGTGGGCTGGGTGGCGTCTTGGCCGTGATTTGTTTTGTCACGGGCCAAACGATCTTGGTCGATTTGATGGTGGCGTTCGCGGCTGGTCTCGGTCTGCCGCGCTGGGTGCTCGGCTTCATGAAGGCCAGGCGCGAAAAGAAATTCACCGGCGAATTCGCGAATGCGATCGACGTGGTCGTGCGCAGCGTGCGCTCCGGTCTTCCGACCAACGAAGCGTTGCGTATCGTTGCCAGGGAAAGCCCTCAGCCTGTTTCGGGTGAATTCAGCCGCCTGGTCGAAGGCATGAAGGTCGGCGTTACCCTCGAGCAGGGCTGCAAGCGCATGTTTGAAAGCATGCCGACGCCGGAAGTATCCTTCTTCGGCATCGTGATGACGATCCAGCAGAAATCAGGCGGCAATCTCTCCGAGGCGCTGAGCAACCTGTCCGGCGTTCTGCGAGACCGCAAACGTCTTGCCGGCAAGATCAAGGCGATGTCATCGGAAGCGAAGGCTTCGGCCGGCATCATCGGCTCTCTGCCGCCGGCCGTGATGGGCATCGTGTATTTGACGACGCCGGCCTACATCAAACTTCTCTTCACGGAACGCACTGGAAATCTCATTCTCGCCGGCTGTGTGATCTGGATGAGCGTCGGCATCTTCGTGATGCGCAAAATGATCAATTTCAAGCATTGAGCGTGCGATGACCGCAGACCTGATGGACCTCCTGTTCGATCCGGCTTTTCTGGCCACGCTGGCGGCCGCCATTTTCGCATTTGCGACCATCGTGACGATCGGTCTTCCCTATGCGGAGCGCGACGGACTGGGCGCACGCCTGAAAGGCGTTGCGGAGCGGCGCGAAGAACTACGCGCCAAGCATCACGCTGCGTTGAATGCCAAGCGCGGCAGTCTGCGCGCCGATCCGCAAGGCTCGATCAAGATGATGAAGGGCATCGTCGAACGTTTCGATCTGGCCAAGCTCGTCGCTTCCGACGGCAGCAGGGAAAAGCTAGCCATGGCGGTTTCCGCGGCCCCACGCCCGTGATGGTCTTCATGTTCTTCCGCTTCGTGATGCCGTTCATCGTCTTCCTGCTGGCGCTGCTTTACGTTTTTGTGATCGCGCATTTCGCCTGGTCGACGATCATGAAGGTCGGCGTTGCGATCGCTGCTGCTCTGGTCGGCTATTATCTGCCGGATATCTATGTCTCCAACACCATCTCACGCCGCCGCCAGTCGATCATGCGCGCTTTTCCCGATGCGCTCGATCTGATGCTGATCTGCGTCGAATCCGGCATGTCGATCGAACCGGCGTTCTCGCGCGTGGCTTCCGAGATCGGTCAGCAATCGCCGGAACTTGCCGAGGAACTGGCGCTGACGACGGCTGAGCTTTCCTACCTCCCCGAACGCCGTCTCGCGTTCGAAAATCTTGCAGCCCGTTGCGGTCACAACGGTGTCAAGGCGGTCGCGGTCGCCCTAAACCAGGCGGAAAAATACGGAACGCCGCTTGGTCAGGCGCTGCGCGTCGCGTCGCAGGAAAATCGCGAGATGCGCTTCTCCGAAGCGGAGAAGAAGGCGGCTTCTTTGCCGGCCAAGCTGACCGTGCCGATGATCGTCTTCTTCCTGCCGTGTCTGTTCGCCGTGATCATGGGCCCGGCACTTATGAAGATCTCCCACATGATGCATTGATCGCGTCGTGCGCGCTCCATCGCGCGTATGGATGCGATTTTCGCTTTCGTCGCGCCGCGCAGCATTGCGCGTCCACGCGGAAGATCACGCAGTGCTCGAAAAAAGTGCGGTTATCCCTTAATCGAAATATCAGTGGCGTTCCCGGCTGGCTATGCGGGCCAAGCCTGGATCGCGACGATCAGCAATCCCTAGTCGAACCGTTCAGGGGGACGCGGCGTCGGCCGTCATGCGCAGTGTGGGTGTCTTGTTTGCGCTGGGCGCAGGTTTCTTCTTCGCGGACGCGTTCGCTGGCGCGGTATCCGCCACTTTGCTGGCGGTCGTCTTGGCCGGAGTGGGCGACGCAGGGGTGGTCTTCGCCAGTTGATGCGGAGCGCCTGTTGCCTCATGCGCAGCCGCCGGTTTTGTGCTCGCTGGGAGCTGCTCCACAATCGTATTCGCCGGGAGCGCGTGAACCGTGATTGGCGCGGCCTTTCCGTTTGCAGTGGAGGCAACGGACGCCGCAGTCGTCTTGGCGGCCTGCGGCGCGGGACTTGGCGCCGGCGACGCGCTGGCAAGCAACGCCACGGTCTGCGCGATCTTGGGATCGGATTTCGCCGCTGCGGGCATCTGCGCCATCAATTGGCGCGCGCCCGAAGCATCGTTGGCCTGCATGCGTGACAGCATATAATTGTTCAGAACGGCTGGGTCTGCGGGCTTGATCGCCAGCGCCTGATTGTAGGCGAGACGGGCATTCGCGTAATCGCCCTGCTGATCATAGGCAACACCCATCGCCGAATAGAATGTCCAATTGCCAGGCTGCAACTGCGCGGCGCGCTTCAGGAAATCGACGCCGTCCTTTGAGTGGCCTTCCTGCACGAGTGTCTTGCCGTATTCGCCGGCGATACGCGGGTCATCCGGCGTCACTAGCATGAGCTGGCTGAGGATGCTCGTGGCGCCGGCGTAGTCGCCTTGCACACGCGCCGCCTGGGCCTTTTGGATCTGGGCATCCAGATCGGCGGCCATGCTGCCGCTCGAGGTATTTCCTTTGGCTGTTTTCGGAGCCGTGGAGCCGGTCTTGCTCGCTTGGCTGTCCCCGAAGGTCGAGCAGGCTGCGAGCGACGAACCCAGCAAAAGGGCTGCGGCGAGCTTGGCGAGAGAGCGATCCAT